>JBGCFR010000048.1:0-3648 GCA_045107045.1 Crocinitomicaceae bacterium
ACCGCAAAATCTTTGGGATTTTGCTTTAAACAATAAAAAGAAAAAACAAAACAAAAAGCTTTTGCTATGTGCGTGGCGGAAAGCAAACGCCAGTTTGCTCCTGTACTGTTCATAGCTCAACCGTTAGCACCAATTACGAAAGATGACAAAAATAGAAACCTACATAGTGGATTCTTTTACCGACAAACCTGTTAAAGGAAACCCTGCTGGAGTTTGTCTTTTAAATCAAAAAATGACTGATGAGCAAATGCTGTCTATCGCAAAAGAATTAGGACTTTCTGAAACTGCATTTGTAACTCTAATTGATAAACCTAACAAATACTCAATAAGATACTTTTCTCCAGTAATGGAAATTCCACTTTGCGGACACGCAACACTAGCATCATCAAAAGTTCTTTTTGAGATTAATCCTAAAATGAATGATATTCACTTTAAGAATATTCAGAATTTGGATTTAATGATTAAAAAATATAAAGAAAAAATTGAAATGGAATTCCCTATTTATGATACAATTTCACAAAATACTCCTGACGAATTATTAAAAGCACTCGGAATAGAAAAAGTATTGAATAGTGTGTTTAATAAAGAAACTAACATTTTACTGATTGAGATAGAAAGTTGTCAACTTTTAAATAATATCGCTCCTAATTTCGAAAAATTAAAAGCTTCTCATACTTCAATAAATGGAGTATTAGTTACTGCAATATCTGATAAAAACGACTTTGACTTTGAATCACGATATTTTTGGCCTTGGAGTGGAACAAATGAAGACCCTGTAACTGGGGGAACTCATACTTTTTTAGCAAAATACTGGGCTGAAAGGCTGAATAAAAAGAAAATGAATTCTTTTCAATGTTCTGAAAGAACTGGATTTATGGAAGTAGAATTAATTAGTGACAGCAAATTGACAATAAAAAGTGAAGCTCAAATAATTTTAAAGGGAGAGCTGAGAATATAAAAACTGGTGCTAACAAAGCATATGTATTATGGCTCATCTACGGTATAAGTTGCACTCTGCACAAATTATTGTAACTTGATACAGCGGATAGATCCGCAACGCGGCGCCTACTCACGCTGAATCTCACGCAGAGGTATGCTCTGCTTCCCGCATTTGCTGCGCAAATCGCGTTCTGCCGATTCAGCCGCAAAAATCGCCACAAAGCATATGCAAAACCGTTAGCAACAACCAAAGAAAAGGAATTGCTATTTGTTTTGAACCAAAAAAATATCGCCTTAATGAAAAATATATATATGAAATGCCCAGTAATAATCTTATTCATACTGCTAACTCAATTTTCATTTAGTCAAGAGACAACTTTGACCAATGATTACAAAAAAGATGTCATTAAAAAACTGTCTACTTTAATTAACGATTTTTACATCTATCCCGATATCGCACAAAAAACTAGTAAACATCTAAATACGGAATATCAATCCGGGCATTTTGATAGTTATAAAGACCATCAAACATTTGCGAATGCACTCACTGAATCAGTCCAAAGTATCAACAAGGATAAGCATATGCGTATTATGGCCAATAAGCCATATATAGCACCAGAGAACTCGTTGGAAAGAAAAGCAGAACAGCGTATGGACCAGATTAATAATTACAGAAACTTTAATCACGGGTTTCAAGAAATAAAATTATTGGAAGGGAATGTTGCGTATTTAGATCTAAGAGGTTTTGCAGGAATAGATAGAGCTAAAGAAATTGCAGATGCTTATATGAAATTAATGTCTCAAGCTGATGCAGTAATAATTGATTTAACCAAAAATGGCGGAGGAGACCCATCTATGGTTCAGTATTTATGCAGTTATTTTTTTAAACAAAAGTTACATCTAAATAGTCTCTACTATCGAGAAGGCAATCGAACAGAGGAATATTGGACTTTAGAGGAAGTAGGTGGAAAAAAAATTGACAATGTGCCTTTATTTGTAATGATAAGTGAAAGAACTTTCTCTGGTGCAGAGGAATTTTCTTATAATATGCAAACTCAAAAAAGAGCTACATTAATCGGACAAACTTCCGGTGGTGGTGCCAATCCAGGAGGAACAAGAGAAATCAATAAAGATCTTGCGGTCTTTATTCCCTCAGGTCGAGCAATTAATCCTATTACGAATACAAGCTGGGAAGGAACAGGTGTGACACCTGATATTAAAACAACAAAAGAAGAAACATTTGAACAAGCATATACACTAGCCAAAGAGGCAGCCGAAACTCAGCGGAAAAATAAAACCGAAAATTATATCCAATTACATAAAGAGCTAAACAAACATCTTGACGAATACAGGAAAGAAGATTCAGAAATTAATATTAGTAAAAGTATATCAAATTTTGTGGATGCTGGACTTTTTGGTGAATGGGATATCAATACCTTAGGTTATGAATATTTATTGAACTTGAATAAGCCAAAAATCGCTTTATGTATCCTAAAATCTAATACAATACTTTTCCGCAACTCACCAAATGTATTTGATAGCTACGGAGAGGCTCTGAAAATAAATGGAGATTTAAATGCTTCGTTAGCAAGTTATCAGAAAGCTTTAGATACAGCAATTAAAAACAATGATCAAAATCTTGATTACTATAAAGAAGCCTTGCAAAATATTAAAGACGAAATTGAACGTGGCAAGTAAGAGTATATCTTTAAATATGTGAATAAAGGCAGTTGCTAACAACGTGTATAATTAATTGCTTCTGCTGGCTAAGACGACGATCTTTGTGTACATTTTACTATATTGTATTGCGGAATATACATCGTGTACTTGTCCGCAACTAACCATACACGAACACGTTGTAAGTAATTTTGACCCACAATAATGGATAATTTAAAACCTACTTTATTTTTCATTTTGGCAGCTTTACTATTTTGGTTCGTTGGACCTATAATTGTAAAGTTTCAATTAATGTTTCATAATAAACATAACCCTAAATTGATTGAGAAAGCACCAGGAATTTTTAAAGGGATGAAAATCTTTTTTAGAATCTTTTCTATCATTTGTTTAATATTCGCTTTTATTGTGTTGCTTGGAATTAAAATTTAGAATTAATGAACATTGACATATTTTTCAAAGCCTTCATATTGGATACCCTGAAACAATTGCCGACCGAAAAAAATGAACTGATTAAAAATATGAATCTGGACAAAGTATTTTCTACTGACTTTAATGACTGGAAAAAAACAATAAAAAAAGTTCTGAATTTATCCGACAAAATGGAAATTGCAATTATAGACCTATGGTTAAGGAATTCTGAAATCTCACGGAATAGCGGAACTGAATTGACTGCTGACCAATTTGCTGATTTATTCATTGAGAACTATTACACGGAAAATAGCAAAGTGGATGTTTGGGAGAGTGAATCCGATTTAAATAACGCAAAAAAAAGAATAGCTAAATCAAATCTTGCGGAATGAAAAAACTACTTACAACAAAGCATATGTATTATGGCTTAGTTGGTTATAAGAATTAAACTTCCTACTTTTTTTGTCTATCTTAGATCCAACCGAATGAAACGTCAAAAGCGGCTCCTACTCGCGCTGAATCGCACGCATCGACAAGCGATGCTTCCCACATTTGCTGCCGCAAATTGATTCACGCCGAAGCTGCCGCCCAAAATCGCACCGTTTCATACGCAAAACCGTTAGG
>JBGCFR010000049.1:0-26168 GCA_045107045.1 Crocinitomicaceae bacterium
AATTCACTTTCATAAGTGCCACTCACTGGAATTTTTTGTCCTTTAACAGTCACTTCTTGCTTTCCTTTAGAATCCACTTTGTCAATTCTAATAATGTATGAACGGTGTATCCTTAAAAATTCTTTGGGGTCAGGAGTTAATGCAATAAAATCACCAATTTTACAACGAATTAGAAAACTTTTGTTTTCAGTAAAAACTCTTAAGTAGTTACCATCAGATTTAACGTAAGTGATAGTGTCTGATTTAATCCGTTTTTCACGTGTGCCATCTTTAAAAACGAAATACTTCTCTTTTCTTTTTAGGCGTTTCAATGCTAATCTCATCAATTCACCTGATATGCTCTTATTGTATGAGAGAATTCTCAACTTGAAAAACAAATAAATGACACTGAAAACACTTAAAATAATTAGAATTCTAAACCACCAAGTTTTCCAATATGGTGGATTAATGGTAAAAGGGAAATCAAGAGGATCGGATAAAACGTCGCCGTCTTCATTAATGGATTGTACTGTAAAAATATACTTACCTGGTGGTAAAGAGCTATAATTGATTTCACGGTGCTTGCTAATATGATAGTCTTTTTCTAAACCAACTAACCTATACTTATAGTTCACTTTATCGCCGTATTTTTGTGAAGCAGTTTCTACAAAAAAATCTATTCTATTTTGCTCATAAGATAGTTCTGGAATACTGTCCTCATAAACAATAGAATCATTAATCTTCATTTGTCTAATTTCAATTGGATAGTCAACTGTATTTATTTTAGAGTCGAAAAGTGATTTGTCGCAGTATACTAAACCTTTTTTCGATCCAATCCAAACAGTATCGTTGATGATTTCGATATCCGTTATTCCATCATTTGGCAAACCGTCTGTACTTCTTATTCCTGTAATTTGATAAGTCCCGTCATTCTTAAAATGAATTTTGTTTAGCCCAGAATTGGTGCAAGCCCAAATATCATTCTCATTTTCAACATAGACCTCATTAACAATATTATTAAATAATCCATCCTTTTCTTGAATGGCGTAAACTGAATCTGTGTCTTTATTAAAAACTACTAATCCAGAACCTAATGTAGCTATATACAGTTCATTTTTCTGAGTATTCAAATCTATATCATCCGCTCGATAGTTTAGATATTTAGATTTTTCGCCCAAAAATTTAATAACATCATTACTAAGTACATGCAGTCCCTCAACTGAACACATATAAATATCATTTTTATAAAAGCAGGCATCATGTGCTCTAAATGATAGGTTTATCGGACTAATAATGTATTCACTATTAATAAAGTCATAGATCCATATACTTTTTAAATTAGATGTAATTACCCTTTTATCTGTTGCTTCTGCTATTTTTGTTATGTACAATCCGTCAATACCTCGCGAAAAATTTCTATTCTCTATTTTTATAGGGTATCCTAAATCAAATGTATTACTAGAGTATAGGACGTTTTGTTTCGTAAAAGGATTGTACTCAACAAATGCCCTGATAGTATTATTTTGCTTAACAATGGTTACTTCTTCTCGGTTATTTTTTAGTTTTGAAATTGAACCATTCTCATAGCCGATAACAAGCTCATTCCTGCTGTTTACAGAAAGAGAGCTAATTGCTTCTTTGATCGGATTTTTGATAGCGTTAATGTTTGGGTTTTTTAAATAGAATACACCAGAGTAAAGTGTAGTAAACCAATAACTTCCTTCTTTATCTATTAAAAATCGGGTAACAGATTTTTTAGGTAAAAATACTTTTTGAACTTCTAATTTCTTGTTAACTATTTTTCCTCCACCAAATAAATAGCCAATAAATAGTTGTTCGTTTGAAATTGCGGAAATACAAGTGGGTCTCAAATTATTTTGAATTCGATCAATTTCAAATCCCTTTTTGTCAACTAGTGATACATAAAAGGGATTTAGGAAAGCATAGTAGTTGTTAAATAAAGAGAAATGAAAGTCATAATTAACTGGGTAGTTAAACTTAAAACTAATATGACCAGAAGAATATTCCTCTTTAATAGATTTGTAGTTAAATATATGCCTTGATTGATCACTTTTAAACGTGACGAAAAACGAATTAATTGTACTAGTAGAGACAGGGAGCTTTTCTGACATAGGTTGACCATTTATTGAAATGATCAACTCTTGATATAGCACATCACATCCAAAATGGAAGTTGTTAGCAGAATCGATATACATTGATGATATTTTCTGACCATAATCCAAATACTGCTTCAATGTATCAGAATATTCATATTTATGAAAACCGTCGAAACTTTCATTAAAATAAAACAGTTGATTATCAGTTGTTGCACAATAAATTTTACCATCTTCCTGAGGATAAAAATCCAAAACGCAGTTGTCTAATAACCCGTCATTTACACCATAGGCCGTAAATTCATAACCGTTATAACTTGCAATGCCGCGGTCAGTTGCAAACCAAATCACATTATTTTTTGCTTGGTAAATATCATATACCTGGTTACTCGGTAGGCCATCATTTAAACCAAATTCTTCATAAATATAATTCTGGCAAAAAATGGCTTGAGAATAGAATAGAAAACAAAGCAGGGCACTTTTCATAACGTAAAAATAGTATAATATTTCAAAGTATAATTTTTAGTTTTTATGGAATCAATCATGTTTTTACATCTCTAATATAGAAACAAATAAAAACAAATAAGTATGAAAAATTTAGTAGCAGTAATAGGAGTGATAATGATATGTGCTTTTGGATTTGCACAACAAGGAGACGGAACGATAATGGGCACTGTATATAGAAGTGATTCAGTAACAACTAAACCTTTTGCCGAAGTTTGGATTGATTATAATGGTAGTCGTCTTGGAACAATCTCAAATCAGGACGGAAAGTTCAAAATTCAAGCAGTAAAAGCGGGTTTATATAATTTACATGCTAAACATTCAGAAGAAGGAAAAAGAACACTGTCGGGTATAAACGTTTATTCTGAATCTATTGCAAAATATGATATTTATTTAGCGGATAGGAACGATTCATTATTGCCAGAAATTATAGTCTCTTCTGAACCATTATTGCAATTAGAGCATATCAGTAAAATTCGTTTAGCAGACATTCAACATAATCCAAATATCCAAAACCCTAAAGCAATGTTGGCTGGCATGAATTCGGATATTAAATTAAATGCGAATAATCAATTAATTATCCGCGGATCACGGGCCGGTGATGTGGTGTACTTTGTTGACGGTGTTAAAATGAAAAGCATGCAAAGTGTACCAGGAGTTGCCATTAATTCCATGTCTGTTTATACTGGTGGTATTCCAGCAAAATATGGAGATACTACAGGAGGGATTGTTATTTTAGAAACGAAAAGCTATTTTGACTTATATTACGCTTGGAAGGCAGCAAACGAATAAGATTAAAATTATAGCAATAATTTGCTATTCCTAATAAAATAGGTATATTTGCACTGTTAAAAATAAAATAATAGAAAAGAGGGGACTAAGCGTCCCCTCTTTTTGTAAGCCAAAATGATTACAAAACAAGTCATAGAAGATTTAGCCAATGAGCGGATTCAGGATAGAAATACTGCATTATATATTGTGGATATCACAATTAATAATGGTAGTCAAATATTGGTAGAAATCGATCATGAAACTGAAGGTGTATCCATAGAGGATTGTATGGCAGTGAGCAGAAATATTGAGCACAACTTGGACAGAGAAGTGCAAGATTTTTCTCTAGAGGTGGCTTCGGCGGGATTGTCAAAACCATTTAGAGTTTTGAAACAGTATATTAAAAATATAGGAAAGCAGGTTAAAGTAAAAACACTTGAAAACGGAAAGATTGAGGGTGAATTGAAAGCTGCAAACGATAATGAAATTATAGTAACCTCAAAAGAAAAGGTAAGGGTTGAAGGAAGAAAGAAGAAGGAGTGGATAGAAACAGATCACACTATTTCAATGGATACTATAAAAGAAACTAACTTGATAATTACATTTAAATAAAAGCAAAGTATGAATGCGTTAGATTTAATTGAGTCTTTTTCGGAATTTAAAGATTTCAAAAATATTGATAGAGAAACAATGATGAGCATCTTGGAAGATGTGTTTCGTTCAATGATGAAAAAGCGATATGGTTCAGATGACCACGTTGATGTTATTATAAATCCTGACAAAGGGGATTTAGAGATATGGATAAACAGAGAGATTGTACCTGACGGAGAAGTTGAGGATGAAAATCTTGAGATAGCTTTATCGAAAGCGATTAAAATTGAACCTGATTTTGAAGTAGGGGAAGAAGTTGCAGAGGAATTAAAATTGGATGATTTTGGACGAAGAAACGTATTGTCTTTGCGTCAGAATTTGATTTCAAGAATTATGGAACTTGAAAAAGACCATATTTATAAATTATATAAAGAAAGAATTGGTGAGATTGTTACTGGAGAAGTTTACCAGGTATGGAAGCGTGAAATCTTGGTATTAGATGACGAGGGGAATGAATTGATTATGCCTAAGAGTGAACAAATACCATCTGATTATTTCAAAAAAGGTGAAGCAATAAGAGCGGTGGTTGCGAAGGTAGACTTAAGAAATAATAACCCGGTTATTATTTTGTCTAGAACAGCTCCTGAGTTTTTAGAACGATTATTTGAATTAGAAGTACCAGAAGTATTTGATGGTTTGATTACCATAAAGAAAATTGTACGTGTACCAGGTGAAAGAGCTAAAGTGGCTGTGGAATCTTATGATGATAGAATTGATCCAGTTGGTGCCTGTGTAGGAATGAAAGGTGCCAGAATCCATGGAATCGTTCGCGAGTTAAGAAACGAAAACATTGATGTAATTAATTACACCAATAACGAAAAATTATATATTCAGAGAGCACTATCACCAGCTAAAGTAACGTCTATTGAAATTAATGAAGATGAAACTAGAGCAGAAGTGTTTTTGAAACCAGATCAAGTATCTTTAGCCATTGGTAAAGGCGGATTTAATATTCGTTTAGCCGGTAAGTTAACTGGGTACGAAATTGATGTATATCGTGAAGGAGCAGAAGACATTGATGATGTTGATTTATCAGAATTTACTGATGAAATTGATGGATGGGTGATTAAAGAATTAAAGTCAATTGGTTTGGATTCGGCGAAATCTGTTTTAGAAATGGAAATTGACGACTTAGTTAAAAGAACTGATTTAGAAATAGAAACACTTGAAGATGTATTCAGAGTGTTAAATGCAGAATTTGAATAGTATTTTTCTTTCATCAATTATTAGGATAAAAGTAAAATATTAGTTAAAATTAGAGTTAATAGCGAATTAGAGCTGAAAAGTTTATGGCAGGAACGGCAAAAAGATTGAACAAAGTTGCAAGAGAGTTTAACGTTAGTATTAGTACTATTGTTGATTTTTTGGCTACAAATGGGCACGAAATAGATTCTAAACCAACCACCAAAATTGAAGGTGAAGTCTTAGAAATGTTAGAGCAAGAATTTGCAGCAGATAAATCAGCGAAAGAGAAATCTCAACAGGCTTCAGTTAAGCGCGAAAAGCGCGAAACCATTACATTAAATGATGTTAAATCATCTGATGAGGTTGTGGAAGAAAAACCAGAATCTGAAGATGATTTTGATTTAGAGTCTTTTAAAAAGAAGAAGGCTGCTGAATTAGCCGCATCAAAAAAGGAAGCGAAAGAGGTAGCAAAAGCTGAAGAAAAGGCATTAGAGCCTGAGCCTGAGGTCACTTCTGAACCTGAAACAAAAGTTGAGGAAGAAATAGCACCAGAACCGGTAGTTGAACCAGAACCAGAAGATGATGGTAAAGTTAAAGTAGTTGGTAAAATTGATTTATCAGCCATAAATCAAAAAACAAGACCGGACAAAAAGAAAAAGGAACGTCCAGTCAAAGCTGAAAAATCTGCCGAAGAACCTGCTAAACCTGTAGAACAAATTGATGAAGTTGTCGATACGCCAAAAACTGAAAAAACTGATTCCAAAAAGCCGTCCGAAATAGAAACGTATACTACAAAAACTACAAAATTAAGCGGCCCAACCGTAGTAGGAAAAATTGTATTACCAGTTGAGAAAAAGCGAAGCGATAAAGACGACGATAAACGTAAGAAACGTAAACGAATCAAAAAAGTTGATGAAAGTAAATCAACACCTGGTAATGGTAATGGGCCAAGAGGAGCAAACCATCAAAGCGATAGAAGAGGTCCACCTAGAGGAAGAGGAAAAGTGCAGGATAAAGCACCAGCTACAGAAGCTGAAATTCAAAAGGAAATTAAAGAAACCTTGGCACGTTTACAAGGAGGCGGAAAGAAAAAGGGTGCTAAATTCAGAAGAGAAAAACGTGACTTGGTTGCACAAAGACGTGAGCAAGAACTAGAACAACAAGAGCTAGAAAAAGGTATTTTAAAGTTAACGGAATTCGTAACTGTGTCAGAATTGGCAAGTATGATGAACGTGTCCGCAACTGAGGTCATTGGTTCTTGTATGTCGTCTGGAATTTTTGCTTCTATTAATCAGAGGTTAGATGCCGAAACAATTCAATTAGTAGCGTTAGATTTTGGCTTTGAAACAGAGTTTATTAGTGCTGAAGTACAAGAAGCAATTATAATTGAAGAAGATAAACCAGAAGATTTAGAAGATCGTGCACCAATTGTTACAGTAATGGGTCATGTCGATCATGGTAAAACATCTTTACTTGATTATATTAGGAATGCAACCGTAACTGAGGGTGAAGCCGGTGGTATTACACAACATATTGGCGCTTATTCTGTAACTGGAGAAAGTGGAAGAAAAATAACATTTTTAGATACTCCAGGTCACGAGGCATTTACTGCTATGCGTGCCAGGGGAGCTCAAGTAACAGATATTGCAATTATTATTGTTGCGGCTGATGATGATGTAATGCCTCAAACGAAAGAGGCGATATCGCATGCTCAAGCTGCAGGTGTACCAATGGTATTTGCCATTAATAAAATTGATAAAGAAGGCGCAAATGCGGATAAAGTAAAGGAACAATTATCAGCAATGAACCCATCTATCTTAGTTGAAGAATGGGGTGGAAAATTCCAAAGTCAAGATATTTCGGCTAAAAACGGAACTAATATCGAAGAATTATTGGAAAAGGTTTTATTAGAGGCCGAATTATTAGAACTAAAAGCAAATCCAAATAAATTAGCAACTGGTACAGTTGTGGAGGCTTCTCTTGATAAAGGGAGAGGTTATGTTACGACAATTTTGGTTTCTGCTGGAACATTAAAAATAGGAGATTTCATTATTGCGGGTCAACATTATGGTAAAGTAAAAGCTATGCATAACGATAAAGGTGAGTCTGTAAAAGAAGCAGGTCCATCTATTCCAGTATCCATTTTAGGTTTCAACGGTGCTCCTAGTGCCGGTGATTCATTTAATATACTTGAAGATGAACGCGAAGCGAAGCAAATTGCCATTAAACGTGAGCAATTGAAACGTGAGCAAGGGTTAAGAACTAAGAAACACTTAACACTTGATGAAATTGGTAGACGTCTAGCTGTAGGTGACTTTAAAGAATTAAATGTAATTGTAAAAGGTGATGTTGATGGTTCAATTGAAGCATTATCTGATTCGCTTCAAAAATTATCTACTGAGGAAATTGAAGTTAATATCATCCATAAAGCTGTTGGTCAAATTTCTGAAACAGATGTTACTTTAGCCGCTGCATCAAATGCAATTATCATAGGTTTCCAAGTACGCCCATCTATGCAAGCACGAAAAATGGCTGAAGGAGAAGGAATTGATATTAGATTATACTCAGTAATTTATAGAGCTATTGATGAGATAAAAGAAGCCATGGAAGGAATGCTTTCTCCTGAAATTAAAGAAGAAATTTTGGGTACGGCAGAAATTAGAGAAACTTTCTCAATTACTAAAGTTGGTACTATTGCTGGTTGTTTTGTTACTGATGGAACAATTCTTAGAAAATCTAAAGTAAGATTAATACGTGATGGCATAGTTGTATACACTGGTGAATTGGATTCTTTAAAACGTTTTAAAGATGATGTGAAAGAAGTGAAACGAGGATATGAATGTGGTTTAAGTATTGCTAAATACAACGATCTTAAAGAAGGAGATCTTGTAGAAGCTTATCACGAAGTTGAAGTAGCAAAAAAGCTATAAACATAAAGTAATAAATAATTTGTAGAAAAGCCACCTGTCGAAACAGGTGGCTTTTTATGCATTTATGTTCTCGATTTTAATTTGGATTAGACTTTTAAAAAAAAGAAAGAGTGAAATTTAATTATTGTCCAATTGACAATATTCAGCTAAAAAGCCATATATTTACTCTGACGAGTCCCGTGTTTAATGAAAAAAAGAAACATCAGCACATATTTTATTTAAAGTTCTGGTACTCTTTTTTTAAGAACATTGAACTAGAAACTATACTCAAATGATGATAAGACTAATTTTACTGTATTTATTAGTAATTAGTTCAGCTGATGCTTATTGTCAATTGGACACTACTCATTATTTGCCACCTCTTTTTGGACGAATTGATATTAGCCAACATTACATTTCCATTTCAACTCTATCAAATAATAATGTAAATGTTGATATATTAAGAGGGGATGGTACCCTTATTCAAAATACAACAATTACAAATGCAAGTCCATCACTCATATTACTTGGTGCAGGATCAGGTTCTCAAGGGATTATAGACTCTGCAGGTTTGAATACGATAAATACAACTGATGGAATTATTGTAAAATCGTCAGAACCCACTTTTGTTAATATTCGCCATGTGCAAACCTGGCAAGGCCTGTGTTTAACATCTAAGGGAAGGTTTGCACTAGGAACAGCTTTTAGGTCAGGCCATTTGTATTCAAATCAAACCTATGGATATGCAAAGGCGCATCAAATTTCAGTAATGGCTACAGAAGATAATACGGTGGTCAATTTCTTAGATTTTTCGCCAAATGTGATATTTAAAAATACACCAGTAACAGGTAATACATCTGATCCGATAAGTGTCACTTTAGATAGAGGAGAATCATATGTCATTGCTGCCTTTTTAGATGAGCCAGGAGCAACAGGCAATGTTACTGACGTAAATGGAACTAAAATAACATCTTCTAATCCAATTGTTGTCAATTCCGGATCTTGGTTGGCCGGCTCAACAGGTTCATCTCGTGATATTGGAGTTGATCAAATAACACCCATTGAAATAATTGGTACTGAATACGTGTTTTCGGAAGGAACAGGAGCAACAACCAATGAGCGACCCTGCGTAGTTGCTGAAAATAATAATACAGAAGTATTTTTAAATGGTAGTGCAATACCAGTCGCCACTTTAAATGCTGGAGAATACTATTTTATATTGAGCACAGCATTTTCAGCAAATGGAAATATGTATGTAAAAACGTCAAAGCCTGCTTACGTTTACCAGTCGTTATCAGGCCTAAACGCTGCAAGTAATGGCTTGAATTTTATCCCTCCAATCAGATGTGATGGCAATACAGAAGTAATTATACCAAATGTTGACCTTGTCGGTGTAGCTTCCGTTTCAATTACGGCTAGAGTAGGAGCAGATGTATACGTCAATGGGTCGGGAGTTCCACTTGGAGGGGCGCAAGGTATAACTGGGAATCCTTATTGGGTCACTTATGAAGTGGCTGGAGGAGTCGGAAATTTTAGTGTTAATTCTGATAGTGTTATTAATGTAGCATTGTTAACATTGTCAGGGACAAGGGGTTCTGCAGGTTATTTTTCGGGATTTAGTGCCTTGCAAGAAATTGAAAGAGGCGATTCATTAGATTTTGAATTGTGCGCGCACACTGCTAGTTCTTTTGTTAGGCTAAATATTGATGGTCCGTATACATCAATCACACCAGTTTTTAAAAATCCGGCTCATGGAGGAAGTTTGACAATTGATTCGGTGTTGACAGACACCGTACATTTTACTTATAGCAATCCATCATCACTTGCTTTAATTGATTCTATAGAACTCGAGGTTTGTAAGATATTGAGTTGTACAGGAACCCAAGTTGATACTTTTTGTACTGTATCTAATATTGCCTTTAATAAGTTTGCCTCCACGTTTGCTGGTTATGGTGATTCGTTAGTTATTTGTTTTGACACAAGCGCGATTGATCTATTTAGTGTTTTGACCGGAGCCCCCCCTTCTACTGGCACTTGGGTAGATGAAGATCAATCAGGATATCTATTTAATGGGTTTTTTCAAACGAATGTTGCAACACCTGGTATTTATCATTATTCATATATTGTTGATGGTCCATTAACCTGCTACGACTCTTCAATTGTCACCATTAATGTCATGCCCCAAAATAGCCTTTATTGTTGCCCTATTGATCCAATTTTTACAGTTCAGCAGATAAATTGTAATGGAGCTAATACAGGTTTTATTCAAATTATTGATCCAAGTGTAGCTCAGTTTAGTATTGATGGAGGGCTTAATTATCAGACTAGTGGGTCTTTTGCAAATCTGACTGCCGGGACTTATAATGTGACCTTAGAAATTGTGCCAGGTTGTACTTTTGATACTATTATTATTTTATCAGAGCCTCCATTACTTAGCGCAACAATACAAACCGATTCTGTTCTTTGTTTTAATGATTGTAATGGAGAAATTTTGGTTACCCCATCAGGAGGAATAGGTCCGTATAACTTTCAAGTTAATGGAATGGCCGCCCAGATACTTCCCCAATTTACAGGGCTATGTGCAGGAGGTCATGGTATAACAGTAACAGATGCAAATAACTGTGCATTTAATCAAAATGTCCTAATTGAAGAACCTCAAGTATTGAGTTTATTGGTCGATTCAATTTTGGATGCTACTTGCTCGGCTTCTAACGGAAGTATATATCTTAGTGCGCAAGGTGGTACTCCTGGTTTTTCTTATTCTATAAATGGAGGAGTATATCAAGCACTGCCTATTTTTTCAGGATTGTTAGCAGGAATATATAATTTAGATGTTTCAGATAGCAATAATTGTACTACTCAAATAAACTTAAACGTCAATAATTTATCTGGACCGTTACCGACAATTGATACTCTAATAAATTTAAGCTGTTTTGGAGATTCTATTGGATCAGCAATTATTGAGGTAACTGGAGGGTTACTGCCTATTCAGTTTTCACTAAATAGCAGCCCATATCAATTTTCAAATATTTTCGATTCCTTATTGGCAGGTAATTATATTGTAACTGCTAGAGACGGCAATGGGTGTGATGGTCAAGTTAATTTTTCCATTTCAGAGCCTAGTCAGTTATTGGTAAATTTAACACACCAAGATGCTTTGTGCTTTGATCAATGCAGTGCAGTTGCCTATCTTGATGTTTCTGGTTCTAATTCACCATACAACTATAGTCTTAATGGTTCACTCTTCAATCCGATTTCATTTGACCAATTCGATACAATCACGAATATTTGCAGCGGAAATAATATTAGTGTGACTGTAAAAGACAGTCTCAATTGCACAGTAGATACAATAATTAATATTTTAGAGCCAGATTCGATTGAAATAATTCCAGCAGTAACAAATGCTTCATGTTTTTATAATTGTGATGGCGAGATTCTTTTACAAGTAATAGGAGGCACTGGAGTTTTTGAGTTTAGTATTGATAATGGAGCAACCTACCAAACAAGTAATCAATTTACAAACTTATGTGGTAATAGTATATATGATTTGATGGTCATAGATGCGAATTTATGTTTGAATTCAGATACGATTACACTATCCGCACCTCAAGAATTTATGGTAGACACAATAAGTGTATCACATACTACTTGTGGTAACTCAGATGGGATTATTGTTGTTGAAATTGACAATCCTGGAAACCCCAATTATACTTTTACAAATATCAATACAGGTATTGCAGTGGTTAACCCTTCTTCAGCCACATTTTCAAATTTATCATCCGGAACATATGGAATAGTGGCAACTGATAATTTGGGTTGTCTTGACACCATGTATGTTGGAATTAATGATAATAGTTTAACCATAACTTTAGATCCAGCATCAGTTACTAATATTGACTGTTATGGAATTTGTACGGGGTTTTTATCGGTCAATGCAGCTGGTGGTACTTTACCATACCAATTTTCAATTAATAATGGTCCGCTAGGCAACGCATCTACATTTGGAGGACTTTGCGCTGGACAATATGTCATAATGGTTCAAGATGCTTCAGGATGTATAGAAACTATTCAAATTGATGTTATAGAGCCAGATCAACTAAGTTTTTCCATTGCCAATTTAGATGTTAATTGTTTTGGTGATTGTTCAGGAGAAATTGCTTTCGTCAATAATTCAGGCGGAAACTTGCCATATTCTTTTAGCATAGATAACGGTTTGACTTATTTTTCTGATTCAATTTTCACAAATTTATGCCCTGACCAATTTGATATTATTCTGAAAGATAGTAATGATTGTGAGCTAATTTCAACGCAACAAATTACTGAAAATACTGAGCTGATTGTTACAAATGTAATTAATGATTTATCCTGCAATGGTTTTGGAGATGGTGAAATTTCATTTTTTCCGAATGGAGGTGTGCCAAATTATGAATACAGTATTGACGACGGCATTACCTTTGTTACTAATCCAGTGCAAGTTGGTTTGAATGCTGGCACTTATTTAGTTCAAATTCAAGATGATTTAGGTTGTACTGTTTATGATACGCTTTTAGTTTCTGAACCGCTGCAAAACACTATGAACATTGCAAAAGTTGAGAATCTATGCAGTTATGCTTGCACTGGCGAACTAGCAATTACCGCAGCTGGGGGTTCAATGCCATATTTATATAGTATTGACAATGGCCTAAATTGGCATACCAATAGTACATTTAGTAATCTCTGTTCGGGACTTTATCAAGTAAGGGTGTCTGATAATAATAATTGTGAGGTTAGTTTATTAGATTCTTTGGCATATATCGATACACTAAGCTTTGCAGCAACGGTTTTAAATTCTAATTGTAATTTACCAACAGGAAGCATTAATGTGACTGCCGCAGGCGGCACACCAAACTATTTATACTCAATAGATAATATTAATTATAATGCAGTTTCTTTTTTTAATAATCTAAATATTGGCATTTATGATGTTTCTCTCATGGATGCCAATAATTGTTTAGTTTCGGAGCAGTTTACAATCAATAACTTTACCTCACCACAAATTGATTCTATTGAAAGTGTGTTGCCATGTCATGGTGACTGTAATGGAAGCTTAACTATTTTTGCTTCAGGTGGCACGGGTGCACATGAATTTTCAATTGATGGCCTCACCTTTCAAAATAATGACCAATTCTTAGGTGTTTGCGGAGGTAATTACACGGTTACTGTTAGAGATGGAAATGGATGTACAAATGTATTGAGTTATACATTATCTGAACCAGATACCATTAGCTTTTCAGCAATCGTGAATCCATTATTATGCTATGGTGATCAAAATGGGTCAATTAACCTGATTGCACAGGGTGGTGTAGGCCAATTAAGTTATGTTATTAATGGTGGCGCACCATCTAGTCTGCCTAATTTTTCTCAACTAGGAGTTGGTGTTTACACCATTGATATTATTGATGAAATTGGCTGCTCAGTAGAGTTTGACACTTTATTAACCCAACCAAGTGCAATTCAAATAGGTTTCAATTCCATCAGCCCTTCATGCAATGGGTTTTGCAATGGGTCTCTTGAGGCAATTGTAAGCGGTGGAATTCCGAATAATGGAATATATAACTATAGTTGGTCGCCTACAAATATTAATTCTCCGTTGTTGAATAATATATGTGGTGGATTATATTCTATTATTGTTCAAGATGGAAATGGGTGCACAGCCGATTCGCTTAATTTTGAATTAACCGAACCTGTTTTTCCAGCACTTGATAGTGTATCTGTAACTGGTGTTGATTGTTATGGATCTACTGTCGGGAGTAATATCACAGCACATGCTCCAGCTGGTAATTATTTTAGTTTTGATGGGGGTGTAAATTTTGGTTTAAACAATCAATTGAATAATATTACACCTGGTTCTTATTGGGTTCAGATTCAAGATGTCAATAATTGTCAAGGAGATAGTCTTGTTGTAAGTGTATTTACACCGCAACCGTTAATTGGTTTTATTAACCCTGATGCTATAATTTGTCCAGGTGAATTGGTCCACTTTTCTGCAATTCCAACTGGAGGCACTGCTCCCTATCAATTTAGCTGGAATAATGGCTATAATACTCAAGTGTCCTTCTCAGAAAATATTAATGCTGACACTATATATTATGTTGAAATTACGGACGCAAATGGATGCAGTTATATGACAGGGAATAGAGAAATTACATTGTCCCTTCCACCAGTAATGACCACCAGTAATGATACTGTTGTTTGCCCAAACCAAAGTGTCTTTTTATGGGCTAAACCTGACAACTCTTCTGAAGATTATACCTTCAAGTGGAACATAAATGAGGACACTTCTGATTATTTCATCACACCAACTATAAATAGTGATTCAATTTTTTATATTTTGGTAACGGATGAATGTAATTTAACGACATTGGATAGTATACATGTCGACCTTTTCCTTCAGCCTCAAGTAGATTTTGAACTTGATACTGTATACGGATGCATTCCACATGTGCAAGAGTACAAAGTCAATATTTCTCAAAATACAGTGGCAGGAAACATTCAATGGAATAGTAGTATTGGCTTTATAAGCACAGGTGATAATGATGGTTTAACAGTGATTTACGATAACCCTGGATTAGATAATTTTACAGCAAATTACACTTCTAACAATGGTTGCTCTTATGAAATAGATATTGATACATATATCAGTATTAATTCAAGCCCTGTAGTTGATTTTTCTTTTTCACCTGAAAATCCAAATAATTATGATGAAACTATTTCATTTAAAAATGAATCTTTAGAATTTTCCGAAAGCAATTGGTCTTTGGGATCTCAAGTATTTACTAGTAAAAATGTTGATTTAGGTATTAAAACAATCGAAAATATTTACAAACCATTTAGTGCTTGTCTTGAAGTTTCGAATGAATCGAATTGTACAGATAAAATTTGCAAATTGATTGAAATTGAATCGGATCAAATGATTTATGTGCCAAATTCTTTCACACCGGGAGGTACAGATAATTCTATCTTTAAGGCAGACGGAACGAATGTAGATATATATGGATTTCATATGGTTATTTTTAACCGTTGGGGTGAAATCGTTTTCGAATCATATGATATAAATATTGGTTGGGATGGGACTTATGCAGGAAATATCCTAAGTACTGCCGTATTCACATGGCGAATTGATGTGGCCTTGGAAAGTGCACCAAATGAAAGTAATACTTTGGTTGGCAATGTCACTTTGCTGAGGTAGTTTTGATATTCTTAAAATCATAAACACATTAAGTGGTTTATTGCTATCTTTGATTGGCAAGTGAATACAAAGAAGAATCAATTTAATATTACGGATAAATTAGTTGCGCTGCAGAATCAATTGTATGATATTTCTGCACGAAATCCCTTCGTTGATGTAAATATTGAAAAACTTTGGTTTAATTCAAGTGAAGTCGATAATAAGATTCAAGCAAAGAAAATTTATAATAAACAGCTTTTTTTTTTAAAGGAATATGGTCTTGAAACTACGTTAGAAATAGGTCTTTTTATAAAGTGGAAACTTCCAAATAAGGATCGTTTTTTTTGCAGCCCTTTACTTTATAAACCATCACAAATCAAACGTCATCAAAAAATCGACTTGACATTCTCTGTCAGTTCGGATTTAGATAGTCCTTGGTTCGTGAATCCCATTCTATCTGCTCTATTTCAAATTCATTTCGAATTTGACTTTAAATCAAATTATTCTAGTCAAGATCAAGTTATAGATTTGTTATTGACACATTTCAATTCAGGAACTAAAAATATTTCAATACAAGAGGAGTTTTCGGAAGTCGAACAATGGCAGTGTATTAAAAAAACAGCAATAGGAACATTCAATTATAAAAAAAGTGTTTTAGCAAAAGATTTTGAGACTATTATTAAATCTCCAAATCATAGTATTAAACATTTACTCGGTTTTTCGAATGAGGTTCCTAACAACCCGCTATTTGGCGATTTAGATTGGTTTCCGCTTGATGTATCCCAAAAAGCTGTTGTTGCTCAATCCATGACCAATAATTTGGTTGTTCAAGGTCCACCTGGAACTGGTAAATCACATACAATTGCTGCCATGTTGACTCATTTTTTATCATTGGGCAAAAAAGTACTTTTTGTTTCTGAGAAGAAGTCTGCGCTTGAGGTGGTTTATCAGAGGATGAATAAATTGAAACCTCTGGTTGCTTACTTTGATGCCGAAAAAAAACCTAAGTCAAGTTATTATAAATCACTAAAATTTGCAGTAGAAACAGCTCAAGTTTTTCATGAAGATGTTTCACTTGAACAAGATGAAAGAAGACTTTTTAGAAGCAGAGCATATCCAAATGAGTTAAGAGCAGTAAATGATTTAATTGGAACAAATATAGGAGAATTAGAACGGGCTCTATTAATAAATGATAGCGATAAGAAAATAGCACATACACAAAGTCAAATACCGAATTACGAATTTTGGAAACTGCATTTAAATAAACTGAAATTAATTGAAAAAGTAGCAATTTCTGAATGGAATGATCGTACTATTGGAGAGTCACCATTTTTGGATTTTAACAAAACTATTTTTAATGAATCCCAGCCGATAAAAAAGATAGATATAAAAATAGAAGAGTTACTTAATAATTTAAAAAAAATTCAACAAATTCAAGACCGTTTTAACCTTCAATTAGAATGGGATGACTTTACCAAACTATGTTTATCTGCGAGTATTTTAAGTATGGTAAATCAAAAACAAATTGATTTATTATTTTCCGACACAAAAGCCTATAAATCGTTTAATAATTGGTCTAAAAAGTATCAATTAACTAAACACCAATTGGAGTCAATTAAGAGCAAGAATACACTGTGGAATATCCAGCCCGATTTTGAACAAATCAAGACTTATGAGTTATCACTAAAAGTCAAAGGTTTATTCTCTGTATTAAAACGTAGGCGATTGCACCAAGCAATATTTAAGCATTATAGGGCACAAGTTTCGTATCAGTCAGGGGAATCAATTTTAGAAGATTTAAAGAAAGAATATGCACTAGTTCAGCAGCTTGAAGAGTTAAGCATAAAGTTAAAACACAATTTAAATATTTTAAACCCTGAAACTGAGATAGACCTTATTATAAACATTAGAAAGAAAATGGAAACGGTAGAACATAGTTTCTATGAACAAATTTTACACAAGGAAAACCATCTGAGTTTAATCAAGGATTTGTCTAGTCAACATCTAGTAATAGCAAATATTAACAGGGTCAAACATTATCTATTTTCAGCTCAATTACCTTCTAAAATTGATAATTTCAAAGCTTATCTTAAGCGAATAAAATCAAAATTAAATGACCTCAAGCATTTTGTTTCAGAAGTTAAAATGGTACTGGATTTACCTTTAAGTTTATTAAATTTTATTAGATTAAATAAATTTACTCTTCAAGTTCTTGATAAAATTGTCACACAAAATGCCTTAGATGAGGAATTGAAATATCATGATTTTTTAAAACAGTTATCAGGAAGGCAATTATTAGTTGAACTCAATTCTTTTAACGATTTCAAAAATAATTTTTATCAAAAAATTATTGATCACACTTACAAAGCACAATTGGATAATTGGAAACATATTGAAGAAATATGCCATAGCCCTAATGCAAAGCTATCTGAAGCAGAGAAAGAAATAAAACGAGAGTATAAACAAGCTAAAAGACTTGTAATTCATGAAATGAATAAAACTAGGCAGCTAATGCCCATAAAAGATTTTTTTGAAACATGTAATGATCTATTGATTGCTTTACAACCTATTTGGATGATGAATCCTTTAGCTATAGCTGAACGACTGCCTTTGCAGGAAGGAATTTTTGATGTAGTTATTTTTGATGAGTCCAGTCAAATTCCTATCGAAGATGCAATTCCTGCCATTTATAGAGCAAAGCAGATAATTGTAGTTGGTGACAGCCAGCAAATGCCACCGAGCCATTTTTTCAGCTCTAGTACAAACACAATTCCACTACTAACTGAAGCCCAAAAGCATTTACCAACTTATTCTTTAAAGTGGCATTATAGGAGTGATCATCCGGATTTGATTCAATTTTCTAATGAACAGTTTTATGATAATGAACTGAAGCTATTTCCGGCATTAAATGACTATAAGCCTATTACATTTCATTATTTTGAAAAAGCTATCTTTAGTCAAAATATAAATCAAATTGAGGCTGATGCCATTGCTATTCGATATGAAGTATTAATTAGAGCAAATGAAACTGATATCGCCATTATTGCTATGTCAAAGGAGCAAGAAAAATGTATCAGAAAAGCGATCATAAAATTAAAAGTTAATATTCCTGAATCTGTATTAATTAGGAACCTTGAATCTGTCCAAGGTATTGAAAAAAAGCATGTCCTTATATCTATTGGTTATGCTAAAAATGAGGATGGCAGATTAAATCTAAATTTCGGCCCTATTAATCATGAATTTGGTGCAAATAGGCTAAACGTTTTGTTTTCACGTACTATTTCTAAAATGGAAGTGTTTACATCAATTTCTTCAACAGATTTGGGTTTGACCGACAATAGAGGCTTGACTATTCTCAGCCAATTTTTAGCTTTTGCGGATGAAAAGAGGTTTAATAGTAACCTTAAATTTCAGGATCCTTTGTCTAAGGAAATTAATGCGTATTTAGAGTCTATCGGAGCAGAGGTGAGTTACGAGTCGGAAGAAAACGGTATGATTATTAGTAGTTTTATAAATTATGAAAAAAAGAAGGTGTTATTTATTAATCCAGGGTTGTATTCTGACACAGCAATTGATTTACCAACTGTCATTGCAATTTTAGAGAAACGATTTAAGACGATTAAAATTATTTTAAATAGTGATTGGTTATTTGATTCCGAAAAGGTCAGAAAGGAATTAAAAGATTACTTTTTATAAGCATTTACCACCTCAGTGAGCTGTTGAATTAAATCGTCTTTTGCTTTTAATAATTGCTCGTTCGATTTAATAAGATTTTGTTGATGTATAACTAAATTTACTAGCTCTGCTTTACTTTTTTGAAGTGTATATTCCAACTCATTTTCTTGAACTAATTTATGACTACTTCCAAACATTTCCCCGTCTCCATTAAAAAGCCAATCCTTATTAATGTTCAATTCATTTGCCAATAGTTTAATTTTTGAAATTTTCATTGATTTCCTGCTAAATGCAGAACTAACGGATGAAGTACTTAACTCAAGAATTTCAGCTAAATCTTTATGCTTTAATTTAAGTTGTCTTCTGGCAGTATCAAGCCTTTTTACAATTATTTGGGTATTATCCATTGTTTTCTATACAACTAGCTATAATAAAAAATCCTTTTTGCAATAAAAAAAACTTGCGTATGAGATTAATATTATTTATGTTTGCAAATAAATATTACAAAGCCGCCAATTGACTAAACATAAAGTTTTAAAAACAATAAAAAATTATCAATAGTCTCATCTATTGATAATTGCTCAGTTTGACGACTGTGATTTAATAGTTAGGGTACGGCAGTTTTGAGTTTGCTGTACCCTTTCTTCTAACAAATGTAAAAAAAAATTATAGAATAGAGATGAGTAGTTGAAAGAATCCAACTGCATCTTACTCAGGTAAAATTTAAGAATTTTTACTTTATAGTATAGAAAAGGCTCAAATAAGCTAAAAATTATAGTCAAAATACAATTTTCATTTGGGATAATTCTATTTAAATAATAAACTTTACCAAATAGATATTTTTTCTATCTCAATACAGTGACTGTTCCATGAAACGTATGCCTTTCACTACTTCCTAGCGTTTCACATTCCAGTTTCCATACATATACACCATCTTGAACTAGATTTCCATTGTAGTATCCATTCCAAGATTTATCAGAATCATTACTAATCCAGATAATTTCACCCCAACGATTAAAAAGTGTGACTTTAAATTTATATTGGTCTACGCCTGTTATGTGTATTTTCCAATTTTCATTGTAATTATTTTGATCTGGAGTAAATATGTTAGGTGCATAAATAAGTAGTTCGTCAACAACTATTAAAACTAGTTCTGACGTGTCAGGGCAATTAAACTCATTGCTAACAATAAGTTGTATTTTGTATGCTCCTTTGTTTGGGTATACATGAGATGGGTTTTTATCAGACGAACCTTGTTGATCTCCGAAATCCCAAGTCCAATTTGAATAATTTGATGACAAATTAATAAAATTGACAGTCTGATTGGCTGCTACTGAAGTAGGTGATGCTTTGAAGTCCGCATTTGCACTAGGCATGACATCAATAGTTGTAGGGCTAGAAAAAGTACTAGTACATCCTATATTTGAAGTTACTGTTAAATTAGTCAAAAAAGTTCCAGTTTCATTATACAAATGAGTCGTACTCTGATCGGTGGAAGAACTATTATCACCAAATTGCCAATTCCAATTTGTAATTGAACCAAAATTTACAACGGATGATAAGTCATTAAATACAACCATAACAGGGGCGCAGTCGGAATTAAATTCAATAGAATAGTTAGCCGTTATTTCTTGTATTGAAACCACTATGGTATCAGTTGCGGAGCATCCATTTGGATCAGAAACTGTAACGAAATATGTTCCTTCCTGAGACACATTGATAGTTTGGCCATTGCTTCCATTATTCCAATTATAGACAGAGCCAATATTTCCAGCATCTAACAATAATTGGTCGTTTTCACAAATAATTTTATCATCACCCAGATCTATAACGGGTTGCGAAAATGTTATCTCTATAGAATCAGTTGCAATACAGGACCCGTAAGAAGCATTCAGCCAGTAAATTCCATTTTGATTAATCGAAATGTTTTGAGTTGTACTACCGGTACTCCAATTATAAGAGGCTCCCAGATTTTGACCAAAGAGCATGATGGGAGGAGAACAGAGAGAAGTATCATTGCCAAGGTTTACAACTGGCGCTGGTAAAACAGTAATATCAATGGTGTCAGAATAGAAGCATCCGTTATTTGATACTTCAACCCAGTAAACATTAGTACTGTCAATAGTGATTGATGAAGTAATTGAGCCATTACTCCATAGAATATTATTGTTCGAATTATCAACATTTAGAACTAAAGAGTCACTATTACAAATAGTAGTGTCAGGCCCTAACTCAAAAATATCAATAACGAATGAAACGTTAACAGAATCCGTATCATTACAAACTCCGTTTGACACTATCACCCAATAAATACCTGAAGTGTCGACAAGTATTTGTTGGTTTGAGCTAGCAATATTCCATAGATAAGTAAACCCAACATTTTGGGCATCTAATATTAGTAAAGAATCGGAGAAACATATTATTGTATCGTTCCCTAAATTCACATCTGGCTGATCTATAAATGTTATTTGAATGGAGTCCGTTGCTTGACAGTTTTTCAAAGAACTAACTGTTACGGAGAAAAGACCGCTTGTATCTAATGTAAATGCAGAATTATTAGAACCATCTTGCCAAAAATAGGATGCATTGGTATTAAAAGCATTTAATGTTATTGGTGAATTTCCGCAAATTGTTGTATCGTTGCCTAAATCAAGTGAAATAGAATCGACTAGAACATGAACGGTGTCTGACCAAATAATGCAGCCATTGCTGCCACTAACATCAACCCAATAGGTTCCTGAAATAGAAAGAGTATCAATTTGATTAATATTACCTGTATTCCACAAATAATTGAGGGAATTAAACGAATCAGCTTTAACTGCAACGTTTTCTCCATGACAAAGGTATATTGTATCATTGCTAACAATAGTGTCGCTAATTGTTTCTACCAAGTTCCCACCATTATGAAGTTGAACAGCAATCGTTCCCGCCGGTGGAGTTGACAATGTAATGGGTAAACTACCAGAAAGTAATGCGTAGTCTTCTTGAAAGTTAGATAGATTTGTTGTTGTAATCATAAGGTCTGAATAGCAAGAAGTATTACTTAAATTTCCAGTAGTCAAATCTGCTTTAACGAGAAACATATCGTAATTGCTATTATAGCTATTTGTCCGACCAACGGTTACTGCATAACTGTTGTCTATGATCACTCCGGAGTTATAATTAGTTAGATACACATCTTCAATTCCTGAACCACCGTATTTTTTTGACCACAAAACGTTTCCACTCTTATCCGTTTTTATCATAAAAAGACTCTTATTTCCAGATTCAGTATTCCCTGAAATAATGTAGCCATTAGGACAATTTATTGTGGAATAGCTTCTCAAATCTTCTCCACCAATTCCTGAGTATAATTTTGACCATCCTACATTACCAGCCGTGTCAGTTTTGATGATCCCAACTTCGAGCGGAGCCCCTGTTCCTCCGTTATTTCCTAAAATACTAATTATCAAAGAATCTCCATCAATATCTACACTGAATGAGTAAAGTTGTCCCCCAGTAGGTGCTGAATTATAAAGAAAGGTTTTTGTCCACTGCATTACATTGTTAGAGTCTAGCATACTAAGTGATGGTCGATAAGTGCCTTGTCCTGCGGCTTTTTGCATTCTTCCAACCACGTAGGTAGATTTTGTAGGTTGAAAGTAGGCTTGGTCATTGAAACTTTCATCATAGGAATTACCAAAATTTGATTGAGTATAAATGGAATCCCAAATAATATTGCCAGACATAGCATTTAATTGTAAAAGAAATAATTCTCCATGATTATTTAGATAGTCTCCACAGATATTGTAGTTTCCATTACCAACTTCTTGAATACTTCTTGCCCACATAGGTCGGTTATCAAATATTATTTTTTTTTGCCAAACTACATTTCCGTTAAGATCAATTTTAAATGCAAAACCATAAGTATTAGTACCACCGCCTGTTCTCGAATTTCCTGTTCCAATTATAAAATTGTCAGATGTTAAGTCTAACTCCAAAATATAATCTGGATCAATACCAAAATCAATTGATTGACTCCAAATAATATTTCCATTGTCTTGGACTCTAGTGATTATACCACTTGTACCAGAATAGCCTGCTATGAAATAATCACCAAGCGGTCCCATTACAATAGTAATTGCACCTTCGTTTGAGTTATTAGTACCTAAGACAAAACTTTTATTTTGGGCAAATGATATTGATTGGCTGCAAAGTAGGCAAATAAGGCAAATAACACCGATTCTAATCATGTAACAAAAGTAATTAATATATCTAAGGAATCCACTTAACATCTTTAAAATCAGGCTTGCGTTTTTCTAAAAATGCATTTCGACCTTCTTTAGCTTCTTCAGTACCATATGCTAAACGAGTGGCTTCTCCAGCAAAAACTTGTTGTCCAACCATTCCATCATCAGTTAAATTCATAGCAAACTTTAACATTTTTATTGAGGTTGGAGACTTTCCTAATACTTCTTGAGCCCACTCATAGGCAGTATCCTCTAATTGGCTATGAGGGACTACAGCATTTACCATTCCCATATCAAATGCATCTTGAGCAGAATAATTTCTGCCTAAGAAGAAAATCTCTCTTGCCTTTTTCTGGCCAACCATTTTAGCCAAGTAAGCCGAGCCATATCCACCATCAAAACTAGTGACATCTGCATCTGTTTGTTTAAAAACAGCATGTTCTTTACTGGCCAATGTCATATCACATACAACATGTAAGCTATGTCCGCCGCCAACTGCCCAACCAGGAACAACCGCAATAACCACCTTAGGCATAAAGCGAATTAATCGTTGAACCTCTAAAATATTTAGACGGTGCATTCCATCTTCTCCAACATAGCCTTGCTCACCTCTTGCCTTTTGATCACCTCCTGAACAAAATGAATACACTCCATCTTTACTTGATGGCCCTTCAGCTGACAATAAAACAACACCAATTGAAGTATCTTCTTGAGCATCATAAAACGCGCGATATAATTCAGAAGTTGTTTTAGGTCTAAACGCATTTCTAACATCCGGTCTATTAAACGCAATTCTCGCAACACCATTCGATTTCTTGTAGGTGATGTCTTCAAATTCAATCGCTGTATTCCACTTTATAATTGACATATTTCTCCTTTTTGAACAAAAATACTGATTCTATTCGTTAATTTCTTAACTGAAATTTTTATCAAACAGAAATTTAATATAAAACATTGTTAAACAATATTTTACTGGTGAAAAATCTAGTTTATTGATATAGTATTATCAATGATATTCAAGAGTATTTTCCAAGGGAAGTAACTTTTCCTTGTTTTTTTGCAACCCTTTGCATAGTTCATTCGTAATGTTAAGTATAGAAGTCTTTTAATTAGGAATTTTAACGGATTAAAGGTTACTAAATTTGGCACAAGAATTGCTATATGCAAAAAGCTAAGGTTTATGATTCAAAAGAAAAGTGAGTCACAAATTTTAAAACAGCTATAGTTTTAATATAAATCATTTTTAATAAGCGGTTTATATTAAAATATATATCTTTGCGCCCAAATTATGAAACGAATTATATTTGTTATTGTTCTTTTAAACGTGTTTTTGTTAAATGCACAGCCGTTTGGAAACGTTGCTGTTTTTAATGGCACTAACGATATTATCGAAGCACCTGATGCTTTCGGTACTGACTTTACTGATGAAGTAACTATTGAAGCTTGGATAAATCCATGTGAAGTAAATGGCTATAGAATCATTGGATCAAAGTTTTTATGTGCTGGTGATAATAACGCATTCTTTTTCAGTATTTTTAACGGTAAACTACGTTGGTCATGGGATGATGACGCTTGTGCCAATGGGTCTAATACGTACCAGTCGAACAATGCAATTATACAAGTTAATCAATGGCAACATGTTGCTGTTTCTCATGATAGTTTGGGTGTAACATTATTTTTAAATGGAGTTCCAGTTTTAGCTTCTTTAACTGGCGCTAGTGCTTACGGTCCTATTCAAGTTTCGAATCAACCTTTCAGAATTGGTGCTTATCAAGCAGGACCAAGCACATTTGTTGGCTATTTTAAAGGTTTGGTTGATGAAGTTAGACTTTGGGATACGAAAAGATCATCAGCAGATATCTTAGCAAATTATAATACATCTTTAACAGGAACTCAAACTGATTTAGTAGGGTATTATAAAATGAATATTACTAACTCGGGTGCTGGCACTAGCGTGCCTAATTCTGCTACAGCTACTGGCACTGTTGTTAATGCCACAGCAATAGGTACAGCGGCAACTCCAATATTTGAAACCCAAAATTATGCAGCTATATCATCTGTACTAGGTAATGATACAACGGTTTGTTCTGGCACAAGTAGTTTAACGCTTGATGCAACTTTGTCTAACACGGGTGTAACATACTTATGGGATAATGGTTTAACAACTGCTACTAGAAGTGTAACACTTGCAGGTACTTATTCATTGATAATGACGTTGGGCTGTTCTGAATATTATGATACCATTCAAGTTAGTTTTGCATCCTTACCAAATGTAAATTTGGGTAATGACACAATTATTTGCACTGGGCAATCGCTATTATTAGATGCTACAGTTGCTGGTGCTACATATATCTGGCAGGATGGTTCAACAAACACAACACTTGTTGTTAATCAAACTGGAACCTATTCAGTAGATGTTATGCTGAACGGCTGTTCATCTAACGATCAAATAAACGTAACAATCGTTGCACCTGCAAATGTTAATTTAGGTCCAGATAAATCAATTTGTTAAGGCACTTCAGCTGTATTAGATGTGACTAATCCACTATCAACTTACTTATGGTCTACTGGTTCAACAAACCCGATTTTGCACGCCAATCAAAATGGCATATATTCAGTAGAAGTAAATCATTTGTGTGGCATTAAAAGAGATACTGTTGAGGTTGTAGTTGTTCCATTACCTGGCGTTAATTTAGGCCCGGATTCCACCTTATGTAATGGTGAAACTTTAGGTTTAGATGTAACTGAACCAGGAGCGACCTATAGCTGGCAAGATGGCTCAACAAATGCTACTTATTCAATTAATCAAGCAGGTACTTATTCAGTTACTTTGACAAAAAATGGTTGTTCATCAACTGATCAAATGATAGCAAGTTACATTTCTCCAGCCAGTGTTGACCTAGGTGTTGACCAAACCATTTGTCAAGGAAATACTGTTAATTTG
>JBGCFR010000005.1:0-43142 GCA_045107045.1 Crocinitomicaceae bacterium
TGTTGATTCTCCTTTATAATTAGCTTTTATTTTGGGTAATTGTTCCACTAAACGGATCTTTATAAATTGTCTTAAATCAGCCAGTTCATACGGTTGAATTGTATTTTTTTGACTATAAAATTTAGAAATAAAAAGAATCCAATCCTCAAATAATTGAATCATTTGAGAATTATTAATTTGGGGAAAACTATGTAAATCTTTTTCTTTCAATCCGTTTTAAAATTAGTCTTTAATTTTAAAAGTATATACAAAACTAAACTATTTCTTAACGAAAAACTACTCAAATTATCTTGGATAAAGAAACAAACAGTCTTCTATTCAATCATGTAAACGGTCTTTCTATTTACAAACTCCATCATGCCATCTTTAGATAATTCTCTTCCATAACCAGAATACTTTGTTCCTCCAAATGGTAATCTTGGGTCAGATTTTACTAATTCATTAATAAAATAAGCGCCATCACTCACGTCAGCAGCCATGCTTAATGCTTTTTTTGTATCTCTAGTGCAAACAGTCACACCCAAACCATAGCGAGATTGTTCTGAAAGTGCAAAAGCTTCTTCAATACTAGTTGCCTTAATCATTGCAGCTAATGGACCGAAGGTTTCTTCTTTAAAGGCAGGCATGTCAGCCGTTACATTTCCTAAAATTGTGGGTTGATGGTAAGCATCTTTTTGCTCACCGCCTAATAATAGTTCAGCACCTTGATCGATAGATTGTTTGACTTGTCTTTGCAATTGATCGGCTAAATCTTTTCTTGCTAATGGACCAACTTGTGTGGTTTCATCTTGCGGCTCTCCTGAAACTAGCTCAGCTACTGCCTTGGTAAATTTTGCAACGAATTCATCATAAATCCCTTCTAAAAGAATAAAGCGTTTGGCTGCAATACAACTTTGTCCGCAGTTTAACATCCTTGCTACTAATGCTTTTTGAACTGCATGATCTATATCAGCATCTTCCCAAACTATAAAAGCGTTATTTCCACCAAGTTCTAACACTGTTTTTTTAATGTATCTACCGGCAATGGCTGCTACAGCCGACCCTGCGCCTTCACTACCAGTTAAGGTAATGGCTTGTACAGCGTCATGTGATATAATTTGTTCAGTTGTATTGTGATGAACTATTAAATTTTGAAATACGCCTTCCGGAAATCCTGCTTTGGTAAATACATCCTCAATTAATTCAGCACTACCAAAAACGTTAGGGGCATGTTTTAATATGCCTGTATTACCAGCAATCAATGTTGGGGCAGCAAAACGAAACACTTGCCAAAAAGGAAAGTTCCAGGGCATGATGGCAAAAACAGCACCAATAGGATCATGCTTCACAAAACTCTTTTTCGCATCTGTTTCAATGATTTCATCCGCTAGAAAGGCCTCAGCATTTTCTGCATAATAATCGCAGACCCAAGCACACTTATTCACTTCAGTTCTCGATTCAGAAATTGGCTTACCCATTTCCAGAGTAATCATTAATGCATATTCTTCAAGATTATCTCTTAAAACTTGACCTGCTTTAACCATCAAGTTGGTTCGGTCTGTCAAGGGCACTTTTCGCCACTTTTCGTATGCGGTTTTTGACTTTTCGAGCTTAGTATTCAATTCGTCAGATGTAAGGCTATTGAATGTGGCTACTGTTTGATTATTATAAGGGTTAATGCTTTTAAATTCCATAATTTATATCATAATTGTGTATTGAAATACATCATATATTTCATTACAATAAATTTCTATTTGTTTAATTAGAAGTTAACTTTAAATCGATTTATCTTAATTTTCTTTCTCAATTTAGTAGAGTAATCTGAAACAATATCCCATGGAATATTTTCTCCAGAAATTCGACTCTCAATTTCAGTTTCCTTTTTTGAGGCCTTTTTTTTCTTCGTTTTTTTGTTTTTGGTTTGTTTTGCGTATTCAATGGTTCTGGTTTCTTCAGTAAAATCATCAAAAGACTGAGACATAGTTTCACCTTTCCAATGTAATTGTAAGGTCCCTTCTTTAGGTCGGTAGTCAGCTGTGTATATTGTACCAAACCCCTCTTTAAATAGCGTATTATAAAGTGGCTTTATCAAAAAGTAATTGGTTAACGATTTAGCATTCATTTTTTCTTTAGCTAAAAGTTTACTCAATGCTGCTGTACGTTCAGCTGTTTTATTAAACTCCGCATTTTCTTCCCATTCAACCGCTCCTTGCTGGTTAGTTGCAAAAGCTTCATCCGTAACCACAGGCGCTCTATCGGGCGATAAATAAACTGTTTTAAAAGCACCGGTTTTGTCAAGCACAGTGACATTATAAGCCATATGAGATGGTATTTTAACTAATGCTTTAACAGCATCATCAACATGGCTATAAAACTCTAAAATGTATCGTAATATAAAAGGGATTCCAAAGCCCTCCCCAACAATGTTTCGGCCACCAAAGGTTAAAGACACGGATAAACCGTCTTCATTCATACCGTCTAATAATCCGATTAAACAATCAGATGTACCCATTACTTTTTTACCATTCCATGCGCTTAGTAATAATGTCCCTTCTACAAGGTTGGGATGGTAATCATAATTCCGAACCAATTGTACTTCATTTTTAGTTAAAACTGCTTGCGAACAAGCCGCAAGATACGGTGGAGGTTGAAATCCTGTCAGAAATTGTTTAGCAATGGTATTGGCTTTAACTAATTTGCAAAGCTTGTAATACACCGGTACCATTTCAGGCATATACTTTTCCAAAGCGCTTTGAGAGGTAGCTAAATCGGGCAAATAAGTTAAGCTATTTGAAGCCAACCATTCCTTATATGCAGGCCAATGCACTTCAAACAATTTTTGAAATTTTGAGCCGGGTTCACTGGGTTCAGAAATGGCATCAAATTGAAGCTGCATAAGTTAGAATTACTTAATTTTTACTCTTATTTCTTTCTATTGAATCTTATTTCATTAAACTGCCAGATAGTAATTTTGTCTCTCTTTTATCTTCTACTATTTTTGAGGTGTATTTACCTTGAATGGCTTTAATCCAATTTTTAGCACGAGGCGTAATTTCAAAATCGTCGTTCATCATTCTTCCTCTTGATACTAAAATACCCATATCAGCTCCTTCATACAAATAATCTCCCTCTCTAGTGATTCGCATAAAGAAAGCCTCATTTTCACTTTCAACCGCTCGTCTATGAGTATCCATTCTATCAAATAGAATATGTCCGGTATCAAACATTTTCCAAATACCTGACTTTGGCGCTTCGGTTACAAATTCAACAGTGTCTTCAGTATGCTTAATTATCAATTGGCTCCAACTATCTGTATTCACTTGTTTAGCCCAACGCTTATTCAATGCTTTTACATTTAAAGTATACTCAATATTCATCCATTCTAAAATATGGAACATAAATAAAGGTGCATCAGCCAATGCAAATACGGCATGATTTGTAATTGAGCTTGCACCAGTTACTCTAGGATTTAATTCTCCTAAGTAAATTTCACCGTTATCTTGATCAATTAAAAAATCTAATTCGAAATAGCCTTTGTAGCCCTCTTTGCGCAATTGATCTCCAAAAAGTTGAGTATACTTCCTTGCCTTTTCACGAATGTCCGGGGTAAATGCATCAGGATATATTTCGTTTCCACACCATCCACCTTTATAAGGTGTTAACTCTTTGAAACCAACTAGTTCTGTCATTAATGGCGCTACAATTGTTCCATGACGTGTCACACATGCCTCAACTGCTGATCCTTTACAGTTAATGCGTTTCATTATTTTTACTTCTTTCTCTTTTTCAATCTCTTTTTTGTGCTTTTTATAGTCTGTCTCATTTTCTATAAAAAACGTAGTATGTCCAGAATCACCATATGGGGTTTGAATGACTAAATCTTTCCCCAGATGCTTTGATATTTTTTGCAAATCAGCAAAGTTCTTTACTTTGGATAAAACATAAGGTACACAGGCCACACCTGCTTTTTCAGCAATACGATTAGTGTTCACTTTATTGTCCATAAAATTCCTCATTTTAGCAGATGGGAACATCACTTCTAATCCTAATTTTTTTGCTAATTTTTCTGTTTTTTCATCAAACATTAAGAACATGGCCTTACCAGCTTTTTTACCTTTTGCTCTAGTTTTTAAATAGTCTTGAACTTCTGGATGCTGTAATAAATAGTTATTAATATCCTCAATGCTTTCAAACTCATCATGCGGAATTTCTTGCTGCGGTGAAAAAACATTTGGATGTAAGCCATCAAAACACTCAATGTAAGTAATATACTTAAATCCTTTTATCCATTCATCAGCACCTAATAGGTTAAAATTAGTAGCACTTATAAAATAAATAGGCGTTTCATTTTTATGAAAATATCGTCTAATATCTGCGATACCATTTAGTTCTGTTGCTGTGTTTTTTTTCTTTGCCATTATATGTGATTTTTGAATGTTATTCTAATTAATTAGCGTTTTTATGTTTGGCACTCATTGCACCCATAGATGTTGTTGTTTTATGTCGGTCCAAAACATTTTCTTTAAATACCCTCAAACCAAGGTCGGCTCTATATCCATGAATTTCTGCCACATCAAGTGCTAACATAAATGACACGATTTCTTTACTTACTACCTGACCTGGCACTAGTACCGGGAAACCCGGTGGATATGGAATTACAAAAGTTGAAGCTACTAGTACTTTACCTGCTTGCATAACAGCTTGAACTTCTTTGAGCGGAATATATTCATAATTCTCTTCATTATAAGCCAAAAAATAGGCTTCTCTTAAATTCCCTCCAGGTACACCTGGTGCTGATTGGAACGAATGATGAAAATGACTAAAATCTGGTAAAGGTGGTACTTCTTTTGTTAAAGAGTGAATTCTATTTGATCGGATTTCTTTTTCCCTCTCATTTAGAGCCAAAAATTCTTGATCAAGTTCATCTGCAATTTTCAATAAAGCGTTTGTTAAATAAGTAACACTGCCCCTTGTAGTTCCAATATTAGTCATAAACAAGACCGTATTACGAGAGGTTTTATTTATTTGAATATTGAACTTATCCATTAAGTATTTATTCTTAAATGTATCACCATCTACACCTGTTTTACCAATATATAAAGTAATTTTAGTTGGATCAAGTACAAACTCATCCTCTTGCCAAGCTTTCTCCATTCTATTCCAACCATTCTCTTTTGTATAATACTCATTGAAGCCCGTTTTTCTATACTCGTCTGGAATAAAATTTGACACTGTAAGTACATCAAAGTACTTACTTAGTTTGGTATTGTCGTTTATTTTTGCTCGTAAGGTCATTGCCAACTCTGTACTTTTCTCTACCAATTCGTAACCTTCTAATTGAACTTGCCTTCTACCAACGTCAAGAGACGCTAACATTTGGTAATTTGGTGATGTAGAAGTATGAGTCATATAGGCTTCAAGGAAAGTCATTTCACTTTTTCTTCTAAAATCTTCATCCCAAATATGAATCATAGAACCCTGTCTAAAACTACTTAAAGTTTTGTGTGTACTTTGGGTAGCATATACTCTAATTTTTACTTTTGCTGGATCAGGAAGTGAAGGGTTTTCACCTTCCTTTAATGATGCCAAATGCGCTTTATATTTCTTCTTATAACTTGGTGAATGATATTTAGCATGCAGTTTTTTGGCACAATACATGGCTGTTCTCAACTTAAAATTGTATCCAAAACCTGCAAACGCGAACCAGGCTTCATCCCAAAGAAATGTCATGTCAGGCTTAATAGCTAACACCTGCTCCATCACTTGTTCAACATTATATACTAGGCCATCAAAAGTACAATTGGTTAATAGTAACATTTTAACCTTATCTAACCTTCCAACTTCTTTAAGATGCAATAATTTGTCGGTTATTTGTGATAATGGTACTGCACCATACATAGAATATTCTTCGATTGGATAGGAATCTAAGTAAACAGGATAAGCTCCCGCTAGGACTAAACCATAGTGATGTGATTTATGACAATCTCTATCAATCAGAACGACATCTTTGGGTTCAACTAACCCTTGCATCACAATTTTATTTGCCGTTGAGGTTCCGTTAGTTACAAAATAGGTGTATTGAGAGCCGTATGCATCTCTTGCCATTTCTTGCGCCTTTTTTAATGGGCCAGTTGGTTGCAATAAAGAATCCAACCCGCCAGTTGTTGCTGACGTTTCAGCCAAAAACATATTTCGTCCATAGAATTCACCAAAATCGCTAATCCATTTAGATTTGAATACAGAATTTCCTCTTGAAATAGGCATGGCATGAAATACACCAGTTGGTCTTTTACTATATTCAACTAAGGCTGAAAAGAACGGCGTTTCATAACGATCCGCTATTCCACGCATTATCGTTAAATGTAATTCCTGAATATCTTCAGTTTGGTAAAAAATTCTGTTAAAACCCTTTATTGTAGAATCTTTGAGGTGCGCCAAAGAGGTATCAGTTACGTAATAAGTGTCCAATTCTGGTCTAAATTGTTTAATAATACCTCCAATAATTGGCCCTAAATCAGTCTCGGCAATATGTGAAAAATCCATATCAGATATTGCATCTATATAAGGTTTAACAATTGGAGCAATTTTTTTAGAATAGTATGGAGGGGCATATCTTACTACAACTGCCTGAATATTATGATTGAATAACAATGCAATCATAGCATCTTGAAAAGACTTTTGCACTAATACACCGTAAGTAAACTGATCATTTTCGGACTGAAGAAATGAAAGCTTTGAGCGCAAATCTACTTCTTCAACTTCTGTAATATTATCAATAAACAACACTTCAAAATGATTTGTTCTTACCCTAACAAAATCTTCATTCGTTTCTAATTCATCAGCATTCAGATTTAAGGTGGCTTTATTTTCCGCAGGAATTTTGTAGCTATCGCTTACTAATTGCTTGGTGGTATCTGCCACAACTTGCGACAATTTCATATACTCCTGACCTCCCAATGTTTTAATTAAAAAACGAATTTTTTTAACGCCAGGGTAAGCAAAATACTTTTCGACTCCCAATAAGTCGTTTAACAAAGCTTTGCTATTGGTAATATGTCTGATTTGATTTTCTGAATCCTTCCTACACCTTTGTAACTCGGAAGTTTCAATCTTCAGTTTATTCCAATAGTCAACTCTAAGTTGACCTATATTAAAATGGGGAGTAGATATGTTTTTTGTTTTTGCCACAATTAATTGTTAGAGTGTAATGCCAATTTATTTCCTTGACAATCTATAAAAATAGCAAAGTAGCCAGCATCTTCACTTATTAACGTTTTTGTCATAATTATTTTGCCTCCGGCATCTTCTACCTTGCCTAAGACATTATTCAAATCATCACCACCATTTAAATATATTAAGGGACCGTTTTCGTTGGGATTTGAACCAGGACCAGAAATTACTGCTCCACCTATTCCACCATTTGATGGAAAATAAGCCATGGAATGCAAATTGCTTTTAGTAGTTTCCATTTGAATATCGTAGATATGATTGTAGAAGGCTACCGCTTTTTCAAAGTTAACGGCAGGTATTTCAAACCAACTGACAAAATTCTTCAGTTTTGTAGGCTTTTTCTTTTTTCCTGCTGTTGATCCCATAATATCTTTATTTTATAATTTTTGCATTCACTTTTGAAAATTTCGCACCTGAGGTTAATTTAACTTCCTCTATTTTAAGTTCTGCCAATTTTTCTAGTTTTGTTGGTTTAATTAAAGGTCCTAAAGATTCTAAGTAAGGCAATTTAGCATCTTTTTGGTAAATTGAAAAGTCGCCCAAATGATCTCTAAAACTTTTTAAAGGTTGCCCTAAACGCAACAGTCCCAACTCCCTACTTCTGCGCACTCGATTAATATCTAATTCCAATGGGAAAATCTCTTCTGTTTCTCCAGATTCGTGCATAATTCTGCCATCTGGACCGCATACAATTGATTTACCACTTCCTCCTGTGTCTAATCCATTAACATCAATAAAATAACATTGGTTCACTGCAGCCATAGCCCTTACCATTGAAAGTTCAATATCTCTATCAATAGTTCCAGTCATGGTTGGATGGAGAATTACCTCTGCTCCCATAACAGCTAACGTTCTTATTGTTTCAGGAAACCACATATCATAACATATAGAAACACCAAAACGACCAACATCAGGTACATCAAATGTACAAAAACTGTCTCCTGGTGTAATTCCTACTTCGTAAGGATAAAATGGAAACATTTTGCTGTATCGGCTCACCACCTCACCTTGTGGGTTGATTACTGAAGCTGTATTATAAATTTTATCATCTCTTTTCTCAAATATGGAACCTGGAAGAATCCAAATACCATGTTTTTTAGCTTGAGCTTGCATTTCTTCTTCAAATTTACAAGGCAATTTTTGAGCCGTGTAAGTTAATGGTCCGTATGCGCACAACTCGCTAAAAACAATCATTTCTACCCATGGGTACAAATTCATTGTGATATTTATTTTAAGCTTCATTAGCTCAACATTCGGCGTTACTGCCGAAACTTTCATTTGGATGCCTGCTATTGCAAAAGGTTTCATAATTATTTACTGATAGCTTTAATGATTTGATTTTCAAGAATGGCTAAGCCTTTTTCCAATTCTTCGTTAGTAATAACCAGAGGTGATAAAATGCGCACAACATTTTTAAATATACCAGCACTGATGACAATTAAACCTTCTTTCGCACACCCTTTTACTATTTCTGAACAGACTTCAGGGTTTGGTTGTTTTGAATCGTTATTCTTTATGAATTCAACACCTATCATGGCACCGACTCCTCTTACATCACCAATTTCTGAATGCATTGATTTCAAATGATTCAGCTTATCCATGATGGTTTTTCCAATATGTATTGCTTTTTCATTCAAATTAATATCTTTCATATACTGTATTGTAGCAGATGCTGCTACACAACATACTGGAGAACCAATATAAGTTCCTCCAATCGATCCAATAGCGGCTGCATCCATCACCTCTGCTCTACCAACTACTGCTGCAATAGGAAGTCCAGAACCCATTGATTTAGCATATGTACTGATGTCGGGTTGAACACCATAGTGCTGCCAACTTGCCCAGTGTCCAGTTCTGCAAAATCCACTTTGAACCTCATCCAAGATCAGTAATATACCGTTTTCAGTACAATATTCTCTTAATCCTTCTAAATATTTTTTAGGAATTGGATTAAACCCACCTTCACCTTGAATTGGCTCTACAATAATTGCAGCTACCTTTTTAGGATCAACCAGGTTATATGCGCTTTCCTTTAAAAGTCGTAATTGATCATTTACAAATTCATCTATATTTCGTTTGCCCGCATAACGGTAAAAATTTGGAAATGGTAATCTATAAACTTCTGGAGCAAACGGTCCACAGTCTGGTTTATAAGTAATTTTACTTGTTAGGCTCATAGCCATCATAGTTCGACCATGATATGCATCAGAGAAGCAAATAACTGCTGATCGCTTAGTGGCTTGACGTGCAATTTTAATCGCATTCTCAACTGCTTCCGCACCAGTACTCACAAGCATGGCTTTCGTTTTTTCACCATGTGGCAAAATTTCCGCTAGCGTTTCACAGAGTTCTATATAAGGCTCATAAGTTACAACGTTAAAACTGGTATGCAGGTACTTACCTGCTTGTTCCTGAATGGCTTTTACAACAGGTTCAGGGCAATGTCCAGCATTTACAACACCAATTCCTCCAGCAAAATCAATCAATTCATTGCCATCCACATCAGTAATTATTGCACCTTTCGCGGTAGACACAGTTGCTGTATTAAAAACACCAACTCCGTTGGCTACCGTATTTTTTCTTCTATCTAGTAATTCTTCTGATTTTGTTAAACTCTCTATCATTTTTTCATTTCTTAATAAGGGGATTAATATTAACAATAATTATTGTCATTGAGACAGTAAAACCGCAAATAGTAACACTATTTTTTTAATGAATATCTCTTAAATGTGAAAAAAGAGCTGCAAGTCAATAGAATTGGTAGTTTAAAATCAAAAAAAAATTAAATAGTAGGATAAAACTTATGAGAAATAGCACGCAGTCTTTTTCTTGCTCGCATCAGCCTCATTTTCAAGGCTGGGACTGTTTCTACGTTCAATACATATTTGATTTGCTCCAAATCCATTTCTTCCCAATATTTGAGAACAAGTATTGCTTTGTCCTCTGGTTTTAAAAGCTCTAACAATAAGACCAATCGTTCTTTTTTAAGATCCATAATCTGTAAGACTTCCATCTCATCATATTCTTCAGGAATTTCTAGTGAGCTCTCCCAATCATCAAATTTTATCCTTTTATTTTCACGTAGGTAATTAACACAATGATTATATGTAATAGCGTACAACCAAGTACTGAACTTAGCTTCTCCCCTATATGTTTCAATGGCCTTTAGTGCCTTTATTAGAACATCTTGAGTTAAATCCTCCGCTACCTCTCGTATATTAGTCATGGTTAAACATTTAGCCAAAACCTTATCTCTATACCGATTATGGAGTATTTCAAAATATTTCTTTTCTCCACCAGTAATGAGTTTTATGATCACTTCATCTGGTAAATTTTCTACCTCAACTCTAGTCATGCTTTGGTAAAAATAGAAATTATTCAATGCTTATCAAAGTGTTTTTAATAGATAAAATAGTTAACAATTTGACTTTCGTTTTTACACAATTTAATTGTAATTTTATATTATATACTAAAAATTCAATTGAACTCATAACAAAAACACAAGCAATACGTTATTAAAATAATGAGAATATATTTGACTTTATTATATTCAATATTAAGCTGCTATTCGTGGTCACAAAGTGGCCATAATGGAGAATCTTCTTTTGCAAAGAAATTAGAGGTAGGCACATCCTTAACTTATATTTACAATACTGAAAATAGTATTCCTGGATTTTACAGATATGATGAACTATCTTGGAATGTAAATGCTAAAATAAGTCTGAGTGAAAAACTATATTTCGGTGTTCAGGCTATTCCAGTTTTTACCAAAAGACGATCTGGATGGACAAAAACTCAAACAAATTACTATTTCGTTGGTCTACTAGCCATGTATAAGATTTTGGACTTAAAAGACCTTTCCTTTCACATTGAAACTTCTTTTAACCAATCTAATATGATGCATAGTCAAATTTCAGACCCTTATAAAAAGGATAATATCTATTACCTTGGTTATGGGTTTGGTGGAGATATACTTATTAATAAAAAGAAGAAACAAAATTTATTTTTAGAATTAGGATTTTACAATTATAGCAATCTCGTTAAATTAGACAACAAAGATAACTACACCCAATATGTGTTAGGTATCAATTACCACTTTGGAAAAACAAAAAACTAATTAATTCACTGTTTCATATGAAAATCGTATTCATTCTAACTTGTCTATTATTACATCTGGGCCTATTTAGCCAAAACAAATTAGATACGATTATAATTAATAATTATATTAAAAACGCATGGGTGAGTGGGCCAAGGACCAATGCTGGTAAAAATACAATAAAGGACACAGCTGCATTTATGTCTGCCCACAAAGCGAAGCTTGCCATTTTAGATGATTCATTATATTATAATGGTAAAGGTTATTTCAAAACATCTGAACGAAATTACATTATTATTCAAGACAAGACTGGCAAAATAATGAGCGAAGGAGAGTACTTAGACTTCTATAAAAATGGAATATACATTGAATATGATTTTTTTGGAAGGAAATTGGAGACAGGTTATTACAGTCTACAACCATCCACAAAAAAATCAAATCGGAAGGGTAAATTCTATGATCAGAGACCTTATTCAAAAAAAGTAGGCACATGGTATTACTATACCTATAAAAACTATTTGGACAAAGTAGGGCAGTTAAAAATAGTAGAACACCAATAGATTAAATATTCAAAAGTAAACTGGATCAATGTAAAGTATTATGCTGAAGGCTCAAAAAAAAACTAACTTTGAACCTCCATTAATTTCAATCATCATTGGTGTAAAATTATAAATGAACAAATTACTATTTATTATACTTTTTATTAGTCAATTAGGTTATGCGAATAACGGAATTGAAATTAGCATTCTAACCTGCTCTCCTGGCCAAGAAATTTATTCAGCTTTTGGGCATACTGCGATTAGAATAATTGATCAAGACAATGCAACTGACAAAGTTTATAATTTTGGCATATTCAATTTTGGCGCGCCCAACTTCACCTATAATTTTGTTAAAGCAAAACTGCAGTACGATAAAAGTGTTGAAAACACTGCAGGATTTATTGATGATTATACTTCTGAAAATCGCCTAGTATCAGAACAGACACTCAACCTTACTATTCAAGAAAAGAATAAATTCATGGAACAGTTGGCCGTTCTTTACTTGCCACAAAATAAGAAATATGTATACGGTTTTCTCAAAAAAAATTGTTCTACAGAAACTAGGGACTTATTGAGAACAATTGGTATCAATTTTCAAAGACAAAACCTTAAGGAAACGAATAGAGATTTAATAAACGGATACCTTAATAATTTGCCTTGGCTTAGACTTGGCATTCACCTCATTTTAGGACAGTCGCTTGACATGTATTCAACCCATTTCCAAAGCATGTTCTTGCCTGATTACCTAAGAATAGAATTAAGGAATACTTATTTAAATGGACGAGTTTTAGTCAAATCTGAGCAGGATTTAAATGTAATCGAAATCCAAAATGATTCTAGCGTTCATATTCCCTATTTACCTCTCTTTACTTTTTCGGTACTTTTTGTTATTCTTCTTTTTTGGTTCCCAAAATCACTAAGGATTTTGCTTTGTTTAGCAATTGGTCTAACCGGACTTTTAATGACTACAATGTGGCTCTTTTCTGGACATCCTGAAGTCAAAACCAATTTAAATATATTATGGTGTAACCCACTCTACCTGCTCTACATTCCGCTTTTAATTCAAAAGAAGTCTAATAAAATATTAAATATAATAGTCATCAGTACTTGGGTCGCTTCTATATGCATTTGGTTGTTAGAATGGCAAGTTTTCGACGTTGCAGTTGCTCCTTTACTATTAATTATTGGGTTATTTCATTTCAAAATTATTCGCAGAAAAAAATTAATTTATCAAGGTCTTTAGAAAAAATACATCATAAGTGAAATAAAGGCTAACTGTTTTCAGGGATATTTATTTGATTGAAAATCCCTATTTAAAGTGAGACTCATCTTTTTAATAACAGTTAGTTTTAACTTATTTTTTTATCAACCAAAAGAGGTATGGATTATAATATATATTCTCCTTTTAAACGACTAGTTAACTTATGACAGCAGAAGAACAATTTAAAAAATATTCAGGCATTTGGATTAAGAATGGAATTTCTAATGTAGTTCCTGTTATTGGAAGTGGGGTTAACCTGCAAGCTGAAAAGTTAGAAGGTAAAAATCAGGGATTAAATTGGGACACCTTGATAAAAGAGATTATATCCGAAACTGGAATTCCAAGCCTACAATCACTTGAACTGCCTGACTCTTTTATTAGAAAATGGGAAACAGTTTTACGAATTGTTACTGTAAATACAAGAGGATACAAACCATACTTAACTGAAAAAGATCTTCAAAAAAAAGTACAATTTATTCTAAATTACTATGAAGAAAGCTGTAAGAATTATGATTTATATAAGGTTATTTTAAATACTAAATTTAAAGATATTATTTCTTTAAACTTCGATCGTTGTTTAGCATTAGCTGGTCAAACAAGAACAATCACGTCATTATCTAACGAAAAGAGCAAAGACGGAACCACCCTATATCGCCATAGTCTAATCAATCGGAAAAAAAGTAGTACAAGAATTTGGTATCCACACGGTGATACTAAAAGACTTGACACTATTAAACTAGGCGTTAGAAAATATGGTACATATATTAATTGGATAGAGAGTCTAAGGGGATCATATATGCATAGATGGAATGAAGAGGATGAAATATATTGCAAATACAATGAACGCAGCTGGATACCTCCAAATGAATGGGATTCAACAGTAAGAAGTTGGACAAAACCTTCAAGTTGGGTAAATATATTCAAAAGTGCTCCACTATTGTTTATTGGCTGCAGCCTTTTACCAGATGAATGGCCTTTATGGTATTTACTCAACCAAAGGGCTCGGCAAACTGCGTTTTTAGATCAAAAAGGCTCACCTGATGATAGGCCTGAAACAATAGTATTGACGGCAGGAAAAACAAGACCAATTCATTTGTTAAATCATCCAGAATACATTGTTAATATTCATTTTGAATCTTATGATAAAATGTGGAAGACAGTCACCGATTTTTTCGAAAATGGAAAAAATCGGTCATAATAGTTACGTGCTTATTACTGACAAAACCTTTTCTATAAAGAATAGGATTGACGAGTGAAGTCAAGACACCACTGTTTTCAGGGGTATTTGATTAAATAAAAATACCAGTTTACAGTTAGAATTATGGGGGTTAATACAATTAACTTTATCGTCATATAATTTTGGTGACTTCCTCATTGCTACTACTTGATAAAATGAAACAATTTATTGCGATACTACTGCTGTTCACGATAACTACCACAACATTGATTGCTCAGTCTTCAATTGGTGATATCCATCATGGTACAAACAGCTTAGTTTATCAAAACACCAGACATAGTTTAGCAGTTAATAACACAGCAAAACCTAGTATTATCAGCAACGTTTCAGCATTTCCTATTAACCCTCAAATTGGTTTTAGTTTCGAAATTAATGAGACTCAAAAAGCACTTAGAAATTTTCTAAACAATAGTAATTGGTCATTAACATACTACCCTCTTTTGGCTGTACTTTCAATCATTTTAGCGTTGTTTGCTGGTATACGTGCTATTTATAGATTGGGGAAGGATACCTTTTAATAAGATAATAGCAGTCTGACATATACTAAATAAATAATTTCAAAAAATAGTCCTGGCTTTTTTAATTTCCAAATAGTTTTAGTAAAGTATTCTTAAAATCAACATCTGACACTTTGTAATAACACTTCCTCTGCCAAGCTTGCGTTTTTACTGCCTGTTTATTTAGATCAGTTTCAAATGGTATATGCACTCTAAAACCACGTTTACCTTCTTTATTTGAAGTAGATACAATGCCCTGATCAATAAGTACATTTTTTGGAAAAATGAACACTCCTTCTCCCCAATCCGATTGAACTGTTATGATATAAAAATCAAACCCATCTGATTCATGGAATGGCGCAATCACACTCGTTTTTAAACGTTTCCAATACGTTACGAACTGTCCTTTCTTTTTCGGTGTTTGCTTAGCTTTTCGGTAAATCACATGGCTACCATTCACTTCAAATTGAGCCGCTTCGTAGTCTTGACTTTCTGACTCAATAAAGTGGTTAGTCAGAACCAAACCTTGTTCTTTTAGAATTTGAAATAGCAATGCCAAAATAGACTATCAATGATTGATTGGATTGGATTGTCGTTCTTGACCAATGGTAGTTTCTCCACCATGGCCACAATACACTTTCGTATCATCAGGCAGTGCAAACATTTTCTTTGTAATGCTATCTTTTAAAGTATTAAAGTCACCTCCTGGCAAATCTACCCTGCCATAACTACCCTGAAATAAAACATCTCCGTTAATAACAAAACTTTGTTCTGGACTGTAAAAGACAATATGATCTGGTGCATGACCAGGGCAAAACAAAACTTCCAATTCACTATTACCAAAAACTAATTTATCACCTTCTTTTAAATAATGTTTAGGCTGTGGAGACATTTTGTAGCCATTAAAACCATATTGTTTGCTATAATTTGGAATTGACTCTAACTGTCCAACAATTTTTTCATGAGCATACAAATCAATTCTGTATTCCTCACTTATAAAAAAATTACCAAGTACATGATCAATATGTCCATGGGTGTTTACCAGTTTAACTGGCTTTAAACCATTAGAATCGATATAATCGGCGAGTGTTTTTTCTTCTTGCTTATCATAACAGCCCGGATCGATAATAATACAATCTTTCGTCTCATCCGAAAGGATATATGTATTTTCTTGAAACGGATTAAATGTCATTTTTTTTATTTCGATCATAAAGGCGTATATTTTAGGACAAATTTAGTTTTATTCGTCAAATTACTAAAGTCAATTTTACTATATTTACAGCAGACTATCAATTTGAAAAAAGCACTTCTAATATTCATCCTTTTAATCTGCTGCTTTGCGGAAAGTAAAAGCTTTGGACAATTCTATCAAGGTTCAGAACAAGAGTTTGGAAAAAGTCGTGTACAGTACAGCTCTTTTTCTTGGAAATATCATAACTACAAGCGTTTTAAAGTCTATTATAGTGGTGGTGACACTAAACTGGCCCTCTATACTGCTAAAAGTTTCCATCACTACTTAACTGAAGCCGAAAAAAAGTTAGATTTTGTCTTCCCTGAGAAACTGGAAGTTATTGTGTTTGAAAATCATGCAAAATTCAAGCAAAGTAATATCGGTTTAAGTCAAGACGAATTGACTCAAATTGCTGGAACATCTAGGATATATGGCTCTAAAATTTTCATGTATTACGAAGCCGATCATCAAAACTTTAACGCCCATGTTAAACATTCTGTTTACACTGCTCTAGTGAAAAACATGCTATTGGGTCAAGATTGGAAAAATGTACTAAAATCCACCGTTCAGTCTGGTGTACCTTCATGGTTAGAACAAGGTTTAATTAACTATTTAACCTATGGATGGAATAGTAAAGTTGAAAGCAAAACCAAGGACTTGGTGCTCACTGGCAAATTGAATCGTTTTAATAATTTGAGTCATGATGATAAAATAGTTGCTGGACAAGCCATGCTAAATTATATTGCCGAAGCATACGGCAATAGTAGTATACCTGCTATTCTTAACATGACCCGTTATACACAAAGTGTTGAACGTTCATTATACAATGCTATTTCACTTGATTTTCAAAGCTTAAACAATAATTATGTCAGCTTTTATAAATTAAGATACATTAAGGATTACAAACATCAAAAAGAACCAGAAGGAACTGAAATAGAATTCAAAAGAAAAAAAGAGGGTGTATATTATGGTTTTAAAGCCAATGCTGACCAAACTAAAATTGCATATGTTGAAAACGTATTGGGACAGTATAAAATTAAATTATTAGACGTTAAGTCTGGCAAAAGTAAAACCATTTACAAAGCTGAATCTAAACTGGAGCGAATTCAAGACTATTCCTTCCCAGTCATTGAATGGCACCCTAAGTTTAATGCATTTAGCTTTTTTTCTATTAGAAAAGATGTGCTAAATTATAGCATATATATTGTAGGTGATACAATAAATAAAGCTTCTCTCACTATAAAAACTATAAACGATCTTGACAAAATTGTGGCGTTTGACTATGCATCTGATGGCAAAACACTCATATTATCGGCAGTTAAAAACGGGCAAACGGATTTATTCACTTACCAAGTTTTAGGAGGAAAACTGACTCAAATTACTGATGATTTATTTGATGAATTGGATCCAAGATATACTGCTGGTGATAGATCAATTGTATTTGCATCAAATAGGAATAGTGATACTATTTTCAAGGATATTGATGTTAAATTTATTAATGATAAAAATGACATTTATGAATTGGATTTAAAATACTTCAATAGAACCTTTAAGTACTTAAAACGGATCACAGATACACCAAGTATAAATGAAACTAAGCCGCTCCCACTAAAAAGTGGTGATGTATTATATCTTAGTGAACAAAATGGAATTAACAATCAGTTTATTGCTAAAGTAGATAGTGTGATTGATTATATTGATACTACTATCCATTACAGAGATAAAATTGAATGTCATCCACTCACAAATTTTGTAACAGAAATACAAGAAACTGATTTGAACATTAATGAGCAAAAACTCCATCTCATTTATCAAAACAATAAATATAAATTACTTAAATCTGAAACATCCAATACGCCGATTACTAGTTTCCCAAATGCTAGTTATATAAGCAAACGCAACAATAAATCAGAAAATTTAAATGGAAATGGCCGAACTGCAAAAGATACTGTATTCATCAACAATGTATACTACCAAAAAATCTATGTGAAAATTGGTGAAGAAATCAAGAACGATACATCAAGCATTGATAGTTCAGCTGTTATACGAAGAATTAAAAAACCTAGTAGAGTGAGGTATACCATTTACAAAATCAACTTTACAAAGGATTATTTAGTGACTAAATTTGACAATGCATTCTTATTTCCAAATTATCAAATTTATCAAGGACCAGGATCAGTTTATATTAACCCAGGATTTAATTCTTTGACTAAAATTGGTGCTAGTGACCTATTTGATGATTATAAAATTTTAGGTGGAATTAGAGTGCCATTGTCACTTAATGCTGGTAGTGAAACACTACTTTCTATAGAAAATTTAAAAAATAGGTTAGACCACCGACTACTCTATTATAGGCAAAAATCTATTTCTCAAACTGCCCTAACAAAAAACATTACACATGATGTACGTTATCGAATCAGCTATCCATTTTCTGAAATACTATCATTTAGAGCAACAGCTAATATAAGACAAGATAGGACCCAATATTTTCCGGGAGCCGAATTCACCAAAGACGGTTACCAGCATAATGCTGGGCTTAACCTTGAACTAGTCTTTGATAACAGTATTCCAATGGAATTAAACATACGACGAGGTTTTAGAATGAAAATTTTCGCAGAGAGACTACAAGACTTTAGCAGTGACCAATATTTTACACATAACCTTGGTTTTGACTTCAGATCATATACAAGAATTAAGCGGAATTTTATATGGGTAAATAGATTAGCAGGCGCTACTTCACTCGGTTCACGAAAACTCTTATACTACTTAGGTAGCGTTAATAATTGGGTACTTAGACCTGAAAATGATTTTAACTTAGACATTGAGGTAGATCCAAGTCAAAATTACGGTTATCAAACTATTGCTACACCGCTAAGAGGGTTCGTTCAGAATACGCGAAATGGCAATAGTTTTGCGCTATTCACTTCTGAATTTAGATTACCTCTTTTTACATTTTTATCACCTTACCCTATTAAAAGTGAATTTTTTAAATATTTTCAGATTGTCGTATTTGGAGATGTTGGTAGTGCTTGGACTGGACCGCACCCACTCTCACCTAAAAACTTTTTCAACAACCAAAGTATTGAAGATGCTCAAGTGACTATTAACATTCAAAACTTAATTGAACCTATTGTTGGAGATATTGGTTTTGGAGTACGATCAAAATTAATGGGTTATTTCATTAAACTAGATGTAGCTTGGGGCATTGAAGATTTAAGATTTAAAAAACCAACCGCTCAAATTTCATTAAACTTAGATATATGACCATACAAACCATTTTAAGTCTTGTACTAATTGGAATTTTTGCTGGAATTATGAGTGGATTTGTTGGTATTGGTGGTGGTGTTATCATTGTACCAGCTTTAGTTTACATACTTGGATTGTCACAGCACGAAGCTCAGGGTACCAGCCTGTTACTCATGTTACCTCCCATAGGCATATTAGCAGTAATGAACTACTATAAAGCTGGGCAGATGAACATCAGCTACGGAGTAATCATTGCCATTGCATTTGTAATAGGTGGATATTTTGGCTCAAAATTATCCTTGCAAATGAGCGTTGGTAAAGTGAGACTATTATTTGGAATTTTGATGCTCTATGTGGCTATTAAATTAATTTATTCAGGCATTAACACGACTATTGATGAAAAAAGAAACCATACAGAATCGGTTAAAAACGATTCATAAAACGGTAATTGATATTCGCCAACATTTACATCAATACCCTGAGCTGTCGTTTAAGGAATTTAAAACTTCTACCTACATACAAAAAACGCTTAAAGACTGGGGAATTGAATTTAAAGTGATGGCAGAAACTGGAGTTGTTGGTGTCATTTCACCGTCAAAACCTACAACCAAATGTATTGCACTCAGGGCTGATATTGATGCACTTCCTATTCTAGAAGAAAATCAAACGGAATACACTTCCAAAAACGAAGGTATTATGCATGCTTGCGGGCATGATGTTCATACAGCTATGTTGCTGGGTACATTACTTTTTTTGAACGAACACAAAGAAGAATTAGATTGTCAAATTAAATTTATTTTTCAACCTGGAGAAGAGAAATTACCAGGAGGTGCTAGCTTGTTAATTGCTGATGGTGTGCTTAATAATCCGAAGGTGGATGAAATATATGCCCTACATGTTTTTCCAGAAATGGAAGTGGGTAATGTTGGTTTAAAACCAGGCATGTATATGGCATCTTGTGATGAAATTAGAATGAAGGTAATTGGCAAAGGTGGTCATGGGGCTATGCCACATCAAAATGTTGACCCAATACTGATATCAGCCCATATTCTAACCAGTTTACAACAAGTAATTAGTAGAAATTGCCATCCTGCCACCCCATCGGTACTATCCTTTGGCAGAATAGAGGGATTGGGAGCCACCAATGTAATTCCGAATAATGTAAAATTGGAGGGTACTTTTAGGACTATGGATGAAGAATGGAGAGCAAAAGCGCACCATTTAATTAAAAAACAAAGTACATTTTTAGCTAAATCAATGGGTGCTGATATTGAAGTAAATATATCAAAAGGTTACCCCTATTTAGAGAATGATGAACCACAAGCCGTAAAAACAAAAAGTCTGCTAGCGAACTATTTTGGTTTAGCAAACGTAATAGAATTACCGATTAGAATGACAGGTGAAGATTTCTCATATTACGCACAAGAAATACCAGCTACTTTTATTCGAATTGGTACCAGAAACGAAGCAAAAGGTATTATTTATCCAGTGCATCACTCTAAATTTGATATTGATGATGCTGCATTGTTGGTTGGTATGGAAACTTTTATTAATATTGTATTTCAAAAGCATTAAAAAAATGAAGCAGTTTAAACTTATTTTTGGATTATTAGCATTTATGGCTATCGTATCTTCTTGTGAAAAAAATCATATTTGTGAATGTGTGACTTTCATTGACGAAGAAGAGCAACCTAAAATTGAAAACACCTATCCTATTGATGGATTTAAGAAACAAGCTGCTATTGACGAATGTAATGACTGGGATTCAACTGAAGTAAGTATAACATTCGTAACGACAGTAACTAACTGTGAATTACAATAAGAAAAGATTATGTCAAAAAAAATATTTTTAGCTTTTGGCCTATTGGCCATTGTCTCGTTAAGTTCATGTCGTAAAAATAGAACTTGTAGTTGTACGACTACCATTACATCTGCTGGTGAATCAACTATAACACCGCAAGAATATGTAATTAGTGATGTGAATCAAGAAGAAGGTGAAGCAGCATGTTTGCTTTATACAAAAGACAATACCTTTCCTAATTTTTCTGAAAAGGTTGACTGCACCTTGAACTAACACATTCAACTTTTTATTCTGTGAACAGTAGAAAAATTTTATCCTTTACTATAGGATTGATTTTTATTGGTATTGCCGTCTACCTCTCATTAGACATTGTCGCTTTGGCCAAAAATCTAATTAATAAGTTGAATTTAGGTTGGGTTTCATCCAATATTTTAGCACGTGTTCTTGTTTGCCTTGCCTTTGCAAGAGGTCTGCAACTATTGATGCAAACTTTTAAGCCTAACTTTAATGGATTACTAGTGTTTATAATAGGAATATTTGCAGGGTTTGGACTCTCTTTTATTTCACCGATTTACGAATCCGATTATGGAGATTACGCAACAGCTGACATGGTACTTGACCATGATGGTTTAACCATATTGACTAATGGTAATTATAAAGTGAAAGACCAACCCTATATTGTTGCTTTTTTCACCACATCATGCCCACATTGTAAAGCAGCTTCTCAAAACATTGGTTTGATGAGTCAGCAAAATAGAATGATACCTGTTATTGCTATTTTTCCTGGTAATAAAGCCGATACAGAAAAATTTCTAACTGAAAATAATGGTCAATACTTCGAAAATTACATGATTGACAGTGATGAGTATTTCATAAAAAATTCTGGTGGTGCTTTTCCTTCAGTTTTCTTAATTAATAAGGATGGTGAAACTATGAAACATTGGTTTGGTGACTTATTAAATTACACCGCACTCGATTACCTTGAAAGCCTTAAACAGTAGATTCCGTCAATTGAACAAGGGCATATTATTCATGCTCTTATCTTCTTTATGTTTTGCAGTAGTTAACCTGTTTGTTAAATTACTCACTAATCCAAAAAACTTTTTGGGTACATTCCAGGCCTACCCGCCTTATGAAGTTGTATTATTTCGATCCATTATTTCTTTAAGTATTTGCATTTATATCATTAGAAAACGCGACCTCCCTTTTTTTGGTAATAATAAAAAATGGCTTCTTATTAGAGGTCTTTTTGGGGCAACAGCATTGACCTTATTCTTTTATACTTTGCAAAACTTACCGATTGCCGTTGCCACCACTGTGCAGTATCTCTCCCCTGTTTTTACTGTTCTATTTGCAATTCCATTGCAAGGCGAGAAAGTACGGCCTATTCAATGGATATTCTTTTTGGTGTCATTGCTAGGTGTATTTATTATTGGCTACGCCAGACAGATCGGTCCAACTCAAATTGACCCATTCTGGATTATCTTAGGTTTAGTATCGGCAGTGCTGTCTGGAGTAGCCTATAATGCCATTATGAAATGCCGCCAAACTGATGCCCCAATTACGGTTGTGATGTATTTTCCTCTACTTGCCACTCCAGTTATGATTATACTTTGTATACTAAAAGGTTTTGTCATTCCGCAAGGAATTGAATGGGGAATATTGTTAATAATAGGTATTTTCACTCAGTTCGCACAGGTATTAATGACAAAGGCCTTTCATTTCGAAAGTGCGGCTAAAGTGACACCCATTAAATATATTGGCGCCATTTATGCCATAGGTATTGGCTTCTTTATTTTTGATGAAACTCTTAGCTTAATGGTATTTTCAGGAATTGCCTTAATACTGATTGGTGTTTTACTCAATAGCTTTTTAAAGGTGAAGTTAGAAACCAAGAAAATGATTTGAGCTTTAACACTCAAGCCTAATCTAAAAGGTCTAATCATCATACAAAATTCAGATCGTACAATTTCTTGTACTTTCCATCCATTCCTAGTAATTCTTGATGGCTCCCCTCTTCTATCACCTCTCCTTTATCAATCACTAAAATTTTGTTTGAATTGACTATAGTAGATAATCTGTGCGCAATTACAATTGAAGTCCGTCCTTTTTGCAGTTCAGCAGTTGCTTTTTGAATTAGCGCTTCTGATTCGGAGTCTAAACTAGCTGTAGCCTCGTCTAAAATTAAAATTTTAGGATTATAAACGTATGCCCTTATGAATGAAATTAATTGCTTTTGCCCTACTGATAATAATCCTCCTCGCTCTTTTACATCATAGTCATAGTTTCCAGGTAACTTCATGATAAACTCATGGGCACCCACTTTTTTAGCAGCTGCAATGGCCTGCTCACGACTAATATTTGGATCACCCATGGTAATATTGTGCAAAATGGTGTCTGAAAATAAAAAAACATCTTGCAAAACTATAGCTATATTTTTTCTAAGCGACTGCAATTCCATATCACGAATAGAGGTTCCCCCAATTTCAACGCTTCCTTTCTGAAAGTCATAAAAACGAGTCAATAAATTAATAATAGTAGATTTACCTGCACCAGTAGTGCCTACTAGGGCTATTGATTCTTGTTTATGTGCTGAAATATTAACTCCTTTTAATACCCAATCTTCATCATTATAAGCAAACCAAACATTTTTAAATACTACGTCAGCATCAAAATCAATATCTGTAATCGACCCTTGGTCATCTACGACTTCATTACTATCTAAAATATCAAAAACACGTTCTGCTCGCACGACACCTCTTTGTAGAACATTGAATCTGTCTGCCATTTGTCGGATTGGTCTGTAAAGCATATTAACCCACAAAATATAGCCAAACATAATACCAGATATATTATTGACCATATCAGGATCATAATTAAGTTGAAGCATTGACCACAGAATTAGTACAGCTATGGACAAAGAACTCAATAGTTCAACTACAGGAAAAAACAGTGAGGTTGCCCAGACCGCCTCCAATAGTGCGTTTCTATGCCCTTTATTCAGTTCATCAAACTTCTTGGCTTCTCGTTCTTCTCGGTTAAATAATTGTACAATGCTCATGCCCGACAAATGTTCTTGAACGAAAGTATTTAGTTTATTAACCTGAGTTCTTTCTTTTTCAAAAGCTGATTTCATTGCTCTAGCAAAAATACGAGTGGCTATAATGAGCAGTGGAATTGGAATTAATATCAGCAAAGTAACTTGCCAGTTGACATAAAACATCCAAGCGAAAATGGCAAGGAGTTTTAATAAATCGCCCAAAATTGAAATTAAACCTGTTGTAAAAATATCAGAAATGGCCTCAATATCAGAAATAACACGAGTGACTACAGTACCATTAGGGGTTCTATCAAAATATTTTAAACGAAAAGACTGAATGTGTTTGAAGAGCTTTTGTCTAACATCATACACAACCGATTGACCTAAAACAGCTCCAAGGTAAGCGACTGCAAATTGAAAAATGGCTTCAATTAATAACAGTCCAAATACAATCAATACCCAAATACCCAACTTTGCCTCAGGATCAGAAGCAAAACCATTGACCAGACTATTTAACCAAATACCAATACTGCCAGTTGATCCTTCAGCCGATTCTAAAAAGACATTAACCATTTCAACAATTAGCAATGGTCTGGTTGATTCAATAAATGCCAAAATAATAGTCAAAAACAAACCTGTATAAAAAACAGACCTATAAGGCTTTAAATACTGCAATAAGCGCTTAAAAAGGGTGATGTCTTTTTCGTATTTTTTAAACATTGTGGCAAAGGTATGAATTTGTTTTGTGGAAATTCTTTTCAATTAAATAATTAGTTTTTTTACGCATATATTTTGAAGGATGATTACATTTGAAAACTAATTTTTTGATATGCCAATAATATCCGTTAAAGGTATCAACATGCCTGAATCACCAATTAGAAAACTGGTGCCATTTTCTGAAGAAGCTAAGAAGCAAGGAAAAACAGTTTACCATTTAAATATTGGTCAACCTGATATTGAAACACCTCAGGTTGCTTTAGATGCCATAAAAAATATTGATTTATCAGTACTTGAATATAGTCACTCAGCTGGTTTTAATTCGTACAGAAAAAACTTAGCGCACTATTACAATAAAAGTGGAATTGGTGTAGATGCTAGTGAAATCATTGTTACTACTGGAGGATCAGAAGCTTTGATTTTTGGATTCATGTCTTGTTTTAACCCAGGAGATGAGGTAATTATTCCAGAACCTTTTTATGCAAACTATAATGGTTTTGCTCAAATGGCAGGCATAACTATAGTTCCAGTAACCTCAAAAATTGAAGATGACTTTTCCCTGCCATCTATAGCGGAGTTTGAAAAAAAGATTACAAAAAAAACCAAAGGCATAGTGATTTGCAATCCTGGTAATCCAACAGGTTATTTGTATACCCAGAAGGAATTAAACCAGTTAAGTGAAATTGTAAAAAAACGTGACTTATTTTTATTTGCCGACGAGGTATATAGAGAATTTTGCTACGATAATAATATTCCATTTTCAGTACTTAATTTAAAAGGAATCGAAGAAAATGTCATTCTAATCGACTCTGTTTCTAAACGATATTCAATGTGTGGTGCGAGAATTGGAGCTTTAATCACACGAAACAAAGATGTCTTAAAAACGGTTATGAAATTTGCACAGGCACGTCTATCTCCTCCAACTTTAGCTCAAATAGCAAGTGAAGCAGCTCTAGATACGCCTCTTTCGTATTTCACAGATGTGATTAACGAATATGTTTCTAGAAGAGATATTTTAGTAAATGGGTTAAATAAAATTGAGGGTGTAATTTGTCCTAAACCTAAAGGCGCATTTTACTGTATAGCAAAATTACCCATTGATGATTCAGATAAGTTCTGCAGATGGCTGCTAGAAAAGTTTGACTATAAAGGTGAAACTGTTATGATGGCACCTGCAACTGGGTTTTATGCCTCAAAAGGTTTGGGGAAACAAGAAGTTAGGTTAGCCTATGTACTTGAAAAATCTGCACTTGTCAAATCAGTCAAATGTATTGAAGAAGCATTAAAAATTTATCCAGGAAGAACAACTGGGTAACATATCAAAAATTAACACCTGCATCTTTAAAATTGTCTAGATAAAAAAATGCTTTCCAAAAAAGAAAATTTCCTTGATCAGTTGCAATTCGAATTGGGTGACAGATGGCCTCAATTAGATTATAATTCGATATCAACAGTTGATGAATTAGCTGATTTTATTGAAGGCAGGCAAGCAACTAATCCATGGCCCTTTCTAAAATTCTTAACTTTTTACACGAAAGCCAATCAGTTAATTGAAAAGAAAAAACAAGTCGATATTTCTTCCAATTTTGATCTAAATAAACTAACTAAATCAGAAAAAGTAGAATTTATTCAGCTTGTCAAAGAATTTGGGCAACCATTACTTTTCAGGCGATCAAAGAAATTATCAATTTTTGTTTTTACGTTTCCTGTTCTTACCATTTTAACACCACTATTAATTTCTACCTATTTAGTTGCTGCACTAAATTACTCTGGTTGGTTATACTTAAGTAGCTTAGCTGGTTTACTCTTGAGTATTGGTTTATTTAGACTCACTGAATCCCTTAAAAATAAATTTTCACCTAGCTCAATCTTAGAGTATTCTAAGTCATTATATGTTATTAATAATCAAAAATGGACCCAAGAGCCATCACGTGAAATGCTTATCTATTTCATTTGCCAGTCAGCAAAAGCCATTTACCAAACTGATTTTAAATCAGAATCTATTATTCCTAAATAACTAGATTTTAAACCAATTGATTTTATAATTTTAGCAATAATTTGACGTTTATTAAATTATGCCATCCAAGCTTCTTTTGTTTTGCATCCTCTTTCAATCACTGGCATTTAGTGCTTTAAATGACAGCACAGTTTATTTTACACTTGATAAAAAAACGATTAAGCTCCAAATAACACAATTAAAATCAATTGAGTACCAAAAAAAAGTAGCCATTTCAAACTTTAATTTAGACGGGTACATTGGTATTTCAATTTCAGATTCAATTCTGAAAAAAGGAAATTGGCATTTTAATCTATTGGCTGAAAAGTACTTTAAGAAAGTACTACTTAAACATAATTCAGAATTAAGTTTTACGAATTTAATAGAGTCGCCAAAAGCTATTAACAGTGTGCTAAATGAGTTAGAAAATAATGGCTTCCCATTTTCAAGAATTGTGTTTATCTCACAATCTGAAAAATCAAATTTTTTGGAACTCAATTATAAAATAGACTCAGGAAATTATTTAACAATTAGAAATATAATCATTAAAAGCCCTGATGACTTCCATCAAAATACAATTCAAAATTTAATTCATATTAAATCTGGCGAACCTTATAACGAATCTAAAATCAAAGACATTAGAGAGTTATTGAAAAACAGCAATTTATACGAGCTGATTCGACCTCCTGAAGTTTTGTTCTTAAAAGATAATGCCGACATTTATTTAACTATAAAAAAACGCAGATCTAGCATTGCGGATGGGTTTATTGGTTTTCAACAAAACATAGAAAATCAAAGAATTGAACTCAATGGAAACATTAACTTCACGTTAAAAAATGGACTTAACAGAGCGGAGTTATTTGACTTAAAATGGCAAAGCAACCCTAATAAAAGTCAAAATCTTGATCTTGAAATAGAGTATCCTTTTTTAGTTAATCTGCCAATTGGTGTTGGTGGGAAAATGACAATCCAAAAACAGGACACTACATTTATTCGAAACTCGTTCTTTGGAAACATCAAGTATTTAGCCTCATTCTACAGTATTGGTGTATTTGCACAATCCGAAAACTCCTTCCTTCTAGGAAATAATGTAATTGTATCAGATAACTTCACCAATTTTAAAAGAAATACTTTTGGTGTTAATGGATCTATCCATCCAAGATCTAACGGAATATATCAGCCAATATTGAATTTCAAAATTGGCGCTTTTAGTCTAGCTACTGATAGCATTCAAACGCAAACGAGTTCTTCTAATTTCATCACAGATTTTCAACTCATTCAAAATATTAAGTTATTTAATGCCTTTTCGTTTAAAAATGCAATTCGATTTCAAGATGTACAGTCTAACCAATTACTATCTGATAATCAATTGTTCTATTTTGGTGGCCTGAAAAGCATTAGAGGATTTTACGAATTAGAATTAAATGGAAACCATGTGCTTTCAATTAATAATGCCATTATTTACAGACCAGTTAAACTGTTATCTTTTGAATTGATATATGATTACTCGCAATTTCATAATTCTGCTTTTAGGCAAACACATTCCGGAGGTATTGGATTTAACATTGAAAATGAAAGCAATACATTAAGTTTAATCTTGGCAAATGGGACAATTTCTGGAAATAATTTTCAATTACAAAATACCAAATTACATCTTGGTTTTATATCCCGTTTTTAAAGCCAACTTAATTTTCAATCAATACGTTATACATATTAAGAGATGATTCTCTTTAATTCACAGACTAAATAGTAAATTTGCAACCAATGAAAAATATTCTATTAATCACCATTCTTTTATTTAGCTTTTCAAATAGTTACGCTCAAAATTATGAGCCTAATGAATTATTGCTGCAAATTAAGCGAAATGCTTCAGTTAGGCTGTTAGTTGATGAACTAACTACAATTGCTGAATCAGATATTGTTTTTTTTAAGCAAATTTCTGAGCCAATGAATATTTACCACTTAAAATATTCAAATGCAGTTGATCTGGATGAGATTATTAAACAAACCTATCAAATTGAATCTATTGCTGCGATTCAAAAGAATCATTTTATAGAGTACAGAACTACTATTCCGAATGATACCATTTTTGGTAGTCAGTGGCATCTAAATAATACTGGACAAACTGGTGGTACGGCTGATGCTGATATTGATGCACCAGAAGCTTGGGACATTTCAACAGGTGGGAATACCTCGCATGGTGATACCATTGTAGCTTGTGTTATTGAAGGAGGCGGAGTAGATATAAATCATATAGACTTAATAGGTAATATTTGGAAAAACTACGCAGAAATTCCGGGTAACGGAATAGATGATGACAATAATGGATATATAGATGATTTTGATGGTTGGAACGTGGCCACTGATTCAGGAAATATTTCTCCTGGTAGCCATGGTACCAGAGTCTCTGGAATGCTTGGTGCGGTTGGTAATAATACAACTGGTGTTACAGGTGTTAATCACAAGGTAAAGATAATGGTTGTACAAGGCCAATCAGCCTCCAATGAAGCTTCTGTTATTGAAGCCTATTCGTATCCATTGGTCATGAGAAAGAAATACAATCAAACCAATGGTAATGAAGGTGCATTTGTTGTGGTGACAAACGCTTCTTGGGGAATCAATGGCGGTCAGCCAGCGAATTCACCTCTTTGGTGTGCCATGTACGATACTTTAGGAACTCATGGTATTCTTAATATTGGAGCCACAACCAATAGTAACGCTAATGTTGACGTTATTGGAGATTTACCAACTACATGTCCTAGTCCTTTTATGGTTGGCGTAACTTCGAGTAACAGTGCCGATTTTAGAGGTGGAACTGGATATGGACCAATTCATATTGATTTAGCTGCTCCAGGTAGTTCCGTATTATTGACAAACTCAGGTAATAATTACTCCACCTCTAGTGGTACATCATTTGCAAGTCCATGTGTGGCTGGAGCTGTTGCACTGCTCTACTCTGCTCCTTGTGCCGACTTTATAAGTTATGCTAAAACTTTTCCTGACTCTGCTGCATTAAAAATAAAATCGTTGATATTAGATAATGTTGATGTTTTACCGCATTTGGCGAGTGATGTAGGTTCAAGTGGAAGGTTAAATATTAACAACTCTATTTTAGAACTGGTGAATACTTGTAATACGAATAGTTGCATTACACCATACGGTATTACAGTAAATAATTTAACCGATACTGATTTTGATGCGTCTTGGTATGGACTGAATAATTCAGGTTATGTTGTGGACCTATTGCTTGGAAATACAATTGTATCTTCCCAAACTATTAACGATACAGTAATTAACATGACTGGGCTTGTGCCTTGCCAAACTTATGAACTTAGAATTAGAGGTCTCTGTGGTACTGACACATCCAATTTTGCACCATCATTCTTTATCCAAACGGATGGTTGTTGTAATCACCCTGAATTAAATTTGGTTTCTCAAACGGAAACAAATTTGGACCTCTCATGGCAATCTATTTTATATGCCACAAATTATGTAATCCGTTATCAAGAAACAGGTACAAATTCCTGGATTTATGACACCTTAACCAATACATCTATTAACTTAAATAATTTAGATACTTGTGTGGTATATGATGTACAGATAAAAACAATTTGTACTGATAGCAGCCGTGGCTTTAGTGACGTATATCAATATTCAACTTTAGGGTGTGGTATCTGTTATGAAGGTTTTTATTGTAACATTGTACCAACTGCAGTCAACAGTACAGCTGAATGGATTGAATCTGTCACTATTAATGGTTTAACTAGTACTACTGGTAATAATGGTGGATTTTATGATGGTGGCGTATTTGGTAATGGTTTTCAGCCAGGAATGAGTTATATCATTTCATTTACTCCAGGTTTTTCGGGTGGTAGCTTTACTGAGCGTTATGCGGTTTGGATTGACATGGATCAAAACGGCGTATTTGACCCTGCAGATCAATTGATTTCGAGTATATCAGCTTCGGGCCCTGTTTCTGGAATGTTAACTATTCCAAATACAAGTATTGAAGGTATTACTAAAATGAGAATTGGTATGAAAGGTACTGGTGTACCTTCGATTTGTGCAGATGAAGGCGGAAATATTTATGGAGAATACGAGGACTACTGCGTTCAAATTGGTGGCAATGTTGGCAAAAAAGAGTATAACCAGTTCACGCCAGTTATCTATCCAAATCCAACCCATAATTTGTTTTCAATTTTAAACGTGAATCAAATTAATACAATAATCATTTATGATGCAATGGGTAGAATGGTATACGAGGTGTCTAGTCCAAATGCTAATCAATTTTCAATTGAACATTTATCTAATGGAATCTATACAGTACAATTCTCAATTGATGATAAAGCATACCAATCTAAAATTGTAAAACAATAGTGGAAAATTATAGTGCCAAGCCCCCATTGGAACCAGAAGACTATTATAAAACGGCTGAAGGTTATATAGTTTTTACTGAGAAATATCACTTAAAAAGAGGTCATTGTTGTAAGAGTGGTTGCAAGCATTGCCCCTACGGTTACGATAAAAAAACAGGGCGAATCCTAAAATAAATGTAGATTTGCAAAAAAATAATAATGGTACATATTATTCATCCTGACAATCCTGACCAAAGAAAAATCAATCTGATTATTGACGTTTTAAATAAGGGTGGGGTCATTATCTATCCAACAGATACTGTATATGCAATGGGGTGTTCTTTAGCACATAAAAAGTCTATTCAAAAATTAGCTCAATTAAAAGGATTGAAAACTAAGAAAGCGAATTTCTCTATTATTTTCAATGATTTAAGCAAATTAACTGAATACACTAAGCACATTGATAGACCAACCTATAAAGTCCTAAATAAAAATTTACCTGGCCCCTTCACATTTATATTGAATGCATCAAATACAGTACCTAAACTATTCGATACTAATAAGAAAACCATTGGTATTAGAATTCCAGATAATAACATCACATTAGCTATTGTTGAAGGTTTAGGTGTACCATTAGTTACCACCTCGCTTCATGATGAAGATGATATAATTGAATACACGACTGACCCCTATTTAATTGAAGAAAAATGGGATAAATTAGTGGATGGTATTATTGATGGTGGCTATGGAAAAAATGAGCCCTCTACTGTGGTGAATTTATCTGACGGAGAAATTGAGATTATTAGAGAAGGAATTGGAGAGTTGGTTTTCTGACAAGAATTTTAATCATCCTATTTCTTTGAAGAAAAAGAACTAACTTTGCAAACGAATAAAATAAATACTATTAACCCTAAAATCATGATTATGAAAATCAAAATTGTTTTAACAGTAGTTCTAGCAGTTAGTTTAGGACTGACATCCTGTAAGAAAAGAGGCGATTTTACAACTGACAAAGAAGAATATGCGCAAGGTGAGGTTATCACTGTGACAAATACTACTGTAAAAGAATCTGAATTTTACAAGTGGGATTTTGGAGGAGTTGAAGTTATTGATAAAAATCCTATATATACCTTACCTGAAAACACACCAGTCGGATCTTTCACAATTAATGTACTGCCAGTAAACAGTTTAAATACAACGGGAAATTGGAAGGAATACAGCAGAACAGTGAATATTGTTGAAGCTGAAAAAGCGAAGATTATCTTCTTCTTATCAAAATCTGCTTTAAGTGGTAGTAACGAAACATGGACTGTTGAAACTACTGTCCGTGATGAAACTGTATCTAAAACCTTATCAGATATATCATCTTTTGCACCAAATTGCGAAAGCAATAACAATTTGGATGCTATCACATTCGATAATTTACCTTCTGGAGATTACTTGTTCACAATTAAAGGGACTTCGTCAACCTCTAATATAATTTACAATGATGCAGTTAACCTTGAAAATGGTTTCGATTGTAGAATAATAGATCTTGCAGATTAATAATTAATTATTTACAATTACTTTTAAAAAAGATTTAGTAAACTTACTAAGTCTTTTTTTTATCATCACCAAGAGTGTTTTAGTAAGTTCTATCTCAATTTATAAAAGCACATTAAAATTGCACTATCTTTGCATTTCAATCAAATAATTAGAGCGCTTTGATAGCGCAATTAACATATGACATTTTCTCAATTAGGATTATCCTCAGAAATACTTCAAGCCATTGAAAAGCAAGGCTACACTACTCCATCACCCATTCAAGAAAAAGCCATACCAGAGGTTTTGAATGATAGAGATGTTTTAGCATCTGCCCAGACTGGCACTGGAAAAACAGCTGGCTTTACTTTACCAATTATTGAAAAGTTACTTCAAACACCGCATCATAAAAAAAGAGCCATTAAGGCTTTAATCATTACTCCTACAAGAGAACTTGCAGCACAAATTCTAAAAAACGTACGAGATTATACTGAATTTACGGGTATAAGATCAACCGTTATTTTTGGTGGCGTTAAGCAAAACTCACAAGTCAATGCCCTTCGCCAAGGTATAGATATTTTGATAGCCACACCAGGACGACTATTGGATCTAAGTCAGCAAAGACTAGTGGATTTAAGACAAGTAGAAATGCTTGTTTTAGATGAGGCAGATAGAATGCTTGACATGGGCTTTTTACGAGATATAAAGCGAATTATTAACATGTTGCCAAAAGAGCGTCAAAACTTATTATTCTCTGCCACATTCTCGAAAGAAATTAAAGTATTGGCGCAAACGTTTCTAAACAATCCTGTTCAGATAGAAGTAACCCCAGAAAACACGGCGGTTGAGATCATTGAGCAAAAGGCATATAGAGTAGATAAATCTCAAAAGTATAATGTCATTTTTAAATTAATTGATGAGGGAAAATGGGAACAGGCGCTCATCTTTACAAGGACTAAACATGGCGCCAATCGATTGGCAGAAAAATTGACCAAAAAAGGATATAATGCCTCTGCAATCCATGGAAACAAAAGTCAGAATCAACGAACTAAGGCATTAGATGGCTTTAAAAATGGAAGAGTACGAATTTTAGTCGCTACGGATATTGCTGCCAGAGGACTTGACATTCCCTTGCTGCCACATGTAGTTAATTTTGAATTACCTAATATTGCTGAGGACTATGTTCATAGAATTGGTAGAACCGGCAGAGCAGGTGCTGAAGGCGTCGCCATTTCTTTAGTTGATATTGAGGAAGTAGCTTATTTAAGAAGCATAGAAAAACTAATTGGAGAGAAGATTGATACTTCAGAAATTGAGGGGTTTGAGCCAAAGAATCTTGTTGCGCAAGGAAAAAAGGGAAAAACACAAGGCAAAGGTAGCACACGTTCCAGTGGAAATCGTTCGAAAAAACCGTTTGGAAAATCTAATAGAAACAATAATAATCGCAACAGACGATAATTTTAGGATTACTTGGCTTAAGAAAAAGCTAAAATTTACTTTTTACTTGAAGACTAAGAATCTTTTAAAAAGAGACACTTTAACCTTCATATTAACAATGCTTAACGTGATATCCTAAAAAAATTATCATCAAATAAATAATAGAATATTATTATTTTGTTTAACTTTGAAACGTAAACGATAAACAAAAAAATATGAAATTTCTAATCACCCTTAGTTTGCTTGCTTCCACAGTGTATCAAGGAATCAATTTCGTTATCACTGAAGAAAGTGAACCAATAGTTTCGGTTTACAGTTTTGCCATTAGAGATATTGATGGCAATAATATTAACTTGAAAGAATTTAAAGGCAAAAAAATACTTTTTGTGAATGTGGCCTCTAAATGTGGCTTTACACCACAATATGCAGAATTGCAAAAATTATACGAGACTTATAAAGACGAATTGGTAATTATTGGTCTACCATGCAATCAGTTTGGTGGTCAGGAGCCAGGAACTGGAGAAGAGATTAAATCCTTTTGTCAAAAAAATTATGGCGTTGAATTTTTAATTACTGAAAAAATTGATGTAAAAGGTGAAAATCAGCACGGTTTATATGGCTGGTTAACTTCTAAGGATTTAAATGGCAAAATGGATTCCAGTGTTAAGTGGAATTTCACGAAGTATTTAGTCAATGAAAATGGTGGATTAATCGATCATTTTCCAAGTGGAGTCAAACCTATGAGTGAAAAAATAATTAGCTTATTATAGAACCAAATTATATTAAAAAATATGAGTCGCAATCAAACAACAATGAGCCTCCCGTTTTTTCCCCAATGTAATTGAATTAAATATTTTGAAGCTGTGCATTTGGCTCAATATCTTTTTTCAAATTGATGGCCATTAAAGCCTAAAATAAAGTTTCCATTCTCTGAATACAAGCCGTCCAACAGGTCAACTAATGCTCTATTTGCTGAGTCCGACATAGAATAGACACCTTGTTCCTTGACCCTTGCAGACAAATTATCACCCGTTTCAAATTCATCAAAGCCTATTAATTCATTTGTACTTTCTTTAAACTCTAGGCTGATATTACATAACATAATAAATGGTCTATTGACAAATACAGGAAGGTCTGATATTAAGGAATCATCATCTATTTGAAAACAGTAGGCTATACTTTGCATACAAGCACCGCTGGCAGTCTCATTCCCTAAAAAAAGATAAAGCTGTTTAGTTTCACTTTCTAATAGAAATGCCTCATAAAAGTAGCAAAGGACATGCTTAGATAAATTATAACTGCATAATTCTCCAGACAATGAAACCCATTGCAGAATTGAATGAGATATCAACCCTCTCGTTCCACCACAATGAAAGCTAAACTGGAATATTTTCATAGCATTATCCTCTGGATGGTCGAGTGATATTTTTAAGCCAAGGCTATCTGCCTGTTCCTTCGATAATTCATTCTGCTTCAAATATGCAGTCAAACGATCAGCAACCTTCCCGCTAAATCGATCAACGTCAAATTCTTCATTTTCGAAATAATCATATTCATTTAAGAATTGCAGCTGTGCTTTAATATCTGCCTCAAATATCGTAGTGTCAATCGGGCCATTATTCTCCTCCACTTCAGCATAATCCTCAATCAGGTCCTCTTCATTAGTAAGTACCAGTTCTTCAGAACTAGGAATCACTTCCTCCAATTCGTCTTGACAGGCTGAACATAAGTATGATAAGAAGATAAAAACGGCAAGATATTTTTGCATTATAAATAGATTAACTGTTCTACTAATATAATGATATAATAGATTTAGCAGATCTACTATTCTTTCATCTGAACTGAAGATTCTAAATCCTTAAATGGGAATATAGTTTTAACACCAAATTCACCAACTGGCCAAGATTGAATGATTGTATCTACTTCAATGTTTAAGTCTATTATACTTAGATACAAACCAGCTTGCCTTTCTCTCGCCTTTTTTAATGGTCCATCATTTGGAATCCAGCATAAATCATCTTGGAATAATAATTTATCAGACGGAAAATAGTAGATTAAATAGTCACTCGTATGTTTAGATTTCTCACCAATCCAATAAATTTTCATGGGATATTTATTCCCTATCGTCAGGCTATCTTTTATAATTTCAGTGACTAGTGGTTTTGGGTTTACCTCTAAACTATCAGGCTTTAAGGTGTGCTTAGCTTCGGCTATAAATTTAACATACTCGAGATTAGATGTTTCACATAAAATAGTTGCTTCTTGATGAATAAAAGCTCTAATTCCACCTAAATAATGAGGATGATGGTGACCAAATATAAAATACTTAATTGGTTTATTCGAAATTGATTTCTTGATTTCAGCAATAATTAACTCACCATTTTCACTGCTAATTGGAGCCTCAGCCACCAAAAGAAAATCGTCAAACTCCACCACTAAAACTTTATCGTCGGTATGCACTAAATCAATTAGGTAAATGTGTTCATTGTATTTTGATACTATTAGTTTTTTTAAGGGTAGTTCTACAATCTCAAATTGATAATCATTAGGTTTAGAAATAAGCGGCTCCATCTCTCCTTTTCTATAAATTCCAGCTATCGTTACATTATCAATTACTTTCCCATTAATTTTTTCAATTCTAATTTTAGATGGATAGGTTATTGTATATTTTGTTACATAACTGCTGTATCTATATGTGGTAGTCACATCACCATATAAATCATCATGACTTAAAGCAGTAATACGTTCTATTATATCAGTTTTACGGCTTTTGAAGATGTTTACTGTATAATCGCCAATTTCTAGTTTTGAAACCATGTACTTTTCATTATCCCAATACCTTATTTCTTTTTGCGATTTAAAATATTGCTCCAAATAATTTGGCGTATACCTTGCAGTATTTACTAGTTGATTTTCGTACTCTCTTTGAGTGACTTTAGTTAACTCACTTTTACCATAGGTTTTTCTCAAAAAAACGTTCCTACCTATGGTTACTTCAGACCTGTATTGCTTTCCACTAGCAGTAGTCAGCGTGTCGAATTTATTGAATTGAGAATTCGTTTGCCAGAATTCACCATTTAATTGATAACTTGTTTTTTTCCAGGGCGAAAAATCATGTCTTAGCAAATTTAGTTCTTCTTCAAAAATAAAGATGGTTGATGCTTTTTCTACAAGTCCCTTTAGTTCAGATTTATTGTTACCAGCATATAAAGTAAATAATGTTCCATGAAAACAAAACAATAGAGCAAGATTAATATTAACCCTTTTAAAAACATTCAATAGCATATGTGTAGATTTAAGTAATTTGGATACAATTCCCAATTAAACCAATGTACTAATGAAATATTAAAATTATTTTTTTTTGTGAATTATTTAACAATTTTAGCAATGGGTAGCTTACATTCGATAAGAATTAATTATCATCCATTCAGTATCAATCTTAAATTTTCGATTAGCAATAGAGTTACCCAATTTTAAGATTCCTAAACCAGCAACCAGAATTGGTAAAGTATAAATAATATAGAGTTCATTATCTTCTACTAATGACAAAATGCTAATGCCAACTAAAGGCAAACTTATACCAGTTAAACTACCCCCTAGAATCATCAATAGCATACCGGTGGTTTCTCGTTGTTGATTAGCAGATGTTTTGATGCTAGTTATTCTATTCGTTGCAATGTGAATTGTATCTTTTCCTTTTCGCAATTCAATACTATCATTTTCAATTGAAATAAACCTACCCTTATTAGATGTGAAGCCAGTTTTCACCTTGATTTGCTGATTCTTTAGAATTACAAAGCGATCTGTACGATCCAAAGTTTTCAAAACAAGGCTGTCATCTGCTGACATCAGATTATAAGCCTCCATTTCATTTGAGTGCCCTACTATTGTTATTAATAGAAATAATAAAAATACCGTCCTTTTATGTGGATCATTTCTTTGCATTGTACCAAAATTAATCAGTCAAATTAATTATACAAGATAATAACTAAAAAAGGCAGTAAGTAATTAGAAAAATCTGAAGCTATTTAAAAACATATTTTACACCTATTAAAAAGTTCCTTTTCGGCATTGGAACGAGATTTTGCTCACTGTAAACAATATCAAAAATATTATTAATTATAAATTGCATCTCAAGACGTTTTACTTTTGCCCGAATATTAGCATCTAAAACCTGATAAGACTGACCCGCAGAGCGTTCCATATAACGATATATAATAGATTGACTAACATATTTGGAAAATTGACTGTGGAACTGCGATACAACTTGGTGGCGAGTTGAATTAATAGAATAACGTGAAAAGGCAGCATCAATATCGGATAGATCATCATCTAAAAATGTATAACCAAGTGTTAATTTCTGAAATTTATTCTTAATCTTAAATCTGTAATTCGCTTCTGCTTCAAATCCCTTAGTATTCACATTTCTAATATTTTCTGCTTTAAATCGCTCGAATTCATTTGCTTTAACATAATCAATCAAATTTGAAGCCTGTCTGTTAAACGCCGAAACTTGAATATGAAATGCTTTTAAATCATATTTTATCCCCATTTCTTGCGACAGTGCTTCTTCTTGTCTTAAGTTTTCATTTCCTAAAGTATTTGGGTCACTGTAAAATAAATCCGTATAGGTTGGAATACGATAAGTTTGGCCAACATTGGCGTATAATTTCATAGCTTCATTCAAAGTATATCCAATGTCGATACCCGGGAATATATTTCCTTCAAAATCTGAAAAATAATTAGCAGCAAAACCAGGTGTTATATCGAGTTTACCATTAAATAGATGAAATAAATGCTCAACAAATATTGTTGACATTAATCGGTTTCTATCACCTAAATTATTACTTCTTAAAAAAATCTGTGCGACATCAAGTCCTACACCAGTTGTTCCAAATTTTGATTGGTAGGTCAAATTAACTTCTGCTCCCAGCTTATTACTTAAATGTAAATTTCGATATACACTAGGGTTATTTCTGATAAAAATGTATTCATCTTGATTCCTTCTCCAATATAAATTAGGTTTTACAGTCAAATTTCCTTTTTTCAACTTTGTTTGTAAAGCGACTAAACTTCCTTGTGTTTCTTCATACTGTTCAGTCGCTGCAGGGGTTGCATAAAAACCATTGGCACCGAATTTTCGTTCCATAAAAGTGGCTAAAACATCAATAGGTAAACGTTTAGTATTAAAACTACTCTTCAAAAAGTAGTTTAAGTTATCATAGTCTGTATTGTAACGGTAACCATCAGACAAATTTCTAGAAAATTGTACAATATGATTTGATTTAGCTAGTTTTTGATTGGCATTTACTTCAAAGTTTTTTTGACCAAATGACCCAACTTCTGTTTGTAAACTTAATTGACTTTCAACTCCACTTTTCGTTACAATATTGACCGCCCCATTAAAAGCATTTTGTCCAAAAATTCTAGCTGCTGGTCCTTTTACAATTTCGATTCGTTCAATTACTTCAATCGGTAAGGCTAAATTTAAGGTATGATGCCCCGTTTGGGCATCTTCCACTTTAATCCCATCAATCAAAAGCAGTGTTTGATCAAAACTTCCACCTCTGATGTACAAGTCTGCTTGCATTCCGTTGGTACCTCTTCTCCGAACGTCCACTCCTGCAACTTGCTGCAATAAATCCGGGATGTTATTCACACCGCTTCTTTCTATATCAGCAGCAGAAATAACCTGAATAGTTCTAGAATTTTTCGAAAATGGCAAATCAATTCGAGATGATATCACTATTACTTCAGGAATGGTATCTGAATGAATTAATTTAATATTATTTTGCCCAATAAGAGCTGAAATAAATATTGAAAAAATGGCAGTCGCCGTAAACTTTGTCATATTAAAAAAAGTGGCGAAAATAGAAATAATAAATATAAGAACTTAGTAAATAAGTCTTAATTTATACATAATTAGAAAAATTTCATTCAATTATCTTACAATCAACTATTTAAAGTTTAATAATTCTTTACTCCAATCGTAATCGGCATATTTAATTTTAAAACCTAGAGTATTGAGATTAATGTAGGTTTTAAACATATCATCAATGCCTACTCTTCCTCCAAAGTCTTTTCGAAACCACAAGAATAGTTTTGAAATTGTTAATACTCTTGTATCCGGATTTACAATAGTCTCCGACTCTAAAAAACTGGCAGACGATAAATTTAATTGTTCATTTAAATTATCTACAGAATAAAAAGCAATTGGTGGGCAACTTTTAGCACCACAGTTTAATGCGAAATGAATTCTAAAATCTAGCCTTGAAGGTCTGTATTTTTTGACGTGTTTATATATCCAAATTGACTTCCAAAAACCAAGACTATACTTGTGACTTCCTAATCGAAGAATACCATGTTCAATATCATCCAAACTAAAGATGGTTTGTGCTACTTTTATTCTTTTTTCAGTAAAAATACTTTTTCCAAGGCCTGGATTGGCAACTGCTATAATTTGATAAAAGCTATTATAAATATTAACCCAAAAGGCTAGTTTTTGATTGTCTGATTTCAATTGATCAAAAATGCTTTCATCCAATCCCGCTAATTCATTCAGCAAGCTTGCATAAGATTCCTGCATTTTTACTGCAAGTAATAGTTTTTCGGAAAACGTATTTAAATCATCCATATTACAAAAATTGGACGATTCAAAATCAAAAACCTAACATACTTATTCAATGATGAGAGTTTGCTGTTCGGAAGAATTGGCAGTAAGCACTCGAACTATATAAAACCCTGAGCTTAAATTTTGCAAATCAATTGAACTAGTTTTTTGGTATTCACTTACTATTTGACCATTTAAATTAATTATTTGTATTGAATTTACATCATTTGACAACCCCATTATCTTCAATACATTCTGTGTGGGATTAGGGTAAATAGTCCAATCTAATGGCGTTTTAACACTTAACAAACCAACTGTATTAATAGCTCTCTTAACTGCTTTATAGGCATTCACTTTTCCCCATCCCCATTCATTATCAGCCACTCCTGCAATAACACCAGTATGATTATCTTCACGGGCTGTTTCAATTAATATTCTCTTGACCTGCCAAGACGACAAATTAGGATTTGCCTCTAATACTAAAGCGGCAATACCTGCAACAGCAGGAGATGACATGGAAGTGCCACTAAATTTTGCAAATGGGTAAGTTCTGCCATTAAATGAAACGGTTGAAATTGAAGTGAAACTATTATCAGTATATGATGAGATAGAAGAACCAACTCCTACACCTGGTGCTGAAATATCTGGTTTAATATCTTCTGTCATTAAGGGCCCTCTACTTGAAAAATTTGCCAAAGTTCCACCAAAAACATTTCCAGTCAATGAATAGTATTCTGAGGCATGTGCAGCTACAGTTATTGCAGTTTCAGTACAAGCTGGTGCACCAATGCTATAGTCAGCATCTCCAGCCGTGTAATTGGCTCCCAAACTAGAAAAAGGCATTCCCCAATTGCCAACATCAGATGATAATTCTGTGACATTCCAAAAATGAACACGGCCAATAGAACTCGTACATTCTAAAACAGCACGATATTGAGCTGATACTTTTTTTACCCTAAGTCGCATTTGCGGTCTATTATTAGTTGGGTATGCAGCATCTGCTGATAAATTATAAAATACGGAATCATTTCCAACGACTATAAATGTATCAATATAATTCAAGGTTGTCATGGTTGGGTACCATGGCGATTCACCAAGAAACTGATTAGTAGAACTAAATACTCTTAATTTCATGTCAAATGATTCATTTGGTTCTCCCCAAGCATGTATACTTTGCCCCCATAAGTTAGGGGTAGAACTGTTATAAAAATTAATTTTTGTACGCATAGTATCTGCCGCAAAATCATATTTAATATGAAAATCAACATCCCCGTTATTTCCTGCAGAGGTTACAAATACTACCCCTAGGTCGGAATAATTGTCTAAGGCTTGACTTAATAAAGAGGTTCCATCCAATGCCCCTGTATGGTATAAACCCCAACTCATATTTATAACTAATCGTTTCCCCTCAGCTTGAGATTTATTATACATCCATTGCCAAGCATCTAACACTGCGCCCTCGTCTACTAAAAAAGTTGCCATTAAATATTCTGATTCAAAAGCCATACCTCGTCGAACAGTGCCCGCTCCGCTTCCTCCAGCAATCCCTGCAACGTGAGTACCATGGGTACCGAAAGAATAAATATTTGCAGTATCGCTTCCGGCTGCAATAAGGTCGGCTGGAGTTGAATATTCGGTTCCATAATTAAATCCTGCAGGGTGAGGACCAGAGGTTTTGAATTGATCCCAAGCTGCTAATATTCGAGTATTATTTAATAATGTATCATAAAACATTGGAGATGAATAATCAAACCCCCAATCTGTAATACCAATTAAGACATCTTTTCCAGTAAATGGAGAATTCAAACCTAAACCTGCATGTACACTATCTACTCTTGTATCTCCTCTAGCTCGAACTAGTTCTGGCTTAATTTTTTGAGCTAACTGAATAATTAATACATGATCCAAATTCCACAAATATTCTATTTCACTAATTGGCCATTTAATACTGAGAATGTCATTTGATTGCCCCCCTGAAATAGCACCATACTGGTTAATTTGTGGCAAATAAAAACCATTTCCAATCTTAAATAAAAGATTTAAATAATAAACGTTATCTATCTTATTTATAGGATATTTATTCTTAGTTTCAGAAAAGATTTTTCCGTCTTGATCTTCAAACTCCTTATATATTGTTAAAATATCTGTTTTACAATTTTCAGATATATTTACTTGCGATATTCCAAAAAAAGACAGCCCTGTCAATACAAAAAGTACATTAATTTTTAATCTCATCATTTTGTCGTAAAATTTATTATTTTAATTTTCTAGCTCTAATTTTACATTTTCGTCTTTGAGCTCATCCAAGTATTCTTCAATTTTAAATTCAGACTCCCTAAAAGCATGATT
>JBGCFR010000050.1:0-37166 GCA_045107045.1 Crocinitomicaceae bacterium
ACCTCCAATGATAACAGCTTCAGGATTACCCTTAACTACTGCAAGGATATTATTGTAGTTACCTTGACTATTACTTCCAAATGGTGCAAAATCTCCAGGATTACCATTATTTTGCGGTGCTATTTCTGTCCATGACACCCCATAATCAGATGTGTAAAACACGCCTTTTAATCTTCCTGTACCAGTAGATTGCATAGCATAAACATAATACTTCCCATTTAACTTTTCGTGAGAAATAGCATATTCCATTCTTCCTACGCCGCTAAAGGGAATTTGTCCATTAGCACTACCAGAAACATTGGTAAATGAATTGCCTCCATCAGTAGAAATATGCGTTTTATCATTTGACAAAGAAGCAACAATTACTTCTTGGTCAGGAGAAATAGCTAAGGCCGGGCAAGCTCCAGATGATGCAGTAAAATCTGTAATTGAACTGCCATCATAAACTGTAAGTCCTTCTGAACCTGCAATTATCACATCATTACCTTTAGCTACAATTTCGTTTATATAAGCATTATCATCAGAATCTGGCACTAAAGTGAAAGTAACACCATCATCAGTAGACACAAAAATTCCTGCTCCATTCATTCCTGAACCATTATTCCCAAAAAATTGTTCTTCTTGATGTCCTGTTGCTACATAAATATTTCCATTATCCGTTTGACACATTGAAGAAACTGCTAGATTCACATCTAGACCTTCTACCTTTTTCCAAGAGCTAGCTCTGTTAGTGGATTTAAACAAACCACCAGATACTGAACCTGCATATATAGTCTTGAAATTATCTTTATCGATCAAAATTGCTCTTGTTCTACCTCCAATATTATCAGGACCTTGGTCTAAAAAAGTCATTTCAGCTCTATTACCAGACTTAGAAATAGCATCCACTTCAGCTTTTGCTCTATTATAGGCTTCAACATTAAATTCGCCAGTTTCTACATCCTGCCAAATCATATTATAATAATCAAAAGCACCTTTTATGCTTTGTGTTTTACCTTCTTCGGTAACAACTCTACTCTGATAAACTCCATTCTCATTTGAATTTGAAGCCACTAACACAGTTAAAGCAACCATAGTTGCTCCTAAGAAGCCCAATACAATTTTTCTATTCTTCATAATAAAATCAATTTTAAAACGCAATTGAGCGCTAAAGATACAATAAACTTCTTTAAAAAAATAAGTAATTTTTAACTTTTATTTAAGAAAATAATATCAATAATATACAAGTCAAACTTTAAAACAAATGTTTTTCTGCTCGATAGGAAGAGCGCACTAATGGACCACTCTCTACATATCTAAACCCCTTCGAAAGTGCAAAGGTTTTGTAAAAATCAAATTTATCTGGTGTAATAAACTCTGCTACTGGCAGATGTTTTGGTGTAGGTTGAAGATATTGTCCTAATGTTAATACATCACATTTAACTTGCACCAGATCAGTAATTGTTTCTAAAATTTCTTCTTCCGTTTCTCCCAAACCTAGCATTACTCCTGATTTAGTTTTCATTCCTCCCTTTTTTAATCGCATTAGCACCTCTAAACTTCGATCATATTTCGCTTGAATTCTAACTTGCTTAGTCAGTCGGCGAACAGTCTCTAAATTGTGTGAAACGATTTCAGGCGCAACGTCAATAATTCGTTGAAGGTTATTCCATTTTCCAGCAAAGTCAGGAATTAATGTTTCCATTGTTGTATTAGGTGAATCTTTTCTAATTGCTTCAACAGTTTTCGCCCAAATAGTAGACCCTCCATCTTCTAGGTCATCTCGATCAACAGATGTAATTACCGCATGTTTAACCCCCATTAACTTAACAGATTCTGCGACTTTTTTCGGCTCTGCTAAATCTGCAGCCATTGGTTTTCCAGTTTTAACAGCACAAAATCCACATGACCGCGTACAAATATTTCCTAGAATCATAAAAGTTGCCGTTCCCTCTCCCCAGCACTCTCCCATATTGGGACAACTTCCGCTTTCGCATATTGTGTGTAACTGATGCTTATCTACGAGACTTCTAACTTTCTTGTAATTTTCACCCGTAGGTAATTTAACACGAAGCCATTTTGGCTTTTTGATTCGTTCTGTTACTTCCATTTTAAAATTTGTTTCCTAATTCAAATTGTAAATAAAACCCTGTAAAAACTTTGTAATTATCAGTTCCATACATTATTTCAACTTGTTTAGTTGGAAAATAGTCAACTAAAAAACCAATTTCACCTCCACTAATACCTTCATTCATTTTGGAAAAATTGAAATTAAACCCAAGTTTTTGGTGGATACCAATTCTGATCGAACTTTCTCCTAAACCTCTGAACCAACTTGCTTTTCCCTGAATTACACTGTACCCATGATCATCAGGATCATATCGCTCCTCACGAGTAAACCCATTGTCAGAAGGGTTTCCAATATCTAAATATACAGGTTTTAATAAACCTATTGAAGGTCCCACTTTCCATTTAAATTGAACTTCAATTCCATTATCTCTTCTACTTTCAAAAACCTTATAATTACCACCGATAGTTGGCCTTAAGGATACGAACGAATTTATTTTATAATAGAAAAAATTTCGTCTCCCATTATTAGCAGTTGTCTTAAATTCATTTTTATGATGAATTGAAGAGATTTGAACTGCTAAAACGTGGTGGTATTTATAATTTTTTTGTTTTGTATACTCTCCATATATCCCCCATCCCTGAGTACTGAAATGAAGCCCTAAAGCAAATGAATTTCGGTACAGTTTATTATATGTTGTATCCGCAAGCTCTTGTGCAAATGAATTTAAAGACAAAAAACAAAAAATTATTATCAACTTCACATTACAAAATTACGGAATAAATTAATCAAAAAAATATTTTTTTGGATGCATTTATGGAACTTGATAAGGATATTCAACTTCAACAAGAAATAACCCCTTTGCTGGGGCTGACTTTCCAGCGTTGTTTCGATTTTTTGAGGCTATTATCTCTTTAAACTCTTCCAAAGAAATTTTTCCTTCGCCTAACTCTATCAATGTGCCAACAATTGCTCTAACCATATTCCTTAAAAAACGATTTGCTGATATTGTAAAAATTAGTTGATCTTTCTCTCTCTCCCAATTCACATCACTCAAATCGCAAATAAAATTATTCACCGCAGTTTTAACTCTACTAAAAGCTTCAAAATCCGAATGCAATTTTAATTCTTCGCCACCTTCCTTCATTTTTTCTATATCAATTGAATCTGAAATTAACAATGATCTATCTGAAAGAAAAGGATTCTTTTTAAAATGGAAGTAATACTTATATGTTCTTCGCACAGCATCAAATCTAGTATGAGCTTTTTCAGGCATTCTAGCTATGTCATGAACGGCAATATCGTTTGGTAACATATGGTTCATTTTGTAAATAAAATGCGATTGGTCTTCTATTTCTGGAAAATCCAAATGAAGCAAAAAATCAATTGCATGAACACCGGCATCTGTTCTGCCACAGCCCATCACTTTTACTTGTTCATTACCATTTAATTTTGTTAATGTATTTTGTATGACTTCTTGAACACTAATAGCATTTGGTTGTATTTGCCAGCCAGAGTAATTTGTGCCCTGATAAGAAATCCTTAAAAAATACCTATGTAACATGATGGTTTAAAACTTTATACCTATGACACAAACATCATCTATCTGCTCATTATCGCCTTTCCAATCTGTAAAAGTTCTAGACAGTTTGTCTTTTTGGTTTTTCAAATGGCTCATGTTTGACGTGCTAAGCAATAATTCTCTGAAATTTCTGTACTTAAACTTCTTGTTATTCGGTCCTCCGAATTGATCCGCATAGCCATCAGTAAATAAATAAATGATATCGTTCTCGATTATTTTATACGTTGTTGATGTAAAGTTTTTCGAATAATCAAACTTTCCAATTGGTTGCTTACACGCTTTTGTTGCCATTAATTCACCTTCTCTAACAATATATATTGGATTATAGGCTCCTGAATACTTCAATTCGCTTGATTTAAAATTAACCTGACAAAGTGCTATATCCATACCATCATTCATAGCAAAGTCTCCCTTTGTCAGGTAACTTATCACCTGAGATCTCACCTCATTCAAAATATCGGCCGGATCAGAAATCTTCATTTGTCCCACAACATTATCTAAAATATTAGCACATATGATACTCAGAATAGCACCTGGTACTCCGTGACCCGTGCAATCTGCAACTGCAATATAAATTTTCCCGTCAATTTCTCTCATCCAATAAAAATCGCCTGCAACAATATCTTTGGACTCGTAATAGATGAATGAATCTCGAAAATTATGTTTGAAGTCATCATCAGAAGGCAATATTTTATTTTGAATTTTCAACGCATAATGCATTGAATCCATAATGTCTTTATTTTTGAATTCAATTATTCTTTTTTGTTCGGAAAGCTCACGTTTTTTCTGAACTTCTTCTCTTAATACTTTCTTTGTGTACTTGATAAAAATTAAGAAAATTACAATAATTACAAGCAAAGAAATTAATAGGCGCTTAAAAAAATGACCGTTCACTATTTCTCGAAACTGCGAAAACTCAATATCAGCCTCAAGTAAAGCTACAACTTTACCGTTTGATGATTTGATTGGGTGAAATGCTGATATCCACACTCCATTCTCAGATTCATAAGCCGGCAACACACCTCCAATCTCATAGTTTGCAACCAATAATTCAGGAACACGCTTGTACTTATTGTTAATATCAACAAACTCATCACATCTTACTCCATAATATACTTGGCTATCAGAACTTTTAACCAATGTGTAAATAGGGCTATTAAGACCAGAGGCCTCCTTAGCTTTGTGTAATTGCTCGTTTAGCTTTTTATAAATTGAGTCAGCCTTTAATTTTCTATCTAATGTTGCACTGTTAAAATTTTCCATGAGATATTTATGACTATCTCCATCAATACTGGTAGACAAGCTAGATACTATTCCACTTAAACGATCATATTGTCTTTCTTTCTGTAAGTCCAATTCCTGGAAATAACCCAGAGTAATGAAAAACCCGGTGACAACAATGAAAAGAATATAAATGATAAACATCAATCGTGTTGCTAAATTCTCTAGAATCCGATTGAAAATATTACTCATTAGCTAATTATTTGAAATTATTGTTCTAGAACAATCTGTTAGATTCTAAAAACGAAAGCATAAATTTAGTGATTTTTTTTTGAAAAAAAACGAGAAGAGATTATCTCCCAATTATCAAATTATTAACTTAGCAATACATTATTTTTTAATGACAAAAATTGGGCTAATTTCAGATACACATGGATTTTTAGATCCGAAAATATATAAATATTTACAGGATGTAGATGAAATTTGGCATGCTGGTGACGTGGGAAGCATTGATGTAATTGATCAACTTAATAAATTCAAAACGACACGCGGTGTATATGGAAATATTGATGATCATCAATTAAGACTAATTTGGCCTGAACATTTATTTTTCGTTTGTGAAAATAAACGAGTATTAATATCACATATTGGTGGAAGACCCTATAAATACAAACAGCCAAGTTATAGTCAAATTCAGCTTCATAAACCTGATATTTTTGTTTGTGGCCACTCACATACTCTAATAGTACAGTTTGATAAAACGATTAACGCATTATGGTTAAATCCGGGAGCCTGCGGAAAAAAGGGTTTTCACAAAGTAAGCACTTTACTCCGTTTTGAAATTGATGGTGATAAAATTCAAAACATGGAAGTTATTGAACTAAAAACTAGAGGCTGACCTATTTACTTATAATTAGCTTTTCGACATGTTTTTTTGAATCAGAAAATAGTTCTATAAAATAAATGCCATTCTGCAAATTCAAATTATTAATCTCGAATTTGTCAGTTTCGATTCTACCAAAATTTAAAACTGTTTGTCCTAAATTATTGATTATTTTACCATAGTACTCGTTAGATTTATTTTCGTTTAGCATTATTACTAATTTATTCTCAGTAGGGTTGGGAAATATCGAAAAAATAGATTTTTCTACTTTATCTATACCTAAACCTATAATTTGATTACACAAAGAAAGAGCAGAGCATCCATTGCTTGTTATTGATACAGCAAAATTCCCATTTGCTAAAGGAGAAAAACTTTGAGAAGTTGCTCCTGGAATGGGTTGAAAACCTGCATCACAATCTACCCATTGATAATTGGTTGCGTTTGTTAAAGATGCAGTTAAAGTAAACTGATTTACAGTTACTGCTGTATTTAATGGCTGACCAACAGTCAGATTAGTTGTGATAATACTATCACATCCAAAAACAATCGTTTGCATAGTATCTGTATAAATACCTGGTAGTGTATAAATTGAATTTCCAACATTATATATTTCTCCAAAACAAATATCTGCATTAACCGTATCAGCAAATGGCTGTAGAATATTTAAAGTAGTATTTACAATACTATCATTGCCACTAGAAATTGCGATCAAAGTATCAGAATAAACTCCTGAGATCGAATAGATGGAACTTCCGATACTATAGGCATCTCCCGAACAAACAGAAACTATTTGATTAACCGTTATACTTTCTGAAATATGGGCTCTTACCATAATGGCATTTGGATTATTCAAACTTAAAATTTGTCCTGTAAAATCAAATCCTAAAACAGAACCCGAATAAGTCGGTTGAGCCATGCAAAATCCTACATCTATTTGACCACCGTAGTGGGAAGCGCAGATCAAGAACTCATCTCCGGCTTGAACTAATAAGGGGTTTAGCACTTGAAGATTAATAAAGCTATCTAAATCCGACCCCAATATTTGATAGTCAGCTGTTGTTGCAACTTCTACAAAGGTATTATTGATATTCTGATATATCGAACCAAAAATCAACTGACCAGTATTACTTGAATCATCTGATATTTTAATTTCTAATTGATTTATATAGCCGTTATTGAAGGTCTGAATTACATTACCTATTCTAAATGGCAAATTCGAATTACCTGCAAAATTTGCCACTGTAGTTGTTTGAATTCCGTTGTCTCTTGCATAAGTTGAATTGGTTACCTGTATTGAATCTACTATGGTATCATTGCCAGGACTGTAATCATCAGGGTTATTTCCAACAAATGTCCAAGTAATATCATAAATACCCAAGCCACTGTTAGGAGTAAAAAGTGTTGAAGCTACAAGTGTATCTATTGCGTTAGGCGGTAAATCAACATTAGGGGATGTTCCAGAAAATACATTTCCATTCATATCAATAGAACCAACTAAATGTAGTCCAGTATGAATAGAATCTCCATTATTATATACTTCGCCATTTAATTCTATTCCATTCAATTGAGAGATAGGTACCATATAATATTCTAACCCATCAGAGTTAAATTTGCCCGCTTCAATTTGAGCATCATAGTTTGAGCCTTCAATAATTTTAACATCATCAATATACCAACCATATTCAATATAATTCAATGAAGGTCCATTTAATAGACCATCCCACACAAAACGAATCGTTACATTTGAAGGATTGCTTGCAATAGCACTGCCAATATTATAGCTTTTTATCTCCGGCTGACCGTAAGTTGATCCACCACCTGAAGTTAATGGGGTTATAGATGAATTATTTCCTACTTGTGTCCAATTCATTCCGTTGTCCGTACTTACTTCAATTGCTTGAAGTGTGAAAAATCTAGCACCATACTGCGAAAACTCAAGCAACGGAGAAGGGATTCCAGCTAAATTAATTGGCGTAGAATATTCCAAAGTAAAAGGGCCATTTTGTATAACATCACCCGCTAAGTTTGGGTCTCCATTAACAAAACGAGCAAAATCCCCTGTTGTTCCCATATTACCAGTATTGCTAAAAAACCAACCATTTGTTGTATTACCTATTGACCAACCATTCACTGTATAGTCAGTTGATGGTCCTGTTGCTGTCCAATCGGCAGCCACACTAAAATCATTACTCCAAATTATATCTCCAGCTGCTCGATCTTGCCCGATTATACTAGGTCGAATTACTGGTACCAAACTGGTATTTATATCGGTACATAAATCGTATTTTACATAGCCATCTGGCATATTTTGGCTAAATGAAGGAAGAAAAGTAAATATACTTAACCCAAAAAGAATTATTTTTTTCATAGTCAAATAACTAACGTAAGAAAATACAATATATTGTTTGTTAGCTAATTTAAATAGTCAAAACATAAAAAAGCAACTTTAAAAATAAAGTTGCTTTTTTGATACTTTTTAAACAATTGACCTCTAAATTAAAGAAACTTGAAGTTTTTCCCCGGATAGTAAGCCATTGTTCCTAACTCTTCTTCAATACGAATTAGCTGATTATATTTGGCAACTCTATCCGACCGTGAAGCTGATCCAGTTTTAATTTGCCCTGTATTTAAAGCGACTGCTAAATCAGCTATGATTGAATCCTCAGTTTCGCCGCTTCTATGACTCATAACTGAAGTATAGCTATTCCTTGTAGCTAAGCTTACTGCATCAATAGTTTCTGATAGCGATCCAATTTGATTGACTTTAACCAAAATAGAATTGGCAATACCATTTTCAATTCCTTGTGCTAATCTATGAGTATTAGTTACAAATAAATCATCTCCTACAATTTGTGTCTTGTCTCCAATAGCTTCAGTTAATGCTTTCCAACCAGCCCAGTCATCCTCCGCTAAGCCATCTTCAATAGAAACGATTGGGTATTTTTTTGTCCATTCAGTCCAAAAATCAACCATTTCAGCAGCTGTTCTTTCATCCCCAGTTGATTCGAATATATATTTACCTTTTTCTGCATCATAAAATTCAGAAGAAGCTGCATCAAGCGCAATATGTATATCTTCGCCTACTCTGTATCCTGCCTTTTCAATGGCTTCTAATACCACTTCAATGGCTTCCTCATTTGAACCAAGATTGGGTGCAAATCCACCCTCATCCCCCACGTTAGTGCTATGGCCTTTAGATTTTAATACAGACTTTAAAGTGTGAAAGACCTCTGTTCCCATTTGTAGTCCATGAGAAAAACTATCGGCCCCAAAAGGCATAACCATGAATTCTTGAATATCTATCTTATTATCTGCATGAGAGCCACCATTTAAAATATTCATCATTGGTACTGGTAAAGTGTTCGCCCCAATCCCACCAACATACCTATATAGAGGCATACCAGAGTCAGCCGCTGCAGCTTTGGCTATTGCCAGCGAAACACCAAGAATGGCATTTGCCCCTAGTTTTCCCTTGTTTGCAGTTCCGTCAATGCTTAATAAATAATTATCTAAAGCACTTTGATCATAAACGTATTGACCTTTTAAAGCTTCACTAATAACCGTATTTACATTATTAACTGCATTCAAGACTCCCTTACCATGATATACATCTCTATCATTATCTCTCAACTCAACCGCTTCATGTATTCCTGTAGAAGCGCCTGATGGCACTGCTGCCCTGCCCATAACTCCGGAAGTTGTATAAACATCAACTTCAACAGTTGGGTTGCCGCGTGAATCTAAGATCTGACGAGCAATAATATTTGATATTTGACTCATGTAACTTAATGCTAGTTATATTTCTAGACTTTTTTTAATTAAATTATTTCATGTTATTGATGAACTGATCAAACAGGTACCTTGAATCATGCGGTCCAGCGGATGCTTCAGGATGATATTGAACAGAAAATACTTTCTTACCTTTTAATGAAATACCAGCAACTGTATTATCATTCAAATGCTCATGTGTAATCTCAATATTAGCATTATTTTCTACTGATGATCTTGAAACGACAAAGCCATGATTTTGCGTAGTTATTTCTCCTTTTCCAGTCATTAAGTTTTTCACTGGATGATTAATACCTCTGTGACCATTATGCATTTTTTCAGTGGCCAAACCTTGACTCAATGCCAATACTTGATGACCGAGGCATATCCCAAAAATAGGCATATTGCTCTCAACCATTTCCGCAACATTTTTAATAACGTTTTTCATAGCTGAAGGATCCCCAGGACCATTTGAAAGCATTATTCCATTTGGTTCGAAAGACTTTAGTTCTTCTAACGTTGAGTTCATTGGAAATACTTTTACATAGCAACCTCTTTTAGCAAGATTAGAAATAATACTTTTCTTCACACCTAAATCTAATAACGACACTTTAAATTTAGCATCTGAATCTCCAATCGTGTAAGCTTCTTTCGTAGCTACTCTTGAAGACAATTCCAACCCATCCATTGAAGGCACTTCATCTAGTTGTATTTTCAATTTTGTTTCATCAAACTCTTCTGAAGAAATAATGCAGTTCTGCGCACCTCTATCTCTAATAATTCTCACTAAAGCTCTCGTGTCTATATCAGAAATACCAACTATACTATCATTCAACATACTATTTTGAAGTGAATCGTAAGCAGCATCTCTAGAAAACATGGATGAAAATTTCTTAGTTATTAGTCCTGCAATTTTCATAGAATTAGATTCATTTTCATCTTTATGAACTCCGTAATTACCAATATGCGGACTAGCCATTGTTAAAACTTGGCCTACATATGATGGATCAGAAAAAACTTCCTGATACCCTGTCATTCCGGTATTAAAAGCAATTTCACCAGTTGTGGTTCCAATTTTACCAATAGCGTTCCCTTTAAAAACTGTACCATCTTTAAGCATTAAAATAGCAGGAGTAGTAGACATAATAAATTTTTCTACAAAGTTAAAATAAGCTTATTAAAAATACTTTAATGTTTATAATTTGTTGAAATAAAAAAAGGGGCAATGAAAACATTACCCCTTTTATAAAATTATTTTAAATAATCTTTATTCTTCTTCAGCTTTAGCAACTGCTGGAGCAGCATTTCCGCTACCTCTTCTTGAACGTCTTGTTTTCTTTGGTGTATTTGTACCATAAATTTCATTAAAATCAACTAATTCGATTAAACACATTTCTGCATTATCACCCAATCTGTTTCCCGTTCTAATAATTCTACAGTATCCCCCTGGGCGATCAGCAATTTTTGGTGCAATTTCTCTAAACATTTCAGTAACTGCATATTTATCTTTTAGATACCTAAATGCCGTTCTCCTATTGTGTGTAGAGTCAGTTTTTGACTTAGTTAAAATTGGCTCAATAAACAATCTCAAAGCTTTAGCTTTTGCAACTGTCGTATTAATTTTTTTGTGCTCAATTAATGAACATGCCATGTTTGCAAGCATTGCCTTTCTATGTGCAACTTTTCTTCCAAGGTGGTTAAATTTTTTACCGTGTCTCATTTTCTTTTCTTTTTTTGACCTTTAAGCCTGCTATAGTACCCAGAGGTTGTTTATTATTTCTTTACCTTAATTTGATTTTTAATTCCCTCACAAGGATTTTGGGAAATTTAAAAAGGCCCTTTGGCTTTGCTCAGGGACCTTTTAAAATATTATATTAGTAATTCGAAGCCATTCACCGTTATTAAATATGTGGTGAAGAAACTAGCGAAGAATTACTCTTTATCTAATTTGTACTTTGATACATTCATTCCGAATGCTAAGCCTTTTGCTTCAACTAAATCTTCTAATTCCGTTAAAGACTTTTTACCAAAGTTTCTAAATTTTAATAAATCGTTCTTATTGAAAGACACTAAATCTCCCAATGTTTCAACGTCAGCTGCTTTTAAGCAGTTTAATGCTCTTACCGATAAATCTAAATCAACCAATTTAGATTTCAATAATTGACGCATGTGCAGTGAAGTCTCATCAAACTCTTCAGTTTCAGATTTGATTTCAGAATCTAAAGTGATTCTTTCATCACTAAATAACATGAAGTGGTGAATTAAAATCTTAGCTGCCTCTTGAAGCGCATCTTTAGGAGAAATTGAACCATCAGTTGTAATATCTAAAACTAATTTTTCATAATCTGTCTTTTGCTCAACTCTATAGTTCTCGATTGAATACTTTACATTCTTGATTGGAGTAAAAATAGAATCAATTGCTACTGTACCAATTGGGGCATTTGACGACTTGTTTTCTTCAGCTGGTAAATAACCACGTCCCTTAATTACTTCAAGCTCCATGTTTATTTTCACGCTTTTATCCATTCTGCAAATCACCAAGTCCGGATTTAATACTTGAAATGCTGTTGCGAACTTTCCTAAGTCACCAGCCGTTAAAGTATCTTGACCAGATACAGAAACAGTTATTTTTTCAGTATCCGTATCCTCTATCTGCTGCTTGAAACGTACTTGCTTTAAGTTTAGGATAATTTCAGTAACATCATCTACAACACCTTTAATAGTAGAAAATTCATGATCTACACCTTCTATTTTCACAGAAGAAATTGCATATCCCTCTAAAGAAGACAATAGAATTCTTCTTAAAGAATTACCAACTGTTATACCGTAACCAGGTTCAAGTGGTCTAAATTCGAACTGACCTTGAAAATCGTCAGATTCTATCATTATTACCTTGTCAGGTTTTTGAAAATCTAATATTGCCATTTGTTTATCTTCGTTTTAATTGTTCAATAGTTGCGCGGATTATAAGCTTGAAGATGCTGCAAATACTCCCTTTGGCTATTGACCAATATATGTTTAAATTATAATTTAATTAAGCTTGTTTACACTCTAATAATCAATAGGATTATTTAGAGTACAATTCAACAATCAATTGTTCCTTAATGTTTTCTGGAATCATTTCTCTAGTTGGACTTGATAAAAATTTACCTTCCATAGCTTGATTGTTCCAGTCTAACCAATCAAATTTTTGGTCATTTCCAGACAGTGAATCAGAAATTACTTCTAATGATTTTGATTTCTCTCTTACACCTATAACATCACCTTCTTTCAATTGATAAGATGGAATATTTACAAGTCCTCCATTTACAGTAATGTGACGGTGAGAAACTAATTGTCTTGCTCCACTTCTCGTTCTAGATAACCCTAATCTATAAACCGTATTATCTAATCTTGATTCACATAGTGTTAATAATAACTCACCAGTAATCCCCTTCATTCTAGAAGCCTTCTTGAATAAGTTTGAGAATTGCTTTTCTAAAATACCATAAGTATACTTAGCTTTTTGCTTTTCCAATAATTGTACCGCGTACTCAGATTGCTTACCTCTTCTTTTATTAGCTCCATGTGCTCCAGGAGGATAGTTCTTTCTCTCTAACGCTTTATCTGCGCCAAAAATAGGTTCTCTAAACCTTCGTGCAATTTTGGACTTTGGTCCAGTGTATCTTGCCATTTCTTTTTGTTTTTTTAGATCTGTGGTTGGTTTAATATCCAACCAATGGTCTTATTTATTATATACTTGTTTAAACTCTTCTTCTTTTTGGAGGTCTACATCCATTGTGAGGGATTGGCGTAACATCTATAATTTCCGTTACTTCAATACCATTATTATGTAAAGTTCTAATCGCAGATTCTCTACCTGATCCAGGTCCTTTTACGTAAACTTTCACTTTTCTTAATCCTAGTTCTCTAGCTTCGTTTCCACAATCTTCAGCAGCCATTTGAGCAGCATATGGTGTGTTCTTCTTAGATCCTCTAAATCCCATTTTACCAGCAGATGACCAAGAAATAACTTGACCTGAATTAGTGGTTAATGAAATGATGATATTGTTAAATGAAGCATGAATGTGCGCTTGCCCTACGGCTTCTACCTTCACACTCTTTTTCTTAACTTTAGTTGACTTTGCCATTGTTAATTATAATTAATTATTTAACTGCTTTCTTTTTACCTGCAACAGTTTTCTTTCTACCTTTTCTTGTACGAGAATTATTTTTCGTTCTCTGTCCTCTCAATGGAAGTCCAGCTCTGTGACGGATACCTCTATAACATCCGATATCCATTAAACGTTTAATGTTTAATTGAATTTCTGAACGTAAAGCGCCTTCAACTTTAATTTGCTCAACCGTTGTACGAATTTTAGACAATTGCTCATCATTCCAATCCATTACCTTGATGCTTTCATCAATTCCATTGTCAGCTAATATCTGTTTAGCTGTACTTGAACCTATACCAAAAATATAAGTTAACCCGATTACCCCTCTTTTGTTTTTAGGTAAATCTATTCCTGCAATTCTAGCCATAATAATATTATTATCCTTGTCTTTGTTTAAATTTAGGGTTCTTTTTGTTTATTACATAAACTCTGCCCTTTCGCTTCACAATCTTACAATCTTCTGATCGTTTTTTTACAGATGCTCTTACTTTCATGTGTTCTGTTTTTTTCTTTTTGTCACATGGAACTCTGAAGATAAAATATAATTAGAATAATTATTTTTATCAGCTTCGTTTCATTTCTTTTTTATTTATACCTATAGGTAATTCGTCCCTTTGTTAAATCATAAGGGGACATTTCTAACTTAACTTTATCCCCTGGTAAAATTTTAATATAATGCATTCTCATTTTACCAGAAATATGGGCAATTATTACATGTCCGTTTTGCAACTCTACTTTGAACATAGCATTACCCAATGCTTCTAAAATTACTCCGTCTTGTTCTATTGATGCTTGTTTAGCCATAATTTTAAATAGACATTTCGTTCATTCCTCTTCTTCCTCTTATTTTTCCACCTTCCATTAAACCATCATAATGCTGATTCATTAAATAAGTTTCAATTTGCTGAAGTGTATCTAATACCACACCAACCATAATTAGTATTGAAGTTCCTCCCATAAACATGGCAAAGTTTTCTCCAATTCCTGCCAAATATGCAAATGCTGGTATAATAGCAATTAAAGCTAAAAATATTGACCCAGGCAATGTTATACGAGACACGATATCATCAATTCTATTGGCAGTATCTGTTCCTGGTTTAACACCAGGAATAAAACCTCCATTACGTTTTAAATCATCAGCAATTTGCTTAGGATTTACAGTAATAGCAGTATAGAAGTAAGTAAATACCATAATTAATATAGCAAATACTAAATTGTATTGCCATGACCACATATTACTTAATCCAGTTAAAAAACTATTTGTGGTTGATAAATTCATCATTAAAGGTATAGACATTATTGCCTGTGCAAAAATAATCGGCATTACTCCCGAAGCATTTACCTTAAGTGGAATATAACTTCTTGCTGATTGCTCAGTTGCTGCCCCACCTGCAATTCTCTTAGCATAGTTAACGGGTAATCTTCTTACACCTTGAACAATTAATACTGTTACCATGATGATAGCAAAGAAGGCAATTAATTTCAAAATTTGGACATAAATTGCAGAATCAGAAGTCACAAACTCAGATGTAATAGCTGATGGAAGGTTAGCTAAGATACCAACTGTAATTAAGATTGAGATACCATTCCCTACACCATTATCAGTTATCTTTTCTCCTAGCCACATTGCGAACATTGTTCCTGCAATTAAGACTAGCATTGCCATTGTCCACCACATAAAAGAATTATCCAAAATAGCTTCGGCAGGAACATACATTCCTAAGTAAGCTGGTCCTTGGAAAGCACAAATGATTATTGTAAGAACACGTGTATATCCATTAATTTTACGTCTACCACTTTCACCATCCTTTTGCATTTTCTGAACAACAGGTACTGCCATTCCCAATAATTGCATAATAATGGAAGCAGATATATAGGGCATAATTCCAAGAGCCATAATTGACGCTTTAGAAAATGCTCCACCTGCAAATAAGTCCAATAATCCTGCAATACCTGAATTGGCACCAGTGCTCAATTTAGCCATTTCATTTTGATCAATACCTGGCAATACAATAAAGGAACCTATTCTGTAAACTAGAATTAATCCTAATGTTAAAAGAATTCTTTTTCTTAATTCTTCTGTATTCCAAATATTTTTCAGTGTTTCTATAAACTTCTTCATCAAAGTTTTTTTAAATCGTTTCTACTGTACCACCTGCGGCCTCAATTGCTGCCTTTGCAGTTGCTGAAAATTTATTAGCTTTAACAGTCAATTTTGCTTTTAAGTCACCTCTACCTAAAATTTTCACATTATCATGCTTAGAAACTAGTCCGTTTTCTAAAAGTACTTCAATTGTGATTTCCGTTAATTTTTTTCTATCAACTAAATCTTGAATAGAGTCAAGATTTACACCTTTGTATGCTACTCTATTAATATTTTTGAAACCAAACTTAGGTACACGTCTTTGAAGAGGCATCTGACCACCTTCAAAACCTACTTTTCTGCTGTAACCAGATCTTGATTTCTGTCCTTTGTGACCTCTTGTAGAAGTTCCACCTCTACCAGAACCCTGACCTCTACCAATTCTTTTTACCGTTTTCACGGAACCTTCAGCTGGTGTTAAATTTGTTAAGTTCATTACTTTTAATTTTTTATTTTACGATTTCAACTAAGTGATGTAATTTCTTAATCATACCCATCACTTGAGGAGAATCCTCTTTTTCTATAACTTGATTTAATCTTTTAAAACCTAAAGCTACTAATGTTGCTTTTTGATCTTTTCTACGATTAATTCCGCTTCGTACTTGCTTAATTTTTATAGTTGCCATCTTCTGCTAATTATCCGTTAAATACTTTATTTAAATCAACACCTCTATCCTTTGCTACTGCAACTGCATCTCTTAAATTCTCAAGTGCATCAAATGTAGCCTTAACTACATTATGTGGGTTTGAAGAACCTTGTGATTTTGCAAGGATATCAGTAATACCAGCACTTTCTAGGACAGCTCTCATTGAGCCACCAGCAATAACACCAGTACCATGAGAAGCAGGCTTTAACATTACACGTGCTCCAGAAAATTTACCTAACTGAAAGTGAGGAACAGTACCATTAATAATTGGCACTCTTACTAAGTTTTTCTTAGCATCATCAACTCCTTTAGAAATGGCGTCAACAACTTCTTTAGCTTTTCCTAAACCATGACCTACAATTCCATTTTCATCTCCAACTACAACAATAGCAGAGAATGAGAAAGTACGACCACCCTTAGTAACTTTAGTTACACGATTTAAGGCAACTAATTTGTCTTTTAGTTCTACTTCAGTAGATCTTAATTTGTTTCTTTTCATTTCTCTTCTTCTTAAAAAATTAACCCTCCTTCTCTAGCTCCTTCAGCTAAAGCTTTCACTCTTCCGTGGTATTGGTAACTATTTCTATCAAATACAACACTTTTAACGCCAGCCTTAATTGCTTTTTCTGCAACTGCCTTACCAACTATTGTAGCTTGATCTGATTTATTTTTACCCTCTACCTCTTTTACTTTATAAGATGAAGCAGAAACCAATGTAATTCCTTTTTCGTCATCAATAATTTGGGCGTAAATTTGTTTATTTGATCTAAACACGCTCAAACGGGGACGCTCAGAACTTCCGAAAATATTTTTACGGACTCTTCTTTTAATCTTATTTCTTTTATCAACTTTACTTAATGACATATCATTTTTCTATTTTGCTGCAGACTTACCTGCTTTTCTTCTAATAAACTCATCACTATATCTAATCCCTTTTCCTTTGTATGGCTCAGGCTTTCTATATGATCTGATTTTCGCGGCAACTTGCCCAACTAACTGCTTGTCATGAGATTCTAGAACCACTACTGGTGGCTTACCTTTCTCCGTTGTAGCGGTTACCTTAACTTCTTTCGCAATTTCAAAGTGAATTGGGTGAGAGTAACCGACAACAATTTCTAATTTTTGACCATTTGAAACTGCTCTATAACCAACACCATGAAACTCTAAAGTTTTCTTAAAGCCATCACTTACACCTTCGATCATATTCGCAATTAATGCTCTATATAATCCATGTTTTGCTCTAACGTCTTTATGATCAGATGTTCTTTCTAATGAAATAACACCTTCTTCAATTTTTATCTCTACTCCTTCTGAATCGAATTCTTGAGTTAATTCTCCTTTCGCTCCTTTTACAGTAATCAAGTTGCCCTCAACCTTAAAGTCAACGCCATCTTTTAATGTAATTGGATTGTTTCCTATTCTAGACATATTCTTCTCTTTCTATTAATATACGTAGCAAAGTACTTCACCACCTACATTTAAATTTCTAGCTTCTTTATCTGTAATTACGCCTTTTGATGTAGAAATTACTGCAATTCCTAATCCGTTTAATACTCTTGGTAACTCTCCAGCACCGCAATACTTTCTTAAACCTGGTGTACTTATTCTCTCAATTCTTCTAATTGAAGGTTCTTTATCGTTTGTATATTTTAAAGCAATTTTGATAGTCCCTTGCGGTCCACTATCATCAACTTTATGACTTAAAATATATCCTTTGTCTTCCAAGATTCTAGTAATATCTTTTTTGATTTTAGAACTTGGGATTTCAACTACTTTATGACCTGCACTTTGTGCATTTCTAATTCTAGTTAAATAATCAGCTATTGGATCTGTATACATTTCTGTTCGCTTTTATTATTAATTACCAACTTGCTTTAGTTACACCTGGTATTTTACCAGCTAAAGCCATTTCTCTGAATGTTACTCTTGAAATTCCAAATTGTCTCATGTAACCTCTTGGTCTTCCTGTTAACATACATCTGTTATGAACTCTAATCTTCATAGAGTTTTTAGGTAATTTTTGCAAAGCCATCATAGCATCCCAATCACCTTCGTTTGCAGCTTTTCTTAAAGCATCTCTTTTTTCAGCATGTTGAGTCGCTAGCTTCATTCGCTTCACTTCTCTTGCTTTCATTGATTCCTTAGCCATATCTTATTTTTTTGTGAATGGAAAACCGAACTCATCAAAAAGCGCTTTTGCTTCTTCATCTGAAGATGTAGATGTTACGAAAGTGATGTCCATTCCGAATATTTTGTTTACTTTATCTATATCAATTTCTGGAAAAATGATATGCTCTTTAATTCCCATGTTAAAGTTACCTTTACCATCAAAACCTTTAGCATTCACACCCTTGAAATCCCTAGTTCTTGGAAGAGAAACTGAAATGAAACGATCTAAAAAGTCGTACATTTTATCACCTCTTAGTGTTACTTTAACACCTACTGGCATTCCTTTTCTCAACTTAAAGTTAGAGATATCTTTTTTAGAGTTAGTTACTACAGCTTTTTGACCTGAAATTAATGACATATCATTAACAGCAGATTCTACTAACTTCTTATCAGAAGTAGCCGCTCCAATACCTTGGCTCAATACAATTTTCTCTAATTTTGGAATTCTCATGTTTGATTTGAACCCAAACTTACTTTTTAAACCCTCAGCAATCTCGCTTTGGTATTTCTCTTTTAATCTTGGTGTATAAGTCATGACTTGATTACCTCCCCTGATTTTTTAGAATATCTTACTAATTTCCCGTTATCGTCAGCTTTTCTACCAGTTTTGGTAGCTTCTCCATTTACAACTAACATTACGTTAGACGAATGGATTCCTGCTGGTGCTTCTACAATTCCTCCTTGTGGACTGGCAGCACTTGGCTTAACATGTTTTTTAACCATGTTTACACCTTCTACAATAACACGGTTCTTCTTCTTGTCGATAGAAAGAATCGCTCCCTCGCTACCTTTTGAAGTTCCTGCAATTACTTTAACAGTATCTCCAATTTTTACGTGTAATTTCTTTTGCATTTTACTTTTTTTTTAAAGTACTTCTGGTGCCAATGAAACGATTTTCATAAACTGCTTGTCTCTCAACTCTCTGGCAACAGGTCCGAAAATACGGGTACCTCTCATTTCACCAGTGGCGTTTAAGATAACAACTGCATTGTCATCAAATCGAATATAAGAACCGTCAGGTCTTCTTACTTCTTTTTTTACTCTAACTATTACTGCTTTGGCGACTTGTCCCTTTTTAACGCCGCCAGCTGGTATAGCGCTTTTTACTGCTACAACAATTTTATCTCCAACTGAAGCATATCTTCTTTTGGTACCGCCTAATACACGAATACACAAAACTTCTTTTGCTCCGGAGTTATCTGCTACAGCTAATCTACTTTCCTGTTGAATCATTGTATCTTATTATTTTGCTCTCTCAACAATTTCTATTAGTCTCCAACACTTGTTCTTACTAAGTGGACGAGTCTCCATTATACGAACAGTGTCACCTATGTTACACTCATTTTTTTCGTCGTGGGCGACAAATTTAGAAGTTTTTTTTACAAACTTACCATATTTGGCATGTTTTACTTTTCGCTCAACAGAAATCACAATTGATTTTTCCATTTTGTTACTTGTAACAACTCCTATTCGCTCTTTTCTTAAATTTCTATTTTCCATTACTAGAAAGTTTAGTTTTTATTGAAAAATTAAGCCTCAAGCTCTTTTTTTCGTAATTGTGTTTTCAATCGAGCAAGTTCTTTGCGGCCCGAACGTATTACTAACGGGTTTTCTAGTTGAGAAACCTTATGAGAAAGTATTAACTTTTCTTGTTTCACCTCTAACTCGTCTATTCTTTCGATTAAATCGCTAACCGATAAATCTTTTAATTCTACAGCTTTCATGGTTTCAATTTTTACTCTACATAATCTTTACGCACCACGAATTTGCATCTTAATGGCAGCTTTTGTGCTGCCAAACGCATAGCTTCTTGTGCTGTTTCTCTGTTTACTCCTTCACATTCGAAAAGGATTCTACCTGGACGGATAACCGCAACCCAGTGGCTTGGTGCCCCCTTACCTTTACCCATACGAACCTCTGCTGGTTTTGCAGTAATTGGTTTGTCTGGGAAAACTCGGATCCACACTTTACCTTGTCTTTTCATATAACGCGTTACTGCGATACGTGAAGCTTCTATATTTCTAGATGTAAGCCATCCAGCATCTACTGATTTTAATCCAAAATCTCCGAAAGCAATTTGGCTTCCTCTATGAGCAAGGCCGGTATTTCTACCTTTCATTGCTTTTCTGAATTTAGTTCTTTTAGGTTGTAACATAATAGTACGCCTTTAAATTCTTATTTTTTCTTTCTTCTGTTGAACTTCCCTTGTCCTCCTGCTCCAGCACCTTTCTTTTGCTGTAAACCAATATTTGGCGACAAGTCTCTCTTTCCATATACTTCACCCTTACAGATCCATACTTTAATACCGATTCTTCCGTATGTAGTATGTGCTTCTGCTAAAGCGTAATCTATATCAGCTCTAAAAGTATGCAAAGGTGTTCTTCCTTCTTTGTACATTTCAGAACGTGCCATCTCAGCGCCATTTAAACGACCACTAATTTTAATCTTGATACCTTCAGCACCCATTCTCATAGTAGACGCAATTGACATTTTAATTGCTCTTCTGAAAGAAATTCTTCCTTCAATTTGTCTTGCTACACCATCCGCAACTAATTTTGCATCAAGCTCTGGTCTTTTGATTTCAAAAATGTTGATTTGAACTTCTTTTCCAGTTAATTTCTTTAACTCTTCTTTCAGTTTATCAACCTCTTTTCCTCCTTTTCCGATAATCACTCCTGGTCGTGCAGTATTGATAGTTACAGTAACTAACTTAATTGTACGCTCAATGATCACTTTTGAGATACTTGCTTTAGTTAATCGAGCCAATAAATATTTTCTGATTTTATCGTCTTCTACGAGTTTCTCAGAATAATCATTTCCTCCGTACCAATTAGACTCCCATCCTTGAATGATCCCTAATCTGTTTCCTATTGGATTTGTTTTTTGTCCCATTGATTAATTAATTTAAGCTATCTACTATTAAAGTAGTGTGGTTTGACCTTTTTCTAATTCTGTGTGCTCTACCTTGAGGAGCTGGTTGAATTCTCTTCAACATTCCAGCATTATCAACTTTTACCATTGATATTACTAAAGTCTCATCTTCTAAGCTCTTGTCCTCATTTTTAGCTTCCCAATTTGCAATTGCAGAACGTAACAATGTTGATAAACGTTTTGCTGCCTCCTTAGGATTGTGTTGCAATATATTTAAAGCTTTATTTACTTCTGTTCCTCTAACAAGATCTGCAACTAATCTCATTTTTCTTGCAGAAATTGGACAATTGTTCAATTTCGCAATCGCTACTTTAGCCTTCTCCGCTTTAAGTTTTTCAGCTTTTTCTCTTTTTCTAGCCCCCATTTTCTTTTCTTTTTAGACTATTTTTATTTCTTTTTCTTCTTGTCAGCATGACCTCTGAAAGTTCTCGTAGGAGAAAATTCACCCAATTTATGGCCAACCATATTCTCTGTGACAAATACTGGAATAAACTTATTCCCGTTGTGAACAGCTACAGTTAAACCAATAAAGTCTGGCGTAATAGTTGATGCTCTCGACCAAGTTTTAACAACTGTCTTTCTCTGTGATCCAGCTTGCTCTTCAACTCTTTGTTGAAGTTTATAGTGGACAAAAGGTGGTTTTTTTAACGATCTACTCATAACCTATTATTTCTTTCTCTTTTCAACGATATACTTATTAGAATACTTCTTTTTTGATCTAGTTTTGTATCCTTTTGCTGGAATACCATTTCTTGATCTTGGGTGTCCTCCTGAAGATTTACCTTCACCACCACCCATTGGGTGATCGACTGGGTTCATAACAACACCTCTCACACGTGGTCTTCTTCCTTGCCATCTGCTTCTACCTGCCTTACCAGAACGTGTTAACATATGCTCTGAATTAGATACAGAACCAATTGTTGCTAAACAAGTACCTAAAATCATTCTTGTTTCACCTGAAGGCAACTTAATAGTTACATACCTTCCGTCTTTGGCATTCAACTGTGCATATGCACCAGCACTTCTTGCAATTGATGCGCCAGCACCTGGGTTAAATTCAATATTATGAATAATTGTTCCTAAAGGAATTTCAGAAAGTGGCAAAGCATTACCTATTTCTGGAGCTGACCCTGATCCTGATACAATCACATCATCCACTTTTAAACCTTCTGGTGCGATAATATATCTTTTCACGCCATCAGCATAATATAATAAAGCTATTAATGCAGATCTGTTTGGATCGTATTCAATTGATTTAACTGTTGCTTTAATACCCGCTTTTTCACGGTTAAAATCGACTATTCTATATTTTTTCTTGTGACCTCCACCAATATAGCGCATGGTCATTTTTCCTGTATTGTTTCTACCTCCACTTCTCGTTTTGGTAGCTAATAATGACTTTTCTGGCGTAGAGGCAGTAATAGTTGAATTTTCATTCGCTATTTTATGTCTCTGACCTGGAGTCATTGGTTTTAATTTTCTAACACCCATCTCTTATCTATTAAATGTTATCGTATAAATCTATTGTTTCTCCTTCAGCAACTGTTACAATTGCTTTCTTCCAAATTGAATTACGTTGTTCAGCAATTCCTCGAGCAGTATACTTTCTCTTAGCTTTACCTCCACCGTATCTCATTGTTCTTACATTCTCAATTGAAACGCCGTATAACTCTTCAACGGCAGCTTTAATTTGTAGTTTGTTTGCTTTGTGGTCTACCACAAAAGAAAATCTATTGTTATTCTCACTATCTAATGTAGCTTTTTCAGTTAACAATGGTCTTTTAATTATTCCGCTCATTTCAATTAGTTTAAAATGTTATTAATTGTTTCAAAAGAACCTTCAGAAATAACAACTTTATTCGCATTCAAAATATCGAATGTATTCAATTCTTGAGCTGGTATAACTTTCATTCCAGTAACGTTTCTTGACGCTAAGTGAACATTTTCATTGTTCCCATTAGTTACAAACAGTACTTTTTCATATGATAAGTTTAGACTAGCCATTATTGTATTAAACTCTTTTGTTTTTGGTGAATCAAAGTTTACATCTTCTAAAACCATAATAGCATTTTCTTTGGCTTTATATGATAGCGCTGACTTACGAGCCAAAACCTTCACTTTTTTATTCAACTTAAATCCGTAATTTCTTGGACGTGGTCCGAACATACGTCCACCACCTCTAAAAACACCTGATTTAATACTACCAGCACGTGCTGTACCGGTTCCTTTTTGCTTCTTAATTTTTCTGGTACTACCAGCAATCTCAGCTCTTTCCTTTGATTTGTGTGTTCCTTGTCTTTTTCTGGCAAGAATTTGCTTTACATCAAGGTAAATCGCATGATCGTTTGGCTCAATTCCAAAAATTGTGTCAGAAAGCTTAACTGCCTTTGCAGTTTCTTTCCCTTTTGTGTTTACAACTTTTAATTCCATCTTACTTCTCAATTATTACGAATGACCCTTTAGCACCAGGAATAGATCCTTTTACTACAAGCATATTCTTATCAGTTAATACTTTAAGAACTTCTAAGTTTTCCATCATCACCCTCGCATTACCTGTCTGACCAGCCATTCGCATTCCTTTGAATACTCTTGCTGGATAAGAGGCAGCACCAATAGAACCTGGCGCTCTTAAACGATTGTGTTGACCGTGTGTTGCTTGACCAACACCTGCAAACCCATGTCTTTTTACTACACCTTGAAAACCTTTACCTTTTGATGTACCAACAACAGATACAAAAGTTCCAGCTTCAAAAATATCAGCAGTGATTTCATCTCCCAACTTAGCGTCTTCGAATCCGTCAAATTCTACCAATTTTCTTTTTGGTGCAGTTTTGGCTTTCTTAAAATGACCTGCCATGGCCTTTGGAGTATTTTTTTCTTTCTTGTCTCCAAATCCAAGTTGAACAGCTTTGTAGCCGTCTTTTTCTTCGGTTTTAACTTGTGTAACTACACAAGGCCCAACTTCTATCAATGTGCATGGCGTTGCCTTGCCCTCGGCACTGTAGATGCTAGTCATACCGATCTTCTTTCCTATTAATCCTGGCATTCTTTATCTATTTATATTAAACTTTAATCTCAACGTTTACCCCACTTGGTAACTCTAATTTCATTAATGCATCAACAGTTTTTGATGATGAACTATAAATGTCTAACAATCTTTTGTAAGAACACAATTTGAATTGCTCTCTTGCTTTTTTGTTAACATGTGGTGATTTCAAAACAGTGTAAATTCTTTTGTTTGTAGGCAAAGGAATTGGCCCGTTTACAATAGCACCTGTTGCTTTTACAGCTTTTACAATTTTCTCAGCCGACTTATCAACTAAGTTGAAGTCGTATGATTTTAATTTTATTCTAATCTTCTGGCTCATTTTGCGAACTTATATAATTATTACTTTCCTTTAGATTTTGCGATTACATTCTCTGCAATGTTTCTCGGAGTTTCTGAATACGCTGAAAATTCCATTGTTGATGTAGCTCTACCAGAAGACATAGTTCTTAAGGCTGTTACATATCCAAACATTTCAGACAATGGCACTTTAGCATTAATAATTTTTGCACCATTTCTATCACCCATTCCTTCCATCTGTCCTCTTCTTCTGTTTAAATCGGCAACAATATCACCCATATTCTCTTCTGGTGTTACAATCTCCAATTTCATAATTGGTTCTAGCAACACTGGATTCGCTTGAGGCATTGCATTTCTATAAGCCATTTTAGCACAAACTTCAAAAGAAAGTGCATCAGAATCAACTGCGTGGAAAGATCCATCAACTAATTCAACTTTTAAGCTATCAACAGGGTAACCTGCTAATACACCGTTTTTCATTGCTTCTTTAAAGCCTTTTTCAACAGATGGTACAAATTCTCTAGGAACATTACCACCTTTAATGCTATTAATAAATTCTAAACCTGTTTTTTCAGGGTCATCTTGTGTTGATACATTTACTACAATATCAGCAAATTTACCTCTACCACCAGATTGTTTCTTATACGTTTCTCTGAATTTGTTAACGCTTCCGTTTACTTGTTCTTTGTAAGAAACTTGAGGTTGTCCTTCGTTTACCTCAACATTAAATTCTCTTCTTAAACGATCAATTAGAATCTCAAGGTGAAGTTCACCCATTCCTGAGATAATAGTTTGACCAGAATCTTCGTCAGTTCTAACTTGGAAAGTTGGATCTTCTTCAGATAATTTACCTAAACCTATTCCTAATTTATCAACATCCGCTTGAGTTTTTGGCTCAATTGAAATACCGATTACTGGATCTGGGAAAGTCATTGATTCCAAAACAATTGGATTCTTCTCCTCACATAATGTATCTCCAGTTCTAATATCTTTAAATCCAACACCAGCTCCAATATCTCCTGCTTCGATCATATCGATTGCATTTTGCTTATTAGAGTGCATTTGGAATATTCTCGAAATACGTTCTTTCTTTTGTGTTCTTGGATTGTAAACATAAGATCCCGCTGGAATCTTTCCTGAATACATTCTAAAGAAACATAGTCTACCAACAAACGGGTCAGTCGCAATCTTAAATGCTAACGCAGCAATTGGTGCATCAGGATTTGGCTCTCTTGTTACTACCTCATCAGTATCAGGGTTTGTCCCTTCAATATTTTCAGTATCGTATGGAGATGGTAAGAATGCCATTACAGCATCTAACATTGTTTGAACTCCTTTATTTTTAAACGCAGAACCACACATTACTGGCTGAATAGACATATCGATAGTCGATTTTCTAATCGCCTCAAACATTTCTTCTTTGGTAATAGAGTCAGCATCTTCAAAGAATTTCTCCATTAAAGCTTCATCCGATTCAGCAACTGCTTCAATCAATTTATCTCTCCACTCTTGTGCCTCATCAACTAAATCAGCAGGAATTTCTCCTTCTGTGTAAGTCATCCCTTTGTCTTCAGAATTCCATCTGATTGACTTCATTGTAATTAAATCAACAACGCCTTCAAACTCATCTTCAGCTCCAATTGGAATTTGTAACGGAATTGGATTTCCTCCAAGTCTTTCTTTCACTTCAGTAACACACTTCATGAAATCTGCACCAGCTCTGTCCATTTTATTAACGAAACATAATCTTGGTACTCTATATTTGTCCGCTTGTCTCCAAACTGTTTCAGATTGTGGTTCAACACCAGAAGCCGCACAAATTAATGCAACAGCGCCATCTAAAACTCTTAATGAACGCTCTACCTCAACTGTAAAATCAACGTGACCAGGCGTATCAATAATATTAATTCTATAATCTTTGGTTGCATCAACTGGTTGCCCTTGCACTGTTGGGTATTTCCAGAAACAAGTAGTAGCTGCTGAAGTAATAGTAATACCTCTTTCTTGCTCTTGTTCCATCCAATCCATTGTTGCCGCACCATCATGTACTTCACCAATTTTGTGACTGACACCTGTATAATAAAGGATACGCTCAGTAGTTGTAGTTTTACCTGCATCTACATGGGCCATAATCCCAATATTTCTTGTAAACGTTAAATCTCTTTTCTTAGCCATTTTCGTATTGTATTCTGGTTAGATTCTAAAATGAGAGAATGCTTTGTTAGCCTCAGCCATTCTGTGAACATCTTCTTTCTTTTTGTATGCCGCTCCTTCTTCTTTAGATCCTGCGATAATTTCAAAAGCTAATCTTTGCGCCATTGATTTTTCGTTTCTCTTTCTTGAAGAATTAATCATCCATGTCATTGCAAGTGACTGCTTTCTTGCGTCTCTTACTGGAGTAGGAATCTGGTAAGTAGCTCCACCAACCCTTCTACTTCTTACTTCAACTCCTGGTGTCACATTGTGTAGTGCTTTTTTCCAAGTATCTAATGCAGATTCTTCTTCACCTATCTTTTCTTGAATAATATCTAAAGCATCATAAAAAATCTTGTATGCTACACTTTTTTTACCATGCATCATTAAGTTATTCACGAACTTCGTTACCACTACCTCATTATACTTTGAATCAGGTAAAATGGCGTGTTTTTTGGCTTTTCTTCTTCTCATCTTTTGTTAGATTTCCTTATTTCTTTTTAGGGCGTTTTGCACCATACTTAGATCTTCTTTGTAATCTACCTTCAACTCCAGAGGTATCTAAAGCACCTCTAACAACGTGGTATCTTACCCCAGGTAAATCTTTTACTCTACCTCCTCTTACTAAAACAATTGAGTGTTCTTGTAAGTTGTGGCCTTCACCACCGATATAAGCATTTACTTCTTTACCGTTAGTTAAACGTACCCTTGCTACTTTTCTCATAGCAGAGTTTGGTTTTTTTGGTGTAGTCGTGTATACTCTTACACAAACACCTCTTTTTTGAGGGCAAGACTCTAACGCAGCAGACTTACTTGTCTTCACTTGCGCTGTTCTTCCTTTTCTTACTAGTTGCTGAATAGTTGGCATATTAACTATCTGTTTTATCTTTTATTTTACACAATACAATTACTCCAAATTCGTCAAAATTCGGAGTGCAAAGGTAACGACTTTTTTTTATTTTCCAACTTTTCCCAGATTTTTTTTCGATTTTTTTCACATGTTGATGTTGAAAATAGAAAAGGGTGATTTTTGACTAGAAATAGAGGAGCGCGAAGCTATAAAATTTAAATCATAAACTTTCCTTCATTCACCTCCTTCTTAACAAAGAATCGTGTTAATTTTTCAAAATATAAATACTACTTTTGCTTTATGAACTACTTGGAGACTCTCAACCCTGCTCAATTAGATGCTGTAAAAAATGTAGACGGACCTACAATGGTTATTGCAGGTGCTGGTTCGGGTAAAACCAGAGTACTAACCTTTAGAATTGCTTACTTAATGGAGCGCGGTGTTGATCCATTTAATATACTGTCTTTAACTTTTACTAATAAAGCAGCCAAAGAAATGAAGGTACGAATCGGCTCTATAATCGGAGATACTGATTCTCGCAATATCACAATGGGCACATTTCACTCCGTTTTTTCAAGAATTTTAAGACACCATTCTGAAAAATTGGGATACCCATCCAATTTTACGATTTACGATACCCAAGACTCAAGAAGTCTATTAAGAACAATTATTAAGGAATTAAAATTAGACGATAAAGTGTATAAACCTGCCATGGTTTCTGGAAGAATTTCGTCTGCAAAAAATAATTTAATCTCGGCTGTTGCCTATGAAACAAATTCAGATGTGATTAATGAAGATCGGCAAAGTGGAAGACCGAGATTATTCGAAATTTACAAAGCCTACGAGAAAAGATGTTTTTTAGCAGGTGCTATGGATTTTGATGACCTCCTGTTTAAAACCAATGTTCTGCTGAGAGATTTTCCTGATGTGCTTCACTTCTATCAGCACAGATTCAAATATATTTTGGTTGACGAGTACCAAGATACGAATTACTCGCAATACCTTTTAGTTAAAAAATTAGCGGCAGTTTTTCAAAATATTTGTGTAGTTGGTGATGATGCGCAAAGTATCTACTCTTTTAGAGGCGCAAACATTCAAAACATTCTAAATTTTAAAACTGACTATCCTGATTATAAATTATTCAAGCTTGAACAGAATTATAGAAGTTCTCAAAACATTGTAAATGCTGCTAACAGTGTTATTGCTAAAAACAAAGATCAAATACAGAAAGATGTTTGGACCAAAAATGATGTTGGAAATAAAATAAAAGTCATTCGAACTTTAACAGATAACGAAGAAGGAAAATTAATAGCCCAACAAATCTTTGAAATCAAACAAAATGAAAGTGCACAAAATTTAGATTTTGCAATACTTTACAGAACCAACGCTCAATCGCGATCATTTGAAGAGGCCTTGAGAAAGTTAAATCTTCCTTATAAAATATATGGTGGTTTGTCTTTTTATCAAAGAAAAGAAATTAAAGATATTTTAGCCTATTACAGACTAACCGCAAATCACCAGGATGAGGAAGCTTTTAAGCGAATTATCAATTACCCTAAACGTGGAATTGGCAATACCACTATTGAAAAGATAATTGTAGCAGCCAACCATTATGGTGTATCTCTATGGGAAATAATAGCCAACCCAAGTCAATACCCCACAGAAATTGCAAGTGGAACACGGACTAAACTAAACCAATTTGTTACTCATATTAAAAGCTTTGCAGTTGACTTAGATAAAAAAGATGCTTATACCCTTGCCCAACACATTGCTGTTACCTCAGGTATATTAAAAGACCTTTATGCTGACAAATCACCAGAAGGTGTCTCCCGATATGAAAACATTCAAGCATTATTATCTGGTATTAAAGAATTCACTTCTGGAGTTTCAGAGGGAGAAACGGCCTTTTTAAGCGATTTCATGGTTGATGTCGCCCTCTTAACAGATGCAGACAATGAGAAAGATGAGGATAAGGATAAAATTTCAATGATGACCATTCATGCCTCAAAAGGATTAGAATTCCCATACGTCTTTGTTGTAGGTTTAGAAGAAAATCTATTTCCATCTCAAATGGCTTTAAATTCTAGAACTGAATTGGAGGAAGAAAGGCGTTTATTTTATGTCGCGATTACCAGAGCTGAAAAAAATTGTACCTTATCATTTGCAACAAGTAGATATCGTTGGGGCAATTTAATCACCAGTGAGTCGAGTCGCTTTATTGAGGAAATTGACCCGCAATATTTAGAGCTAACAACACCTTATAAAAGTGGTGGACGCTCGCTAAACCAAGTCAATCTGGTCAATAAAACAACTGGGAGAATTCCTGCAAACACAGCACCTTCAAGAAGATTGACAAAAATTTCAGATGCGCCGAAAAGAACAAAAAGCGGTGATACAGCTGATAAATTAGATTTGAAGGTAGGATACAATGTCAATCATGAACGTTTTGGCAAAGGGAAAGTAGTGGCATTAGAAGGAACGCCGCCTACAAAAGCAACTGTATTTTTTCCAAAAGCTGGTAATAAACAACTATTACTTAAATTTGCCAAACTAGAAGTATTGAGCTAAAACAAGCTTAAAGTTGCATCTTCTTTTTCATAAAGTAATTTCTTACTGAAATTAGTATTATCTTTGCCATGAATTTTGGTTTCATTCGTTTTCTTTTGAATCGATAGAATTAAAATGGGAATCGGGTGAAAATCCTGAACTGTTCCCGCAGCTGTAAGCTTCAAAATTCGTTTATCAAATGCCACTGATTCATTTTAAAACTGAATTGGGAAGGCGATAAATGAAATGAAGTGAGTCAGAAGACCTGCCTAAATTCAAAAATACAAAGCTTTCGGGATAAAAGCATGGTTTTAGGATTGGGTACATTCTCATAATTCACCCTACTCTTCTACTTTGATTTTATTCTTTTTATTAATCGTGCATAAAAAACAAAACGCACACAACAATTAAAAGAATGAAAAAACAATTATTAACTGTAATAATTGCAGGTCTAACTTTTTCGAGTGTTAGTCAAACAACTGACTTCGAAACCCCTTTAAATTTTTCAGACACTGCTTGGTTTGGACAGGATCAAATAATTGATGGTGACACTACTTTTATTAGTGGGGAAATTGAGTTTGAAAACAGCTATAACTCAGCATGGCAATCATTTACTGGCTGGGGTTATTCAAATTCTATTGATGCCACAACACCAGGTTTTACAAATCAGTTCAGTGCAATTGCTCAGTCAGGTGCGACAGGGTCTTCACAGTTTGGTATTTGTTATGCTAATAATGGAAATACTAGAGCTTTTAGACAAACAGGTAATCCAGCAGTATTTTACGGAGCGTATTTCTCAAATACGACATACGCTTATTTATCAATGCAGAATGGAGACATGTTTACTAAGAAATTTGGTGACTCGACTGATGCAAATGGTGCATTGGATGGTACAAATGGTGAAGATTGGTTTTTATTAACTATCTATGGATTAGAAGCTGATTCTACCAGAACTTCTGATAGTGTTAATTTCTATCTTGCAGATTATCGTTTTTCGGATAGTACGCAGGATTATATACTAGATTCTTGGGAATTCGTTAATTTATCAAGCTTAGGATCAGTTTATGGCTTAGACTTTCAACTGACTTCAAGTGATGCAGCTCCTTGGGGAATGAATACACCTGCCTATTTTGTTATGGATAATTTAAGTACAGGCTATTTATCAGTTGCAGCACAAAAAACTACTGACTTCTCAATGTATCCAAACCCAGCAAACAACAGAGTAAGTATCAATACTAATGAGAGGTCAACTATTCAGATAATAGACTTAAGTGGTAGAATTCTCTATTCAGTTGATGGTATTGTTGGACAAATGGAAATCCCTCTTAATCAATTAAATTCTGGGATCTATTTAGTAAAGGTAGGATCTGAAGGGAACTATAGAACTCAGAAGCTAATTAAACAATAAACCATGAAAGCATTGCTTTTAGTTATGATGATTCTTGGCATCTTCCGTATAGGTAGATGTCAGGTTTCTGATACACTAGAAGCTGTTTTTGTTTATGGTAAGGTCGACTCAATAGTTAAAATGTCAGTATTGACTGCCTCCGTGCCTTTTTACCAACTGAATGATTTTGTACTCCAAAATATGGGAGTTATTGATATTGGTGAGGCTTTAAAGCATATACCTGGTGCTAACATAAAAGATTATGGTGGTATTGGTGGTTTAAAGACTGTAAATTATAGAAGTTTAGGAAGTGCTCATACAGGTATAGAACAAGATGGAATTTCCATTCCTGATCAACAAACTGGAACCATTAACCTTGGAAACTATGCAATATTCGGAATAGAGTCTCTTGAAATGTCTAGCGGGCAAGTACAACATTTACATTCGTTTGCAAGTTCTTTTTTAAAGGCCAATATGATATCTGTTTTCAATAATATCTCAAGTCTTCCAAAAACAAAAACTTTGATTAAAACTCAAACCGAATGGCAAAGTGTTAATGCTTTGCAAAATGGCATCTTAATTAAACAAAAAATTGGGAAACGCTTTACCGCAGGTGGACAAGGGGTGTATCGATTTGGAAGTGGTATTTATAACTATCAGTTAGCAAATGGCCAAAATACAATTGAAGGACAAAGAGCCCCTACTAATTTAAAACAAGCTCAATTTAATGGCGCCATTCAATACCATCACAAAAATTTGCATTTTATAGTCCAAGGAAGTCACCAAAACTCAGACCAAAACTTACCTGGAGCTGTAGTTTTCTATAACCCAAAAAACAAAGAGACACTAACACGTGAGAACAGTTCAAGTAGTATAATAGGTAAATATCAATCAAAAAAACAACTTGTTACCGGCCATATATTTGCCCAAAACTCCAAAACAAAATATTTTCAAGATTTTGTTTTAAATAGCAAAGGTTATATTGAAAATTCATATTCGCAAAACCAAATTGGTACTGGGTTTATGTATCATTATTATTTGGGATCACCAACCCAAAGCCTTTTTATTGGGTCCGATATTATACAGTCCAATTTAGAGGGAAGCCAATACGAAAAGGAACCTATTCGGCAATCTCTCAACTCTGTAGTTGGTATTACAAAATGGCTTGGCAGGTTTAAGATTCAAGGCAATTTAACGCATCAACAAATTTCGGATCAAAGTATAGAAGACAAGGCCAATTTTAGTCATATTTCTCCTTTTTTATCACTGAGCTATGTTCCGTTCAAAAATAGATCATTTAGAATTAGATCATTCTACAAAAACACTTTCAGAATGCCAAGCTTCAACGATTTGTATTATCGTTCAATTGGAAATATAGACTTATCACCAGAAAAAGCAAACCTTTTTAACATTGGAGTTACTCTAAAAAAAGAGATTGCCTCTTTCAATTTGGAAACGACAATTGATGTATATCAGAATGACGTTGAAAATAAAATCATTGCCATACCTACAAAAAATTTATTCAATTGGAGCATGCAAAATATTGGAAGAACACAAGGTCGTGGAATAGACATTAGTTTTTCGCTGACTAAAACCATAGTCAATTCAAGAATTATTTTATTGACAAATCAATCCATTAATAGAAGTATTGATAATACGGATGAAAATGGTTTTACTTTTGGTCATCAACTTCCGTATACACCAATTTACTTTGCATCATACCATTTTAATTTTTTACATAAATTTTTCACCTCGTCTATCAACATATTGCATTCAGGCAGCAGATATGTGCTTACTGAAAATATTGCACATAATTATTTGGAAGGTTTCATAGATTTAGGGTTCAATTTGGCGAAGAGTTTTAATTTAAAAAAAGAGCAGCTACTAACAACCAAATTTCAAATCAATAATATATTTGATAAAAACTATCAAGTGGTAAGAAGTTTTCCTATGCCGGGTCGACATTTTATTTTCACCTTACAATACCAATTTAAACAATGAGATTTCTTTTAATTTTAACTATATCAATCATATTATTTGGTTGCAAAAAACCTCCAATTGAGCCAATAGTTCTATCAAATTTCACTAATGGTTTTTTTGCATTAAACGAAGGCCTTTTTCAACAAAATAATGCCAGTTTATCATTCTTCAGTAATGAAAAACAGACTGTATCATCTTCAATATTTAGCAGCATTAATGGCAGAGGATTAGGCGATACGGCTAACGATATGATTTCTTTTATTTACGAAGGGAAACTCTATTATGCCATTGCTATTAACGTTTCTAGTCAAATTGAAATTTTAGATGGATTAACATTAGAGTCAATTGCACAAATTGGACTATTTGATAATAGCATAGGCAGACAACCTAGAACGCTCAAATTTTACGAAGGATTCATCTATAGCATTAATTTTGATGGAACAGTAAGTACAATTAGTATGAAGACCTTGGATGTGACATCAAATATTGAAGTTGGTCAAAACCCGGAGTCTAGTTTAATTTATCAAAACAAATTGTATGTTGTCAATACCGGTGGTTTAAATTTTCCCAATTATGATTCAACTATTTCTGTTATTGATTTAGAAAGTAATTCTGTAATTTCAACATTTGTTGCTGATATTAATGGAAGCAGCCTATTAGTCGATTTTGAAGGTGATGGTTACTTAATTTCTAGAGGTGATTATGGTAATATAAAACATAAATTACTACGATTAGACCTCAATACCTTTTCAGTTAAAAACGTATATCCAATCAATACTATTACAATGACTTATTCAAACCGTTCTATTTATTATTACAGTGACGTTGAGGATGCGATATTCGAATTTGACACTGAAAACGAAACTGCAAAACAAAGCCCCTTAATTGATTGCTCAGATTTTGAAAATGTAGCTAAAATAGTTGTTAATGAAAATCAGCAACTCTTATATATTATTGATGTCAATGGCTATGTCAATTCTAGTATTATTAGAATTTATGATTTAAAAGGAAATTTCCAAAGAGAAATTACTGCAGGACTTAATACGAATAGCTTATTATTTGTACCATGATGAGACATATATTTAATTTTTTATTTTTACTTTCAATATCAACTGGACTTTCTCAATTCGCTCCAGCTGCTGGACAAGTAGGATCAACTGCTATCTACAAAGATTCCTCAGTTTTTATCAACTGGGCTAATGACGTCGCTCAATTTAATCCCGGCCCTGAAGACATAAGCGACCCACAAAGTATTGTAGCTAGTTTTGGTGTTCCTCAAAATGCCCTAAATCAAGCTGAAGGAAATAGTAGTGATGTTGTTAGTCTGGGTGATAATGGTTCCATTACATTAAGTTTTGAATTTCCAATAATAAATGCTCCAGGACCAGATTTTGCCGTTTTTGAGAATAGCTTTTCTGATACTTATTTGGAATTTGCTTTTGTTGAGGTGAGCACTAACGGAGTAGACTTCGTCAGGTTTCCTGCTACAAGTAATATTCCAATCCTTGTACAAACTGGTTCATTTGGAAACACAGACCCTACTCTAATTAATAATTTAGCAGGAAAATATCGACAAGGTTATGGTACTCCTTTTGATTTGGAGGAATTGATTGATTCAACTTCGCTAAATCTCGATAGTATTACCTACATAAAAATAGTTGATGTTGTAGGTAGTATAAATCCATCCTATAGTCACTTCGATCAATTTGATAATGTAATTAATGATCCATTTCCAACCGCTTTCCCAAGCTCTGGATTTGACTTGGATGCCATTGGTGTTATTTACCAAAATAATCCGCTAAAGTTACCTAAAACAAAAATCACTAATTTCAATGTTTATCCGAATCCAGCAGTAAATCAATTGACAATTACAACTGGTGAGTCAAATTTAAATTACCACGTTTTTGACATTCAAGGCAGACAAGTGATGACTGGCATTGTTAATAGTACAAAAGCTATTAATGTTCAACCACTATTATCAGGCACTTATTTCCTCAGACTTAGCGGTAAGGAATTTACTGAAGTAAAAAAAATAATTGTTTTAGATTAAAAAAGCCCAAAAATCAATTCGATTAATGGGATTAAATTTTGAATTGACTAAATTCTACAATTTAGTAAACTCTAATTTCGAAATGATTCCAATAAAGTTAAAGTCAAGTTTTAAGGTAGTTTCAGTTAGTTCCGTAATTGTGTTTTCAATATCAATGCTAAGCCCTGCAAAACCTAAATCGGCCTTTAGAACAAGCGTTTCTCCGTCATCTATTACCTTGTACTCACTTGTTTCTGTTGTATCACTGCTTTCTATCGTTAGGGTACAAAATTCATCATTCTTCAATTTACATTCTTCAAAAGTATATACATCACTTTCTTCTGGAGGTACCGCAACAGCATCTTGTTTAACTAATTTCCATGACCCAGCTAATACCTTCACCGCTTTTTGGTCTTTACTACATGATGCAATTAACAAAAGTATTGCAAGTGGTAAAATCATTAAAAATATTTTTTTCATAATCTTTATTTGTAAAAATAATCTAAATAAATAATCTAAAATACTATTCATTAGTATTTATATTAAAAATATATCTAGACCTAAAATTACTATGAATAAAAAGCACTAAAAAAAACTTAAATAAAAAGAAAATAATTTTGTGAATTAAATTTAATAGTATACATTTGTCGCCCGAAAGAAAACGTTCTTTCGATAAGCGAGAGTAGCTCAGTTGATAGAGCGCCACCTTGCCAAGGTGGAGGTCGCGGGTTTGAGCCCCGTCTCCCGCTCACATTTCAACTTCGTTCAATGTTTACATTGCACAACGAGAGAAATTGATTAATAAAACACTACGCTCGAGTGGTGGAATTGGTAGACACGCAAGACTTAAAATCTTGTGTCCCTTGGGACGTGCGGGTTCAAGTCCCGCCTCGAGTACAAAGAGCCGAAGTTAACGCTTCGGCTTTTTTGTTATTTAAAATGCTTGTGCGTTGGCTTCCACCTCGCACTTGTATTAAAAGCCCTTTCATTTATGATTGGGCTTTTTTGATTTTTCACACCTCAAGTTGATTATTCGAAAATATCTTATTTTTCTATTTTATATGCCAGCCTTTGAAGTGTGTGAGTAGGATAAATTATCATCCTTTAAACACTTTCTCAATTAATATAAACAACATTCGATCCTAACGCAAAAACACCCAAACAAAAGATGCTAGGCGCACATGTTGCCAATAGTATACGCGCAATTCATTTTAAAATTTAAAGCAAACTACTTATTGAATGTGAACTTTGGTTTGACTAATGAATTCATTGTCTAAGGATTTCAATGT
>JBGCFR010000051.1:0-51081 GCA_045107045.1 Crocinitomicaceae bacterium
AGCGAGTCAAGATCATTCAATCATATTTGGTGCCGGAATACTCGCAGGTACCGGTCTAGGAAATGATATTGTTAATAATATTGAAAACTCCTTCATGGTTGGTTTTAATAGTAACATCCCTTCATTTTATGTAGGCACTTCTGATGGATTGAATACAACCGGCCGTGTTGGTATAGGTACTGTTAATACGCCAACTGTTATTGGTGGACAAAACATTGATGCTTATCGTTTGTTTGTTGCTGGAGGTATTTTAGCAGACGAAGTTCGAGTTAGAACAGGTTGGGCTGATTATGTTTTTGCTCCTGAATATGAGTTACCTACTTTACATGAAGTAAGTGCTTTTATTGATGAGAACGGACATTTACCTAATGTTCCTTCTGCTCAGCAAGTGGAAGAAGAAGGAATTGAAATTGGAGATATAACTCGAATTCAACAGGAGAAAATTGAGGAGTTGACTCTTTATTTAATCGAACTTCAAAAGCAAATGGATGATTTGAAAGCAAGACTTGACGAAAAAAATAAAAATTAATTATTATGAGAAATGTTATAAAATTAATCTGCATATTCTACTGCTTATTATCTTTTAACTCTCTGAATGCGCAAGCCGAAGTAATTCATGGTGTTGATAGTTGGAGGTATTGGCAAGAAATGGTTGAACTAGGTTTGATTCCAGCTCATGAGGAAGTTGAAAATCCTGAGTATAGATATGTTGGAGATGAGATAATCACACGCGAAAGTCGTTCTAATTCTCCTGATATTCGAACGATAGGTGATGCTGAGTATAGTGAACATCAAACTGAAAACTCAGTTTTTGTAAATCCTACTAACAACGAGGCAATATTTAATTCCAACAATGTTACAAATAATTCGGGTACACAAATTTTAGGGGTTGATGTAAGATTTTCCATAGATGGTGGTTCAACTTGGACTGGTTCTTTAGGAGGTCATAGTAATAGCTTCGCTGATCCGTCAGTAATCGTTAGGAAGTTAGATGGTTCAAGTTCTGTAAGTTATATTGATGGACCTAACACTTTCCAGGGGCCTCTTGGGCCAGGTACTTCTTATGGTCAGAGTATTTCAACTACTAATAGTGTTACTGGACCGTGGACAACTTCTTCTATAAACCAGACACCCTATATGCTTGATAAAAATCATCTATGGGTAGATAATAGCCCTTCAAAAACTGACAATACTAACAATCCGAATTATGGTAACTTGTATAATGGTTGGACCTTTTTTAGTAATTCAAGCACAAATTTCAATGATAAGCGAATTCAGGTAAGTAGATCTATTGATAATGGTCTGACATGGTCAGTTCCGTGGAATCTTGGAGGTAATATAAATGGTGTTGAGTTACATCAAGGTGTAAATCTACAAACTGGACCAAATGGAGAAGTTTATGCGGTATGGGCAATGTACAATAATCAAGGAGGTAGAGAAAATCGATTAGGTTTTGCAAAGTCAACTAATGGCGGAATAACATTTAATCAAGCTTTAGAAATGCCAGTTAATGTTGAAGGAATAAGATGGTCTCCAAATTGGTCTGGATCGTCAGGACTTAGTAACTTGACAGGAAAAAACATGAGAGTCAATTCATTTCCTTGTATGGCCGTAGATATAAGTGGTGGACCAAATAATGGAACAATCTATGTTGTTTGGACGAATCATGGAGATCCTAACAATAACAATAGCGGAACCGATATCAGTATTTACATGACTAAATCAACTGATGATGGTGTGTCTTGGTCAGATCCTAGCAGAGTCAATCAAGACCCAATAGGTAATGTTCAATATTTTCCCTGGATAACTTGTGATCCTCTATCTGGTGATTTAAGTGTTATTTTTTATGATGATAGAGATGTTGGAGGTGATATGGTAGAGACTTGGGTGGCTACATCAACTGATGCCGGATCCTCATGGAACGACTTCAGAGTCAGTGATGTTTCTTTTACACCAGCACCAGTTGGGGGTGACGATTACATGGGCGATTATATTGGTATTTCTGCTCATGGAGGAATGGTTTATCCCGTTTGGACAGACAATAGAACAGGAAACTGCTTAGCTTATACTTCTCCCTTTGTACTAGGTTGTATTTATGATTTGAGTATTACTGCACCAGTATTACTTAATGGTGTGGATCACCAAGAAGCAGCAAATGCAATTACAGCAACTAATATGGTTAACGCAGGTGCTGAAGCAGTTTATCATGGTGGAACAGAGGTTATATTGTCAGATGGTTTCACAGCCGAAGCGGGTTGTGAGTCGAGAGCTTATATTGATGCATGTAACGGTTCATTTATTAAATCTGCTCCATATAATCCTAATAATCCAATTGTTAAACCTGAAAGAAAGAAACCGGTTAGTTATTTTGAATCAAAAGAAGAACATATTGAACTTGGTATCTCACCTAATCCTACCAAGGGAATCTTTAGAGTTTTACTAACTGACGGGTCAAGCATAGATAATCTTGATTTGAAAATATACAGTATGAGCGGAGGTCTTGTATATAGGAATCAGTTTGATGGTAATGGAAATGGGCAATTCGAAGTAGATATTTCTAAATTTAGAACAGGCATTTACTACATTGAAATAATGGATACTGAAAACAAAAAAGTACATAGTGGGAAAATAGTTAAAAATTAAATTCCGCTCAATATTTAAAAGAGTCGTCTAGAAAAAAACTAGACGGCTTTTTTAGTTTTAAATAGTTTGGAAAATATTCAAGGAAAAATAAAATTAATTTTTTAACCCAATCATTCCCAAAACTCCTTAAAAAAAGTTAATTCCATTAAGGATGGTACTCTTTTACCGACTATCAATATAGAAACAATTAAAATATTGTAATTTTAACAAAAGGACCAATTATGTTAAAGTGGAATGACATTATCAAATTTGCCAATCATGGTACACCAGCTCCTGAAAAGAGAGTGGAAAAAACAGCAGAAGAATGGAGAGTAATTCTGACGCCAGAACAATTTAGAATTACACGTCAAAAAGGTACGGAAGCACCAAATTCAGGTGCGCTATGTAGCGCGTATGATCCAGGTATTTACAGTTGTATCTGTTGTGAAACGCCGTTGTTTGATTCAACCATTAAATTTAGCTCTGGAACTGGATGGCCAAGTTTTACCCAACCTATTATGTTAAATGCCATTCAGTACGAAAAGGATATGGCTTTTGGGATGGTTAGGGTAGAGGTAATGTGCAATACATGTGATGCCCACCTAGGACATGTATTTCCAGATGGACCTGATCCAAGCGGTTTAAGATATTGCATTAATTCTGAGTCTATGGCCCTAATTAAAAAGAAGCTTGATGAGAGAAATAATCCATGATGAGACCAAGCAAGAATTTGTCTTAAAACTAGAAAATAATGAACAAGCCATAGTCAATTATACAATGGAAGATGGTAAAATGAAATTGGTTTACTCTAAAGTGCCAAATCACTTACAAGGTAAGGGAATTGGAAAAGAATTGGTAGAAAAAACCTTTAAAAAATTAACCGAAGGAGGTTTTAAAGCCAAAGCTGTTTGTTCTTACATTAGAGTAGTTGCTATGCGAAGCTCAAAATGGAAAGAAATTATAGAATATTAAAACAAAATGATGTCAATACTAGAAAATATATCAAACTACTTTAATAGTAAAAGTACAGGAGAGTCATCTGATCAGAATCCCAAAGGGACATGTCCAACATGCTGGGGACACAATGAATGGGATGGTAAATTTTATGATATCGTAAAAGATGAACATGCTAAACCCGGACATGCTAAATACGATAGTTTTATATCGATTGTGGTAAATGAGCATGTGTCGAAAACGCATAATTTAAAAGATAAATACATCTGTACAAATTGTAATTCCGAAATTCCGACATGACTTCATTTTTAGATTTAAAAGCCACACCACATTTCTCAGCTGAATTACCAGCTGACCCAGTTGCTCAAAATAGTAGAAGGCAGGTACATAATGCATGCTTTTCAGCTGTTGAAACCAAAGTGCCAACTAATCCGAGCTATGTACATATTAGCGTGGGTTTAATGAATGATTTGGGTGTTGATTTTGGTAACAAACAAGATACTTTAAAGGTGTTGAGCGGTGCTATGCCATTTCCTGGTTTTAAGGCTTATGCCATGTGTTACGGGGGGCATCAATTTGGACATTGGGCAGGACAATTAGGTGATGGTCGGGCCATTAGTATCGCTGAATTAGATATTAAAGGTCAGAATTGGAAATTTCAATTGAAAGGGTCAGGTCCAACGCCATATTCAAGAACTGCTGATGGTTTCGCGGTTTTAAGATCGAGTGTGCGAGAATATTTATGTAGCGAAGCTATGCATGCTTTGGGTGTACCAACCACTAGAGCACTATCATTAATAACAACTGGGGATAAGGTAGTTAGAGATATGTTATATGATGGAAATCCTGCAGAAGAGTTGGGGGCGATAGTCTGCAGAGCTTCTCCAAGTTTTATTCGCTTCGGTAATTTCGAACTATTCAGCGCTCGCCAGGAATTGGATAGCTTGCGCACATTGGTGGATTATACAATTAAGCACCACTTTTCGGAATTGGGTCTACCATCAAAAGAAACATATTTAGCCTTTTTTAAGGCGGTAGTGTCTAATACAAAAAAGATGATTGTGCATTGGCAAAGAGTGGGTTTTGTGCATGGGGTAATGAATACCGATAATATGTCAATTCTTGGTTTAACTATTGATTATGGACCATATGGCTGGCTTGAAGATTTTGACAAAGGCTGGACACCAAATACAACAGATGCGCAAAATAAACGCTATAGGTTCGGAAATCAACCAAACATTGCACTATGGAATTTAGTGCAATTGGCTAATGCTTTGTATCCCTTAATTGAAGATGCCAAACAGTTAGAAGCTATATTGAGCAGTTTCAAAAATGATTATTTGCAATCGTATCAAAAAATGATGACTGAAAAATTAGGTTTGTACCAAGTAAATCAAATCAGTGATGATTTTATTGATGACTTAACTGATTTGATGCAAGTGAGCGAAATTGACATGACTTTATTTTATAGAGAATTGTCTTCAGAGTCAGTTAATAATTTTGAAGAATTCTGGAAGATAGTTGCTGAGGTTTCTTACTTAAATAAAGATTTAGTTGAAAATCAAAAGAGTAATTGGAGGTATTGGTTTACAAAGTATAGCCAGTATTTGAGTAGTGAAGCTTTGGATCTGTTAACTCGACAAACCCAAATGAAAAAAGTTAATCCTAAGTATGTTTTGAGAAATTATATGGCGCAGTTAGCCATTGATGAAGCCAATAAAGGAAATAATGATTTGGTTGACGAATTGTATCAAATGCTGTTAAAGCCATACGACGATCAACCAAAATACGAAAAATGGTATACAAAACGGCCTGATTGGGCCAAGCATAAAGTGGGCTGTTCGCAATTGTCGTGCAGTTCATAATTGACAAATAAAAAAATAAAATGACTGAACATAAAAAAGCATATATAGCAGGCGGCTGTTTCTGGGGAATGGAAGACTTGTTTAGAGTAAGAAAAGGAATTATTGACACTGAAGTAGGGTATCTTGGAGGGGATAATGAGAATCCGACTTATAAATATCATCCTGGACATGCCGAGGGAATAGAAATTACATATAATCCTACTGAAACATCATTTAAAGAAATATTAGATTATTTTTTTAGAATTCACAATCCAACCAATATCAACAGACAAGGAAACGATAGAGGGACGAGTTATAGATCAACCATATTTTTTCAAAGTGATGATGAAAAAGCAATTTCCGAAGCTGTTATCCAAATAGTAAATGATTCTGAGAAGTGGGAAGGTAAAGCTGTGACCACATTAGAACCTTTTACAAAATTTTGGGCTGCCGAACCAGAACATCAGGATTATTTAGTAAGAATACCGAATGGCTACACCTGTCATTTTGAAAGATTCGGGACATTTCTTTAATCATAACAATATGTAATGAACTTTAACTTAAAACGACTATTTAGTTATAAAAACACACACATGAAAAATTGGAATCACATCACGGAAATAAATACTATTGAGGATATTATCAAGGCTTCTAATTCAAAGCCGCAAATTTTATTTAAAGATAGCGTTACATGCGGTATTAGTGCTTTTGCTAAAAGTAGATTAACAGAGGGTAATGACTTGTTAATTGATAGCGCTGATTTTAATTACCTTGATTTGCTAAAGTATCGTGCCATTTCGAATCATATTGCGGATGTGTTTGATGTTTACCACCAATCTCCTCAAATTATTGTCCTGAAGAATGAAAAAGTAGTTTACACCTCCTCTCATCACTCTATACAGCCAAAAGAAATAGCCAAACACCTTTAGAGAAGTAAATATTCATTACTAAAACAGAATTATATGAAAAAGGCCATTTGGAATAATACAGTCATTGCAGAAAGTGATCAAACTATTGTCATTGAAAACAACCATTATTTTCCAGCAGATTCTATAAAAAAAGAATTTTATAAATCAAGTGATACACATAGTCATTGCCCATGGAAAGGAGAAGCATCATACTATCATGTTGAGGTGAACGGTGAAGTGAATAAAGATGCCGCCTGGTATTATCCAGAAGTAAGCGATTTAGCTAAATCTATAAAAGGTTATGTCGCATTTTGGAAAGGAGTAGTAATTGAATAAAATAGAAAAAATTGGATTTGGAGGTGGCTGCCATTGGTGCACTGAAGGTATTTTTCAATCATTAATTGGCATCATAGAAGTTGAACAAGGATGGATTGCTTCTGTTGGAGAGTTCGAAAAATTATCGGAAGGAGTTATAGTTCATTTCGATCCATCAAAAATTGAACTAAAGGTCTTGATTGAAATCCATTTATTAACGCATGCTAGTACTTCAAATCATAGCATGCGACAAAAGTATCGATCGGCAGTATATACTTTTAATAAAGAACAGTCCGAAATAGTTGATACTATAATAATTGATTTGCAAGCTGGTTTTGAAGTGCCAGTCATTACCCAGGTATTACCTTTTAATTGCTTTGAATCGAATATTGACACACAGTTAAATTATTTTTACTCAAAGCCCAATGCACCATTTTGCAAAAGTTATATCCATCCAAAAATTAGTCTCATATTGGCGCAATTTGGTCAATATCTGAATATGGATAAAGTCCCGGAAAACATTATTTAATTAGATAAAAAAATGAATACTGAAAACTTAATTATACCAACTAGAATTGGGCTTAAACTAAATGCCAAACTAGAACTACCATCTGATGGAAAAATACTACAATATGCTATTTTTGCGCATTGCTTTACCTGTAATAGTAATTTGGGAGTCGTGCGCCACATTAGCCGAAATTTGACCTCTAGAGGCATAGCTGTTTTAAGATTTGACTTTACAGGTTTAGGTAAAAGTGAAGGGGAATTTGCAGAGACGAACTTTTCCAACAACGTTTCTGACTTGTTGGACGTTAATGCTTTTTTAGAACTAAACTACAAGGCACCTGAATTATTAATAGGTCATTCGTTGGGTGGTACAGCTATTTTGATGGCAGCTTTTAATATGCCTAGTGTTAAAGGTGTAGCAACTATTGGTTCGCCAGCTGATCCGAGACATATTAAGAAATTGCTGAAGTATGACGAGCAGACTTTTGCTAAATCTGACGCATTTGAAGCGAATATTGGTGGCCGACCATTTCAGATACAAAAACAATTTATTGATGACCTTGAGCACAATGACTTGCAAAAAAACATCAAGAAACTGAAAAAAGCACTGTTAATTCTACATTCACCTCAAGATGAAATAGTGGAAGTGGCAAATGCGGCCGATTTATTTGTGAATGCATTTCACCCAAAAAGTTTTGTTAGTTTAGATGGATCAGATCATCTGTTGAGTAAGAAAGAAGATGCGCTATATGCTGCTGATGTTATTGGGGCTTGGGCAAGTCGATATATTGATTTAACTGTTGACAAAAAAACTAACCTGAGTGTTGATGGAGATCAAGTGGTGGTGCATTTAAATTTGGAAGATAATTTTACAAGTCAGGTTTTTACCGAGAAGCATCAATTAGTTGTAGATGAACCCAAAAGTATAGGTGGAGATGATCTTGGCCCTTCACCATATGAGCTATTGAATTCTGCAATAGGAGCCTGTACTGTAATGACCATAAAAATGTATGCTCAACGAAAAGGGTGGGACTTAAAAGAGGTATTTGTTTATTTGACACATGTTAAAAAAGAGGCTGCTGAAATTGAAAGCGAAAAAGAATTAACTGGTAAAGTCGATTTTATTTCAAAACGACTTAAATTTATAGGCAATTTAGATGACTCTCAAAAAGAAAAATTGAGATTAATTGCATCTAAATGTCCAGTCCACAAAACTGTGGCAAGCGAAGTGATATTAGAAACCGAATTAATAGCATGACTGGAATAATTACTTTCTATAAAACGGTTAGAAAAAAAACTGTAGCAATTTGTCAACCATTAAAAACGGAAGATTATATTCCACAGCCCGTAGATTTTGTAAGTCCGCCAAAATGGCATTTAGCGCATACAACATGGTTTTTTGAAGAAATGATTTTGAAACGATTTTCTTCTGACTACCAAGAATATCATCCGGATTTCGGGTTTATGTTCAATAGCTATTATAATACAATTGGCGCAAGAACATTAAGAGCAGACCGAGGTAATATGACTCGCCCTGTTGTATCTGAAGTCTATGAATATCGTGAGTATGTAGATAAATGTATGGAAAAATTGATGTCTACTAATGATTCAACTGAGTTTAAAAAATTGATAGAATTGGGCTTGAATCATGAACAGCAGCATCAGGAACTGCTGATTGCTGATTTAAAATACATTCTAGGACATAATCCACTATTTCCAGTTTATCGAAACGATTGTAATCTGGTTGGCAGTCAGAATGAGAACAAAGGTTGGTTTGATATTGAAGAAGGTATTTATGATATTGGACATGCAAACAATTCTTTCAGTTTTGATAATGAATTGGGGCATCATAAAGTATATTTGAATAAAGGTAAAATTGCTAAAGACTTGGTCACTAACCAAGAGTTTATTGAATTTATTGAAGCTCAAGGATATGATAATTTTAATTTTTGGTTGGATGAAGGCTGGCATTGGGTGCAAAGCAATAATATAAAAGCACCACTTTATTGGCATAATATTGATGGACAATGGTTTTATTTTACTTTGGCTGGATTAAAACCTATTGATCCAAATGCTATTCTGAGCCATGTTTCCTTTTATGAAGCCAATGCATTTGCTGCTTTTAAAGGGAAGAGATTACCAACTGAATTTGAATGGGAGGTGATGGCTGATCAATTTCAATGGGGCGAAAGATGGGAGTGGACAGGGTCTGCATATTTACCATATCCAGGTTTTGAAATTGCTGCTGGTGCAGTAGGAGAGTACAATGGCAAGTTCATGATTAATCAAATGGTTTTGAGAGGTGGCTCCACCGCTACTTCTGAAGGGCATAGTCGCAAAACATATCGTAATTTTTTTCATCCAAAATATCAATGGCAATACAGCAGTATCCGATTAGCGCAATAGAATGATAGAACAATTTAAATCTGAAGTTAAAAAAGGATTGAATAACGAACCAAAAACGTTACCCTCAAAATATTTTTATAATGAAATAGGAGATCAACTATTTCAAAAAATAATGAATTTGCCCGAGTATTACTTAACTAGGTCGGAGCTTGAAATATTTCAAGAACAATCAAGTCAAATTGTACATGCTTTTGATATGGATAAAAATCAACCGTTCGAATTAATAGAATTGGGAGCTGGTGATGGTACTAAAACCATTGAAATATTAAAAAAATTAGTGTCTCTCAATTATCAATTTAGTTATCTACCAATTGATATCTCAGATCATGCATTGGAAGGATTGATATCAATGTTAAAACAAAAACTACCAACACTAAATGTGGTTCCAAAACAAGGTACATATTTTAACGTATTATCTGATTTGAAAACATCAATCCATCCAAAAGTCATTTTATTTTTAGGATCGAATATTGGTAATTTACTGGACGAAGATGCAAAGGATTTTATGTATCAACTGGGTTCTAATTTGCAACCTAATGATAAAATATTACTAGGGGTTGATAGAATTAAAGCTAAAGAAATTGTATTACCTGCCTACAATGATTCTCAAGGCGTGACAGCCGCTTTTAATTTGAATCTTTTAACCAGAATAAACGACGAATTGGGAGCAGATTTTGAATTGTCTAAATTTGAACATTGTCCAGAGTATGAGGTAGAGGAGGGTATAGCAAAAAGCTTTATTAAAAGTAAAATTAAGCAATCAGTTTATATTCAATCTCTCAATCAGAGTTTTAATTTCGAAGCGAACGAAAAAATCCATACGGAGATAAGTAGAAAGTACAACGATAATATTTTGAATACTATTTTGGCTAAAACTGATTTAACTATTGAAACAAAGTTTACTGACACTAAAAAAATGTTTTTTGATTATATTCTAAAAAGAAACTAAATGTTAGGATTGCTAGGCTTAGGTTCATATACCACTACATTTTATATTAAAGAATTAAACCGCTTGTTCCAAACAAAGAATAAGGGTTTTAGTACTTTACCTTTTAAAATGCTAAATACTGATTTCAATAAGATTAACCCGTTTTTACCTGATAATTTCGATAAGTTAACACCCGTAATAGCTCATTATATTATGCAGTTAAACAGTTTGGATGTAGATCAAATTATAGTACCAAACATTACTTTGCATCAGACTATTGATCAAGCCAATTTGCCAATAGATGTCATTAATAAATTAATTCATCCAGCTGATATTTCAGTGGCTGAGTTAAAGCGATTTGGTGTGAGAAAGGCTGTAGTATTCGGATCAAAGTATACTATGAATTCTGAATACGTCTCAAATAAATTTAAAATTGCTGGAATTGATATCATTAAGCCACGCTTACAAGACGCAGAAAAAATTGACTTAATTAGAAAAAGAGTTTATGATGACGGTAAAACGAATTTACTTTTGAACCAAATTCAACAAATCGCTGATGGTTATTCGGACACACCAATTCTCTTGGCATGTACTGAACTATCATTGCTTAAGAGTGCTATTCCGCAATCGTTTGATATGGTTCAATTACAAATACAAACTGCTATTAAGTACTACTCCGTTTGACGTTTTTCAAAAGCATCTACTATCGGTTGAGCCTGATCCAATTTCGAACCATCCACCAATACTTGTGCAAAGCCACTACTGCCAAATCCTGCAGTCAAAGCTGAATTTGTATCACTTTTTTCTTGAGCCAAAATTCCCGAATCTAATAATTCTGTTTTTAAGAAACTTGCCAATAAACTTGGGCCAGTGTATACCCATGCCCATTCAATTTTTTCTGACATACTTGTTATTTTAGGTGCCCTATTAAGATACAACATTTTTATCGAAATAACAAATGTTTACACCTTCGTTTTTACCTTATCCCAGTTCTTTATTTGCCATTTTATTGTGGCAGTGCAAATATGATTGTTGGAAGAATCATAAGTATTTACAGTATTCGTTATTGTAATTTTTTCATTCGACTTTAAAGGGTCTATTATTTGTGAGTGAAACCACTCATTTGATAATTCAATTTTTGCATAACAAGTTGACTTTGCTTGGTAGTGATATTCCATTTGAATGGACTCCATAATTAATCTGTAAACCTTAAAATTTAAGTTTGTCATTAAAAAAAAACCAGAAGCGAATTCTGAAGATGTAGCCAATCCACAGGCATGTATTCCTTTGATGTGGTTAAAGTTTTTTCGTTTGTATGGAATTACCGCTGTTAATTCTGAGTCATTAATAGCGTGTATCTTTATGGCATGAGGTTTATTGAAAGGTATAGCCCATCCCAACATCATATTCAGTTTCCATAATCCAAAATTGCTTGATTTCGCTGCATTTATATGTTTATCTATATCCATTTTATTCAATCTATTAATTGAAACAATTACTTTTTTCGACTCTAAGCTTAAATATCGTTTAAATTATTGAATGAACTATAAAAATCAATTAACTTTAGGGTTTAAATTAACAATTTTGAAATGGCTTGTGGTGATATGTTGACTAACAACAATTATCAAAAATAAAGTGCATTTCTCCTTTTAAACAATACATTAAAATGAAAAAAATAGGTTTAATAATAGTATTAGTTTTTGGTCTTCAACTAACACTAAAAGCTACTGAGGGAATGTGGATCCCTTCATTGATTGAAATGTTTCATTCTGATATGAAAACCTATGGTTTAAAATTATCAGCTGAGCAAATTTATTCTACTAATAGTACGTCTTTAAAAGATGCTGTGCTTCAATTTAATGGTGGATGTACTGCTGAACTGGTTTCAAATCAAGGATTAATTTTAACAAATCATCATTGTGGATTTGATGCCATTCAAAAACATTCATCTTTAGAAAATGATTATTTAAAGAATGGCTTTTGGGCTAAGTCTAAGTCTGAAGAATTAGCTTGTCCTTGGCTTAGAGTAACATTTGTAAAAAGAATTGAAGATGTAACTTCTAAAGTAATGACGGGAATTAAAGACGCCATGTCAGCAGATGATAAAAATAAAAAAATAAAGGAAAACATTAAAGCTATAGAAGAATCTGCCATGCTTGGTAGCGGATACGAAGCCAAAATTAAGCCTTTCAATTTAGGCAATCAATATTATATGCTAGTCACTGAGGATTTCAACGATATAAGATTAGTTGGAGCACCACCTTCGGCTATTGGTAAATTTGGTGGTGATACAGATAATTGGGTGTGGCCACGTCATACTGGTGATTTTTCTGTTTTCAGAATTTATGCCAACTCTGAAAACGGACCTCAAAAATATCAAGAAGAAAATCAACCATTTGAACCATTGCATTTTTTACCAATTAGCTTAAAACCTAAAAAGAAAAATGATTTTACGCTAGTTTATGGTTTTCCAGGGTCAACTGATCAGCATTATTCAAAGGAAAAACTACAATTTTATATTGAGCATGAGCGGCCTTCAAGAATTGCTATGCGCCAGAAAAAAATAGATATCTTAAAGCCAGCCATGCGTGCAGATGATTTAATTAGAATTCAATATGCCTCTAAACAAGCAAGATTAGCAAATGCATGGAAAAAATGGATTGGACAATTAAAAGGGTTGAGAGAACTAGATGCTTTAGGGAAAAAAGCAGCTTGGGAAGAAGAGTACTTAATGAGAGCTAGTGAACGAACAGCTTGGAAGGAAAAGTATTATCCCGTTATTAAACAATTAGCTGACCATCAGAAAGAAGGAGGGAAGTATGAGATGGCCTATGCTATGTTTATAGAATACTTTTATTATGGTCCAGAAGTTTTACGCTTTGCATCTAGTTTTAATAAGTTAGCCAATAATTACGAGATATTGGTTAATGAAGGAAAGTTAGAAGCAGAAGTTGAAAAGCTTAAAAAGAGTACTAAAGGTTTTTTTAAAAACTACAATAAAGAGATTGATTTAGCTGTGTTTGAAGCTTTAACACCAATGTACTTTGCAAATATTGACAATGAATTTAAATCAAAAAATGCTATACTAAAAAGTTTCGGTCCTGCAATTTTCAAAAAGTCAGCTATTATAAATAAAGAAAAGATTGAATCTTATTTAAATTCATTTGGAAAAAAACATTCAAAAAAATTAAGAAAAGATCCTGCTTTAATTTACGCAAACTTAATAATTGATGCCTATAGAATGACCGTTGTAAAAGGTTTCCGTGAATTTCGTCAAAAGGAAGAAGCGCTAATGCAAATATATCTTGAAGGAATAATGACCATGTTTCCTGATAAAAAAACATGGCCTGATGCCAATTCGACGTTAAGAATTACTTATGGTAAAATAGATGGTTCTTCGCCATATGATGGAATGGAATACACCCACTACACAACTATAGACGGAATAATGCAGAAAAATGCAGAAAATAATCCTGATTTTGAATTAACTGATCGTTTTAAAGAGCTTTATAATAAAAAGGATTTTGGAGATTATTTACAGGATGGAGAATTGTGGGTTTGCTTTACGGCTTCAAACCATACCACAGGTGGAAACAGTGGAAGCCCTGTAATTGACGCGGAAGGAAATTTAATGGGAATTAATTTTGATAGAAGTTGGGAAAGTACAATGAGCGATTTTTATTTTAGCGAAGAAAGATGCAGAAATATTACAGTGGATATGAGGTACGTTTTGTGGGTAATAGATAAGTACGGTGATGCAAAACATTTGATTGAAGAAATGGAACTGGTACATTAACTAAATGACGTCAATAACTTTTTTTTGAATTTTTATACTTATTCATATCATTTTTTTATATTTGATTTTCAAACTGAATTAATATGCTTTTAAAAATTGAAGCGACAGCAAAAACACCAAAATTAAAAGTTAATCCGGAAAAGGGACTTATTCAGTTAGCAGGAATCTCTATACCTGAAGATCCTAGAGCATTTTATCAACCATTTCAGGAATCAATTGACGAGTATGTAGTTAATCCTAAGGAGAAAACCTTGGTAGAGTTTAAACTGGAGTACTTTAACACAAGTACAACTTTAATTATTCGAAATTTATTAAGAAAGTTGTCTGAATTGCAAGATAGAACCCAATTGGTAATAAAGTGGTATTTTGAGGAAGATGATGAGGATATGGCTGAAGTCGGTGGTGAATTGAAAGTGCTTTTTCCTTTTGTTGAATTTGAAATAATTGAAGTTCAGCAATTTTAATTCATTAAAATGACGCTCGTCAGGAAATACTACGGCGTTTTTATTCTACTGTTAGCTATAGTTTTCTACGGGTCGTTCAAAATGTATCAATATTTTGAATTTTCTAAGTTAGAGGAGAATCCTTTACATGGAGATATTTATATTTTCGAAGGGGACAATGTATTTAGTCTCTATTTTGTAGATACAGTTTTTGAAGATTCAATATACTTTTTTGGATATCCTTACAAATTTAAAAAAGCAGTACCAACTTTGGAGGATATCAATGAAAACCTCTTCAATAATAATATTCATTATATTTACGGGCAATCCGAAATTGATAGATTAGTTTCTGAAAACACGATTATTAAAATTTATAGATAATGCCAATAAGAATAAGAAAGGACAATAGAGGAGGGAATAGCAGTCAACCAAAAAAAACATATAGAAATACCTCCAAAAGAAGTGGTGGAATGGGATCCGGAATGATGGGGGCATTATTACCATTAGCACTTAATTTGTTTAAAAAGAATCCGAAACTAATATTAATACTAGTAGTTATTGCTGGAGCGGTTTACTTTTTAGGAGGCGCCAAAATGTGTTCTGGACAAGAAGGTGGGGGATCAAATGTAATCAGTAGTTTATTTAGTACTGGTCTTGATATGGATCAAAAAGTATATGATAAAGCTGAAGTATTTGAACCATTGGCTGATAATATTAAGAATCCAATGCCAGAAAAAGTATCATTGGAAAAATTTGCGCCTAAACGACTTAATCAAGGGTCTCAAGGATCTTGTGTTGGATGGAGTAGTGGATATGCTGCAAGAACAATATTACATTCAAAAGCTACAGGAGAAAATCCAAATAATGTAACATTTAGCCCCTCGTTTGTTTATAACCAAATTGCACTAGAAGGGTGTCAAGGTACCTATCTTCAAAAAGCAATGGAACTAATGTACAATAAAGGTGCATTACCATTTTCAAGATTTGGATACAATGAAAATGAATGTAATACTCAACCTAATAATTCACAAAAAAATGAGGCTTCTAATTACAGAACAAAAGGATTTAATCGCCTTAGTATAGCAGGCGAAAATTATGGCACTGACTTATTAGCTGTAAAGCAAAATCTTGCACAGGGTGCTCCCGTAGTAATTGGAATGATGGTTGGTGGATCTTTCATGTCTAATATGAATGGAAAATCATTATGGACGCCTAACCAATCTGACTATAATATGAGAGGATTTGGAGGGCATGCCATGTGTGTAATTGGTTATGATGATTATAAAACAAATGAAGAAGGCGCATTTCAAATTATGAATTCATGGGGTGAATCGTGGGGCAAAAAAGGAATATTCTGGATGAGGTATTCTGATTTTGAGCATTTCAACAAAGAAGCATATGGATTGTATCCTATGGGAAATACTGAAAAGTTTGCAAGTGAAAAATTGAGTGCAGAAATTGGGATTGTAATTAATAAAACCGGGAAGTATATTCCATTTAGATATAAAGGTGGAATGACATTTTCAAATACTCAGCCAATGGTTGTTGATCAAGACTTTAAAATAGAAATAACTAACTCAATAGAATGTTATGTTTATGTATTTGGAGAAGAAACAGATGGTTCCAGCTATACCTTATTCCCATATACTGCTAAGCATTCACCATATTGCGGAATTACTGGTACTAGATTGTTTCCCCGGGATTATTCACTATATCCTGACAATAGTGGAAGACAAGATCATATTGCAGTAGTTATATCCAAACAAAAGTTAGATTTTAATCAATTGAATGCCGCAATAAATGCAAGCAGTGGTAATACATTCGAATCTAAAGTTTACAATACTTTATCGGATGAATTAATTGAGAATGTTCAATTTTCTGCTGATGGAATGATTACTTTTAGTTGTGATACCAAACGTAAAAATGCTGTTGCACTTGTTTTAGAATTGAGTAAGTAAATTCAATTTAAAAGGGTACCAATTGTTTTTATGAAATTTTTAAACAGATAATAAGATTCTATAGTCGAATGACTATTCGAGTTCTCATAAATAATATGACCGCTACTGATATAGTTGTCACTTTTAGGGTCTTTATTAATTGCAAAATTAATTTCGTCAATAGCGTTTAAATAACTGAAATCCTCAAGTACAGATTTGACTATTCTTATAATCTGAGAAGAAATAATTTTAGGTGGATTATTTTCATCTTCTTTAAAAACCATTTTATCTATTAATTCTTGCGGGTGAACTTCAAGCGCGAAGTACCGATCTTCACCTTTTTCTGCAATTGATAGCGTTTTATGTTTTTGAAATAGTTGGAATTTTTGATTCGCTATTTCATATCTAATTTTGGCTTTTACTTCTGAATTAATCATGATAGTATCTCCAGAAATTAATATACTACCATCCTCAATATTGGCATCTAGGTATTCTAACCATGTTTTTTCATTAAGAATATCAAGTGAAAAGTTAATATTAGGAAAGGAAGTTACAGGTATCAAATCATTATTAGTAAGAAGGTTAACACCATCATAGTCAAAAGCTAATTGCTCATAGTCAGGCAGGTATTCTAATTTTGTGTCATTAAATAAATAAATAGTATTTAATAGGTTGAGAGAGGAACGTAAACTAATTCCAATGTTTTGTTCAATATTATATGCAATTGGTTTAACTTCTGTATTTCCTATTGGGTGAAAATACCCAGCAATATCAATCTGCTGATCATTAAAGTTTACGCTTAGATAACCATCAGTAACATATTCAGATTTCATTGATTTTATATAAATATTAATCTCATTCTCTGTATAGAAATTAGTTTTAATAATTGGATTAGCATGTATTGATTTTACCTTGCCTTCAAGAATGTTTTGAGTGTGTAAAGTTACTTCCTCTTGATTAATCGACTTACTAATTTGTACTATTGCTGTCGTTTTAAGATAGGAAACAATAGCTGATGGTGAATTTTCGGATATATATTTAGCAAATGCATCTTGGTTTTCTATTTTTAGAACGCCAAACCAAAGAGATTCATTTGCCCACTTTTCATTAAATAGAATAATTTTAGAAAAAGGGTTTATACCTATGTTTTTGAATTCTTGACTTAGATCTTCAGATTCTAAGTTTGCATTATCAGATTGGAAATGTTTTGGCTCATATATCCACTGATACCCTACTTCTTTAACAAAATTAATGGCATTCACTTCTATAACAATGTCACTTTCTTCAGGTACATATTTATAGAGACTGTTGGATGGGGTAAGGATAAAATTGTTTGCAATTAGCGCAAATATTAGAATGGCTATTGAGAGGTAAATAAAAATGAAATGTTTTTTCACTCGGATCATTAATTTAGTTAACCTGGTTTTCTATTTCTTTAATAGCATTGTGTCCAACAAATATAGCTTTTTTAGAATAGTAATATTTATTTTTTCTCTAAATGCAGTGGGTTTAACAGATCAGTCAATTTTTTAACTGGACTAAAACAATTTGTATCAATTTCATAAAATAATGTCAACCAATTATACATGCCACCGTTCCATAAACCAGGCTTTTCAATATACTTTATTGCTTTACCTTGATGAGTTTTTGAAACTAAAAAATATTGTTCGTTGTTACAATACTTTTTCAAATCGAATTTTAATCCTTTAAAATCTTTTACAGCACAAATTATTTCAACCGGATTAAAATGAGTAGCTCTTAGGTATGCGGAGTCGATTGTTTGCTTACCTGAAATTTGTGACTTTTCAATGATTTGTTTACTCATTAAATTATTTTCATCTTCAATCCAAAATGGTCCTCCACCAATTTGACCTTCGTTTGGAACCATTCCACAAATTCGAATGGGTCTATTAAAATAGTCAAAAATAAAGTCGATATCATTCACTTGGTGATTAGTTAACTGTAATTGGTATTCTTCATTTATTTCACTGACAAGCCTTTCAATTTGGCTCGATTTCTGTTCAATAGCCATAAGTAATTCATGACTTAATTTTTGAAATCGAATTAGTTGTCCACCAAGTGATTTTTTTGTTTTGATGGATTTTACCGCTTTTGTGTAATGCTGAATATTATCAATATTTTTAATAAAAATTAAATCGGCATCAATCATGTCTAAATTTTCTATCAGGGCGCCATGCCCAGCCGGTCTTTTAAGAAAATTTCCTCCATTATCTAAAACAGGATTGTTATTAGAGTCAAAGGTAAAGGCCTCAGTATCTTTATTCTGTTCGGAAAACGTATAATTAAAGTCAATACCAGTTATTTCCTTTAAAATATTAAGGTTCCGTTCAATTTTTGATTCAAAATTTCTATTTATCGTAAAATGAAAATTTGAATTATCACCTCCAATTTTAGACCCTTGAATAATATGTTCCTGGAATGGTGTTACCATAAATTTGGCGTACGTATGAAATGGAATTAATCCCTTAGGAAGTGTACCTAAATTTAGCCCCTCTTCTGACAGTAAAAATGTTATTAATTCCTTAACATCCAATGTGCCATCTTTTATTTTTAATTTGAATGGGCGGGGTAATAAGTTGTAAATGGCAAAGTCCTTAAATCGATTCAACAGCCTTTCAACTGATTCATATGTCGTTTGTTTAAGGTCACCATCCGATTCTAAAAAATCGTAGAGATTATTAAACATTCTTGAACCGGATCCTGACGCCGGAACAAAAAAAGTAATGTTTAACTGCTCCTTTTGCTTTTCAAAATCATTAATCAGTGCCTCTTCAGCTGATGATTGAATTTTTAAAATACCATCATCAATTCTGCAAGGTTTTACAAGTGATATGTTTGGGTTTCCTGCAATTAAATATGCTTTTTGTTGTTCTAATTCTGAATTCAAAACGTATTTTTTTTAAGTTATGCGTAATTGTAGCACAATTATCATCTTTACCAGTGTCAAATATACATTTATTTTACCTTTGTTTATATGCTGGTTGACTACCTTAAATATATTGTTGCAAAACAAAACAGAATTCCGAATATTTCTGAAGATGAGCATACCCTTATAAATATATTGGATGAAAAGTATTTGACATTAAATGATGACAAAATTATTAGTCGTTTAAAGGCTTTAAAAGTTAGTAATAATGAGATTATGGTTACTGATTTTGGAGCAGGCTCGAAAAAAGAAAATAATAACATAAGACTTGTAAGAAAAATAGCAAAATATGCTTCGATTTCACCAAAACATGGTAGACTTTTTTCCCAAATTATAGAGCAGTATAATATTGATTTAAGTATTGAATTAGGAACCTCACTAGGAATTGGAACCGCTTATTTAGCGAGGTCGTCAAATAAAGTTATTACTATGGAAGGCTGCCCAGAAACAGCTAAAATTGCACAAGAAACATTCCACGAATTGAATATTCAAAATGTGAATTTGGTAGTTGGTGAGTTTTCTAATTCTTTAAATGAAATGGATAAGTTGCCTGAGAACCCCATATTCATATATATAGATGGTAATCATAAATTAACACCAACGCTTGAATATTTTGATTATTTTAAGGCATTTGCACCACAAAATTCGATTATCGTTTTTGATGACATTTATTGGAGCCGAGAGATGAAAAAAGCTTGGCGTATAATACAATCACAAAATTATTTGACAATTGATATGTATAGATTGGGAATTGTTTTTTTAAAAGATAGAACAAGTCCAGCCAGAATTAATAGGAGATATTAAAACTCAGCGACTAACTTTAAATTCAGCCTGAAGCCTGATAGATAATTTGGTATTGCGTAGTATCTACCATTAATATCCTGTAACCAATTAAATGAAACAACATTATTGAAATCGAGTAAATTAGTCGCATTTAAACTTGCAGATAGGCGGTTAAATGATCCGAATACTTTACTATTAGCATATTTCTTTTTATTTTCTTTGGTAATTATATCATAGATAAGGCCAAGGTCTACACGGAAATAAGCCTTACTTCTAAGAATATCCTGGTAACGGTTAAATGTGGGTGGTCCATATGGCAAAGCAGAGCCATATTGAATGTTAATAGCTAATTTGAAGCTTTCAAAATTTGGTATTTTATCTTGAAAGAAAACCGAAAATGTAATCAACTGTTCTGTTTGTCTTGGAATATAACCTGGAAATATTGTCGCACTGTCAGCTATATTACTTGCTCCTTGAAAAACCACCGCACCAGTATCGTTGTAATATTCAACATAAGAATCATCAAGTAAGTCTTCTTTTGTTTGTAGTAAACCAATTCTGAAATGTGATTCAACTCCTTTAATAAATTCGCCATTTATTTTTGTGTCAAATCCGTAAGCAAAAGCTCTGGAATTATTTTTAGCATAATATCGAATTTTGACATTGTCAATTTCGTATGGGTTAATATCCCATAAATGCTTGTAGTAAGTTTCAGCTACAATTTTAAAAGGCCTTCCCCACATTTGAATATACATATCCATTCCTAGCACATTGTGCCATGATTTTTGTGCTAATACTTCCGGAACAATTTGTCCAAATAAATTACGCATCTCTCTAAAGGCTGGCGGTTGATAGTATAAACCGGATGAGAGCCTGAATTTTATATTTCGTCTACTTACTTGACCTGATGTGTCAATAACATAACTTCTTGGAGAAAAGGAAATATTTGCCCTTGGAGTAATCCATGGTTCCTTGTTATATAATCTGTATCCTGCCCTTGTTCCTAAACTAAGGTTCCAGCTTGATGGAGCATTTAAAATAGTGTCTTGTTTTGTCACAGTCTTTTTCCCATTCTCAGTTTTTACTTTCGTCTTTAAAAAAACGGGTAAATCAATTCGTTTTACTTTGTTATAAGAGTATTGCGTAAAACCTGTAAAATTGGAATTAACCACCAGGTTATTAGTTTTAATGACATTAGTAATTGTCAGTGCATCATTATCTAATGGAATAATATATCCACTTGAATCAATAATATTCCACTCACTTAATACATCATCATATCTTTCATATCTATAATTCACTCCCCATTTAAGACTTGAACTTGTTGAAATATCTTCTTTTTCACCTTCATTTTGTTTAAAGTGATATGTACCAGCATGTCCTGTATTCGAAACATAGGCAATTAGATTGTTTCTAGCGTGATTCAAGAACCCTCCAATGCCAACATTATCTGTTGAATCACCAAAGTCGTCTTTTGATGGGTCAGTTTCTAATGAGTTTATCCAATATTCACCGAAAATATCATAGTTTTCATTCTCATCAGAATAAAAGGTAGAGGTTGTAAAATTTAAATCTAAATTTTTATTGACTTTCCATTCATAGCCTAACGCACCAGTAAAAGTTTTAAAATTAGATAACTCTTGACCCTCGTAAAATATTCTTAACTGATATGCTTCATTAATGGTACCCCAGCGAGTTGTCTTAGTCTTGGGTATAAACTTGTATTTATTGTTTGCAAAATGGCCTAAGAAAAATATTTTTTGATAAGACTCTTCATTATTATAAACGGTATAGTAGTTGATCAAGGCTTGGTAGTCAAAAAAGTTTGGAAAATAGTCTCCTTTGGTAGGTAATGCATTCAATAAATAAGCATTCGTTCTATACCTAGCGCCAGTAATATAGTTTCCTCTGTTGGCCTTACCAAATGTATTTTCTAAATGAAATTCTGCTCCCATTAAACTAAGTTGAGCAGATCCCTTAAATTCAGATGCTTCTTTGTATTTTACATCTAAAACGGAAGACAATTTATCGCCATAATTGGCATCAAATCCACCTGCTGAAAAATAGATGTCTTCAACAAAAGCTGAATTAATAAAACTGAGCCCTTCTTGTTGTCCTGATCTGGCTAGCAATGGTCTGTAAATTTCTATTCCATTTACGTAGATTAGGTTTTCATCAAAATTCCCACCCCGAACATTGTAGTTTGAAGTCAATTCATTATTGGAACTAACTCCTAAGGCAGTTAGTTTAATATAATCTTCAAAGTTTCCAGTACTTGTAGGAATAACTCCTATTGCCGGTGGTTTTATTTTAATAATGTTTCCAACGGCATCTCCTTCAACAAGAATAATTTTATTATTTTTATTAAAGATGACAATCTCACCAATGTAACTAGTTTGTTCATCTACCTGAACTATTTTTTTTTCCAGTCTATAGTCAGGCGCAGTGATTAAGAGCGTTGCTTTGGAATTAATATTTAGGCTAATTTTAAATATTCCCTTCCTATTTGTAGTGGTTAACGCTCCAGTTTCAACCACTTTAATTAATGCATCAATCACATTATTACCAGTGTCATCTATTATCTTTCCAGATACCATTACTTCTTGTGCATGGGATGAAAACCCCAGGCAAAAAAGAAATAGGAAAGAGACTAGGTATTTATGCATTAAATTGTGCTGTTGTGAGTGTTGAAACGGCAAAAATAGAATATTATTCTAATATTTCGATTCTAAGAATATTTTTGGTGTCTTTTTGAATTCTAAATTGGTGATGAATAACAATGCCTGCAACCCAAATAATGTCCTTTTTATGTTTTAAAATCCATTGTTTCTCTTTTTCGAATTTATTTAATTTTCTATTTATTAATAGGTCTGAAACTAATTGTTTTCCTTTCATTCCAAGGGGTTGAATTTTCTCTCCTTCAAACTGGTTTGTAATTTCAATCGGCTCATTAATTTTATCAAAATCAAGATAGGCAATTGAAGGTTCAAATTTTTCGGGCCATTCATATATAAATGAAAACGAAATTGTTTTATCATTCACGATATATGATTTTGGAATTTCATTGACAAATTGATTAACAAAACGCACTTCCTTATGCTTGTTAATTATTATGTAATCACGATCCTTTAAGAATGTAAAATAATCATTTTTAAAAATAGCACCAGTATGTGCATTGCATAACTTTAGAATTTCATCAATTTGCGATCTCAGAATTTGATATTGATTCAATAGTTTTTGTAAGATAGGCCTTGGAGTTTCATTTAGCTTTTCAGCTTTGACCTTTTCATAATTACCATGTTCTTCAAAAATATCATTTTTATATTGGAATGTATAAGTTTCTAAAAACTTATCAATATCAGATAAATCATTCATCAAATCATTCATTTTATCAGAAATGCTTGGAGTGATTTTGACTATTTCTGGCAAAATATGATGTCTAATTTTGTTTCGAGTATATTTTATGTCTGTATTACTACGATCTTCCCTATAGCTGATATTATTTTTTAATGCATATGATTCAATATCGCTTCTTGAATATTTAAGCAGAGGTCTATAAATCTGTTGCCTGTGTTCTGGAATACCTGTTAAGCCTTTTATACTAGTACCTCTAAATAAATTGATGAAAAATGTTTCAATAGAATCATTTAAATGATGAGCTGTAAAAAGAACTGAATTATTATTTTTGGTTAAAAAAGTATCAAACCATTCATATCTTAAGTTTCTAGCGCTTTCTTGAATCGAAATACCATTTAGTTTCGCATCTTTTTTAGTTTCAAAGCTTGTTGTGAAAACTGGGATACTATGCAATTTGCAAGACTCAATAATGAAGGCTTCGTCTTTATTAGAGTCTTCTCCTCGTAGCTTAAAATTACAGTGTAAAACTGTTGGCGATAATTCCAAGTTTCGGCATAAATGGAGAAGTACCATAGAATCAATTCCGCCACTAACAGCAATATATATATCCTTACCTTTTATTAGAGGTATTAACTGCATGATATGTTCTCTAAAAGTACTATTCAATTTTTTGCTTTTAAACAACAAACGCCTTGCTGGGCAAGGCGTTTGAAAGTTAAGTAAAATTAAAATTTACAATGTAATGTTAAATTCAACCCTTCTGTTTTTAGCTCTTCCAGCCTCAGTCGAATTGTCGCCAGCAGGCTTTGCGTCACCATAACCCTGTGCTTTTAATCGATCAATTGCAATACCTTTTCCTGTCATATAAGCTTTTGCGGCTTCAGCTCTTTTTTGTGACAAAGCTTTGTTAGCATCTGAATTTCCAGTATTATCTGTGTGACCATCAATATTTAGTTTATAACTTGGGTTATCATTTAGAACCTTTATTACTGCATCAAGCACTTTATATGATTCTTCTTTAATAACAGCAGAGGCAGTATTGAAAAAGAGCCCTTCTCTTGCTTTTGTCATTATTTCAACAGATTGTTTATAGTTTCTTGGACAACCACCTTCCTCAATAATTCCAGGTATTAAAGGGCAATTATCATCTAAATCGGCAATGCCATCACCATCAGAGTCAGGACATCCTCCTGTTGATTTTGAACCTTTTACATTCGGACACTTATCTTCTCTATCTTTTACACCATCACCATCAGAATCTTTTCCAGATGCAAAATTATAACTAAAACCAATGGCATTATACAAAAACTGATCATCCCATTTACCCTTAACAACTGCATCCACTCTATCACTAACAAAGTAGTTGTAATGAGTTTCTAAACTTGCACTCCATTTTTCAGTAATATTAAACTTAAAACCTAGACCCATTGGCAGGTTAAATTCTGCAAGTGGTGCCTCCTTTTCTCCCGTTTCTACATCTGTAAAAATTGAAAGTGCATCTCCAATTCCTAAAAAAACATAAGGAGCAAACATACTTTCTTCCTTCAATAAATAACCATTGTTAAACTTATATTTGGCTAAGATGTTAAAATCGTATAGTTTATTACTGAAAGAATTTCTATCTAAAACTCCATGCCTAACTTTACCCATTAAATCAAATGAAGGTGTCACATATTTTGATAGGTTTAAGCCAATTGATGGGTGAACACCATCACTAAACTTAAAGAATTCATTCCCTAAATCGCCTTTGTATTCAATTGTTCCAAATTGCAGACCAATTGCAATGTCTTGAGAACTATTTTGCGCGTAGGAATAGGTTAACGTTCCCCCAAGTAAAAAAGTAGCTGCTAAAAAAATCTTTTTCATAGTGTTTATTATTATTTTCCAATTTTCAGATACAAAAATAACGTGTTTTTGCAAATTTACATCTAAAAAACAAAGAAATATTATGAATACGGGAAGTGAAAAAAAACCAAACGCAAATTGTAACTACTTTAACTCATAAAAAGATAGTTTCCGAATGTGCTATCTTTTAGTCAAATGACTGATTCACATTGTTTGACATTCTAATGATTTTTTCGAAATCGGCTGGTGATAGATCTGAGTGAAAGAAATGCACAGGGTCAACTTTTTCTCCATTTTTTTCAACTTCGTAATGAAGATGAGGAGCTGTTGATTTACCAGTACTGCCAACAAATCCTATAATCTGACCACGAACCACTTTCTGACCTTGTTTAACATTAAATTCGTTCAAGTGAGCATATCTTGTTTTATAACCATATCCATGATTTATGACAATAGAGTTACCATATCCCCACATTTTTTTCTGAATAAGTTCAACAACACCATTTCCAGTAGCCATTACATTTGTTCCTGTTGAAGCAGTAAAATCTAATCCAGCATGCATTCTTTGAGTATGATAATGTGGGTCAATTCTAATGCCAAAACCTGAAGCTATTCTTTTTAAATCTTTGTTAGTTAATGGTTGAATTGCCGGAATAGCTCCCAACATTTTTTCTTTTTCTGCGGCTAATTTTTTTAACTCATCAAATGAAATGGATTGAGCATATAGACGTTTTTCAATTTCTCTAATTCTTTTGGCATTTTCTATTAGTTTTTCAGACAAAACATGCCCTTTTAGTTCTTCGAACTCCTTTGAACCGCCCGTACCCATTTGCGAAATTTCTTCTGGAAAAGGCTGAGCATTAAAAATGACTCGGTAAATGCTATTATCTTTACTTTTTAGGTCTTCTAAGACCTCGTCAATAAACAGAAGTTCTTTTGATTGCTTTTCAACAGTTGTGGTCAGAAACTGATTCTCTAACTCCAATTTGGTTTCATTTGGTGATTTGAACCAAAATGAAAAAACAAACTGAAAAACAAACCCAAGCAAAACAGCAGGGGCAATTATCAATAAAGATCGAAGTGCTTTATCCTTGAAACCAGATTCTACTTTTTCGTAGTCAAGTGTTTCAGGATTGTATTTAAATTTTTGTCCTCTTGCCATAAGTCTCCTCACATTAATCCCTCAAAACTTAATAAAATTGATTTGAGATGACAAAATTACGGTAATTACCATAAATTTGTATCGTTTTACCAGAATTTAACAATTTTTTAGCACATCAGGCATAACCTTGTAATTGTTAACTTATTTTAAAACAGGCATTAAGAATTATTATTTAACAATGAATTTAGTATGAACACATCCGATATTCGTCAAACTTTTTTAGATTTTTTTGCTTCTAAAGTACACAAAGTAGAGAGCTCGGCACCAATGGTGGTTAAAAACGACCCTACATTAATGTTTACCAATGCAGGAATGAATCAATTTAAGGACTTCTTTTTGGGTTATAATGAAGCAGTCGATAAACGTGTTTCTAATACTCAGAAGTGTTTAAGAGTTTCTGGAAAACACAACGATTTAGAAGAAGTTGGCGTTGATACTTATCACCATACTATGTTTGAAATGCTTGGTAACTGGTCGTTTGGTGATTATTTTAAAACCGAAGCCATTGCATGGGCTTGGGAATTGTTGACGGATGTTTTTAAAGTTGATAAATCACGATTGTACGTAACCGTTTTTGAGGGAGACACAACTGATGGATTGAGCGAGGACTCTGAGTCAATCAAATTGTGGGAACAGTGGATTGATAAAGATCGAATTATTTTGGCTTCCAAAAAAGATAATTTTTGGGAAATGGGAGAAACAGGACCATGTGGTCCTTGTTCTGAAATTCATATTGATATTAGATCTAATGAAGAAAGAGCAATAGTAGACGGGAAAACGTTGGTTAACCTAGATCATCCTCAGGTTATTGAGATTTGGAATTTAGTTTTTATGCAATTTAACCGTAAAGCAGATAGATCGCTTGAACCATTACCTGCAATGCATGTTGATACAGGAATGGGGTTAGAACGGCTGGCTATGGTACTACAGGGTGTCACTTCGAATTATGATACAGATCAGTTTCAATATTTAATTAAACATATTGAGAAAGTGTCAGCTATTTCATATGGGAAATCTGAATCAACTGATATCGCAATGCGCGTTATTTCCGATCATATCCGTGCAATAGCGTTTTCGATTACTGATGGACAATTACCATCAAATAATGGTGCTGGATATGTTATCAGAAGAATTTTGAGAAGAGCTGTTCGTTATGGATATCAAACGCTTGGCTTACAAGGCCCATTTCTTTATGAATTAGTTGTTAAATTGACAGAGGTAATGGGAGAAGGGTTTCCTGAATTAAAGAACCAGCAAGAGCTATTGTCTAAAGTGATTTTTGAAGAAGAGTCAAGTTTTTTTAGGACTTTGGCACATGGGATAAAAAAAATGGATAAAGTAATGACTGATACCATTGCTTCTAAAGAATCTATTATTGCTGGGCCAGTCATTTTTGAACTCTATGATACGTTTGGATTCCCAATTGATTTAATAGCTTTAATGGCAAGAGAAAATAATCTGCTGACTGATGATGCTGGTTTTGAGGTTGAGTTAGAAAAACAAAAAAATAGATCGCGTTCAGCGACGCAAATTACCTCAGATGATTGGATTGTATTAAAAGAGGATGATATTGAAGAGTTTGTTGGGTATGATCTGTTAGAAACGGAGGTTTTTATAACAAAGTACAGAAAAGTTCAACAAAAGCAAAAGACTTTTTATCAGCTGGTATTCAATATTACGCCATTCTATGCCGAAGGAGGTGGGCAAGTTGGAGATAAAGGTTATATTTCCTTTGGAGATGAAAAAACTAATATTTTTGACACAAAAAAAGAAAATAATTTAATTGTCCATTTGGTTGAAAAATTACCTTCAAATTTAGAGGTGAAATTTAAGGCCGTGATTAATCGATCAAAAAGAGCTTTAACAGAATCAAACCATACAGCAACTCACTTATTGCATCATGTACTCAGACGGAACCTTGGGACCCATGTTGAGCAAAAGGGGTCTTTAGTGAATGATAAGTATTTGAGATTCGATTTTTCTCATTTTTCGAAAGTAACAGATGAAGAATTAAGTCAAATTGAATCAGATGTAAATAAACTAATTAAAGCCAATAATAGGTTGCTTGAAAAGAGGGCCGTTCCAATTTCGGTAGCAGAAGAAATGGGAGCAATGGCATTGTTTGGAGAAAAATATGGTGATTTAGTAAGGGTGATTCAGTTTGGTGATTCAGTTGAATTATGTGGAGGAACTCATGTTGCCGAAACAGGGCAAATAGGAATGTTTAAAATTACAACGGAGGCTTCAGTTGCCTCAGGAATTAGAAGAATTGAGGCAATTACTAATTTTGTTGCTGAAGATTATTACAAAACCAGGGCAAGCATTTATGATGAGATAGCAGCTTTATTTAATAAACCCAAAAATTTGACACAAACTATCTCGGATCTTGTAGCAAAAAATGGTGTGCTTCAAAAAAATATTGAAGAATTACAAAGAGAAAAAGCCAATCAAATAAAGAAAGATTTGATCAGCGAGATTCAAGAAAGAGATGGAATTCATTTTTTGGCTACTCAGGTTAAATTAGACGCAAGTGCCATTAAGGATATTGCTTTCCAATTAAAAGGACAATTCGATAATTTTGTTGGCGTTTTTGGAGGAGAGGCAAATGGTAAGGCCAGTTTAACAATTATTATTTCAGAAACGGTTGGTAAAGAGAAAAATTTAAATGCCGGACAATTAGTAAAATCATCAGCCGCTTTAATTAAAGGTGGAGGTGGAGGACAACCATTTTTTGCTACAGCCGGAGGTGCAAACCCCAATGGTATTTCAGAAGCTTTAAACTTTGTTGAAACTGAAATATTTAAGGCACTTTAACCATTGTTAAATATGGTCACTCTTTTTATAGAATGCAATCGTCTGTTGTGATTAGCTATAGAAAGACTTTTAGTTGAAGTATTTGCTAAAACTTTACACTCATCCCCATGCCGAACGACAAACTATTGACATAACGTTTAGCATAATTTTCTTGATAATAATTGACAAGGGGAGGTGTAAATCTAGCTTGGCCGGATATATAAAATTGCTTAAATAAGTTATACTCAAGTGACCCACCAATGGAATAGCTATTGGTAATTGATTTAAAAACGTTTGCATTTTCAATAGGTAATACCTTATTGTGACTTAAATATTTACCACTTGATTTTAATAAATAATTGAGTTGCACCCCAAGATCAATACCGAATTGCCACTTGTTCTTTTCCATTTGGTAACCCAATCTTACTGGTAATTGAAGAAATTGAGCACTGGTGACACCGTAATGGTTTTTTAACTCTGTAGTAACAACTTCATTCACAAATATAGTGTCAGTGGTTAAAAATGTGGTATTATACGTTTGACCTTCTATGCCTACTCCAAGTAATACGCTGAAATTATTATAAGTTACATATTGAGCGTAAACTTGTCCAAAATATCCTAATTTCTCGTTATGAAGCTTATTTAATGTTACCGCAAGTTCTGAGTTTTTGTAAATGGCACTATTGATATTAGGGCCGCCCAAAACACCAATTGACAGTTGTCCTTTTTTAGGAGAAGGATCGGAAAGGATTTCAATGTCAGCATCAGAAGAGGCAGCTTGTATAATTTGACTTGAGTCAGTTCTAACTGATGATACTACTTCTATTGAATCATCAATATTGTTCGAAGTAATTTCATTTTCTATTAAAGATGGTTTCACAGCTTCACTAAGAATTTGTTCTTTTTTAAGAATAGATTTATTCTTGGTTTGAACTTCAGTTATATTACTTTCTGAACGGTTAGGTTGATTTTCTATTTTTTCAGGTTTTATTTCTCCTTCAACTAAAGAAATATCAGTTTTTTTATTAGAATAAGCTACAATAGCCTCGTCTGCAATGGTCAACAGGTCATCCGAATTTTTGACAGCTGATTCCTTTTGCTTGGAAATCATTAATGTACTGTTTTTAATGGTTTCCGACTTTTCTTGCTTCACTGGTTCCGTAGGTTGAAAGTTTTTACTTTTTCGTAATTTGCTTTTTTTCTTTACAGCGTTCAATGATTTATCGGTTATTGTATTTTCTTTGTTCGTAAAAGAAATATTAGTTTTTTTAGATTGAGGGATTGAGTTGCTTTTTGTGAATGCAGATTGTTGAATATTAAAAGAAGGAGTTACATACTCGTCAATTTGTAAATTTTCCAAGACTAATCTAGTTTCATATGCTGGTTCAAAATTGTCAGTATTAAATACAGTAAATATTCCAACAACAGACGTTACCAAAAGAACACTCGCGCCAGCTATCCACCAGTTGCCACCACCAATTTTTGATAGCACATTTGTTTTAATATGAGATGGAGCACTTTCATTCCCCAACCCAATAGTAGACTTAAATAAATCGTCAATATTTTTAAATTCCTTGCTCATTTATTATCGTTTTATGAGTTTTTTTTCAATCAATATTTTGGAGATCATTTTTTTAGCCTTGAATAATTGAGATTTTGAAGTGTTTTCAGACATTTCTAAATGATTAGCAATTTCTTTATGTGTCAAATTTTCAAATACGAAAAGATTAAACACTGTTCTATATCCAATGGGTAAATCATTCAGAATATTGACTAATTCAGTTTTTAGATTAATTGTTTCAGTCACTTCAAAGTTCTGCAATGTTTCCTCACTATCTTCAAATGCTTTAAAATCCTCCACCAATTCTATTTTACTGTTTTGCCGAATATGATTGATTGCTGTATTAATAACAATGCGCTTTATCCAACCTCCTAGTTCATACTGTGTATCAAACAAATTGCATTTTTGGTGAATCTTGATGAAGGCATCCTGCAAGATATCTGAGGCTTCGTCAGTATTTCTTGTATATCTTAAACAAACATTGTACATGGCGTCACAATACTTGTCGTAGACAATTGTGAAAGCCTTTCGACTTCCAGAAACAAATTTTTTTTTTAGTGCCTCGTCCTTCAAAATGAATTCAAAAAAAACGCGTTTTAATGGTCTTTCTATCTAAGATACACACCATTTTTAGAAACAGTTGCCTAGAGAAGGTTATTTTATTGATTCTATTCTTAAATCGAAAACAATATCAGTGTTTGGCGGAACTAAGTTTGCTAGACCTGCTTTACCATAAGCTAGTGCAGATGGAACTTCAACAAATGCGTTATCACCAGCTCTTAAAACTGCCATTCCTTGGTGTAAGCCATCAACTAAGTTGTCATTTTCAAATATCATAGTAAACGGCTGTCCTTTTGCATAAGAATTGTCATACATGCCTGGTTGTTTTCCTTTTTTGTAAGTAAAATAGTCAAAAGTTACTTTTTGGTTCTTGACGGGTGTTGTATTTAAGGAATCTCCAGATTTATACTTATAAACCTTGACTCCTTCTTGTAAAACCTGTGGATCAATTTTATCTGTAATTTCTATTTCAACTATTATATCTGCGTTTTTCGGTATCTTTCCTAAATAACCATTCTCTCCATATGCAAGTTTTGAAGGAATCATTATTCTGGCAATATCACCAACACTCATTTCTAAAAGTGCAGCCTCCCATCCTGCAATCAATTGTCCAACTCCTAATTTTAACGGGAGTGGTTTTCCTGCTTCTCTATTATGATCATAGACTTCACCTCTTGCTACTCTTGCTTCATAATTAGCAAGGATGAGGTCATTTTTATTAATTTGTTGATCTAACTTTCTAGTTTTCCATTCAACCCTTAATCCATCATCTCTATTCCAAACCATAGCTAAACCTTCTTCGTTTTTGACAGAGTCTACTTTTATTGGAGTGACTGCAGTTTTCAAATTAACAAATGCAGAGTCTGTCGACGAAAGGTTATGAATTGTATCAGTATCTATTTTCTCAGTATTTTTGACTCCACTAATATCACAGCTAGAGATCAGTACCAAAATGATAAGCATATATATAATTCTATTCATGTTTTTTGTCTATTTTAATCAATTCAATATCATATACAACAGTTTCTAATGGTGGTATTTGATCAAGATCACCAATTAAACCGTGAGCTAAATGACTCGGAAGAATAAATTTGGCTTTTGATCCTTCTGACATTAGTTGCACTCCCTCATGAATTCCACTTTCAATATCTGATTTTTCTATCATGAATGATTCCGGTTCACCTCTTTTTGAGGAGTAACAAATTTTATTATCCAAAAGACTGACTGTAAAGTTGACCCAAACAATATCTCCAATTTCGGGAATATAATTTTCAGTAGTTTCATAAATGAAGTAACGCAAACCTGATCCAGTTATTTTGGTTTTCCAATCTGGCCTTCTGCTTAAAAAAGCATCAATGGCTTCAGTTTCCTCGTTCGAGAATGTTGAATTCATCCTAATAGACTCTTCTTGAGACCATTTTACGTTTTTGTCAATTGGTTCAATTGATTCATTACAAGCAATGAAAAAAATGATGATTCCTACAAAAAGAATTAATTTAAAAAGCATTTCTATGGCTTAACGTAAAGCGGTAATAAAGTTACTAATTTCTCAATTGTCTTTTCCATATTGTCATCAGACTTACCACCAGCTGCATATTTATGCCCACCGCCTTCAAAATAGTCGGAAGCTAATTCATTGACATAAGTATCACCTTTTGATCTAAAAGACATTTTGATATAGTGAGAATCTTCTTTTAAAAAAATAGCCATTTTAATACCTTTTATTGATAGTGCTTTATTGACAAGGCCTTCAGTATCCCCTTTTCCTGAATTATAAGCCTTTAATTCTGATTTGCTAAGTGAAATATAGGCGACATTTAGGTTGTCTAAAACAACTAACTTTTCAGACATTGCAAAACCATTCAACTTAATTTTAGAAATTGTATTAACATCATATACTTGTTCATGAATACTGTGATTTTTCACACCAAAGTCAATCAGTTTTGCAATAATAGAATGTGTTCTAGATGTAGTTGATGGAAATCTAAATGAGCCTGTATCAGTCATTATTCCACAATATATGGCCTCTCCAATTTCAGGGTTTATTATTTTTTCATCTCCGAACTCAAGTATAAATTCATAAATTAATTCGCAGGTAGAACTTATGGCAGGAAAACTAAATAGAATATCAAAGAAACTGGAGTCAGGGTTTTGATGATGATCAATCATGACCTTTTTCGCATTAGAATATTCTAATGCAGTCTGCATATCTCCTATACGCGACGAGTGATTATAATCTAAGCAAAATATGATGTCTGCTTTATTCATCAAATCTTCAATTTGTTCCGAATCATTATCGTAATTGAGAATTGTCTCTGAACCCTCTAACCACTCATAAAAATCTGGCATTTTATCAGGATGACAAATGGTTGGAGTTTGTCCTATTTTTATTAAGAAATGCATCAGCGCTATTGAGCTGCCAATGCTGTCACCATCTGGCGATTTGTGAGAAGTAATTACTATTTTCTTTTCAGTATTGAACCATGTTTTAATGGTTTCTATATGTGATGAGTCAAACATTATTTAAATAAAAAAACCGTCTCAGGAATGCTGAGACGGTTTAAAGTTAGTTATAATTAATTATTAAAATCCTAATCTTTCTGCTTTTGAGTGTTCAAGTAAGACACCCACACAAACAAAGTCTGAATCTTTGAATTGTTTAGCTTCACTTTTCCCTGATATAGGTATGTTTACTCGTACATACAATTTTTCTGATTTTTCAACTCTAAATTTATAGAATTGTGTCATGTCATCTGCCTTATTATTATAGATGGACACCTTCTCTTTGAAAATTCTAGGGTTTCCATTCACATCTGGTCTTCTAACAAGTTCGGTGTGAAAAATTTCAAAGCTTATTTTTTCAGCATCTGCAACATCAGTACATGTTGAAATTCTATAAACAAAATCTCTGTAAGAAATGAAACTCATTTCATAAACTTTACCTTTTTCTACAGTTGCATATTTTGACTGGTTATCCATTTCCCAAGCCTTGGTTTGCTCGTCATCAGGAATACCGTCTTTACAAAATTCATGTACCTTTCTGCAGCTTTGCTGTGCCTGGATTGATTGTAGGACAACCAACCCAATAATTGCTATTCCAAAAATAATTTTATGTCTCATTCTTTTTACTTTTGTGTTATTTTATTTCTTAATATAGTTATTTCCGCTACAACTGCATCAAAGGTGGCTTGATTCATTTGATAGCTCCCTTGACTAGAAAAAGTTGCTACTCCATTGTCGTCTGATGTGTTTTTAGAATCTCCAGAAGCTTCAACAAAAGTCATATTTTCTTCAAAAACAGATTGCAATTGAATCACATCACTTAGTGCTTCAGAAACAGCCTCAATATCGGCATACTGCGCACAAAAATCAATAATATTATCTAACACTAAGTGCTGATCACCTATTTTTTCAATAATTTCATTGTTATCAGAATAATTCTCAACCAAACTACTAATAATATATACGCTCTCAATGTAACCACCTATTATGATTAGTGAAAGTTCTTGTCCTTTTTTATTTTCCTCAAGATAAGAGTAGCTTTCGTAGTAGGTTTGATTTGAAATGGTAAATAAAGAGTCATAATTTTCTTCATTACTTTCAATTCTATCAATTAAGGTCTTATCGAAAACTTCAGAAATTCCAAGGTCTGCAGCCAAATCTTCAATAGCTTTAGTGTATTTCAAAAATTCAATTCCATTATCAAAACAGCTCATGTAACCTAAGTCAGCGGAATAAACACCAAAGTTTAAAGCTTTAGACTTTAAGTCAACATATTTGTCCGTATTTTCTAAGGAATTAATCAGTGACATGTCTAGAGTCCCGCCCAATGCTTTAACTATCTCAAAAAGTTCATTCGGAGTAGGAACAGAGTATGATATAACAGGCCCTGTATTCTCCGAAATAGTAGAATCTACTGTTTCATCTATATCTACTTCTAAATCAGGCTGACTGTCACCACAACTAGAAAGTCCAATACTGGCAACTAAAAAGAAAGTAAATCCTTGTAAAAAACGTTTTTTCATGAATTTTTATTTGGTTAAAGAACAAATATAAATTAATTTGTTAATTTATTGCTATAAAAGGTTTAAAGATTGCCAAGAAATTCGACAATTGACCGTTTTGTTTCGACGGAGACTTTAATTAGTGGCAAACGGACGTAATTTTCGCAAACATTGTAATACTTGAGCACCTCTTTTATACCAGCGGGGTTTCCTTCTGAAAATAAGTGATGAATTAACCCAAAACATTTATAATGAAGTTCACGTGCCTTAACGTTATTATCAGCGAGACCTTCATTTACCATTTGAGAAAATAATTTAGGTAACCCATTGCCAATTACCGAAATTACACCGTCTCCTCCCATTGCAATAAACGGCATTGTTAAGGCATCATCTCCTGAAATGACAAAGAAATTTTCAGGTCTATTTTCAATAATTTTCATGACCTGTTCTAAATTACCACTTGCTTCTTTAATTGCTATAATATTAGGGCAGTTTTTTGCAAGTTTAATAGTAGTTTCTGGGCTTATATTAGAACTCGTACGTCCAGGTACATTATATAAAATTATGGGTAGATTCGAATGGTCAGACAGAGTTTTAAAGTGCTTATAAATGCCTTCTTGGGTGGGTTTGTTGTAGTATGGTGAAACAGAAAGTATGGCATCAACACCCTGTGTTTTAAAATTGGACAGTTCATTCGCAACTGCCATGGTATTATTGCCCCCAATTCCATAAACAATCGGTAATTTACCATTGTTCTCATTAATAATTGTCTTCAAAACTGCTTCTTTTTCTTCACCAGTTAAAGTTGGTGATTCTCCTGTTGTTCCTTGTACCACAAGATAGTCTACGCCATTATCGATTAGATAACGGGTTAGTTTTTTCAAGCTTTCGAAATCGATTGATCGATTTTCAAAAAAAGGTGTAACCATGGCTACTCCAAGTCCTTTTAAATTTATCATTGTTCTTTGTTTGTTGTCAATATATTAATTTGGTTTGCTATGTCATTAATAATTTTCTCTATCGAGTCTTGATGCTTAACAAGTAGGTCGAAGTTTTGATTATTTGCTCTATTAAAACAACCGGTTTTAAGCCCTGCATTAATAACCCGACTAAAATAACTCAAATTTTTATTATTACTTAAGTCTATTAAAAGGTCAAATTCTTGTTTTATGAGAATTTTTAAGCGATCATTTTTGAGAGTCCCAAACCTAAAATCTGATTTATGAAGCGTGAAATTAAGACCATTAGAATCGTCAGTCTTTTCTGATCTAAGTGTCAGAAACGAGAAGCTAGCATTTGAAAAGAGTAAATGTAATTGATTGTGTCTTATTTGTTCTGCTTTGTTAATAATGACAATTATATTTTTGTACTGTATTACAGGTAGCAAATTAATTTTTCGTTCGATATGATTATTTTTAGTGAAAGGCATATCTATTTAATCATTTCAGAAAAGTCCTGCTCGTTAATAATATTAATTTCGAATTTTGTAGCTTTTTCAAGTTTTGAGGGACCCATTTTTTCTCCAGCAATTAAATAGTCAGTTTTCTTGGAAATCGAACTAGTATTTTTTCCTCCATTAGATTCAATAAGCGCTTTTAATTCTTCTCTTGAAAATAATGTAAAAACACCCGACACTACAAAACTTTTGCCATTGAGTTTATCAGTAGTCTCTCCTTGATCAGTAATTTCTAATTGTAAACCGTTTTCCTTTAATTTTGAAACAATTTCCTGGTGTTCATCTTGATTAAAATAGGACAAGATGCTTTCTGCTATGCGTTCTCCAATTTCATCAACAGAGATTAATTGATCAAAATTAGCATTCATCAAATGATCTATCGTTTTAAAATGTTTCACTAGTTTTTTAGAAACGGTAGCACCAACATGTCTAATTCCAAGTGCGAACAGTAACTTTTCAAATGGTATTGATTTAGAAGAGGCTATGCTTTTTATAATGTTGTTTGCAGATTTGTCTGCTATTCTATCTAATTCAACTATTTTTTCGAAAGTTAAGCTGTAAAGATCAACTGGTGTCTTAACCAATCCTTTTTCGTAAAATAATGCTATAGTTTCTGGACCAATACCATCAATATTCATTGCCTTACGAGAAATAAAATGTTCTATTTTTCCTAGGATTTGAGTTGGACACCCGGTATCGTTAGGACAATAATGTTGTGCTTCATCTTCTTTTCTTTCAAGTTGCGTTCCACAATCAGGGCAATTCGTAATAAATGCAATAGGATGGCTATTAGTTTGTCTAAGTTTAAGGTTTACCCCAACAATTTTTGGAATAATTTCCCCCCCTTTTTCTATATAAACTAAGTCATTTTCATGCAGATTTAATTTTTCAATTTGATCAGCATTATGAAGGGACGCTCGTTTTACAGTTGTACCAGCCAATAAAACAGGTTCAAGATTTGCTACTGGTGTAATGGCGCCGGTTCTTCCAACTTGATATGTCACCTGCTTTAATCGTGTTTCTTCTTGCTCAGCTTTGAATTTATAGCTAATAGCCCAGCGTGGATTTTTAGCCGTAAACCCTAACATTTTTTGATTATCATAATCATTCACCTTAAAGACAATTCCATCAATTTCAAATGGTAAATTCTGCCTTTGATTGTCCCAATAATTAATGAACGCCATCATTTCGTCAATGGTTTTCACCTTTTTTATGTATTGCTGATCTTCTTTTGGAATTTTAAATCCCCAGTTCTGAGCACTTTGGACTGAATCGAAATGAGTTTCTTTTAAATTTGCTCCATAGATACCATATAGAAAGCAATCTAACCCTCTATTGGCTACTGTTTTAGAGTTTTGTAATTTTAAAGTACCTGAAGCTGTGTTTCTTGGGTTTGCGTAAAGTTCTTCTCCTTCTTCAGCACGTTGTTTGTTTAATTCTTCAAAATTTTTCAGCGGTAAAAAAATTTCACCTCTTATTTCAAAATTTGGTGGAAAGTCATTTTGCAATTTTAAAGGAATGGTGCGGATTGTTCTAACATTATGGGTTACATCTTCTCCTTTTGTTCCATCACCTCTAGTTACTGCTCGAAATAATTCTCCATCTACATATTGAATACCAATGGCAACACCGTCGTATTTAAGCTCACAAACATATGTAATGTCATGTTCAATCGTTTTTTTAATTCTATTCACCCAATCTATTAATTCATCTTTTGAATAAGTGTTTGCTAAAGAAAGCATAGGGTACTTATGTGTGATAGATTCAAAATTTTTAGTGATATCGCCACCTACACGTTTTGTTGGGCTGTTTTTAAGTGTGTACTCTGGGTACTTATTTTCTAAATCTTCTAATGTTTTTAAAAGTTGATCAAACTCAAAGTCAGAAATAATGGATTTATTTAAAACGTAGTAGGCGTGATTATGCTTTTCTAATTCTATTGCTAGGTTTGATATTTTTGTTTTGATGTCCACAGAATTATTTTCCTTTTTGATTTCTTGATTCTGCCTGCTCTATTTTAATAATTTTTTTCTGGTATCTTGACTGCACCAGATCAACAATAACAAGAGTGATAATTATAAAATAGAATGTCGTTTTACTCATTGGTTCGATTGGGTTTCCAAATACTTTAACATGGGCTAAATGCCCTCCTTCTGTTAGAAGCATTATTCCAACGATAAAAAGAACGAAAAGGCCAAGTACTTCGTACATTCTATTCTTTTGTAAGAAATTAGAGACTTGATCAGCCATAAAAATCATAATTAGCCCGCTAACTATTATTGCAATTGCCATTAAAACAAATTCAACCATTGAATTGCCAATATGGTTCGTGAGGGCTATTGCACTTAAAATTGAGTCAAATGAAAAAACAAGATTCATTATTACAATAGAAATAACAACAGCTTTTGCCGTTTTTTGGCTGGCCTCTTTTTTTACATCAAAGCTTTGATGGGATATCATGTGCCAGATCTCTTTAATGGCAGTATACATGATAAACCCACCCCCAAATAATACAATTAAACTATGAAAGTTGATGTCAAATTCGACTGTGTTGGTATGTGCAGCTATAAATGGTGTTTGCAGACTATTAATAATTGAAACTATGACAAAAAGTAAAACTATTCTTAAAATTATAGCAATACCAATACCTTGTTGTCGCACTTTCTTTTGCTTTTCTGTAGGAGCTTTTTTGGATTCAAGTGAAATGTAAAGCAAATTGTCGAAGCCTAATACGGCTTGAAGCATTATTAACATCAATAAGGTAAAGATGTTTTCTATGGTGAAAAGTTCAGCTAACATAAGTTTTTTTTTGTTTGATGGGTCAAAATTAATAATTCGTTTTAATTTATATTATTTAATGCCTCTAGTGATTTCTCGTTTTCCAGGAGGCCCTGGTAAGTTCTCAACTTTGAAACCAGCAATTTTTAGATTTCGCTTAAATTGTCCTTGAGCACAATAGGTAATTATTGTGCCATCCTGTTTTAAACTGTCATGCATTTTCTTTAGTACTGGTAATTGCCATAATTCGGGTTGAAATTTTGGACCAAATGCATCAAAAAAGATTATATCATATTGATTACTCTCTATCTCAATAATTTTTATATCGTTTTTTATCTTTTTTAATTTGAAATTAGCATTCAAGTTACATGTTTTATCCCATTGCGCTTCATGAATTTTCTGAAAAATTGAATGGAGTGATTTTTTTAAAAATGTAGTAATGTCAAAGCTCTTAACTTCATGGTTTGTTAAAGGGAATTTTTCTATCGAATGATAATCAATATTAATATTATTAATAGTTGCGAAGTCATAAGAAAGTATCACATTGAGACCAGTTCCAAATCCCATTTCGAATACTTTAATTTCTTGACTGCTTCTAAGCGAGTTTAGCCCATGTTTTATAAAAATGTGATTAGATTCGGTAAGGGCTCCATGCCTTGAATGATAGGTGATATCTGTATTGTTAATTAACAAAGTTTTGGAATTATCTTCAGTATCAATTACTGTTCTTTTCATTTGATTTTTATCTTTGTTCAATACCTAACAAAGTTATGACAAGAATTCTTTTTTCGAGTATTTTATTTATGATGTTATTAACATCAAGTTGCCAAAAGTGTAAACAATGTTCTTATTCTTATACTAAAATTGAGATTGTGTCTTCACCAAACGGTGAAAGTGAAGAGCAAACAACAGTTTATGGAAATTTAGAGGATGGTGACTTTACCACAGCGACTGCAACGGAGCAGGAATGTATCAAGAGAGGTGAAGAGTTTACAATTGAAGAAAGGTATAAGATAGAAGAGAGTACCTCGGAGGAGGTTGACTTTGAGTATGTTTGCACTGATGCTTAGTTGTTAAAAAAAGGAGTTAGTAAGTCTGAAAGAGTTTTTGGACAATGTGTAGGTTTCATGTTTTCTTTTGAAACAAAAACTAATACAGTACTTGCTTTAGTTAAAAGTTCTTTTTTTTCATTAAATATTTCGTATTCGAAATGTATTCTCACTTTAGGTAATTTTGTAATACTAGTTTTTATTGTGATTAAATCATCATAAAAACTCGGCTTAAAATACTTGATGTTTAACTCTAACACAGGAAGTAAAATTTGCATGTTTTCTAGTGCTTTATAGCTCATTCCTAGTGATCTTAAAGCTTCAACTCGACCTACCTCAAGATACAGGGCATAGTTGCCATAATAGCAATATCCCATTTGATCAGTTTCGCCATATCTAATGCGGGTTTGAGTTGAAAAACTATACATTTTAAACGTTTAATGTGGTGGATTAAAATAGGGATTTTTTTTAATGAAGGAGCAAAAAAAAGAAGAAAAACGTAATAATTTTTTAGATGTAAAAAAAAATAAAAAAACAACACTGAAATCATTTTTTTATTAACTTTTTTATTTGAATATTTGCCTTGAAGTTAATGGTTGGTTATTCTTCCGTTAATTTAGAGAAATTAAACACAAAAACCCCTTTTATAAAATGAGTAATAAAAAAAACCATGAAGTAGTTTGGAGAGACTGCCTCAATGTGATTAAAGACAATGTTTCATTGCAAAGTTTTAAAACATGGTTTGAACCAATAATTCCAATAAAGTTAAAAGATAAAGTTTTAACTATTCAGGTGCCTTCTCATTTCTTTTATGAGTGGTTAGAGGAACATTATATTGATTTACTTAAAAAGGTTATAAAAAAAGAAATAGGGACGGAAGCAAAATTAGAATATTCTATCGTAATGGATCGAAACTCTAATCCTAAGAAAACACCATATACGGTGAATCTTCCTACAAATGATAAAAAAAGCTTGTCAAACTCTCCAGTTTCAATGCCACTTAATACAGATGAAAACCTTATAAAAAATCCTTTTATAATTCCAGGATTAAAGAAAGTAAGTGTTGATTCCAATTTGAATCCAACTTATTCTTTTGATAATTTTGTTGAAGGAGATTGTAATCGTTTGGCAAGAAGCGCTGGTTTTGCAGTTGCAAATAAACCAGGAGGAACAGCTTTTAATCCATTGTTGATTTATGGTGGTGTTGGTCTTGGTAAAACACATTTGGCACACGCCATTGGAATTGGAATTAAAAACCAGTTCCCGAATAAAACAGTGTTGTATGTTAGTGCTGAAATGTTCACTCGACAATTTGTTGATTCAATTAAGAATAATACAACGAATGATTTTGTGAACTTTTACAAATTGATGGACGTATTGATAGTAGATGATGTGCAGTTTTTTGCAGGAAAGGAAAAAACACAGGACGCTTTCTTTTACATTTTTAACCACCTTCACCAAACAGGTAAGCAGATAGTATTAACTTCTGATAAGCCGCCAGTAGAGATGAAAGGAGTTGAACAAAGATTATTGTCACGTTTTAAGTGGGGGTTGTCAGCAGATGTTCAAGCGCCCGGCTTAGAAACAAGAATCGCTATTCTACAAAAGAAAATATATGGTAATGGATTTGATTTACCAGAAGATGTATTAGAATATTTAGCATATAGTATTAATACTAACATCCGCGAAATGGAGGGCGCTTTAACATCTTTAATCGCTCAAGCAACATTGAATAAAAAGGCCATTACTATTGAATTGGCTAAGAAAATGATTGACAAGTTTGTAAAAAATACAGCTAGAGAAATTTCTATGGATTATATTCATAAAATTGTTTGTGATTACTTTAACTTACCTATTGAGTTATTAAAGTCTAAGACAAGAAAAAGAGAAGTTGTTCAAGCACGTCAAATTGCAATGTTCTTTGCTAAAAAAATGACAAAATGGTCGCTTGCTAGTATTGGTGCTCAATGTGGAGGTAAAGATCATGCTACAGTATTGCACGCCTGTAGAACTGTAAACAATTTAGCCGAAACTGATAAGCAATTTAGAGGTTATCTCGACGACTTAGAAAAAAAATTAGCAGTTAATTAAATTGACTCAATAAATCCTCGCTATTTGGTGGGGATTTTTTGTATCACCAATTTATTAAAAGAAATACATGAAGATATTAATGGTTTGTTTAGGTAATATATGTAGGTCTCCATTGGCTGAAGGTATTTTATTAAAAAAAATTCAAGATCATAACTTGAAGTTATGGGTTGAATCTGCTGGTACTTCAGGGGTGCATGCGGGAGATTCTCCAGACAGAAGGATGCAAAAAACAGCTGCCATGCGAGGTGTAGATATTGGAGATTTACGAGCACGCAAGTTTAAACGGAAAGATTTTAAGAAGTATGATTTGATTTATGTAATGGACGAAAATAATTACAATGATCTAATTGCATTAGCAACAACAGAAGTAGATAAATCAAAAGTTAAAATCTTATTAAATGAGGTTACGCCAGGAGAGAATAATCCAGTGCCTGATCCCTATTATGGAGGTCAAGATGGTTTTGAAATGGTATTTGACCTATTGGACGAAGCGACCGATAGAATTGTTGACAAGTATAAGTAGATGAAGGGTAAATTGTATATCATTCCTATTCCCATTAGTAACGGTACTGCAAATACGGTTTTAACAGACCAGACAATTGAAGTGTCAAAAAGATTGAGACATTTTGTAGTTGAAAAAACAAAAACATCAAGGCAGTTTTTGCGCCAAATCGACAGAACATTTCCAATTGATGATTCAGTTTTTTACGAGTTAGATAAGCATAATAACTATTCATTTAATGAAATCGTTTTGTCACTTTTAAATTCAGGTACCGATATAGGTGTCATGTCTGAAGCTGGGTATCCTGGAATTGCTGACCCAGGAAATGGTGTGGTTCAAATGGCCCACCAATATCAAATTACTGTAGTGCCTTTAATCGGACCAAGTTCGCTGTTTTTGGCATTAGCTGCTAGTGGTTTGAATGGGCAAGGTTTTACATTTCATGGCTACTTGCCAAAAAATGAAACAGAACGTGCAAGTGCGATTAAACAATTGGTGCAGTCTATTGTAAAAACGGGTTTTGCACAGTTATTTATAGAAACACCATATCGAAATCAAGTTATTTTTGAAGCCATTTTAAAACATACTCCAGGCAATATTCAACTAACAATCGCTCTAGATTTAACTGGAGAAAAATCGTTTATTTTAACTCAGCCAATTAAAAACTGGAAAAATGCTAATTTATCATTCGAAAAAGCCCCTTGTGTATTTATTTTAGGTCAACTTTAATTAATACCTATCTTTGATAACAACTTATGTAATTATGAAAAAAACTAGCCTAATCTTTTTATTTTTAAGCTTTACAGCAGTAATTTTTGGTCAATCCTATTGGCAGCAACATGTCGATTATAAAATGGATATCGATTTTGACACTAAAAACCACCAATTTGATGGTAAGCAAACTTTAAAGTATACCAATAATTCACCAGATAATTTATCAAGGGTGTTCTATCACTTATATTTTAATGCCTTTCAACCAGGCAGTATGATGGATATAAGATCAAGAACCATTAAGGATCCGGATACAAGAGTTGGTTCAAGAATTGAAGGGTTAAAAGAAAATGAGATTGGCTTTCAAAACATCATTTCGTTAACTATGAATGGTGAGCCAACAAATTATAAAGTGGTAGGAACAATACTTGAGGTAGATTTGCCAAAGGCAATTAAATCAGGCGAAACTGTTGTATTTGATATGATATTTCGTGGACAAGTGCCTGTTCAAATTCGTAGAAGTGGTAGGAATAGTGCTGATGGTATTGATTATTCTATGACACAATGGTATCCTAAAATGAGTGAATACGATAAAGACGGATGGCATTCAAACCCTTATGTTGGAAGGGAATTTCATGGTGTATGGGGTGATTTTGATGTGACTATTCATATGGATGAAAAATATACTATTGGTGGTACAGGTGTTTTACAAAACCCTGGTGACATAGGAAAAGGATATGCAAGTGATGATATTACTCCTGAGCCAACAACTACTGGAAAACTAAGATGGCATTTTAAAGCAAAAAATGTTCATGATTTTGCATGGGCTGCTGATCCTGATTATAAACATGATATTAAAATTTTGGATAACGGGACAAGAATTCATTTCTTCTACCAGCAAAAAGAAGAAGATGATAAATGGCAGAAAGTCCAATCGCTAACGGTTAAATCTTTCGAATATGTAAATAGAAATTTTGGAGAATATATTTATAGCGATTATTCTATTTTGGAAGGCGGAGATGGAGGAATGGAGTACCCTATGGCAACTCTAGTTACTGGGAGAAGAGATTTGGACGGATTATTCGGTGTTATTGTGCATGAGAGCATTCATAGTTGGTATCAAGGTATGCTAGCGACCAATGAGTCTAAGTATCCGTGGATGGATGAAGGGTTTACATCTTATGTAGAAAACTTAACTGTAAATGAGGTCATGCAGCAGAATAAGAAAAACCCGAATTATGGTATTCAAAGATACTATTTACAAATGGCTACTTCTGGCTTTGCCGAACCATTGACAACTCATGCCGATCATTATAAATTAAATAAAGTATATAGTGCTTCAGTTTATGGAAAAGGAGCTATTTTCTTGGATCAACTAAATTATGTAATCGGGCAGGAAGCCTTTATGAAAGGTATGTTAAGGTATTACAATGAATGGAAATTAAAACACCCTACTCCTGATGATTTTAAACGCATCATGGAACAGGAATCAGGTATTGAATTAGACTGGTACTTTGAACAGTTCATTGGAACAGTAAATACAATTGACTATAGCATTAAGTCTGTTGAAAAAAAGAATAAAACAACCATAGAATTGGTGCTGGAACGAAAAGGAGATATGCCAATGCCTTTGGATTTACAGGTAACTTTAAACGATAACTCAACCTTAAACTATTATATTCCGCTAACAGTAATGAGGGGTGAGAAAACAGATTCTAAATACCCTGATTTATTAACTGTAAGCGAAGATTGGCCTTGGACGAATCCAAATTTTGCAGTATGCTTAGATGTTAAGATGAGTGATGTTAAATCTATTCAGATTGATCCTTCTTACCGAATGGCTGATTCAGATAGAACTAATAATATATATCCACAACCTGATGAAGAGTGATATAAAACGAGCAATTGAGCATTTTAAAATTAGCAGAGAAACTTGCTTAAAATTAATAGACGGTTTAACTTACAGTCAGCTGATTACTATACCTAAAGGATTTAATAATTCTATTTTTTGGAATGTTTCACATTTGGTAGTTACTCAGCAATTGTTACAATATAAGTTGTCTAGTTTACCAATGCATATTTCAGATGAAATTGTTAACGACTTTAGAAAAGGTAGTGTGGCGAAATCAGATTATTCTGAAATTATTTGGCAGAAAATATTAGAATTATTTTCTAGATTGCCTTCGCAGTTAGCTTCGGATTATGAAAATGAATTATTTGCAAAGTATAATGAATATACCACTAGCTTTGGGGTGACTCTCAACTCTATTGAGGACGCCATAGCTTTCAATAATATTCACGAAGGATTGCACATTGGATATATTATGGCTTTGAAAAGAGTCGTTTTATTGTAACTTCCTTTAAACAATTGGAAACATTACCTCAGTTATTAACTCTTCGCTTGCCGTATTAAATGGGGAGTTTTTATAAACTTCAAACGGATCTTGCTTTTTATTATGTTTAAATTCCATGTTCCGTTGCATCATCATTTGCATACTCCAGGCATTGGCAAGGTGCTCATAATCTCCAATAAGCCGAACTAAATTAACAGAAGAGTTCTCAATTTTTCCGGATTCCATTCCTGGAGCTAAATTTTCAGGAATTGATTCAACAAAAGCACCCGTTGTAAACGTAGTTGTCATATTTTTCATGTCCCATTTGTGATAAATAGAAACCATTTCCCCATTAGCCACCAAATTATTTTCTTTAATAAAGGTCTGAATCATTGGGGTTTTTTCGCTCATCACATTGCTCATTTTACCCATAGGACTTGTTGTGGAATACCCAATGAAATGTTTGCTTTTAAAAGAAGCGCTTTTTTCAAGTTCTAATTCACAAGGAACATGTCCCTTTTCACTTAAATCTTTTAACATTTTTAATCCACGATCAAAGTCCATACCAACCATGTTTTGCATCATTTGCTTCATCCAGAACATAAAAAATGGTAAACTAGAGTGCAGTTCCCAGGTAACTTCTGTTGAGTTATTTACTTTTTTAAAGTTGTAAATAACTTTGGCATAAGATTTCCAAGGTTTTAAGAAGGTTAAATCTACATAAACACTTTCGTTTGTTTTTTCTGAGGTGATGGTCATATTTCCTGAGCCAATTCTAGCTCCTTGCCAATCAAAGAATTTTCCGTCTTCTTTGACGTTAATTTTAGCTTCCTTTTCTAAAATAGCCCAAGGCGACCATGCAGTCCAGTTTGCAAAATCATTAACTAATGGAAAGATTTTTTCAATTGGGGAATCTATTAAAATACTGCGTTTAACGTAAGTTTTTGGCATGATATAAGAATTATAGTGTCCACTAAGGTAAAAAATAATAAGACATTTCGAAAACAATTCTATCAATGCAAAGAAATGTTAAAGAGTGTAATTTAAGTTAAAATTTGGTTCTGTTGCCTTGTTGTTTAGTGAATGTTAAATAATAAATCTCTACTTTTCAGCCATCTATATTTTGATTAAAATTGAAACTAATGAAATATTTATTGTTTATTAGCCTTATAACCTCTAGTTTAATATCCTTTGGACAAACGATTACAGTAAAAGGTATTATTGCAGCTGATAATGATATGTTAGATTTAGGAACAGTATCAGTTTTCAGGTCATCAGATTCACTCTTAGTTAAAGGAACCTATATGGATTCCAATCGATTTACACTCAAATTTAATGGTGAGTTTAATGGTCAATATTTTGCTAAAATTAAATTACCGGAGTATTCTGAAACAATAATAGAATTTAAAGTTAGTGATGCCACTATCGATTTGGGTCTTATTACTCCTGAAAAGGTAAACGAATTAGGCACAGTTGATGTGGTTTATGAAGTAGAACAATATATTAGAACCTTAGACGGTATAACCGTAAATGTTGAAGGGACGAACCTACAGACCTTAACTAATTTATTTGAAATACTGAAGGCTTCGCCAAAACTCTCTTCACCTGATGATGAGAATATTGAAATAGTAGGTAGGGGTCGACCTCTTATTTTAGTGGATAGACAAGCTATCATTTCGAGTGATGAGTTACGAGCCATACCTGCTAATCAGGTTGAAAAGGTTGAGATTATTACAAACCCTTCAGCTAAATACAAAGCTCAAGGGAGCAGTAATGGTGTAATAGAGGTGTACACAAAAGATTTTCATTTAGAGGGTTATAGTTTTACATTAAGTGGTGCAGGAGGTACAAGCACACAACTTAGGCCAGCAGCAAATTTAAATTTAGGTCTGAGCTTAAAAAAGAAAAAGTTTTCTTTGAGTGGATATTTAGGGGCGAATTATGGTTCTTCAAATAGTTTCGGTTCGAGCAATGGAGAGACAGTTGATGATTCTTCTAGGGGAATGGCCTCGGAATACGAAACAGATAAATTTAATACTTGGCAATACTATAATTTAAAGGGGGCATATCAGGTTAGTGATAAGCAAAGAATCACAATGGGTATAAATGGCTACGGTAGTAATGGAGGGAATAGTAGTGAAACTACAACCGCTTTTTTTCAAAATCAAAAAGAGTTAAGTTCGGGGGTTGAAAATTCTGAAAATAAGTGGACTTGGCTGAATAATTCTGCCTTTATCAATTACTCAGTTGAGACAGACACCAATAAGAGTAACTTTGAAATTAACTTGAATTATACCAATAAAATAAGTAATTCTGACAATGCAATTGAAAGTACATTTAATAATACTTTGGTTAATGAATCCAATAATTTTGCGGTTAGAAACGAGTCTAAAGACATTCCAAATATTGGCGAATTGAGGGCTAACTATGAACATGTATTTGATACATCTGGTTGGAAGCTAAGTACAGGGTTATCGTATAGTTTATTGATGAATGGTAAAAGTTTAACGCGTTATGATTTTTTGAATGATGATTGGATTAAAAATGATCAGCAATCGAATTCGTACAATTATTCTGAACAGATAGGTGCTTTATTTATTGAGCTTACTAAAAAGTGGCAGAAATTGAGTGCTCGAGTTGGGGTTAGAGCAGAGTATACCGGCTTAAATGGCTATAGTAATTCATTAAACAAGCAATTTATAGATTCAGTTTATGTATTGCCTTTTCCAAATGCAAGTGTCATGTGGGAAATGTCAGAAAAAGTATCAGCCACTTTGTTTTATAAATCAGGAATTGAACGACCTCAATTCGATAATTTTGATCCATTTATTGTGCAAAGAGATAGCCTTTCTATTGAATATGGAAATCCGTTTTTAAGGCCATCAATTGAACAAACTATTGGTGTTGATTTTGACCTATTTTATAAATACAGTCTATCCGTTACGTATTCTGTTGCCAATGATCCCTTCAGTGAAGTTTCATTTATTTCTGAGAAGTCTTTTGTGCAGGAGACCACTCCTTGGAATGCAAAGGATAAGAAATCCTTAAATGTTAGTTTTAGTATTCCTATAAAAGCTAAATGGCTATCTGGGTGGAATTCGGTTTGGTCCAACTATAATCAATATGCATTTACACCTGTTTTTGGTAGACCAACATTTAGCATATTTACATATGGTGTCTATTCCAACCTAACTTTTAAACTACCTAAATCTATCGATATAACAAATAGGGTTTATTTCCGAAAATGGGGTAGACCAGATATCAGTATTGCGCCCATTGTAAGTTGGGGCGGTAGAATAACAAAGAAATTTGAAGGTAATAAATACCAATTGTACTTTGATGTTGAAAACATTGTTCCTCCAAAATATGAACAAACTAATTTATCAGGGAACTTTAGCTCAGTATCTACCGGACAGAATAGATTTACAACATTCAAATTAGGTTTTTTTGCCAAATTAGGTCGTCTAAAAGCAAGCGAGCAAATCGAAGAGTCTAAATCGAATCAGAGTGGGAGAATATAAGTTTATTTTATCTAGACTTAAAGCCATAAAATAGCATTAATCCAGCTTGGCTTTCGTCTACTTTTACTTGATATGACACACCGGTTTCACAATCACAGAATTCACATGATATGCTTCTTTCTCCCTCTACTCTAATTTTAAGTGGTATAATGCCTTCAGCTTTTAAAAATTTCTCCAGATTGTCTTTAGATCTATTGTGACTGTCTTCATCTGTCCAAAAAGGATAACAAACTGTTTCCTCATAAATCATCCATTCTCCATCAGTAGTTTTAGCACAACTGCTCAATAAAAGAAATAATACTGCAAAAATCCATAAAGTTTTCATAAGCTTAGTTTGGGTAATCAAATGCAAATTCCATTCCAATATTCTCCGCTTTCTATTATATTTGTGGTTCTCGATAATTTACAGAACACATGGAACAAGTAGCACCTTATAAACCAAAATATAAAGTAAGAATTGTCACAGCCGCCTCGTTATTTGATGGGCATGATGCTGCCATTAATATTATGCGCAGAATCATACAGTCAACTGGGTGCGAAGTCATTCATTTGGGGCATGATAGGAGTGTAGAAGAAGTTGTGAATTGTGCCATTCAAGAAGATGTACAAGCCATTGCTATGACATCCTATCAAGGGGGGCATACCGAGTACTTGAAATATATGTACGATTTATTAAAAGAAAAAGGTGCTGAACATATCAAGATATTTGCAGGAGGTGGAGGTACAATTTTGCCTTCAGAAATTGAAGAATTACATAGTTATGGCATTACTAGAATTTATCATCCTGATGATGGCCGAGCTATGGGATTGCAGGGCATGATAAATGATTTGGTTCAGCAAGCAGATTTTGCTGTTGGTAACAAGCTGACTGATGAAATCAATCATTTAAAAGATAAAAAAGTAACTGCAATTGCTAGGTTGATCTCTGCGGCTGAAAACTTTCCAGATGACTCAAAATCAGCATTGG
>JBGCFR010000052.1:0-49589 GCA_045107045.1 Crocinitomicaceae bacterium
CAACAGAATTCCATGTTAATGAGACATTGCCAATGTTTATATCAAATTTACTAGCATCTTTATTCGAAATCCAAGGCCAAGAATATCCAGCAACCAATCGAGCCAGTTCATGCTCTTTCTCTCTCAACTTTATTTCAGCTACCATATTCTCTAAGGAGTCGAACAGTAAGAATTCGTATTCCTTCGATTTGAACAATTGCTTTTCAAAAGACATTTTACAGTGCAATAAGCCTTCAATAAAAGTGACATAACCGTTTCCACCTCGCACTCTAAATTGAGATTTTAAATACTCAATATTAGTCCCTTTAGCTTTTTTTAATTTGTCAAAATCTTCTTTTTTTACATCAGATGGCTTTATTGATTGGCCTTCATCATAAAACAAGACTGTTTTTTCAGGTTGCTTGACTACAAAGTCCAATTCACTGGCTGTGTGTTTATCTAATTCAAGTGCTATACAAGCCTTATCAAAAGCACCAAAGTAAGCACCTAAATTTACACGTCTTCTTAGTCTGTGTGCCTCATCAACTAACAAAATATCATAAGTGTTTTTGGCTACCTCAGCAGGGCCAATTACCATACTCGCCTTTAAGCCCTTTATATTTCTGAACACTTTTTTTAATGTGCTACGAAAAGAAGACATGGGAATAACCAGCGCCATATTTGGTTTAGGATACTTTGCTTTTAATTCTTTGATTTTTGCTATAAACTCATTTTCTTCCGATCCAAATTCTTTAAAATTAAAATCTGCATTATCTGAATTCAATAGCTTGAATAAGAAAATTGCCAAAATTGTTTTTCCAGTTCCTGCTCCTCCTTCAATTATGACATTATTTAATCTATCACTTAGTAGATTATTTATAATCAGTAGTAGTCCTAATTTTTGTTCACTAGTTAGTGTCTTATAAGGCGAATATTTAAACAAATCTGAATTATCAATATGCTCCAAGGAATGTTTAGTAATTCCATCTCCCCTTAGTTTGTTCCAAACTGTTTTGAAAATCTCTCTGTAAACTTCTTTCTTCTGGTAGTATTCGTGATTCGCAATTCCTAAATTACCATTGAGTAGCTTATACTGTCCGTCTCCAGCAATATATTTTATTAAGTTAGATTCAATATCTAAAGTTGCGGATTTATTGAACTTTTCGCTAGTTACCAAATGAACCACAGTTAACTTCTGTTTCTGATTGTTTTTCAAATGACTTTTCATTCTAGCGTAAGCATCTGTCGTTTCTCCAACATATGCTTCCTTTGATTTATCGTCACTTAAAATATAAACCAAAGGCCATAAATCTTTAGCATAGTGCAAACTATTAAACTCATCAAATATTTGATCGTCGAAATTATACCGCTTAACTGCTAAATTAGTTTCCGCCATTTATAGCTCGTTGTATTTTTTAGCCGTTCCTTTAGCTTTATCAATAGGATATTTCGCTCGGTTTTTTTCTATTTTATCTAAAATAATATCTTTTATATTTAAGCCATGTTTCTCTGCTAATAGAAAAGAAAAAGAAAGCACATCTGCTAACTCCTCTTTCAACCTTTCTTTATCTACTTCTTCAGATTCTTTAATCGTTTTCCATAGATACAACTCATTTAATTCAGCGGCCTCAATACTAATAGCAGTAGCTAAGTTTTTGGAGTCATGGAATTGTTTCCAATCTCTTTCATCTCTGAAGGCAATTAGTTTTTTAATTATTTCTTGCAATTCTGCCATAAGCCTGCTTTTAATGTGTTATTCAAAGATAATAAGTTATTCAACCTGACCAATATGGGAGCATTCAATTTAGAATTATTGCCCTCCCCTCTAAAAAGCTCCCAATTCAACATTCTCCACATCTGCCTTCAATAATTTAATTTCTAAATCATTTTTTTCGTATTGTGTTTCAAGGGTATCTGTGGCTTCGTCTAGTTCGTCAAAATTGTTTTCGTATTGTACAATCAGGGCTTCTTCTCTATCTGTTAAACCACCAATGGTGTCTTTTTTGTCTTCTAGCTCATCCAGTTTCAAACTAATTTTCTCCACTGTTTTTCGGTTTTGCTTTATTTTTAGTACTAGTAGTTCTTGCGCTTTTTCTTTAGAGGCTAAATCGGTTTTAATTGCCGTCTTTTTTTCTTCCGCGGTTTGCAGTTTCACTTTTAATTCGTCGGGGTTAAAACTATTGGCCTTAAATAAATTCAAGGCATTTTTCGCTGTACTTGCTGAACTTGACCAAATTTGTCCGATATCAAAACTTGGTTGTGCACGGAGTTCATGGAATTTATTTGTTTCTTCATTAATAATTCGTCTTGATATGACTGTACCACCTGAGAGTGCATTTAAAAATTCATCAGACAAGAATTGTTTGTCAATTTTGCCATCAAAATTAATGGTACCGTCTGTGGCTCGCTGATAAAAAACACCTTCAATATGGTAATAGGTATCTTTTAGTTTGACAGCCGCTTTAGAGAATTCCACCACTACTTTACGCTGGTCTAACCAACTACTGATAAACTTTAATAAGGCTAACAAAGAAGTCACCACAATAGTGATGATTGAACTCAAGTCTATCTGCTTTGCTAATTGGTCTTTTTGTGCTTGTAGATTTTGGACAGGCTCGGTATTAGTAGCTGTTTTAGCAGTAGTGTTTGTATCGACATTTGCTGCTGTTTGAGCTGCAGTATCAATTACAGCACTAGTTGCAGTTTGGGTCGTGGTATCTGCAACTGTATTCACAGCAGCTTGAGTACTCTCTGGCGCGTCTGCAAAGTTATAGGTTACCATAAAAATAAATACAGGAACCCCAATGAGCACTATTAAAGTCAGCAAATAGTAGACGTTCAGAATTCTTTTTTCCTTTCTTATTTTTTTAGTGTACCAGTAAATATTGTAGATATTATTTCTCAAAAAACCTTCAACAATAAATCTTTCTTTATGATTTAATTTATTTTCCTTATCTTCTTTATTTACCTTTTTAGCCAATGGAATGCCTAAGCGGTAGTAAAAAATGGCTTTGTCTGTTTTCTTTATATCTTCTTCACCAACAAAACCAAGTAACCAATGCCAAATTCTAACTAAGCGATTCCATAAATTTTTTCTTTTCTTTTCAAAACTATATAGTTCTCCTTCCATCATATTTTATATTATTTACACCTTAGCCCAAGGCTGAGGATCTAATGTTAAATTTGCTATTTCGTTAAAATGAGCTAGTGATTGGTATTCCACATGCCTATTGTCCATATATTTTGGTGTGACCCCGCTATATTTATTATTTAAAAACGTTTTAAAATGCTTTCGTGTATAGGCATGGGTACCCATAAAAACAGGGTCGGCCAAGTGGAATACAAATTCGAATGTGTCTTTATCACTATCTAAAGCTTCTTCCACTTTTTCTAAAATTTTATACGATTTTCGCTTTGCTTTACGCCTTTTTGTGCTTCTCCCTATTCCCAATGAACCGATTACCTGATAGTGAAACCCATCTAATATATAGGGCATGTCAGGTTTGTAATCGTCATCATCTAATGACTCCATCCACCTATTAGCATCATCAATTGTTTTGTGTCTGGCCCCGTCCATATCAGATGCAATTCTTGCCTCAGCCTCAATTTCTTTTATAAATATTGTAGTCGCACGTGATAGTAGTGGCAATGCCCAAGTTGATAATTTAGGAACGATATGCAGTGAGCGCGACTTTATATGTTGATATTTTGGCATGGCCAAGACTTCAAATTGTGCCTCTTTAAAAGCTGGAAAAAAGTGCAATGTATTAAAGTGAGAACTCAAATGCTTTACTTCAATACCTTTATTCTCTAAAAATTCAATTTGCGCGATTATTTCTGTTTTCAAATCTGCTTTATTTTTCTCAACTCTACTTTTTCGGAGGATGCGTTCAATGTTCATATTGAAATAGGGCCTAAAATGTCCATGATGTGTAAAATTTGGATTCTTCTGCATAGCTTTGCTTAAAGCACGACCAGAGTTGAAAGTGAAGTGCAAGCCAATGTCAACCTTTTTCGCCTTTTGATACGGCATTATCTTTCTGACTGAAGTGTCCATATCATGTCCATTGGCTAGCATAGCGACTGAATTAAGCCAACCTTTATCCAGTGCAGAAATAATACCGTCGTCTATCTCTTTATAAGCTCCAAAATCGTCGGCTGTAAATATTAGTGTTGGTTTTGCCATAATTACTGTTGAATTTTATAAGGATTCATTTCAAATAGTTTCTCATTGTATTCTTGGTCAGAAACCACTTTTACTACATTTAATATTTTAGCTTTTCCTTTTAACAACCATGAAAAACCAAAAAATATAAGGGCTACTGCTTCTAACCAAAATACAAAACTAGTATCCGTTGCAGCTCCTAACTTAAATCCAATACCTAGCACCAAAATGCATACCCATACCATAATCCCACAAAACTTGAATAAGGCTTTATTATATCTGCTTTTTGAAAATTTAAAGAAAGACAAAGCACCTAACAGCGCCAAAAATGCACCAGCACACCCTAAATGGATATACATTAAATAGGGTTCGCAATGAGTATTCGGTGTTTTGAGTAAACCTGAATCATAATCGGTAGGAATTAACACAACCACCACTGCAAAAAAGCCAGCTAAATTGGTAATACTATTATCTGACAACCAATAACTACCATCATTTTCACCCTTATAACTCACTAAAAGCAGTGCGAAAGCCATTAATATACCAGTAAACACAATACCGACATAGCTATAATGATAATGACTGATGCTATTCAATAGTATCGGTAGGTCTTTATCTAAAGTCTTAATTATTATGGCATTTCCGCCTAATAAAATAAAGGGCAATAACATGCCTAACCATCCCAGCAGCTCTCGAATTCGAAATAGGTTTACATTTACTTCTTTGGTTTGTCTTTGGTTTAAATTTTCAATCATTATTTTGGGTTTTTGAGTCGGTATTCTTGTAATTGAAGTCTTCATAGTTATTTTAATGAGTCAGACTTTCAAATGTCAATAATTATTTAGGGTCTATTATTCCGTAAAACCCTGTTTTTAAAAAGGGATTTTCCCATTTATTCAAACATACAGGGTTTAGAAGAACTATACCTCATCACAAACCATGAGATAGCACTCCCTGAAAACAGGGATACATATTGTGGTTTTGAAAACGATACGGGCACTTCAACTCCGTTCAGTGTCCTTTATTTAGCAGAACCAACCGTACATTGATTGGAGTTGAATCCGCTATGGTTTCGAGTCCAGCACTCCGTGCTCCTCAACCACCGCTAATACAATTCCAAATTAAAAGCGACTGCGGTGTGCTGAGCTTGCCGAAGTAAGGATTGAAAGTTATTGTATTCCATAATCGTAGGCGACTGCGGTGTGCTGAGCTTGTCGAAGTAAGGATTGCGATAGCAATGGACTCGAAGTCCCGCTAATACAATTCCAAATTAAAAGCGACTGCGGTGTAATGAGCTTGCCGAAGTAAGGATTGAAAGTTATTGTATTCCATAATGTAGGTGACTGCGGTGTGCTGAGCTTGTCGAAGTAAGGATTGCGATAGCAATGGACTCGAAGTCCCGGTCACCAACCCTAATGACTAATCACAATCTTTGCCGTTTGCCGTGCTTTATCAAATTGAATAAAATAAATACCATTGGCTAAGTTCGAAACATCAATACGCTCCTCTTTCTTTATAGATTGGATTTCCATTATTTTTTGTCCTGCAAAATTATAAAGAGTAATCGTTTCATTATTCATTAAATGCTGACTTGAAATATTGACTTGATCGTTTACTGGTGAAGGATAGATTCTATAAGAAAATTCATTCTCTTCAATATCATTAATGCCAAGAGGTGAATTCTGACAGGTCGTATCAATCACAACCGAGTCAATTTGAATGCAACCATCCGCATCAGCAACAACTAATAAAACATCCATTTGGCTTGTCCAGGTATTGATTACTGGGTTTAATATAGTGCTAGAACTAATTGCTCCAGAATTAACTTGTGGAAGCACCCATTGATAAGTGTAAGGTGCCGTACCTTCTGTTATCGTAGGATTAAATTGATATGAGTATGAGGGACCCGTTACACAAATAATATCTAAACTGTCTATCTCCACACTTAAATTACATGGCGGATTGCCATTTTGACACGTTGTATCAATCACAATGGTGTCATTCTGAATACAACCGTTCGCATCAGTAACAGTAAACAAAACATCTAAGTGACCAATCCACGCATTTACAAAAGGATTTATGGTGTTGGTAGAGCTAAGCACTCCTGAATTATTTTGTGGAAGCACCCACTGATAAGAATACGGCATAGTTCCGCCGGTTATTGTAGGGTTGAATTGGTATGAATAGAATGGTCCTAAAACACAGATTGTATCTTGACTGTCTATTTGAACGTCTAAATTACATGGTGGTGGCATTGGCACACAAGTAGTATCAATCACAACCGTGTCACCTTGAATACAACCATTAGCATCCGTCACTGTAAATAAAATATCTATTTGACTTGACCAAGTAGTGACTGTTGGATTCATTATGCTATTAGAACTCAGTGAACCCGCATTATTTTGCACAATCCACCACTGATAAGCGTAAGGTGTAGCTCCGCCAGTTACAACCGGATTAAATTGATGCGAATACAATGGACCTGTGACACAAATAGTATCTGAACCTAAACTGTCAACTTGTGCCACTAAATTACATGGTGGAGGTCCACAAGTTGTATCAATTACAACTGAATCGCTTTTAACACAGCCATTCGCATCCGTAACAGTTAACAAAACATCTAAGTGACTTGTAAATGTGGTAACAGTTGGTGCAAAAAAGCTCGTAGAACTTAATGTACCCAAATTACCTTGAGGAAGCGACCATTGATAAGTGTAAGGTGCGGAACCTCCAAAAGGAACTCCATACAATTGGTAAGAATTACCTGTAATACAAATGGTATCTGAAGTAGCAAGGGAAACAACCATATTACAAGGGATAACAGTTTGGCAGTTGGTATCTATCACAACGGTATCATTTTGAATACATCCATTGGCATCAGTTACAGTAAATAAAACATCTAAATGACTTGACCATGTAGTGACAATTGGAGCAAACATTGTAGTAGCGCTCAATGATCCACCAGCACTTTGTGGAAGAACCCACTGATAAGAATATGGTGTTGTGCCGCCAGTAATAGTTGGGTATAGTTGATAAGAATAAGCCGTAGAATCGCCTCCCACACAAATAGTATCAGAAGGATTTATTTGAACGTTTAAATTACAAGGTGGTATGGTTCCGCAAGTTGTATCAATTATGATTGTATCGTTTTGAATGCAACCATTGGCATCAGTAACAGTAAGCAAAACATCAATTTGACTTGACCATGTAGTGACTGTTGGATTTATTATATTGGTAGAGCTAAGAGAACCTGAATTAGTCTGTGGAATTACCCATTGATACGTATAAGGTGCAGTTCCACCTGTCACAGTTGGATTAAATTGATATGAATACGCAGGTCCCGCAACACAAATGGTATCTTGGGTAGAAATAGCTGCATTAAAATTCTGACACTGCGAATATCCAACAAAAGATATAGTGAATGCTACGAAAAGAAAAATTATTCTGAATAGGGTCATAATATTTTTGTTTGTTACTCATAATACGAAAAACTATTTTCGAAGTTGCTTTGCAACAGAAATTTGTCATTTCGAATTATAATTTAAAATCAATTTTTTATAAATACATCAAGTATTTAACTTAACACTTTATTAATAGTTTGAATCTTAACAAAGTAAAGCATTTGAATGGTTAAAACAAATTTCTCTGTCAATTAATTTCCACTCAATAAAATTCGCTTTGGTTTCAAGTCTCAGCTATCGCTCACCTTAAGCGCTATCTAACGTCACTAGGCATATAATCATTAAAACTTAAAACAACCTATGATTAAACTTAGTATCTCTAGCTGCTTCGCTCTTTTTATTGAATTTGAATTGAATGCCAATTTCATGATAAATTCGTCTAGAATCTGGAAGGAACATATTACCTACCGTATAGTTTAGTCTAAATTTTTTAAAATCATAACCAAATCCTACGTTCAGGCCATTATAATTATATCCTAAATTAAGGCTCATTTTTTTGTGTGCTATGTTTAAATTTCCTTCTAAAAAGGTTCTGCCTCCCAATTGGTTTATGGATACAATTGGTGTAATGCTAAAATCTTTATTTTGAAATGGCTTTAATTTATATCCTGACCTTATAGTAAAACGACCGTTGCCATCAAGAGAAGAACCTGCATTAACTGATGTAAAAAAATCACCATTGTAGATTACACTTCCAACATTAAAACCTAAGTCTAGCCTAAGCTGAAATTCTCCAGGAGAAAAGCCGCCACTTGCTGCCATTTCAACACCTGCTCCTAAGCTGTACTTCCATTTTTCATTAATGTTAAATAAACGGGCATAAGAAATCCCAACATTGTTTTTATTGAACCCATTCAGTTCAGAATCGTTTGCCCTAAACCCATTATAGTAAACACCAAACGATCCCTTTAATTTTGATGAATACTGGTTATACCCAACATATGATGAATTAAAATACCGCCCCGTTTTTCCGTACACATTTAATTTCGGCAAGTCATTTAAAACGATAAAAGCAGGATTTGAAGTTTGTGGGGTTGTAAATGGCATATTACCGAACGTTTGTGCATTTAAGAGATTTGCACAAGTCAATAGTCCAACTAAAAGTAAACGTTTCATATTTGAATTTTAAAAATGATGAAACAATGATAATTGCCACTCTTCAAAATATTTGTTAACTCATTATTTTGCTGCTATTTTTTAAAGTTAATTAACCAAATTAAGTCTAAATTTAACATGATCCTATATCACCAAAAACCGTATGGTTTAAGGCATTCTAAATCAAACTCAGTGATTACATAATTAATAACAAAAAAAATATTATTCTTGAATTTACTAGGATAAATGCGAAATAAATATTATCATTGTGATATCAAAACAATATCATTATGAAAAAAGAAACAACAAGAAAAGCTAGTAACGGTTATATATTCCTCCTTTTATTCTTTGCTACCATTGCGGTAATGGTAACTTGTATAGCTATTTTCAAAAATCCAATATTTTTACTCTTAATATTAATGCTTCTCTTTTTAGCACGTGGTTTTTTTACTGTCAATCCAAATAGTTCAAAAGTGATGGTATTGTTTGGTGCCTATAAAGGAACAGTAAAAGAGAATGGCTTCTTTTGGGCCAATCCGTTTTTTGCTCGTACTAAAATATCGTTAAGAGCTAGAAATTTTGACAGCGATCGGTTAAAGGTGAACGACAAAATTGGGAACCCTATCATGATTAATGTCATTTTAGTTTGGAAAGTAAGTGATACGTTTAAAGCGGCATTTGATGTGGATAAATACGAAGAGTTTGTGCGTGTGCAAACTGATGCAGCTGTTAGAAAACTCGCTGGTATGTACCCATACGATAGTTTTGATGATGAACAAGCAGATATTACATTACGTTCAGGAATGGACCAGGTAAATACCGCTTTAGAAAACGAAATTACTGAGCGCTTATCAATGGCAGGACTAGAGGTTATGGAAGCAAGAATTGGCTACTTAGCCTATGCGCCAGAAATTGCAAGCTCAATGTTAAAAAGACAACAGGCAGTAGCCATAGTTGCGGCTCGTAAAAAAATTGTTGAAGGCGCTGTTGGAATGGTTGAAGATGCCCTTAGTCAATTATCTGCAGATGGGATAATAGATTTTGATGATGACAAAAAAGCTTCAATGATAAGTAATTTAATGGTAGTTTTGTGTGGTGATAAAGATGTAACACCGGTTATCAATACTGGGACACTAAACTCTTAGAATGAGCAAAAAAAAATCATTTGTACTGCGGATAAATCCTGAGACATTCAAGCTCATAGAAAAATGGGCTGATGATGAATTCCGCAGTGTAAATGGTCAGTTAGAATGGATGATGACACAAAGCTTAAAACAAAATAAACGGCTAAAAAGTAAAAGCAAATCGGAAGAGAATGATAATGACCAATGAAATAGTTGTCCAGAAAACAATCAAATTCATTTAATCAGTTATCACCCCTAAACGGTTCTTCAAAAACGATCTAAGTGCAGATCGGTGATCTATAATTTGAAAGAGATTTCTTATATTTGATATATGTGTTTTTCAGCAGAGGTCAGTTTTGGGGCGGCGGCCGTCATCACAACGGTTGGTGTTATTGCCTATAAAAAAGCCAAGCCAAATGCCTTTAAATATATCGCCTTAATTCCTATTTTATTTGGGGTACATCAATTTTTAGAAGGCTTAGTATGGGTATTTATCGAATCTACATCAAATCACTATCTAGAAGCTAGTAAATATGGATACCTATTTTTTGCATGGGTCATTTGGCCTTTTTACATTCCTTTTGCCAATTGGAAATTAGAAGAGCATCCATTTAGAAAAAAAGTATTATTTGGACTCATGGTCATAGGATTATTACTTGGCATCATTTTACTAGCAGCCATCTTTAAACTAGACATTACAGCAACAGTTGTAGACCATAGCATTCTTTATAATGTGCCCTATCAAAGTAGTTATTTGTGGATTATACATAGCTTGTATTTTGCTGCTGTCGTTCTCCCCAATATGGCTTCCAGTATTCCTAGAATGTGGGTACTTGCCTTGTTGAACATCATACTTTTCAGTATGGGAAAAATATTACTAAGTGGAAATATTATCTCAGTTTGGTGCTTCCTTGCAGCCATTACGAGTCTATTTATTCTTCACATCATTTTGCATAATAGAAAACTAGATTAAAAAGTAGTTGAGGCATATTATCGGACAATTATTAAATACCTTTGTACGCTACAAAAAATTAAATAAATGAAATTGTCACAACCCTATTTTGGAGAATTGCTCGGTACTTTTATTCTTGTTTTTATTGGATGTAGTACAGTGGCTTTATCTGTTTTATCGATTGCCTTTCCAACTTTACTTCAAGTGGCTTTGGTTTGGGGTTTTGGTGTGACATTAGCCATTTACATCTCTCGCAAATTTTGCCCAGCACATCTAAACCCTGCAGTAAGCTTAGCCTTATTTTTTGATAAAAAAATTAACTTTAAAACACTTATCGGTTTTATTATTGTACAGCTGATTGGCGCCATGATAGCCGGTTTAGGAGTTTATTTAATTTTCAATAATATCATTATCGATTTTGAAACCGTTCATCAGATCACAAGAGGCTCTGCAAATTCTCGTGTGTCAGCCAAAATGTTCGGGGAATTTTTTCCAAATCCAGGTTCTCCAATAACGGAAGTCAGTCATTTAGTAGCTATGTTTGCAGAAGGTGCCGGAACCTTTTTATTAATGCTAGTCATTTTTATAGAAGGTAACTCCAGGCGTAAAACTGGACCTATTGCACCACTGATTATTGGGGCAACAGTAACTGTTATTATATTATTATTTGCACCTTATACACAAGGTGGTTTTAATCCAGCTCGTGACTTTGGACCTAGACTAATCGCTTATTTTAGCGGTTGGAATGATGCCGCCTTCCCTGCTACTAAATATGGCTTTTTTACAGTCTATATTTTAGCTCCGTTTTTAGGATCTAGTTTAGCGTATTTAGGCCACCGAATCCTTAAAAGAAAATCGTAAAAAACAGTTCGTATTTCTAAGGGAATGTTTTTCAAATATTTATCAGGAATCTTAATAATGAAATTAAAATAATTTCATTAAACATTCTTTTTGGCACATTAATTGCAAACTCCAGAATAACCTATTTAAGGTATTCGAGAAAACTGATGACCTTCTCGAAAATGTGAGAAAATTGATGACATTCTCCCTATGAAAAAGAAGAAATTTAAAAGGTGACAAGTAACTTTTACTTTTCTAAATTAGAGCCAGTTTAACGACTGGCTCTTTTTTTCGTTCATTTTTTAAACAAAAAAAGGTCATCAATCTCTTGACAACCTTTTCAAAAACTAAATGGGTGGACCCTTCGATACAACTCAGGGACCGAGATGGGACTTACTTCGACTACACTGTGTTTCGCTCAGCATAAACTTCTCGTCCCGAAAAGCTCTAACACCAAAAAAGGTCATCAATCTCTTGACAACCTTTTCAAAAATTAAATGGGTGGAAGATGGGACTCGAACCCACGACATCCGGTACCACAAACCAGCGCTCTAACCAACTGAGCTACAACCACCATTTGCATTCTGCAACTTGTGCAGAGTTAGCATTTTTATCCTCGCTTGCGCTAAGAGTGGGCAAATATAATTAATTTATTTTTTCCGAAAGAAATCTAATGAAAAATTCTCGAAAAATTTTAGTGTTTTCTTAAAGAAGTCAAAGTATAAGGTAACCACTAGTATTAATACCATTCCCCAAATCACCATCACATTGGCCCAAAAGGTTGGAATCAAAGTACCAAAAAAGTTTTTAGTTGGGGCATAAAACTGTGCACCAAAGAAGCCTTTGTCAACTGGGTCCCTATAAATAGGGCCTGACTTTTGAACCAATTGTCCATTGTATTCTTTTATCTTGTCCAATTCAATTTTATTTGTAACAAACTGCTCTAAACTTTCATTATGGTAACTATCGAACATTAATATGTAAGCGTCTTTTCCATCTCTTTTAACCAAAGCCGTTTTCACTTTATCAACATAAGCCCTATTCTTATCTACTATGGCTTTATATTTTGCTTTTAAGTTAGTTTCAAAGTAATCGTTAACTTTCTGGTAAACTTTTTCATTATAATTGGCTTCTGTCAGTCCATCAAGGCAACCCTCACATTTCCCTTGACCAGGTAAGGTGAAAAATTCACCCTCTTTTTCCAGCTCATTTCTAAGTAGAGTTAATGCTAGATTCATTTCAACTTTGCTCTCCTTATTTTTAAAATTATTATTTACAAAGTTCAATTTTGTTCCCAATTCCTTGAGCCAATAATCCTTCTTCCAAGTGGCCATTTGCTTTTGCTTCTCATACTTATACAAATGCTTGTTGTAATCGTTTTCAGTAAACTGAGTCACTGACAATGCTTCATATGCCCAACGTGAAGCCATTACATTACCAATTCCTGGCACAGAGTCCTCACGGTTAAACATGGGGTTAATTTTATCAAATTTTACAATGACGCCACTAAACAATAGTTGTGGGATAATGATTAGAGGAATTAATATATAAATAACCTTTACAGAGTTAAATGTTGCTGAAATATTTAAGCCAAGTACGTTGGCAAAACAAGACAATGAAAATAAAATGAGCCAATAGGACATCCACATACCATGAATGCCTAAAATCCAATTTCCTATTAGCACAAAACTTACCGTTTGTATGGCAGAAATCAGAAACATAATACTGATTTTTGACCATAGGTATGATCCCTTACTCAGATTTAAAAACGACTCTCTTTTTAAGATTTTTTGATCCTTTATTATCTCCTCTGCAGCTACAGAAAGTCCAATAAACAAAGCGACAATTACCGCTATAAATAAAAAGCTAGGTACATTTTGATTTTCTCTAAAAATATACGTCAATTCACTATCCCGAACTGAATACATCTTCAAAAAGAAAGCCAAGAAAGCTGCTAAAATCGGAGCTTCCAACATATTAATAAACATATACTGCCTATTGGTTAATTTGGCTTTTACATCTCTGATAAAATACGTTTTAAACTGCTTTAAAAAACCTGGTATTTGAAAAATCCTATCTGGTAAAGGAGTTTCTGTATTACTTGGTTCTACTATTGGTTCTAAACTCTTCCTATAATCTTGATTCCATTCTGAAGCAGCTACTTTCCTATTGGCAGTTTGCTTTCCATATTCATCCACCACCTTCGCTTCAATGATATTAAATATCTGTTCTGGATTAACATTACCACATTCATTACATTCACTTTCGTTGCAGTTTACATGGTCAATCAAAGTTTTAAAATATATAACCGCATCAACAGGATTACCATTATAAATAGGATACCCACCTTTATCTAAAATCAATAATTTGTCGAACATTTTAAAAATATCCGAGGATGGTTGATGAATCACCACAAAAATAAGCTTCCCTTTTAGCGCTAGCTCATTCAATAAATCCATTATGTTTTCGGAATCTCTTGATGACAGACCAGAAGTTGGTTCATCAACAAATAAAACTGAAGGCTCACGAATTAATTCTAACGAAATATTTAAACGTTTTCTCTGTCCACCCGAAATAGTTTTATCAAGAGGGCTGCCTACTTTTAAATCCTTACTCTCATATAACCCTAGCGCGTTAAGCAACTTTAAAACTCGTTTTGCAATCTGTTGATCATTTAGGTTTCCAAATACTAACTTTGCATTGTAAAAAAGGTTTTCAAAAACCGTTAATTCTTCTATCAATAAATCATCCTGCGAAACATAGCCAATAACTCCTTCAATTTTTTCCTTTTCATGGTGAATGTCAATACCATTAATGGTTACTTTTCCTTTTGACGGTGCATAGTTGCCATTAAGTACATTTAATAATGTTGACTTACCAGCACCCGAGCCTCCCATTATTCCAAGTAACTTTCCTGACTCTTCAGAAAAATTAAACTCTCTTAACCCAAGTTTATCATTTTTAAAACGATATTCAATGGCTTCGGTTTTAAATATGACCTTAGCCGCTGTTTCATCAGATAAAAATCGACCTATAATATCACTATAATAAATCGGTTTTACTTTTGACGAACGAATTGAACTACCACTATTTAATATGATGTGTTGTCCAGGAACAATGACCTGCCCATTTAAATCGAGCGCCGATTCACCAAGATATTTAAAAAAGTAAAGATTAACACTTTTAACGTTAATTACATGTATTTCCCCTTCAATATGTTGAGAATAGATATGTTTTGACTCTTTAAAGTTTTCACTTTCCTTATGCGTCACATATAACATGTGATCTTCATCAGTACGGTCATTTAATTTAGCCTCAACAAAGATTCGACATGCCTTATATTCTTCTACTGGAATATTAAATGTTTCTGCAACAGTTTCAGCAAATTCCAATTCTTGATCTGCCACTGTATCATTAGCATATATAAAGCCTAAAATTTTAAGTAATACAATTACTTTTTGATTTTGTGCCAATTCTTTATTGATATCAGTACAAATTCTTAACACCTTTACTGAATGAACAGAAGTTCTTTTAGCCTTGCCATCTTTTCGCTTCTTTTTGCCTTGATAAGAGATTAAAAAATCATCAAATTTCTGTAAATAGGCTTCAACATCTTTCGAGTTTAATTCTTGTCCTAAAAAATCTTTTACAATTTCACGTCCAGCTCCCTCTGTTGAAGGCTGATCAAGATCAACATTCTCATCAACTCTCGCAATAATGGAGAAGAGTTGCATCAGTGCTTTAAGTATTCTTTCACTCATTTAGTTAGTGTTATTTAATTTACATTATTTAAAAATATCGATTCAGAATAATATCTTTAAAACTGGTTTCAATATAGGCATTTCCTGATTCATGTACGGAAAATTCAGAATAAGGTTCCGATAATTTCAGACCGAAATTGTTATGCCTATTGCTCTATTGAAGGTTTTTTACCTAAAATTTGTCAAAACCAATTGGTAATCCTATTTTTAGCCTCATGGATAAACACATCTCCATAAAAAATTTAGCTGTTGACGATAGACCTAGAGAAAAGCTAATGCAACACGGGTATGCAGCACTATCAAATTCCGAAATTTTGGGTATTCTAATTGGATCTGGCACAAAAGATAAATCGGCTGTAAAAGTATGTCAAGAGATTTTAAGTAGTGTAAACGGTGACTTGAATAGGTTGGCTAAACTGTCCATTAAAGATCTTCAAAAATTTAAAGGGATTGGTGAAGCGAAAGCCATCAGTATTGTTGCGGCTTTAGAACTCGGTCGTAGACGAAAGGATTTTGCGTCTAAAGCTAAAACGGTTGTCAAATCTTCATCTGATGCTTTTGGATACATTAGTCACATATTTAAAGACTTGAATCACGAGGAATTTCATATCCTCCTATTAAACAGAGCAAACACAATAAAAAGCTCAGCTTTAATTTCAAAAGGTGGTTTAAGTGGAACTGTAGCAGATGGCAAGCTTATTTTTAAAAAAGCGCTAGAGGAATTGGCTTCAGCTATTATTCTTTGCCATAATCATCCATCAGGAAATCTTAAACCTAGCAAGGCAGATATTCAACTTACAAAAAAATTAAAGGAATTTGGTGCCATGATTGATTTACCTGTGCTAGACCATATTATTTTTACCGATAATGATTACTTTAGCTTTGCCGACGAAGGCATATTATGACCAACGCTTCCACAACCATTAATGTTTTTGCAGACCACCATTCAGCAAGATTGACCTACGTTCTTGACTTTATATTTGCCAATAAAAAACAGGCCTATTCATTAATTACGGATGTAAACCAGCTTGGCGATAGCGAATTTATTTCGATTGCCTATACCCATCAAAAAATTGAATCAAAATTAATAATTTCACCCTGTGGGTTATTGTCGGAAACTGATATTAATGGCTCTTGGAGTGCGGACTTTATTTCTGATAAAAAAATATGGACCTTGAATGGTATTTCAGACCGTTTTTCTGTGTTGTTTTATTTTTTAAGCCGTTACGAGGAGTACATTAACAAAACTAAAGACCAACATGGGCGTTTTACGGCATCTGAATCCGTTCTCTACAAAAAAAAGCAGCTTCATATTCCTTGGTGTGACATTATTGTAAAAGAAATTTGGGGAAATTTAGACCTTAATATTAAACAGCTTACCGGCAACTTCAAAACTATTTTAACTTACGATATTGATATTGCTTGGGCTTATAAACACAAACCTTTTTGGCGAACTGCAGCAAGTGTTTTAAAGGAAACAGTTAAGCCACATAGGCTGCAAGATAGATTGTCTGTGCTTTTTAACAGAACAAAAGATCCATATGATAATTATAATATAATTGAGGAAAATGCGAAAAAGCAAACCTCCATTTTATTTTTTCTTTTAGGTGATTATGGCAAATTGGATAAAAACCACCATTGGAAAAATAAGGCACTTCAATCACTTATAAAATCCTTTTCGAAAAACTTAGACGTAGGTATTCATCCTTCATATAATTCTTTTCTTAATAATGTAAAAGTGCTTAAAGAAAAAGAAAGGCTAGAATCCATAACAAGTTCAAAAATAACTTTAAGTCGTCAGCACTACCTGAGGTTATCTTTACCTGAATCATACCAATTACTAGAAGAAATAGATATACTTGAGGATTATACAATGGGTTATGCTGATCAATATGGGTTTAGAGCAGCTACTTCCTACCCTTTTCACTTTTTTGATTTAAAAGAAAATAGAATTAGCGCAATAAGAGTAACTCCTTTTTGCATGATGGATGGCACTTTTATGGATTATATGAAAATAAGTCCTGCAGAAGCAGTAGGGATTATTAGAGCATTAAAAGAAACTATTAAATCTGTTGGTGGTCAATTTGTTCCTATCTGGCATAACCATACAATTGGTAACACAAAAGAATCTCAAGGTTGGCATGTCGCTTACAATGCATGTGTAGAAGCATAAAAAAAGCCTTATTTAATAAGGCTTTTTTAAATTAATTATTCATTTGCTCGTTTTCTATCCTCAGGATCTTCCTCTTCAATCGGAAATATTTTTTCCGCATTACTAAAGCCTTGCAGATTATCTAGAATTTGCTCTAATTGAGCAATGGAAATTCGTTTAAACAGTATCTTATTGTCTTTATCAAGCACAAAAATCCGTGGTGTTGAAGCCACATCATACGTTTTTGTATAATTTAAACTCTCTAGGGTTGTATTATGATCTTTGATTATAAAATAAGCATTTTCTTGTGCCTCCTCATAAACAGATTTTGTCATTCCTACATTGGTAAATGTTAATCCATTATCAGAAATGAATTTTTTCCATAATTCAAAATCAGATGCCATTGCTTTTCCTACGGCGTATATTTCAATATTTCTTTCTTTAAACTTTTTGTCGTAAAGCGTTTGCAATTTAGGAGTCGATTTTTTACAGTGTCCACAAGTAGGTTCCCAAAAATAAACTATTTTGTATTCAGCATCTATCTTATATAAATCAACCCAATTTTTTTCGGTAGAATCGGGCAAACAAAGTCTAGGTGCAGTAGCACCAATCATTGTTGGGCGAATTTCTGCAGACCTGTCAATTACCTTCTTTAAATTTTCCTCACTCATCCAAGGTGTTCTAGTCGGTGTTGCACCATAGTATTTATCAATCATATGTACAAATACGTTTTCCATCCCCATCATTTGCGACTGCTCAGCTTTTGACGTGATATGTGCCACTATATACTGAAATAAGTAGCTAGTATCATGGGTTTTTGAAATTAATTTATCTGCATATAAACTAATCGTATCTGGTACTTGAACTAAAACTTCTTTTGACAAGTAAGTTTCCAATTTTTTATGAAACAATGGCGTTCTCAAAATGGCATCATTTTGCAAATTAGTATTATCCCAAAAATGATTAATATAGTATTGATAAACAAAACTAGAATCTGTAATCACACCATTTTTATCCTTAGGCGCCGACGGCAATTTCACATCAATTGACATGTTTATTAAATCACCCAAAAACTCTGTTTTATGATCTTCAACCAATTTCTTTTGAAATTCTACAACATTTTCATTTATAGAAACTAACTCCGCTTTAATAGCTGTTTTTCTCTCTTCATCCGCACTTTTTAGTTCGGTATTCAACCCTGCGGCCTTAGTCTTTTCGGTTGTCATAAAATTAATATACTCATAAAAGGCTATGTTTGTTTTTGATTTCTTTACCTTTAGTGAACCCACTAAATCTTTAATATCTGATACTTCAATCTCAACTGGTTTAAGATCGTATATAAAATCGAAATACCTTTGTCCTGGCAAAAATAAAGCGTAAACACCTTCTAATTGTTTCTTGCCATCAAACTTAACCACGCCATTTACTGATTGAGCTGTATCAGAATAATACATCCCCTTACCAGCATATTTAACTAGATGAACAGTTGTATCTTTAAGGCCAACAACTTTAAACTTTAACTCTTGAGCGAAAGAATGGGCACTTCCAATTAGGATTAACAATGACAGTAAAAATGGTTTCAATGACATAAGTATATTTTTATAAAATCTGTTTTCTTTAAAGAGACGAAGATAAGTGATAAGTCGTACAGAGTTTAACATTTTTTTAACGTTTCTTTACTTTTTAAATATTTTTAAGATTGTTTGCGTTAATACTTGTTTTATTAACAAGACACAACCTCCAATAAGGATGATTACAAATAGTATTCCAAAAATGATACCTCTGTAGTCTGTTATAAGTCCCAAGTCTTCCATAAACGGTTTAATATAGAGTAAATTGAGTAGGAAAACGATCAAAATAGCACATACTGATATTCTAGCGAAAATATTGAAAAATGCCTTTTGCAATACCATTACTATCGTTTTTGGCTCATAACCAATCTGTATCAGTAAACTTACTTCATCATTTAGCTGAAATAAGATCATTTGCAGATACTGAAGAAAGCTAAGTAATGCTAACGACAGTATAATGACAGAAAAGATTAAAAATACAGCAATCATAAGTAATAAATAAGTCGTGATTTTAGAAATACTTAATTCAGATTCTGAAATATCTAAATTCATATCTTTAATTATATCAAGAACTTCTGAATAGGAATTTGCTTTAGTTCTAATAAACAGACGAGTTGGTTTCGTTTGGACTTTATTACCATACTTCTGATTGGAATACTCAATAAATGTTGCAGGAACTAGTACTGAACTAATTTGTGAGGAAAATCCAACCACCCTGCCAAGTAAAACACCCTTGTTTCGTTTTCCAATTAAATGTAATTTAATTCGAACTGACTTAATCAGCTCTTCAGAAATTTGAGGCATTCCTTTACTTGGTGCTATGCCATAGTTGACAAGTGTTAAAAAGTCTCTTGGTAGAATAATTGGAACAATATCCTGCTCCGTTTCCCAATGCCAAACTGATGTATCTAAATCCAATAAAAAAGAATTCGGTACTGATTGTAAAAACATCTCAGCATAAAATCCTGGTAATCCATCCCCAGGATTTTCGGAGATGCCAACCTCGTAATTGGCAGATTCGAAACTAGCCACTTCTAAAATAAAGTCTGATGATTTGAGCTTCTCAATTTCAACATCTGTAAAATGTGTTTCATTTAACCCTAAAGTTGACATTCTGGTTACCTGCTTCTGAATAACTAATGTGTTTTCTCCAAACACATCCGTTTCCTCATGCTCTAATCCTTTGATGTCAATTAGCAATAGGATTGCAATCAAACATGCGGTTAAACCAATTCCCAAACCAATAACTGCTAACCAAAATTGTTTCGGTTGCTTTTTATTGTGCAGTATTTGCTTTAACTTAATCACAGAAAGAGTGTGTTGTAGTTTTTAATATTGTAATCCGAACCTAAAGTTGTAAGAATTGTACCGGCCTGCTGATTTTCAATAGCCTCATTAATAATTGCAATTGCATTTTCAATATTTTTTAAATCCAAATGACTGAAAGGCTCATCAAGCAGTAACCATTTAAAAGGTTGACATAATGATCGGACAATTGCAACCCTTTGCTGCTGTCCCATTGATAAATTGCCAACCAGCTTATTTTTTAGTGTTTCTATTCCAAGAGTCTCCAGACAATTCACAATATCCTGTTCCGTTTTAAAATCAGTCAACCTGTTTTTTATTAATAAATTATCAATTACCGATAAATTTGGAAATAAATCCAATGATTGGAATACAGCACTGATCTTAGTTTGTCGAAAATTTGACCAATCCACTAATGAAAATTCGGAAATTGATTGATCATTAAACAAAATGCTCCCCGTGTAATCATGTCTTAAACCATATAGAATACTTGAGAAAGTTGATTTCCCTTTTCCACTTGAGGCATTCAGTAAATAAAAATGACCTTGATTTAATTCAAAATTATTAGACCAAACTGACTGTTTTGCATGTTGCTCATTAGCAAGTGGTTTCGGTAGTACATTATCAAATCTAATTTTCATTATTGACAAGTTTACAAATTCTTTGCCAAAATCAGTCAGTCAGTATTCCATCAAATAACATTTCAATATGTGGTATTCCATCTTCTAAATAAGATTTACCAGTTGGTTCAAAACCAAAACTATTATAAAACTCATCTAAATGTGCCTGTGCTGATATTCGTATAGACGAATTGGGATGGTGAGATTTCATGTACTCCATCATAGATTGCATTAATGCTCTTCCAATAGATTTTCCTCTGTAATCCGCGTGAGTTGCAATTCTTCCAAACGACCAATCATTAGGGTATGATATACCTGGAGGTAAAATTCGGGCTACCGCCACTACAACTTCATTATCCTTAGCCCAAACATGGATTGCTTTTTGGTCCTTATTATCCAATTCGGGATATGGACAGTCTTGTTCAACTACAAAAACATTCGTTCTAAGCTCAATTAAATGATACAATTCAATTGTGTTTAACTCTGAAAATGATTTGTATATAAATTTCATTCTTGGATAAAGTGTATTATTCATTGATTTAAGTGTACAATAATAGTAATTAAATGTATCAAAAAGAGTTGATGTATACGTGCAATCTGTATAATAATTTTACTATGTTCGCACAATAAATATAAAAACAAATACTATGAAAAAAATTTTATTTTTTATCGGTGCTTTTGCAACGCTTAATGCAAGTGCCCAAATTTATGAAGCAAATGATGAAGCTGCTTTCTCAGCATGGACGCCTTACGACCTTGATGGTGATGGTTTCAACTGGGCAGCAACAGATGTGTCGTGGCTAACCAATACACAAACTGGTCAAGGGGGATGTGCTACTTCCGAATCATTTGATGGAGCTAGTGGAGCCGGTTTAACACCAGATAACCTGTTTGTTTCGCCAATTATTGACATGTCAGCAACTGCAGGAGGTACCCTTACCTTTAGTATTGGAAATCCTGAAGGCACTAATAATTGGTGGGAAGAAAAATATGCTGTGTATGTAGTAACAGATCCTGTTGCTATTGCTACTGGCATTTTTCCAGCCCCACTTCTTGAAACAACTTTAACAGCAGGTGATACTATGTTTACTGAATCTATAGACATATCATCAGTAGCTGCAGGACAGTCGACAGTATATCTAGTGTTTAGACATTATGATTGTACAGATGAAAATTTTATCATTCTAGACGACTTAAGTATTACTGGAGCCTTTGCTTCAGTTGGAGAAAACACTTTAATTGGGGTACGAGCATTTCCGAATCCAGCAGTTGATGTATTAAACATTTCAACTAACGAACCTGTATCATCAGTTAAAGTGACAACTTTAGATGGTAAGATAGTTGTTAACAATACATCAATCAATTCTTCATTCATTAACCTAGATTTAAATGAACTAGAAGCAGGAATGTATGTTTACGAAGTAGCGACAGAGGAAGGAAAAATATTTAGAGATTCTTTTGTAAAGCAATAAACTATTTTAACTAATTTTAAAGGTGGGACCAGTTGGTTTCACCTTTTTTTATGCCAAAATATGGAACACGTTGAAATAATAAACACTTTAAAGGATAATATCAAAAATCAATTCGAAGGAGACTCAAGCGGGCATGATTGGTTTCATATTGAAAGGGTTTGGCGAAATGCACGAGCCATTGCTATGCAAGAAGGAGCTAATTTATTAATTACAGAACTTGGTGCATTACTTCACGACATAGCAGACCATAAATTTGTAACTGATTTCGAAGCGGAGTCTATTTCAAGAACAGTTCATTTCCTAAGTCCATTCAACCTCAAACAAGAAGTAGTTGAAGCAGTTCTGCACATAGTACTGCATTGCTCATTTAAAGGAGGCATAACTGAAAATAAAATGAAAAGCCTTGAAGGAAAAATAGTTCAAGATGCTGATAAATTGGATGCCATTGGTGCTATTGGTATTGCCAGAACGTTTGCTTTTGGTGGAAAATTTGGTAGTATCCTCTACAACCCTGCCATCCCTCCTATTGAACATAAGGATTTAGAATCCTATCAAAAGAATCGATCACATACGATTAATCATTTCTATGAAAAACTTTTAAAGCTTAAAGATTTAATGCACACTGCAGCAAGTAAGAAGATCGCTGAAGAACGTCATCAATTTATGGAAGAATTTTTAACACAGTTCTATAAGGAATGGAACGCAAAAATTGACTAATTTTAGTCCTGTGAATATTATAAGAAATTACGTTGTTGCATTTAGTTTAATAATTAGCTGTCTCGGTTATGGCCAAAACTATCAATATGGTTTTGAAATCAGCCCATGCTTTAACTACCAACTTCAAAATTCGAAAATAACCCAAACTTGGTCAACAATTTCGGGAACAGGCTTTCAAATTGGAGCTTTCATTAACAAAAGAATAGGAGAGCACAGTCGAGTAGGTTCTGCTTTAAAATTTGAGTACGTTGGATTTAATCAAAAACAAGGCAATGTTTTAATCAACAGCTTTCGAATAGCTAGTGTTAATATTCCTCTTTTATTTCAGCAAGAAATAGGAGTTACAAAGCATTGGTTTTATAAGGTAGGCATTGGGCTAAATTACAATTTCTTAAACCGCCAATTGCAAAATGGATTTTGGCTGAATCTCAATGATATCGCAAATCAATTTCAACCTTATGCAAGCGTTGGAATAGACTATACAATGGACGGTAAATTTATTTTGGGAATAGATGCAAGATATCATATTCTTGATTTATGGATGAAAGAAGTGCAAGACATGACTGGCGTAAAGACCACACTCTTTTCTTTTGACTTCAGTTTAAAATACAATTTGGCTTCAAATAAAAAATAATTAAATTTGCCCTAGCTTACTTGGTAACAAATTAGATAATAATTTCGGTATGGCTTTTGTGTTCGCTAAATAAAACTTTGAAATGACGAATTTTTTCACCCTTACCCTTCTAATTCTAACCAGCACATTCGTTTTTGCTCAAGAAGATGATGAAGCTTGTGGACCTCCAGATAAGAAGGCATTAAAACAGATTGACATAGGATTAAGCCCCAAATCTGATTTTAGAAAAGCCTCAATGGCATTTATGGAAGCCATTAACCTTGCTGAAGACAATGTAATGCCATATTTTACTTACGGAGAATATTTATTTGATAGAGCAGAAGACAAATTCGAAGATTTTAAAATTGGGCGTGCTAACTTTGTTCAAGTTAAAACTCAGTTTAAGGCGGTTGAAGATAAATACATGACTGCTGAAGAAATATGCCCGGAATACCATGCTAGTACCTTCTATAAAATAGGTTACATTAATTACTACATTAAAGGAGACATTGAAAGAGGTAAGTATTACTTTAAAAAATTTCTTGAATTCAAAAATGATGATCCGGAAGCTTATCCTGATGAATATTCATCATGGAAAGCTGAAGTGTCAAGGCTGTTACAAGAGATAAACGTTGAAGAAAAAGAAACAGCAGAAGCCAGTGAGTTTTACGAAAAGAAATTTCCTTTCAATCCTGTCCGAGTGGATAATGTCTCCACTGATATGGATGAGTATTTACCTATGATTTCTCCTGACAATGAATTAATTTTTTATACTCGTAGAGGTGACTTCAGAAGTTTAGGAGATGTCCAATCAAGCGTTAGAGAGATGTTTTCGGTTAGTCAACGTAAGAATGTAACCTCTCCATTTAATAAAGGTGAAGGACTTAGGTCACCATTCAATACACAAGAATTTAATAATTATGGTGGTGTTTCATTATCAATCGATAATAAAGAGATGTTTATCTGTGCTTGCAAAAATGAAGTCATACAAGGACAAGAATACAATAACTGCGATATTTATGTAACTTATTTTAAGAGAACAGGAAAAGGTGGTTATGATTATGTGTGGACACCTTTAAAGAACTTAGGAACCAATATCAATTCCAAAACAAGTTGGGAAGCTCAGCCTACACTTTCAGCGGATGGCAATACACTATATTTTGCAACCTACAGAAAAAGTTCAAAATTAACCGATATCTATTATTCCAACAGACAACCTGATGGATCTTGGGGAGTTGCTAAACCAATTCCTGGGCCTATTAACACCAACGGTCATGACAAAGCACCATTTTTGCACCAAGATTCCGAAACCTTATATTTTGTTTCGCAGGCTACTGAAACTAGAAAAGGTGCAGGAACTGATGGTAATTTTGATGTATTCTACTCACGTAAAGGTGAAGATGGAAATTGGATGGAGCCAACAAATTTGGGTTATCCAATTAATACAAAGAAGAACGAAGTTGGTTTAATTGTATCAACGGATGGTAAACTAGCTTATATCGCAACTGACAAAGGAGAAAATGCCCAAGGTGTTGATTTATATTGTTTTGAACTTTACGAAGAAGCAAGACCTCAAAAAGTATTATTTATTAAAGGTGAACTAAAGGACGACTATGGCGACCCTGTTAAAGACGGAAAAGTAGAAATTAGTTATAAGGAATCTGGCGAATCTATTGAATATAAAATTAATGGTGATGATGGCAAATTTGCCGCCATTATTAACACGGATAAAGCCCAAGATGTTTTAGTTTCTGTAAAGAAAAAAGGGTTTTCATTTGATACACAAGTGATCAAAAAACAAGAAGTAGCTTCTGCAAAGACTGGCAATGGTACATTTTTAGATAAAGCCTTAGATTTAGAGATAGGAGAATTAGAAGTTGGTAAAGCCTTTACTATTGATAATATTTTATTTGCAACAAATTCTTTTGAACTGACAATAGATGCCAAATTTGTTTTAAACCAATTCATCTCATTTTTAGAGGAAAACCCAACAGTTAAAGCACAATTACAAGGACACACAGATGACCAAGGAAATGACAATGAAAACCTGGTATTAAGTGAAAATAGAGCCAAAACTACTATGGCTTACATTACCAGTAAAGGCATTTCAAAAAGTAGATTGACCGCAAAAGGTTTTGGAGAAACACAACCAAAGTTTCAAAATAATAACGAAACGAATCGTGCTAAAAATAGACGGACTGATTTTAAATTGACTGGTTTATAATAAGAAATACAGTTCTGAGGAGTCATTGAGCATAGCTAAGCTTACCTGTTGGCCTCCATCATCACAATCTTTCGCCATATAAAAGTAGTGGCAATCGAAAAGAAAAGGGTTAAGAATAAACCAATCCCTAAATAACCTATGGCCAATGACTTTGCTGACAACCCCAATACAGCCTGGTCTTCTTGATTTTCAATATAATCTAAATAAGACTTATCTTTCCAGGTTACATCTTCTTGCTGCAATACCTTGTAAGCAGCTTCGTTTGGTACGTTTTTCATACTAGCTTCTAAACGCTCATTTAATTTGGTATCAATAAAGCTTGTATCTATTTTAGAATGGTAAACAAATGTGAATAATGAAATCAAAACGACAAAAACAATTCCACCCTGAACTGACACTTTAAAATCTTCAGCAAAACTGACAGATTGATCATATCCTTGATTTCTCTTTGTTAAATACAAACCTACACCTATTGCACAAATTAAAAGAAACATATTCCATAACCCGCCAAATTGAGCTGCCTCAGCACCTTTATTCACCGCAAAAAAAGTCAAGGTTATCCCGACTGAAATAAGGAAACAAACCATGGCAACTTTTAATGGTGTTTTCATTGGAACAATTACTTTTTACGATTGTTACGCTCTTGTTGTAATTTTTGCGCCTCTTCCAAACGTTGTGCAAACTTAGACTTTGTTTTTTTCTTTTTAGGTGTGGCTTTATTCGCTGCAATTTTTGCCAGAATTTTATCTTCATCTAACATGAATTGCTTTATCGCAAACATGATACCCATGGTCATTAAAGTGGATATGAAATAATAAAAACTTAATCCAGATGAATAAGAATTAAACCAGAAAATCATCATAAACGGGAAAAAGTACATAATCACTTTCATATTAGGCATCCCCTCTTGTGTCGGCATTTGTGTATTTGCACTATTAAAGTGAGTGTATAACAATGTAGTGATTGCCATTAATAATGTAAATAAACTGATGTGATTACCGTATGCCCAAGAAATTAATGGGATATCACCTGCCCAAGATGCTACTTGATCGTAAGTAGATAAATCCTCAGCCCACAAAAAAGCTTTTTGTCTTATTTCAATGGATGAAGGAAATAATCGGAAAATAGCAATCAAAACTGGCATTTGAATTAACATGGGTACACACCCAGCAAGCGGACTTGCACCAGCATCTTTATATAACGCCATTAAAGCTTGTTGCTTTTTCATAGCATCTTCCTTTTTAGGGAATTTCTCTCCAATCTGTGTGATTTCTGGTTTTAATACCCTCATCATAGCAGACGACTTATACATTTTATAATTCACAGGACTCAACACCAACTTAACAAAGAATGTTAATAATAAAATAGCTATTCCAGCGCCAATCCCCCAACTTAAGAACCAATTAAAAATTGGGCGGAAGGCATATACATTTACCCATCTGAATACACCCCAACCTAAATCAACAATATCTTCAGTTCCGTTATCATGCAGTGCCAGAACATCATAATCATTGGGACCAATATACCATGTCAAATTAACAGTTTCTGACATATTGTTCATTCCTAAATTTAGTTCAGCTGTATAGTCTTTTAAATAAGTAGAATCAAATTCTGGACGTTGCGAAATCGCTAATTTCGAATCTGTTGCAAAACCATTATCCTTCATAATAATTGCTGAAAAGAATAATTGCTTAAAAGCAACCCAATTTGTTTTTTCTTCAAATACTAATTCGTCATCCGACATTGGTGACATATAATCATAAGACCCATCTTCGTCATAGTAAAATGTGGCATTACGTTGCTCGTTTAACAAGTACTTTTCAGTAGCCTTTAGTTTTAAGTCTGCCATCAATTTTGTCTGTCCTGGTGCGGCAGCTTCAAATCCATCAAACTTAACAGTATAAGATACATCATGAGAATCTTCAACTAATTTATATACAAAATCAACAGTTTTACCTGCAATATTAGCTTGTAATGTTAAATCATTAGCTGTTGATGACACAATATTAAAATCATAATCATTGGTATTAATTGTTTTCCCTGAAACAGATAGTTGAATTCCATATTTAGAAGTCTCATCAAATAATTGTAGATAACCATCCTCCTCGTTCACATAAGTATCGTAGTCTTTATAATCTTTTATCCAAGCATTCTTAATATATCCACCCTTGGTGGTTACCTCAAGCTTCAACACACTATTTTCTAGAACATAGATACTCTCGGGTGATTCAACAACAGCAGTCTGTGCTACTGGAGCTATAATAGTATCTAGCCCAGTAATTGGATCAACATAAATAATATTGTTGTTAGCATCAGTGATTACTAAACCATTTGCATCCACTTTTGGTACTAAGTTAGTCGGTACAGCTGCTATTGGCTTATCTACTATTGGTTGAATAGTATCAACAATTTGAACTGGCGCAGTTTTAGCACTATCAATTAGAGCCTGTTTTGTAGTTTCTTTTATTTCTTCATCTGTAGGAGAATTAAAAATACTGAAGCCTAATAATATTCCTCCAATTAATAATAATCCTATTACGGAATTTCTATCCATTTTATAAATTTTAAAAAGGCAAAATTAATCAATAATGCTGAAACGAATGGTTTATTTATATTTTAAAACATACCAAACTAAGTCTTTTAACTTTAATTAATTTTTAAACAGCAACATTGTGCGTTCTCAATGCATCATTTAAAGACGTTTTCTTATCCGTACTTTCCTTGCGAGTGCCAATAATTAAAGCACATGGCACATTATAGTTGCCTGCTGGAAAACTTTTAGTGTACGATCCTGGGATGACGACACTTCTCGGGGGAACAAATCCTTTCGATTCCACTGGTTCATCACCAGTAACATCAATTATTTTAGTTGACATTGTTAAAACAACATTGGCACCAAGCACAGCTTCTTTTCCAACTCTAACTCCTTCTACAACTATACATCTTGATCCTATAAAGGCATTGTCTTCTATAATTACAGGGGCCGCCTGCAGCGGTTCAAGCACGCCTCCAATGCCTACCCCACCGCTCAAGTGAACATTTTTTCCTATTTGAGCACAAGAACCTACAGTTGCCCATGTATCTACCATAGTACCTTCATCAACATAGGCACCTATATTAATATAGCTTGGCATCATAATTACACCGCTTGAAACATAAGCGCCATAGCGGGCAACAGCATGTGGCACAACTCTAATTCCCTTTTCCTTATAACCTGTTTTTAAGGCCATTTTATCATGAAACTCGAATGGTCCTACTTCAATAGTTTCCATTTGTCGAATTGGAAAATACATGACCACGGCCTTCTTAACCCATTCATTCACTTGCCAGTCTCCATTTGGTAATGGTTCGGCAACCCTTAAACTTCCTGAATCTATCTCAGCAACAACACTATTAATAGCATTTTGAGTATCTTCATTTTGCAATAGATTTCTATCGTTCCAAGCAGCTTCAATTATCGATTTCATGTTATAAATTAGTATTTATTTTCTGATAAAATTGTCAATTTCCCAATGTTATCAAATGGTTAAGTTTTTAAGATACGAATCACAAATATAAATTATGTTATCTATTTTTGTGCTAAAAATTACAGTTAATGTTTGGAAAAGGAATGATGAAAAAGCTGGAGCAAATGCAGCAGCAAGTTGAAGAAACAAAGGGACGCCTTGATACTATTAAATTAATTGGTGAGGCCATGGAAGGTAAAGTAAGAGTTGAAGTTAACGGAAATGGCGTAATTACTGATATTACCGTAAAAAATGAAATGCCACAACATGAGTTGACTGAATTAATTATGGTCGCGGCTAACCGTGCGCTTGAACAAGCCAATAGAACAAAAGAAATGGAAATGGCTCAATCAGCCAAGGGACTAATACCGGGAATGTAATGGAAATTTCACAAGCAATTTTACTCATACTAGTTTCTTTCGGTGCAAGCTGGCTCACATTCTTTAGTGGATTTGGGTTAGGAACATTACTTACACCAGTATTTTATCTATTGTTAGGAGACTTAACTTTAGCTATTGCAGCCACAGCTATTGTTCACCTTTCTAATAATATCTTCAAATTTGCCTTAATGCAAAAAAATGTCAACTGGAAAATTGTCATACCTTTCGGTTTAGCAGCCATACCTGCGGCTATTTTAGGAGCCTATCTAATCAGTCATTTTACAGATATTACTTTAGTTAAATTTGAAATTTTTGGAAGTACAAGGTCTATTAAATTAATTAATTTGGTTTTTGGTATTGTTTTAATTGGATTTGCATTAGTGGAGTTAATTGAAAAATGGTCAATTGCTTTCTCAAAACAAAGTTTATGGCTAGGTGGTCTAATAAGTGGGTTCTTTGGTGGCTTATCCGGTCATCAAGGGGCATTAAGAACCGCCTTTTTAGTAAAGTATAAATTAGAAAAACAAGCTTTTATTGCAACCGGTATTGTCATTGCTTTGGTAATTGATTTCACTAGAATTCCAATGTATTTTAGAGAAACTCCATTATCAGATTTACAAGCTGAATGGCCAATTATTCTTACCTCGGTAGTAAGTGCAGTAGTTGGTGCAATTCTTGGAAAATTATTCTTAAAGAAAATTCAATTTGATGTACTTACTGTATTTATTTCTATTGGAATGATTATTTTTGGTGTAGCCCTTGCACTAGGCTTTTTAGAAAAATGACCAAAACTGAATTAAGACAACTTTATAAATCGAAGCGACAATCATTATCAGACGAAGAAATTGATCGGTTATCAAAACAAATACTTGAAAATTTCAAGTCAAAATTCAGTTTTGAGCATAAGCCAATCAGCATATTCCTTCCAATTGAACGATTTAAAGAAGTAAATACATGGGGTTTTTTGAAAAATTATTCAGCGTACTACTATCTTCCAGTTGTCAAATCAAATGGGTTAGTCCATGTTAAATATGAGTCGTCAGCACAATTAAAAATAACAGATTGGGGTATTTTAGAACCACAATTTGGACAACAGACTAAACCTAATTTATTTGATATTGTTTTAGTGCCACTCTTGGCATATGATCAATATGGAAATAGAGTTGGATACGGTAAAGGACTTTATGATGGCTTTCTTAAAAATTGTCATTCACATTGCCTCTTTATTGGCTTGAGTTTCTTTGAACCAGAGGCACAAGCCATTGAAACTATCCCATCTGATATTCGGCTTCATTATTGCATTACTCCAAATGGTATTCATCATTTTGGAACGCCAAATTAATTTAGTAAGGAATCAAAAAAACATTCGACTGAATAAAAAAACAACAAACTAAATGGCAACAATACTTACACAGGACAAATGGACCGCTAAAAAACAAATTGATGTTCTGACTCAATCGATTGAATTCGATAAGGGCTTCATCAAAACCATGTCCAATTACAATTCATTTCCGCTTAAGCCAAAAACATTAGAAATTCTGCAAATCAATTTGGGCTACTTATGTAATTTAGAATGTACACATTGTCATGTAGATGCCTCACCAAGAAGAAAAGAAATAACGCCAACTGAAATTCTAGAAAAATGCTTACAAGTTATTGATGAAAACCCAAGTATACACACTGTTGATTTAACAGGTGGTGCACCTGAAATGAACCCACATTTTCAGTGGTTAATTGAAGAATTAGATAGCCGAAATGTAGAAGTACTGGTGCGAAGTAATCTGACTATTTTGGTAGAAGGTAAATTTAAGTCATATCCTGAATTTTTAGCAAAGCATAAAGTCACAATTGTATCATCTTTGCCTTGTTATACTGAGCAAAACACAGATGCCCAGCGTGGTGATGGTGTTTTTAATAAATCAATACAGGCCTTGCAAATTTTAAATGGATACGGTTATGGAACTAATCCAGAACTAAAATTACATTTGGTTTACAACCCAGGTGGAGCGTCAATTGCTCCTAGCCAAGAAAAATTGAAATTAGATTACCAACGTGAATTAAAAGGCAATTACAATATTGTTTTTAATGATCTTTATACCATTACAAATTTACCTATTAGTCGATTTTTAGAGTATTTGAGCACTGAAGGTAAACTAGATGATTACATGGTATTGCTAGCCAATAGCTTTAATCCTATTGCTGCTGATAAAGTTATGTGTACCAATACACTTTCGGTGGATTATAATGGCAATTTATACGATTGTGACTTTAATCAAATTCTAAAATTACCTGTAGCGGTTAAAAATGCAAAAAACATAATGGATTTTGACATTGATGAATTGAGTCAAAGAAATGTAGTAGTAAATAACCATTGTTTTGGTTGTACTGCGGGTGAAGGATCAAGTTGTCAAGGTGCATTAACATAAAATTAATTTGGATGAAAAGTTTTGTATTATTATTTTTAATTGGATTTGGGTTAATCAGTCTTGCACAGGAAACTGATAAACAAGAGACTTTCGATCAAATGGTAAGGTCGTATTATAAAAACACAGTTCAATTAATCTACCCTCATCAATTGTATAAGAAAATAATTGCTAGGGAAAAAATATACTTGCTTGATACTAGAGAAACCAAAGAATTTAATGTGTCAAGTCTTAAAAATGCCATTCATGTTGGATACGATAATTTTAAAATTGATAACGTTAAGGGACTTGACAAAAAAGCAACTGTAATAGTATATTGCACAATTGGCGCAAGAAGTGAAAATATTGGTGAAAAGCTAAAAAAGGATGGCTTTACTAATGTCCACAATTTATACGGTGGGTTAGTACATTGGAAAAATGAAGGCTATAAGGTTTTTAATAATGGTACTGAAACATATAATATTCATGTTTACTCCAAAAAGTGGGGAAAATGGTTGAACGTTGGGAAACCGGTATACTAATGTCGAAAAACCTACTCATTGTATTTGCTAAAAACATAGTTTTAGGAAAAGTTAAAACAAGGCTTGCCAAATCTATTGGTGACAACGAAGCATTAAATGTTTACGTTAAATTATACGAAATCACTGAAAGAGAAAGCCTCAAAGTAAGAAATGCAGATTTAGAAGTCCACTTTTCTGATGTTATTATTGAAGCCAAGTGGGCTAGTTCAAATCGATATGTTCAAGTAGAAGGTAATTTAGGCGTAAAAATGAAACATGCCTTTGAGAAAGGCTTTGAGAAAGGCTACAAAAACATCATTTGTATTGGAACAGATTTAGCCGATCAAAAAGCAGAAATTATTGAAAACGCGTTTAATCAATTAGAAAAACATGACTTTGTTTTTGGTCCTGCTGAGGATGGTGGTTACTATTTAGTTGGTTCTTCCCAAAAACAACTTTATATTTTTGATAATAAACCGTGGAGTGAGGACACTCTCCTAAAAGAAACCTTGACCGAAATTAAATCGTTTAACCATAGTGTTTCATTACTGAACACTTTAAATGACATTGATAATCTTGAAGATTTAAAAAGATCAATGCTAGAGAATGAGTTTAAACATTTATGGAATTAATTCTAACGCACATCAATGGTAAATAAATTTAACTAAAAAAGCCACTACTTCTTATCAAGTAATGGCTTCAATTTATTTACTAATTCAATAATAATTTATTACATTTTGGTAATTTTTTCTCTTAAGATATTTGCCCCTTCATCAATTAAATCTATCACATACATTCCTGAAGTTAATTCAGATATATCTAATTGCTGAACAAAAGGAGCAGATAGTATAAGTTTTCCGGTCAAATTATAAACATTAATTAAAGCGTTTGGCGATAATTCCTGAGATAACTTAATGTTAAGCTCGTTTGTTGCTGGATTTGGATAAACACTACCAACTAATTCACCCCCATTTTCATCAATATTTGCTGTTGAGACAGCCCCCATTTGATAACGATACATAGTTGTTTCTGGACTAACACTATTATTCAGACGAAAATATCCGCCTAATAAGTAAATGTAGTCGTCAATCAGAAATTGAGTTGGTGCAAAACGAGAAGTCCCAGGATGGTCAGGTAAATTTGTCCATGTGTTTGCTATTGGGTCGTACTCTCTAAATTGACCGGTTGTAAACCGATTATGATCTTCATCAGTACCACTTAAAGCATATCCCTTACCGTTATAACTAAATTGCGCACCAGCAACTCTTGCTGGGCTCAAAGATGCTATTTGTGTCCATGTATTATTAGCTACATCAAACTTGTACCATGTTGTTAAATGTCCTGCTCCCATATAGATATCTCCATCAATGGCAAATTGATAGGGATGATGTCTTGGTCCAGGAATACTAGTCTTTTGTGTCCAGTTTTGGCTAGAGATATCATATTCCCACCAATCGTTTAAATTACCACTGGCACCACCAGCGCCCATGAATACTTTTCCATTATCGGCAATAAGACCGGGATGAACTCTTCCTATGCAAGGACAAGACGGCAATTCAGTAAATATACCAGTTGCAGGATCCCACTCCCATAAATCATTTAGAAAAGAGAAGCCGTCTGTTCCAAATCCAAAATATAATTTACCATCATAAGTGTCACCAATACCATAACCTCTATTTGGCCCCGGGTAATCGGGTAACTGTTCCCAAGTATCTGTAACAGGATCGTATTTAAAAAAATCTTTTGTCTCTGTAAATACCTGTCCGTTGGCTCCGCCAGTTAGCACGTAACCAAAACCATTTAAACTGAATCCAATGCCATGGTCTTTAGTAAATGGTGTATTTGCTCTTTGCTCCCATTGTTGTCCAAATGAGAAAACTTCAAATAATAAAAATGAAAATGTAAGTAGTTTTAGAATCATGTTGTTGTTGTTATTTTAAAGCAAAAATACCCATAAGGTTTTAAGAAAACGAAGTTGATTTGAGCAGACTATTGTAGACCTATAATATAATTATGCACGTAAAATGTGATGCTCAAATACTAATAGCAAAGTATTTGTTGCTAAGACCAAAAGGCAAAGACTAATTTTTATCCTTTTTTGTCCAAAGATAACGGACACCTAAACCAATAAAAGACTCACTATTGAGTACTACATCATTTGGTTTTGCGATATCGTTATTTGGGTCAATCCTTGATGTTTCTTTTAAAAATAGATTAGGCCCTAAAAAACCAGCATAGTAAAATGATAATAAAAAAGATTCACCTAAAGGAAATTGTGTGGCGACATTAACTCTCAGTGCCGGCATAAAATAATGGTATTTAACGGACCGTCTTCCATACCCATTGTCGTTAAGTGCTTCCAAATTAGGAAACGAATTCCATACTCCACTCGAATCTTTGTTTACAGTTTCATAGTAATCTTCAACAGTTTCAAGCGCATACCTTAACTGCAAATCCACTCCAAGAGTCAACCACGACAATTTTTTTAATTGCTGATCTATTCCTATTCTAAAGGTTGGTCGAACTGCACTTACATTTCGATACTTCTGAACTACTAACGAATCAGATGCCGTCACTATGAGTCCGTTTTGGTTCGGAAAATTATTATCAACATTGTGATCAAAAGCAAATCTTAATTTACTTTGCTCACTTATTGGCATTCTAAATTCTAAGGAAGGTAAACTATTTGGAACATTGAAAAAAATACCAATATCCAATTTTTCGTTTGCTTTATTCATGTCATCTTGCCCAAAAACCGAAGCTGTCAGAAAAAATAATAATGAACCTAAAGTAAATAATTTTTTCATAAAAATTAATATTAAGAATAACGTCAAACTCCACACATTATTGTAATCTGAAATCTAATTTATTTTTTCCATTGATTAGATTCCAAAAGTTTTAACAAATATTTAATGCTATGCATGCACAGTATTAGATATTTTTAGTTATCTTAGTCATCATCAATACGAAACAAATGAACAAAGAAGAGTTATTCGAATTTCATATCCGCAATAATTGGTTTAAGATATCAAGATATTATAATCAATTGGCTGGCAAGTTTAACATTTCATTTTCGTGGGGTTTTATACTGTTAAATGTAGAAAAGGAAGGTACACCTAGTACAGCATTGGGTCCAAAAATGGGTATGGAATCCACAAGTCTTTCTCGTACGTTAAAAAAAATGGAAGCTGAAGGTATCATTATTCGAAAAGAAGATAAGGAAGATAAAAGAAAATCACTTGTTTTTTTAACTCCAAAAGGAGTTGGGATGCGCAAACATGCTAAAGGAGTTGTTTTAGAATTTAACAGAAAACTTTATGATAAAATTCCAGCTGATGAAGTAAGAAACTTCTTTGATACAATGGTGAAGGTAGATACTATTGTAAGTGAATTATTAGAAATTGATTGAATTAAAAAAGATTAAATGAATAGAAACATAAAAAAAGTAGCCGTTTTAGGATCAGGAGTAATGGGCTCTGCTATTGCATGCCATTTTGCTAATATTGGACTTGAAGTGCTATTGCTCGATATGGTTCCTCGTGAACTCACAGATGCACAGAAAGCGAAAGGAATGACTGAAGATCATCCTGCTTTTAGAAATAGTTTGGTTAACTACCATTTAGGGAATTCGCTAAAATCAAAACCCTCTCCTATTTATAACCAATCATTTGCTGGTCGAATATCGACTGGTAATTTTGATGATAATTTTGTAAAAATAAAAGATGCGGACTGGATTATTGAAGTTATAGTTGAAAGGCTGGACATCAAAAAAATAATTTTAGAAAAAGTGGATACTTATAGAACACCAGGCACGTTGGTTTCATCTAATACTTCTGGTATTCCGATTCATATGATGTTAGAAGGGCGAAGCGAAGACTTTCAAGACCATTTCTGTGGGACACATTTTTTCAACCCACCACGATATTTAAGATTGTTAGAAATTATTCCTACTTCTAAAACTAAGCCAGAAATCATCAATTTTTTTATGCATTACGGGGCACGTTTTTTAGGGAAAAAAACCGTTTTATGTAAAGATACACCAGCCTTTATTGCCAATAGAATTGGTGTATATTCAATTATGAATTTATTTCATACTGTTGAAGAAATGGGCTTAACAGTGGCTGAAGTCGATAAATTGACGGGGCCTGTTTTAGGAAGACCAAAATCCGCCACATTCAGAACTTGTGATGTGGTAGGACTTGACACCTTAGTCCATGTGGCTAATGGTGTTAGAGAAAACTGTCAGAATGATGAAGAAAAATCAGTTTTTGAATTGCCAAGCTATGTCTCAAAATTAGTAGAGAATAAATGGTTAGGATCAAAATCTGGACAAGGGTTTTACAAAAAAGAAGTCATTGATGGTAAAAAGACAATTTTAGCATTGAATTTAAAAACCATGACTTACGAAGCACAAGAAAAAGCTAAGTTTCCCGTATTCGCATTAACCAAAACCATTGATAATTTAGCAGAAAGGACCAAGGTACTGTACTACGCGGAAGAACGTGCAGGCGAATTTTATCAAAAATCATTCAACGGTATCTTTGCTTATGTTTCAAATCGTATTCCAGAAATAACTGAAGACCTATTCAAAATTGATGATGGCATGAAAGCTGGTTTCGGTTGGGAATTAGGTCCCTTTGAGACTTGGGATGCTGTAGGTGTTGAAAAATCATTAGCCTTGGTCAGAGCTGCAGGTAAACTAGTTGCACCTTGGGTTGACGAAATGTTAGCTTCCGGTTGCAAAACCTTCTATAAAATAGAAAATGGGCAAAAACATTTTTACGATATTAAAACTAAACAATATCAACCAATTCCTGGTACTGAGGACTTATTATTCATTGATAACTTAAGAGAAGGCAATACGGTTTGGAAAAACAATGACTGTCATTTAATTGACCTTGGAGATGGCGTTCTTAATTTAGAATTCCACACCAAAATGAATACTATTGGTGGTGGAGTTTTACAAGGTATTAACAAAGGAATTGATTTAGCTGAAACAGATTATAAGGGGCTTGTCATTTCTAATACTGGTCAGAACTTTTCAGCTGGCGCAAATGTTGGCCTCATTTTCATGATGGCTGTGGAGCAAGAATATGATGAACTGAATTTCGCCATTAAACAATTTCAAGACACAATGATGCGTATTCGATATTCAGCTTGCCCTGTCATTGTAGCACCACATAATATGGCGTTAGGTGGCGGCTGTGAAATGTCCATGCATGCGGATAAAGTAGTGGCACATTCAGAACTTTACATGGGCTTGGTTGAATTTGGTGTTGGCTTAATTCCAGGTGGTGGTGGAAGTAAAGAATTCGCTAAACGTTTATCTGATAATTTAGTAGAGGGTGATGTTAGAATCAACAGGTTTAGAGATGCCTTTTTAACCATTGGTCAGGCTCAAGTATCCACCTCAGCATCCGAAGCATTTGATTTGGGTTATTTAAGAAAAGGGATTGATGAAATCGTCATGGATAGAGATTATCAATTGACTAGGGCAAAAGAAGCTTGTTTAGGTCTTTATAATTCGGGATATAGTCAACCTGCCAAAGAAAAAAACATTACCGTACTCGGTCAAGAGGCATTAGGTATTGTATACGTTGGTGCTGACACTATGGAGCATGGTAAATATATCTCCGAGCATGATAAATACATCTCAGAAAAATTAGGCTTTGTTCTAGCCGGCGGCGATTTGTCAGAACTACAAGAAGTAGACGAACAATACTTACTAGACTTAGAAAGAAAAGCATTTTTAGACTTATGTACTAAAAAGAAAACATTAGAAAGAATTCAGAGTATTGTGACCAAAGGAAAAGTGCTTAGGAACTAAATAACTAGTTATGAGTTATTGGTTTGGAGTTGTTAGAAAAAATTAGAACGGAATGTATAATTATAAGGAATTGAAAATTTGGGAAATGGCAATGGAAGTTGCAACAGATGTATATAAACTTTGTAAAAACATGCCTTCTGATGAAAAATATGGTATTATTTCTCAAGTGAAAAGAAGTTCTGTCTCCATTCCGAGCAATATTGTAGAAGGAGCTGGAAGAAATACAAAAAATGAATTTTCTAGGTTCTTAGACATTTCAAATGGCTCTAATTATGAACTAGAAACCCAACTACTATTAATTAAAAAACTCTTTGGAACTGATGCTGATTCAATAGTGGAAAAACTTCAGTCAATCCAAAAAATGACGTACGCATTAAAAAACACATTGAAAAAATAATGGCAAAAACCATTAACTAATAACCTTAAACTAATAACCATCATGACAACAGCATACATAGTAAAAGCATACAGATCAGCAGTAGGGAAAGCATCCAAAGGAGGTTTTCGATTTTCGAGACCAGATGATTTGGCGGCGGATGTAATTAAGTACATGCTAGCCGAAGTTCCACAGTTAGATCAAACAGAAATTGATGATGTGATTGTTGGAAATGCCATGCCAGAAGCGGAGCAAGGACTAAATGTTGGTCGGTTTATTTCATTAATGGGCCTTGATAATAATAAAGTGCCAGGAATGACAGTAAACCGCTATTGTTCATCAGGCATAGAAACTATGGCCATTGCAAAAGCTAAAATTGAATCTGGCTTGGCAGATATTATTATTGCTGGCGGCACTGAGTCAATGTCCGCCATTGCAATGGGCGGCTGGAGAGTGGTGCCCAATGCAAAAGTATCTAAGGATCATGCAGACTATTACTGGGGTATGGGGAATACAGCAGAAGAAGTTGCGGCAAAATATAATGTAACCAGAGACCAACAGGATGAATTTGCATTTAATTCTCATATGAAAGCTTTAAAGGCAATCAAAGAAGGCAAGTTTAAGAATGATATAGTACCCATTTCTGTTAATGAAGTTTATTTAGATAAAAATGGCAAACGCACAGAACGAACAAACATCATTGATACTGATGAGGGTCCTAGATTTGGCACCTCTATTGAAGCACTAGCAAAATTACGTCCGGTATTTCAAAATGGAGGATCAGTTACAGCTGGTAATTCAAGTCAAATGTCAGATGGTGCAGCTTTTGTTTTGATGATGTCTGAAGAAAAAGTAAAGGAACTTAAGCTTGAACCAATAGCCCGACTAGTATCATATAAAGTAGTTGGTGTTCCTCCACGCATTATGGGAATTGGACCAGTAGATGCCATTCCTGGCGCTATTAAAATGGCCGGGTTAAAAATGCAGGATATTGACTTATTCGAATTGAATGAAGCGTTTGCTTCTCAATCGTTAGCGGTAATAAAAGAAACTGGTGTAAATCCAGATATTGTTAATGTAAATGGAGGGGCTATTGCTTTAGGTCATCCATTGGGGTGCACTGGTGCAAAACTATCTGTTCAAATTATGAATGAATTGAAAAGACGAAATCAAAAATATGGTGTGGTAACTATGTGTATTGGAACAGGACAAGGCGCAGCTGGTGTAATTGAGATGATGTGATGAGAGGTATAAAGTACTTAGTGAATAGCAAAATAATGTCAGTTCGAGTGAAATAATGAAATGGAGTCGTATCGAGAACAGATGCGTAAAGTGAAATAGAAATGACAATAAAAGAAATTAAAAATAGTAAAAAATTATGGCCTTTGAGGAATTTGGTGCTTTGGCGGCATAAGATTTTATTGGATTGTGGTATTGAAGCAGATTTGAAGCGCAGTACTTTTCATATTGGTGCAGTAGATAAGGATGATAATGTTTTAGGAACATCCACCTTTATAATTGAAAACAATGAAAACTTTAATGAAATAGTACAATACAGATTAAGAGCTATGGCAACTCATCCTTCGGCAAGAGGAACTGGACTGGGAAAAAAAATGATTGACAAAGGCATTGAAAAATTAAAGAAAAAAAAGGTGGATATAGTATGGTGTGATGCCAGAATTGAAGCGACAGAATTTTATAATAAAATGGGATTCGAAACTGTTGGTGAGACTTATGACGTACCAGAAATTGGACCCCATAAATTGATGTATTTTAGGGTTAAGGGTTAGAGTTTATTGATTGAGGATTAGGACAGTGAATATAAGTGATACAAAAAAATAAAATAGAATAAATTTAAGAAACAGCAATGGGTTAGTGAATGAACATGGACAGATAGGTTTTTTTAAAAAAATCTATAACTCATAACAAATAACTAATAACCCATTTAAAAACATAAGAAAATGGCAAAAGAAGCAATTAAAGGCGGGGAATTTATCATCAGAGAAACAGAATGTAATGATATATTTACTCCAGAGGATTATACAGAAGAACAAGGCATGATTGCACAAATGTGTCTTGATTTTATTAAACAAGAAGTAACACCAAATCTCGACAGGATTGATGCTATGGAAGAAGGTTTAATGCCTTCCTTAATTGATAAGGCAGGTGAGCTAGGCTTATTAGGCATGTCAGTCCCTCAGGAACTAGGGGGAATGGGAATGGACTTCCCTACTTCCCTTTTAGCAACTGAATACACTGGCAGGGGACACTCTTTTTCTGTTGCATACGGAGCACATACTGGTATTGGTACTCTTCCCATTTTATACTATGGTACTGAGGCGCAAAAAACCAAATACATTCCAAAACTGGCTTCAGGAGAATGGAAAGCGGCCTATTGTTTAACTGAGCCAAGCTCAGGGTCGGATGCCAATTCGGGAAAAACTAAAGCTGTTTTGTCAGAAGATGGAAAAACTTATTCAATTACGGGTCAAAAAATGTGGATTACTAATGGCGGATTTGCAGATGTTTTTACCGTTTTTGCTAAAATTGGTGATGATAAAAATTTAACTGGTTTTATTGTTGATGCCCATGCTGAAGGCATTACTTTGAATCCCGAAGAAAAGAAAATGGGAATCAAAGGTTCATCTACTCGTCAAGTATTCTTTAACAATGTTATAATCCCAGTCGATAATTTATTAGGTGAAAGAGAAGGTGGATTTAAAATTGCTTTAAACATTTTAAATATTGGAAGAATCAAATTAGCTGGTGGCGTTTTAGGAGGCTGCAAAGAATCGATTAATCATTCAGTAAAATACGCCAATGAACGTGAGCAATTTGGCAGACCTATTTCAAAATATGGAGCCATCCGATCTAAAGTTGGTGAACAAATCATTAAAACTTTTGCTCTAGAATCAGCTTGTTACCGTTTAGCGCATGATATTGATATGGCAATTCATGCCTTGCAGGAAGGTGGCATGGAAAAAGGAAAAGCGACATTAAAAGGTATTGAAGAATTTGCTGCAGAATGTGCCATGTTGAAGGTAATAGGATCTGATGCCTTAGACTACTGTGTTGATGAAGGTGTGCAAATTCATGGAGGGATGGGCTTTTCAGCGGAATCCCAAATCGAAAGAGCATATAGAGATGCTAGAATTAATAAAATATTTGAAGGCACCAATGAAATCAATAGATTGTTAACTGTTGATATGATTTTGAAAAAAGCAATGAAAGGTAAATTAGATTTAATGGGGCCTGCTATGGCTATCTCAAATGAGCTAATGAGCATTCCTGATTTTGAAGATCCATCAAATGAATTATTTGTTGAAGAAAAGAAATATATCAAGAATTTCAAAAAAGCACTACTAATGACTGCAGGAACTGCAGCTCAAAAATTAATGATGCAATTATCAAAAGAGCAAGAAGTGTTAATGAATGTTGCTGATATGGCCAATGCCATTTACTTGTGCGAATCTACTTTATTAAGAGTTGAAAAAATGGTGAAAGCAAAAGGAGAAGAAGCTTGTTCAATTTATATTGATATGGTGCGCACCTTAATTTTTGACTCCGCGGATGTTATTAACAAGGCCGGTAAAACAGCATTAATGTATTTTGTTGAAGCAGACGAATTGACCATGATGATGATGGGCTTAAAGCGTTTTACAAAAGTAAAAGCATTTAATACAATTGCAGCTCGAAGAAATATTGCCGCTGCGGCAATTGAAAAAAACGAGTATTGTTTTTCTGATGCAATAAATAAAGTGTAGAATTCACCTCCATTTTATAAATTATAATACAACCACTTTATAAGTAGCCGCTTTATCGTCAGTTTCAAGTTTTACGAAATAAATACCTGATGTCAACTCCTCATTTATAATTACTTTATTTATTGAATTTAAGCTCTTGGATAGAACAGTTTTTCCTTGTAAATCAATAACATTAATTCTAATAGAATTTTGAATTTCACTCAATTCAATTGTAAAGTTTCCTTGCGAAGGATTAGGGTAAATAGAGGCGTCAACAATATCAGACTCCTTTACACTTGTAAAATCAACCGTATAACAAGCAGAAGTATCTTGACAACCATTTTGCTCAATAGTTACCGAATAGTCACCATTTTGAGTGGCGGTAAATGATTGACTTGTTTCACCTGGAATTGGAGTAGGAACGCCACCAGCACCAATACAATTATTCCATTGATAGGTTGCACCAGCAAGATTCGCAGTCAGTGTAGCTGCAATTTGGGTAACGGAAACATCAAGACCTGTAATGGTTAAATTAATTGTAATGATACTATCACAACCCATTGCGTTTGGAACAATATCACTATATGTTCCAGAAGTTGTCCATGTATCATTACCACTTGGTGATGTATAGCTATCACATGCAGTGACACTAATTGATGATGAGGATGTACTAAGAATAGTGAGATCATAAGTTATGATGCTATCACAACCAGCAACACCAGTATAGGTTACTGGATACTGACCACTTGCAGTCCATGTATTATTTCCATCAGGGGTTGTATAAGATTCACAATTTGAGACAAAAGTTGTACTTGAGTAATTAGCAATATCTAATGAAACATTAATGACACTGTCACAACCACCAACAGCTGTTAGAGTATCTTGATAATATCCATCGCTCGTCCAGATATGATTCCCACTAGGCGAGGTGTATGAATCACACGCCGTTACATTAATACTACTTGTAAGAGGGGCAATGGTTAAATTAATTGTTAGGATACTATCACAACCTGCAGAATTTGTATATGTTTCATTATACGTGCCGGTTGAAGTATACACAGTTCCATTATTACTTGTGTAGTTTGAGCAAGAATTTATGGTTAAGCTAGAACCATTTATACCGCCAGTAACCACTGGTCCTGTTACCCAATTACTATTTGTACCTGACAATGAAAAATTGTTCAAAGTACCATTATAGTTATTTCCTGCGTCATCAATTGCTGTATTCAAGCCTGTATTAGTTGCATTTGCAATGCCATCATTCAAACGGTAGTATGCCTTAAGCCCAGTTGGAATGACACAATATTCTGCATTCATATCGTTAAGAATTTGAGTAGCTGTTCTTGCATAATCGAAAACTCTAACCTCATCAATATCACCTTCAAATTGATTAACACCATCAACCCTTTGTCCTATTCGAAGATTATTAATAGCACTTGTATTGATAGTAGTTGTAATATTTCCCGAAGTTTCTAAGACACCATCAACATAAAGGATATATTTATTAGTTGCACTCGGATCATACACCGCAGCAACATGATGCCAAATACCATCATTCACGGCAGTTGTTCCCACTACTCCTCCACCACCAATTTCAATCCGAATTGAATTATTTTGTAGCACACAAAATGTAAATCTATGCCCTAAGGCCATATCCCCCCAGTCTGCAATAACATTTTGATTGCCAACTGCATTGACAGTTGTTTTTATCCATGCTTCAACGGTTCTGGCAGTCGCACCACTAATACCAGAGTATGTTGTTTCTATATAATCATTCGTCCCATCAAAATTCAGCGCAGTATTTTGCGAATAAGAGAAATTTGTAGTCGACATTACAACTATCAAACTCATTAGAAAAGAAGGAAAGATTGATTTCATGACTAGTTAGTTTATAATAAAGATATAAAAACTAATCTATTTGAGAATTGGTCTAAAGAATATTACCAATACGCATCACATAAATTCTTTCGCTTTCGTCGTCCCTTCTTACTATTAAACCCCTTGTCTTTGCACTTCGGATTTCTAAACAAAGGCACTTTTAATTGTGCATAGATATCAGCACCGTAAATATCTGAAGGGACAAATATATTTAGCAATTTATCAGTACCGATAGTTAAAAAGTACAATCTCATACTCAAACCAAGTTGTGGTTGTCGAAATTCATACATTGAAAATGGCAGTGCAACATCAAACCACTTAGTTTCAAACCTTGGTGTGACCGATAAGCTATTGGCTCTACGCACCCCGTAATTTTTAGGGAAAGGTGGGACTCCATAAACCACTGTTCCATTCACATAAAACTTATTTGCCCATATATTGTAGTCGAATTGAAGGCTTACAACAGTTGGTAATCCCATTTTATTAGGTTTATTAATACCACTAGCTTCATCTCCCGTTGTAACATTGCCAAGTTCAGTTTGAAAGTTGTCTCTACCCGGATCAAATATTACACTATCTACATCAACGGCATAAGTACTGGTAGATGATTCATTAAATTTAACATAACCAATATCAATAATAGAAATTCCAAGTTTGTATTTATAAAACTTTGGACTACATCCACTTTTCGAAGAATTCGGAAAGTAATTACTACACCGTTCTTTCATATTTTGATAGGTAAAGCCAAGATCTAACCCCATCCCTCCTAATAATGAGAATCCTGTGGCTTGCCCAAACATGACATCTCCTTGAAAATTATTAATGGCTAAAAGATCATTTGACTGAATGGTATAGTTTGCATCCGCTATTTTAGCCGCACCTCCTGCAATTGGAAATATTTTTTTGGCTGACACACCAAACATCATCATATTTCTATATATTTTTTTAAAAGTATAGGCATAGGATAGTTTAGCTTCGCCATAACTTGTGACATTAGCTCGCAACTTTTCAATATTTAAGTCTGTGAAATCTGTGACATTCTGATTTTGAAAAAATTGAGATAATGGTAAAGCAATACTATTGTCTACTTTTCGAATATCAGCATAAGCAAATAGATTATAACTCATACCAAAAGCATGATCTCCTTGACTTAGTACAGCAGACAAACTACTTATGTTCGTTCGACTGTATGCATGATACTTATTACGGGTAACATTATATCCCATTTGATCTGTATTAATCCCTCCAGCTCCAATCAAATCGATAATAGATCGGTTTTGAACTGCAGCAAAATTATTGTTCAAATATGTGCCAAGTCCAACAACATGGATATCTAACCATGTTTTAGCATCCAGCATAGATGATGGATTCAAATGGACAGAATTTGTAGGTGAATAATTTGAATGAACTGCACCAAATTTCTCTTGTGCATTCAGTAGATTGCAAAAACACAATAAGATAACACCCAAAAACCAATACCTCATCCTCACAAATTTAATCATTCAATTGGAATAACGATAATTATACATATTTGGTACCCTTTTTTGGAAAAAAAGCGCATATTTTAAATATACATCTTACTTTTTATAAAAAATTATCAGGCAAATAGAACCGCCACACTTTCGCATGGCGGCTAGATCTAAAATAGAATTTGTGATTATTTAGTAACTGTAATTTTGTTCGACTTTATCAATTCTCCATTTTCATTATGAATAGATACTAAATACAAACCTGCAGCAACAGATTCTAAATCAAAACTGGTTTGACCATTTAGCCTAAACCCTTTTTGAATCACCTGACCACTTAAACTCATAATAGTAGCTGAATAATTTTCAGCATCTGTATATAGGTTGATGATGTCAACTGTCGGGTTAGGATATACCTTTATTTCATAGTCTTGATGTTCACCTAATCCTAAACTTCCGCCATCTGTTGAAATATGCAGACCCGTTGCTGAACTAAACCCATTGTCATTTGGATTTAGAATCATGGCGTTTCCAGTTGTGACTGTACATGATGAACCAAATGCTCCCCAATTAACGCCTATTCTAGCTTTAACTTGTACTGTGTAAGTAGTATTTAAAGAACTAAAACCAGCCCAAGTTAGTTTCTCACTATGCCATGTTCTTGAATGGTCAAATGCAGAGCCACCTGATGGAGTAATTCTGAAAATATATTCTGAAGCACCTGATACCGAACTACAATAGAAAGTTTGACCAATAGATGTTAATGTCGTATTACAATAATTAGCTCCTAATTGAGTTACTGGAACGGAATGAGGGGATGTCAATATACAAACCGGTCCATAACCACCCCAAATACTGCCAATTCTAGCTTGAACCTCAACATTATAATCTACACCTAAATCTAAAGGAAAAGAGTTAACCAATGATAATCGATTTGTTGGTAATGATCTGAGATTAGTAAAAGATGAACCAGTACTTGGATCTGTAAATTTAAATCGATACTCTACTGCACCAGAAACAACATCACAACTAAAGAGTTGGTTAAAAGTAGAAACTTGTCCTCCACACCATGCTGGTTTTAGCTGAGTTAAAGGTATTGAAGCAGGTGAGGTCACTTGACAAAGAGTACTATACGTTCCCCAAACTCCTCCTATCATGGCTTTTACTCTAACATCATATACTGTATTTAAGGATGTAAAACTGGCTGCTATTAAATTGCAGTTATTCCAATTGTTTGTATACTCAATTGGTGCAACAAAACTACCCTGCTCATAAATTTCAAATCTATACTGGGTTGCACCTGACACAGCGTTACAGAAAAACGATTGTCCCATGGAAGTAAGTGTTGTATTGCAATATGTACTTGACAGTTGTGTATTTGGAACTGTTAGGGGCGAATTGACAAGGCAACTTTGCCCATAATCACCCCACACACCATTTACTTTCACCTTAACTCTTACCGAATATAACGTATTTAACAATCCTAAACCTGCCATTGTTAAACTTTCAGTAAAGTGATTTCGGTCATGTGTCACCACAACACCTGTCGGCGCAGAGTTCATATCTAACTCAACAAATTCAAATCTATAATCTGTCGCATCTATGATACTATGACAACTAATCATCTCACTAAAGGTTGTTAACTGTACTCCGCAATAAGGAACTGACAATTGTGTAAATCCAGGCTGACTTTGCGCATGTAATTGGCAAACTGGGCCATAAGCACCCCAAATACCATTTGCTTCAGCCTTTACTCTTACATTGTAACTCACATCCACATATGCAACACCTGCCAAAATTAAATTATCACTTGGAATTGGCCTTATATGAGTATTGATATTGCTTGTTGGTTGCCCAAACCCATCTAATTCAGTAAATTCAAATTCATAATTGGTAGCATTTACGACTGGATCACAATAAAAGAAGTCATTACTTGCAGTTAATTGTGAACCGCAATAGGCGGCAGTTAATTGACTAGGAGGTGTGCAATTCAAAAGAACCTCTTGAACTGAGTTGCAACCTGCAGTGTTAGAGTGAATATCTAAATTGAAACTCATTGTGGTTGGTGCTGATAAATAATCACATATTCCGTAAATAGAAAATGGATTTAAAAAAGGATTACTATGTATTCTTACGCCACCAGTAAAACCAAAAAATGTTAAATAAGAATTTCCACCGATAGAAGTTAAGGACAATAAATCCGAAATACTAGTGAGGCTATTATTTGTACTGCACCTAAAAGTACCATCAATACTGTTAAGCAAATTTAGTCCATTAAATGAAACTAGATTGTCATTCCCTGCGCAAATAAAAGCCTTTCCTATAGTTTCAAGAGCATTTAACCCATTAAAAGAAATTAGATTCACATTAAGTATGCATTGAAAAGAACCCCCTATATTTTTTAGAACGTTTAACCCCAGTAAAGAAGTCAAACTTGGGTTAGAAAATATGTTAACATCACCACCAGTTGCCAATAAGGAATTAAACCCGTTTAGAGAAAGCAAACTATTACACTGATAAATTTGTAATTTATTCACAGATACTAAATTATTAAATCCATTAACAGTTGTTAGGATATGATTGTTTTTCATCTCGAGGGTCTGGGAAATATTAATGAGGCTATTTAATGGAGATAAATCAGGTACATTACCATCTATAAACAACGAACCCTGAATTTCAGTCGTTCCCGGATTATTATTAAAAAAGGTCGTAATATCTGCTTGTGAATTAATAGTAACATTTCCAACATAAATAGTTGCAAAGGAATTCAATCCTAAAAATAGCGTAAATAGTAATAATAATTGTTTCATAAGTAGTTAGTTTTTTGTTAAAAATTTTAGATTCAATTAGCACAGTTTTGCTCATGCTAAAAACATAAACTTAGACTAAAACACTATCATAAACAATTGAAAAATGCAACATCAGGCATAAATGTGATGAACTTACAATGAAATTGTGACGAACTAAATAATACGTAGATGGACGTACGCTTAAATCTAATTCAAATGAATTAGATTAATTCCAATTGTATCTTGACTGTTCGAAATTGACAAATTTAGAATCAAAAAAGCCATCATTCTAATCTAAATGATGGCCTCTAAATCTTTAAAGATTGTCTATTACATATTTCGTCTATACTGTCCGCCCACCTCAAATAAGGCATTGGTAATTTGTCCTAAAGAACAAACCTTAGTCGCTTCCATTAATTCTTCAAAAATATTTTCGTTTTGTACAGCTTTTAGTTGAATGGTTTTTAAAATGTCTGGAATGCTTGCTTCATTCGTTTTATGTAAATTACCCAACATATTGAGTTGATATTGCTTTTCTTCTTCTGTTGCTCGAATCACTTCAGCAGGAACAATAGTTGGAGATCCGTTTTTACTTAAAAAGGTATTGACCCCAATAATTGGAAAATCACCATTATGCTTCAACGTTTCGT
>JBGCFR010000053.1:0-6710 GCA_045107045.1 Crocinitomicaceae bacterium
TATAACGTCGATAGTTTTCACGGTCTATCTTCTGAGTCCATCTTGACTCCAGCAGTCAATTGTGTTTTGGATTCCAGTATTTCAATAATATAATTGAGCCTGTTTATTACCTTTTCAAAATTCACGATTTTTTGATTTTTATTCGGTTTTTTTAAATGACGCACAACGGTTGGGTAAATTTTCGATTCTGTAAGGTACGAAACAGAAATGAAATTTACCTATTGTTAGCATGTCGTTTTAATCTTCATTAGCCCTATGAATGATTAAGCATTTCGACTGGACTCCTATTTAGAAGTCAACTCTTTAATGTTTTTTAAACCGTTTTTTAAAAATTTAAAAACCATAGGCTCTACTAACCATAAGGGCATTCTTTTTGGGTCAAAATTAACGCTTGTAACTGCACTAGTAATGTTATCAGTTTTTGGGGTAAATAACCATGAACCTCTAAAAGATTTCACCCGACTGACTTTCTTTGAGGGTTCTATTGGATTGGCATCCCAGTCTTCTTTCCATTTTACACCTGTACTCCCATCAGAATCAGTAAAAAACGTGTACATCACGCTCATTTCTGTATTTTTTAAGGGGAAAGGCTCTTTATGAATAACATAAGTTAAAAGGCTATCGCCAGATTCGTTGATAATTTCATAATGGGGGTACTTCTTGCTTTTTTGACCATTTGTAAGGTTATAAATATCTTGCTTAAAAGCCAAAATTGAGGCTTTAGGCGAAGCTGCAATGGTACCTTCTATCTTATACTCTAAAAAGTTGGTTGAGGCTATTTTTCTTGTATAGATAGTCCACAACGGATCAGTCTTTTTTTCGACTTTAACAACCTTCCAATTTCGTTTTTCCCATTCTCTAATACTTCTATCTCTTTTTGACATACAACATTGGCAACTTAAAATAATGGATATAAATGAAACTAGCACTAAGCTATGGCGAAGCATACATTTTAAATTCATAAATAACATGTTTAATTTTTATGGCAAAGCTATATACTCACAAAAATTCTGTCATTCACTTAAGTTAAAATCGGTATTGTACAATCATTTATTTTTCTATTTTTTACTGATTAATCTTTTTCTAATTCTACTTAACGACTGTGGCTTAATACCAAGGTAACTGGCTATTTGATGCTGTGAAACTCTATTTATTAAATGTGGTTTTGTTTCCAATAAATTCAAATACCTTTCTTCTGGTGACGAAGACATAAATTGGCTCAACTCCTCTTTAGATTTGTTAATTTTTTGTATTGCTATTTCCTGAAAAACGGCATCAAGCCGAGGGAGAGCTGCCCGAATTTCTTCTTCAAAGTTTTTATCGCTTATGGTTAGTACACAATCCTCTAAACACTCCCAATAATACTTTGAAGGTTCACTCTTTTGAGAATTAGGCGTAAATGTATCGCCTTCTACAAAAAATCCTGTTGATATGTCTTCACCATCCTTTAAAATATACTCCCGCACGCAACCCTCTACCACCATGTAGCATTTTTTGGGAATCTGCCCTTCTCTTAAAAGAACTGTCCCTTTTTTAAAAGAATCTGCAATGGTTTTATCAATAATAATTTCAACTTCATCTTTGTTCAGCATTTCCATTTGACTGACTACATTTCTAATTTTTTCTGTTAAATCCATTGTGATAGCTAAATGATGTTGACATTTTATATGAAGCTAATAATACAAAAAAAATCAAACCTAAAATGACATTAAATTATACCTCTCTCAAAAAAAGAGTGATTTCTTAACTATAGTGAATGTACACGACTTTCATATTTCTGAATTTTGCCCCATATCATTCAATTATGAAACAAATGTTTAAACTCTTTTTATTAGTGGTAATTCTTTTTTTTAATAGCAATCATTTAACGGCGCAAACTCAAATTATAAGGGGCACCGTTATTGACGAAGACACCAGAGAACCGCTCATTGGTGTTAAAATAACAATTATTAATTCTGAACCATTAATTGGTACCATCACCGATACGCAAGGTGTTTTTAGGTTAGAAAATGTTCCAATTGGAAGAACGAATTTAAAGATTGCATACATTGGATATGATGACAAATTACTCTCAAATATTGAAGTCAATTCTGCCAAGGAAATTATTTTAGATATTAGGCTCATTGAATCCATTAGCCAAATGAAGGAGGTTGTTGTCACCTCCACTTCAAAATCAGGTGATGCAATAAATGAAATGGCCATTGTGAGCACACGCTCAATATCTGCTGAAGAAACGTCTCGTTATGCTGGAGGATTCAATGATCCCGCAAAAATCACCAGTAATTTTGCAGGCGTCACTAATTCACAGGATGGTGGAAATGACATTATTATTAGAGGTAATTCACCAAAATATGTGCAATGGCGTCTGGAGGGCGCTGAAATTACTAATCCTAATCATTTTGGCGACCCTAGTGCCTTAAGTGGCTCTGTTGGCGCCTTAAATAATAACCTTCTTTCAACATCAGATTTTTACACAGGCGCTTTTTCTCCTGAATTTGGCAATGCCCTTTCAGGCGTATATGATGTGAGAATGAGAAAAGGAAATAATGAAAAATTTGAAGGAATTTTTGGATTAGGGCTGCTTGGTTCAGACATTACTGTGGAGGGGCCGTTTAGTAAAAATTATAAAGGATCATACCTTGCCAATTTTCGATACTCAACTATTGGCTTAGCATCTAACTTAGGTTTTGTGCCTGTTGAGGGTGTAACATTAAATTTTCAGGATGCCGCCTTTAAATTTTGGTTACCAACAAAATCGCTTGGTAATTTTTCAATTTTTGGATTACAAGGCTCTAGTAGTTTTCAATTTTTAGATATAGACCCAAATGTTTTAGTGACACCTGGTAATGATTTTGCACAAACAACCATTCAGGAGGACTATACCAAAAGTTCTAATTTATTTAATGTTGGCATTAATCATATTATTAAAACATCTAAAAAAAGTTACGTAAAAACAACATTCCTATATTCAATTGAAGGCATCAAAGATGATGTTTTTGATAATATTATACAGCCTGATTCAAGCCTAAGTACAAGGCTAAATTTTCAGTCTAAATTAAAAAAAGCGACCTATAATTTAAACAGCATTTACAAACTAAAAATTAATGCAAAAAATAAGTTGTCAATGGGCATTAGGTTTACCCTTTTTGAACAAGGTCTGGCTCAAAGTTTTTTGGATACTTCAGCCACAAGGCAAACATTAGTAGACTTTACAAACAACATTAGCACATTGCGTAGTTTTGTAAGTTGGAAGTTTACCCCAAACAAAAAACTAAGTTTTGTGACTGGAATTAACAATACAAATGTACTTTTTAATCAAAAGTATACTGCTGAGCCTCGTTTTGCAGTTAACTACCTCATCAATCGAATCAATGCCATTAGTTTTGGTTTTGGCTTGCACAGTCGCATGGAAAGTATCCATAATTACTTTGCAAGAGTTGAAGCACCAAACGGAATACTAACCACTCCAAATATGGACTTGGGACTGCTAAAAGCAGCCCATTTTGTAATGGGTTATGAAAAATATTTGACAGAAAAACTAAAGGTAAAAGGTGAAATTTATTATCAGTATTTGTACAATATTCCTGTAGAAAATAACCCGAATAGTTCATATACAACCTTAAATGAAGGTGTAGAGCTCAACTATGTTAATTTAGTAAATGAGGGTACGGGGCGAAACTATGGAGCAGAACTGACAGTTGAACGCCTATTTAGTAAAGGCTTTTACTGTCTTATAAATGCTTCGTTATATGAATCTAAATACACTGCGCTCGACAATGTGGAGAGAAATACAAAGTACAACGGAAATTATTTGGTCAATTTTTTAGCTGGTAAAGAATTCTTTGGATTGGGGGAAAAAAACAATCAAATTTTTGGTATTAATATTAAGGCTTTTTATGGTGGCGGGCGCTACTTTATACCTTTACTAAGAGATGAAAATGGCAATACTGCAGTAGATGTTAATAATAATTTAATTTTTGACTACAGCAAAGCCTATGAAAATAAGCTTGACGATTTAGTAAATATAGTTTTTAGTTTAAGCTATAAATGGAATAGTAAAAAAACAACACACGAATTATTTCTGAATATTGACAATGTGACCAATAGTAAAGCAAGGCTGCGCGAGTTTTACGACATCAATGAACCCAATGGCATTGCCTATGAACGACAGGTTGGTTTAATTCCAAATTTTCTTTACCGCATCTATTTCTAGTTGAAAGATGTGATCTGTCTGAAAGTACTGTATATGAAATTTAGGTTTCTCAATGCATGCTAACGGTTGAATATGAAAAGTAGCGATTTTTAAGCATTACTTTTTCAGATAAAACAAATTTACAAAAAAAGTGCAAACCTTTTAGGCTTGCACTTTTATAGCTATTGTTTATATACATTGTTAGGCACTGTTATTATTTTCTGTTGCCTATCGGGTCTATTTTTTGAAAACTGAATAGATTCTTATTTCTGGATTACTTTGTAAAAAAGGTTTTAGCTCTCTAACAACATCATTTTCAAAAAGTTTTGTTGTTAGATATGCTTTTGCTTGATCTTCTGATTCAAAACCATGAAGTACTTGCACATCTTCAGTTCTAAGAAGAAGTTCTTTGGAAGTAGCTCCATTTATTTGCGTTAAAAATGGTTGCTTATACTTTAAGTAAATCCCAGCTGCACTTCCCCGATTTTCAGGTTTAATGTCTAATGTAATTTCTAAATAGGCAGTTGTCTCTTTTTTGTTCATTTTCATTGATGTTAGGGTTAATAATGATACTGCTGCAAATACAGACAATATTCCGATTGATAATTTTCTTCTTACTTTCATTTTATATGTTTTATGATTATGAGACAAAAGTATGTTCAATCAGAATTTTTTGAAATGGACAAAAGCGACTAAAATTGGTAAAATCAGGAAATAGACTTCCTGAATTCTGATGGTGAGCAATTAACCTGTTTTTTGAAGAATTTAGCGAAATAATATGGGTCATTAAAACCTAAATCGTAGGCAATTTGATTTATATATGAACTAGTATGGGTTAATTTTCTTTTTGCCTCAAGGATAATTCTATCTGAAATTGCTTGGGATACCGTAGTTCCTATTTCTGATTTTATGGTCGAATTTAGTGTTTTAGTTGAGATAGATAATTCTTCTGCAAAGTCAGATACAGACCATTTTTTGTAAAAATTATTTTCTAAGAGGTCTCTGAATTTGAGGTAAATGCTATTATCCGACTTCATATAAGTCGTGGTATTTTTTCTCTTTTCTCGTTCAATTAATAACAACGTTGACTTGAGCAGGTTAGAAAGTATGCTACTATTACCAAATTCATCCGGATGTTTAACTTCATCTTCTATCTGCGAAAAATAGGTTGCTATTTTATTTTCTAATTTTTTAGGTATTTGAAAATATGGTTCTTGTCTATTATTAAAAATAGAATACGTAAGAAAAAAATTAATATCAGTTTCATTACTTAAAAGAAATGATTCGTTGAAATGGATTAAATACCCTGAATAGTCCAATCGTTTTTCAAAGTAATGTACTTGATTCTTTGCTACAAAAAATATCCTGTCTTCTTTTATGTCATAACTCTCAAAATCGATAATATGATTCCCAGTTTTATTTTTAAACCAAATTATTTGGTAAAAGCTGTGGGAATGAGGTTTTGCTGAATGTTCCGAGTTTAACTTCTGATATTCTTTTAAGTCATAAATATCAAACTGCCGTTTTTCAGGCTCATTTTTTAAAAGATGATATGTTTCTATTTTTTCTTTTATCATTGAATTCTGAATGACTGTTCGAATTGTGCCTAACGTTTGAATAAAAATAGGCATTTATGCCGAACAGCTTCGCTGTAATTTTTATTTGTTGTTAGGCACTGGATTTTCTAATTCATATTTCGATATTCAGTTGGACTATGACCAACTTTACCTTTGAATAGTTTGCTAAAATGCTGAGGGTATTCAAAGCCAAGACCAAAAGCAATTTCACTGATTGATGAGTTTGAATTTAGCAATGTAGTTTTTGCTTTCTCAATTAAATAAGAATGAATATGGTCTTTTGCACTACTTCCTGTTTCAATTTTTAATAAGTCACTTAGATATGAGCCTGACATATTCATGGCTTCACCACATTTTTTAACTGAAGGGATTCCCATTTCAGATAAATCTGATGATGAAAAATAGCTTTGCAAGTATTGTTCGAATTTACTCACAAAGTCTTTATTTAGGTTTGTTCTTGTGTAGAATTGTCTATCGTAATAGCGGTTACTATATTTTAAGATGCTTTCAAGATTTTGAATAATTATTTCTTGAGAGTGCTTATCTATATTTTGATTTAATTCTAAGTCTATTTTTTTTACTAGTTCAAAAAGCGACTGTTTTTCCTTATCTGAAAGATGTAAGGCTTCATTTGCTTCATAATTGAAGAATGAATAGTTTTTGATTGCTTTCCCTAGTTCAGATTTACGAATCAAATCAGGATGAAACAGAATTGTCCATCCTGAATCATCCAGTTCTTCTATAGGGTCTGCAAATGTTGCTACTTGATTAGGAGCTAGAAACACAAGTGTTCCGTCATCAAAATCGTACGAGTTTTTACCATATTGAAAAGCTGTGCCTTTCATTTTGCTTTTCATAGAAAGCAGATAAAGGTCACTTGTTAGTTTTACGTTTCCAAAATCAAAATCAATTTGAGGCCATTTCCTAATTATTGTAATCAA
>JBGCFR010000054.1:0-3801 GCA_045107045.1 Crocinitomicaceae bacterium
ATCTTTTGTTCCAAACCAGAAGTTTCCTTTGCTGTCCTCAAATACAGATATGATTCCTTGTTTAAATTTAAATGAGTTCTCTGGTTTTATTAAGTCATTGGAGTTTTTACAGCTTGCAGTAAAAGCTAAGAAGCTAAAAATCAAAAGCAGAAAAATATTAACTGTTTTTGTTTTATGCAAAGATTTTTTGGGTTTCATAGTTTAGTATTGTTACTAACAGTAGAGCAATGTGACAAATTCATTTGCACATAGTTCGACAAAATAAATCTATTAGATACCTTAATCATATATTTTAAAAATCTACACAAATAAAACTAGCTCAATCACTTTAAGTGTTGGTTGCCTGTTTTCCATATTTCTTTAATAAAAACCCAAAAGTCAGGTTTTTTTACCTACTTTATATTTTTCAATTAAATTGCTATTATTTTTTCTACATTGTTGTGGATAGTACTTAATTTAACTTTCCTAAAATTCTATTTGCCGCTTCTTTAATAATTTGATTTGCCTCAGGAAAACTAGAGTTTGTTATAATTGAGATACCAATATCCTGTTCTGGAAATATCATCAACCAATTTTGGCTACCGTAGATTCCTCCGTGATGCTCGATATGATTATCATCATCAATAACCTCCCAAAAATATCCAATCCAAATATTCTCAACATCATGAAACAATTTCTGATGTGACATTTTCACTATTAGATTTTCATTGTTCAGCTGCCATTTTATATAGTTTAATAAATCTTTTGAATTCGATTTTATTCTTCCAGCGGCTCCCCATAATTCTATCGATTCCTTAAAGTTTGGCATTAATTCATTTCTATCATTATACCCATTAGCTAGTAGTTGTTTTTGATCATTATCTAAATTAATGTGTGTATTTGTCATTTGAGCTGGAATGAATAATTTTTCTTCAAGTAGTTGCTCAAAGGATTTTGCGTAAACTTTTTCTAAAATATATGCTATTAAATTTGGCGCTACATTAGAATAATTATAGGACTTTCCGGGTATTTGATTTAGTTCTAATGATTTGATTTCTGACAACAATTCTTCCTTTTTGTAGTCAGATAATTTTTTTTGAGCTTTGTAGTAATTATTGGTATTAGGGTTTTGATATAGCTCAGAAATCCCTCTAATATTTAAAGGCAAACCGCTAGTATGTGTGATTAAATGTTTTATTCGAACAGGCTCTCCCCTATACTGAAGATTCTCATATTCTTCTCCTAAAATATCATAAACAGTGCTTTCTAAAGTGAATTTTTGGTCATTAATTGCACAGGCGACAAGGTATCCCGTCATTGTTTTGGTTACAGATGCAATTTCATAAAGTGTTTTATTAGTTGGCTTATTATTCAAGTTTTTGTCTAATTCACCGTAATGTCCTAAAAAACTTCTTCCATTATCAAAAACAGCTATTGAAACAGCATTAAATCGACTATCTTTTAGAAGCTTTTCAGCTTGGTTTTCAATGATTAAGGACAACCCCTTTTCTTTAGATTGTAATTTACAACCTAGAGCTAAAAGTAGAATTAAACCATATATTATTAATTTGTATTTCGACATATTGTTTTTTGTATTCCCCACAACGTCTCGGCTATGGTCAAGTGAGGGAATTAAAAGTAGTCAACTTTCGATTAAGCACTTAACCAAAACTTTTTATTTTATTTTATCTTTTTCTTTAAAAAGCCAAATCAAAAGATTTGGCGGACTTTTTAAATATCGCTAAGCTTTGGATTAAGTTCCAAAATCCCTTTTAATTTCAGCCATTGTTACCTGCTGGCTTTTTTTCAGGACACAAACTAAATATAGATAACGTGCCATTATCTCCAAAATAATCAGATTCATACTCAAGTCCGAGTTTCATAATTAATTTAATAGATTTTTGATTGCCGGGAATAGTTATTGCTATAATGTTTTCATATCTATTAGATTTAATTATTTCATCTAAATATTTCTTACTTGCTTCAAATGAGTATCCGTTTTTTTCATACTTAGGTAACATTGCAAATTCAATGTCTGGGAATTTTTGTTCCGCACGATTAAAAAATGTGACTATTCCGACAGGTTCTTTTGTGGTTTTTAATTCGAAAACACTGTAATAAAAGTTTGGACTATCAAATATTTTTTAAATATACTTTTCAGCATCATTCTTGTTAGATATATTCCTGTTTCCAATAAATTTCAACCACCCATCAGAATTAACCAATTCAATAATGAATTTTGAATTTGCCAAGTTTATTGGTCGGATTATTAGCCTATCAGCTTCTAAGTTTTTATACATTCCAGATTTATTTTCAGCTTTCAGGTAACATCGTAATATACACAATTACTATACAACGGATATATGTTAATTTATTTGTCTATATTACGAAAAATACTAAATATTTAATACAAATGCAAGAAATAAAGGACGTGGCCCATCTTACATATTAATCAGGTATTAATTATCGAATACGAAGATAATTTTAAAACTCTGTGCCACCCACTGTTAATTCATCGACTTTCAAGGTAGGTTGTCCAATTCCAACAGGCAATGATTGACCATCTTTACCGCAGACGCCCATGCCTTGATCAAATTCAAGATTATTACCCACCATGGAAACTTTAGTTAAGACTGTTGGACCATCACCAATTAAAGTGACGCCTTTAACAGGTTTGGTAATTTTACCATTTTCAATAAGGAAAGCATCACTGGCTGAAAACACAAATTTTCCGTTGGTGATATCTACTTGACCGCCGCGAAAATTTTCAGCATAAATACCTTTTTTAACTGAAGCGATGATTTCTTCGTGATCATATTGACCATTTTTCATGTAAGTATTGGTCATACGTGGAATAGGTAAATGGGCAAAAGATTCACGTCTGCCATTGCCTGTTGATTTCACGCCCATCAATCGTGCATTCAGTTTATCTTGCATATAACCTTTTAAAATACCGTCTTCAATCAAAACTGTTTCTTGTGATGGCGTTCCCTCATCATCTATGTTTAAAGAACCTCGGCGATTTGATAAATTTCCAGAATCCACAATGGTGCATTGATCGCTGGCCACTCGTTGTCCGATTTTCCCTGAAAATGCTGATGTGCCTTTGCGGTTAAAATCTCCTTCCAATCCATGACCAATGGCTTCATGCAAAAGTACACCAGGCCATCCAGCTCCCAATACAACAGGCATAGCTCCAGCTGGTGCTGCTACCGCTTCAAGGTTGGTTAAAGCAGATTGAACGGCTTGATTGACAAATACCTCTTTAGAGTCCATCTTAAACAATTCTTCTAATGTCATGCGTCCACCACCACCTGAAAAGCCCACTTCCATCCGACCTTTATTATCATTGGCGATGACTTGAATACTTAATTTGACTAATGGCCTTATATCTGCAGCTAGAGTTCCATCGGTTGCAGCCACTAAAATATGGTCTTGAGATGTGGCCAACGAACAAATCACTTTATTTATGCGTGGGTCTATTTTACGAGCCGCCAAATCCATTTGATTTAACATCGCAATTATTTGGGCATTGTTTATTTTACTCAAAACATCATTATCGGTAAAATGAAAAGGATAATCCTGAGTATTGACTTTAACTGAAGCATGTTCAGCTTGACCTTTTGCAATCGATCTAGCGGTTAATACAGCTTTCATCATTCCATCATTAGTTATGGCATCAGAATAAGCAAAACCGGTTTTTTCGCCATTATTTACCCTCACGCCCACTCCACGATCAATACTGTGAGAACCGCTTTTGACCTTCTTATCTTCTAAAGTCCAACTTTCCAAGCGTGAGGATTGAAAGTACAAATCTGCAAA
>JBGCFR010000055.1:0-69805 GCA_045107045.1 Crocinitomicaceae bacterium
CCAACATTTTTGTTGATAACCATCACATCAAAAAAACTAAGTGTTTTTGATGTGTCAATTACCTTTCCGGTTATCGTTATTAATGAATCATTATAATTTACATCAATGGCCGTATCTTGACCATATAAGCCTGTAGTAATAAGAAGTAGAAATATGATTAAATATCTTTTCACACTGCCAAATTATCAAAAATACAGCCAAACCATTTTATTTTTGTATTAATTAACAAAATCAAACCCATTACCAGTTGTTAGTTAATTGAAATTTAACTGTAATTTTGCAATATTAAATAAGAAATGAAGACAGTAGTAGTTGGTTTATCAGGTGGAGTAGATTCAAGCGTAGCAGCCTATCTTTTAAAAGAAGAAGGGTATAATGTTATTGGCATTTTTATGAAAAATTGGCATGACGAATCCGTGACAATTTCTGATGAATGCCCATGGATTGATGATAGTCAAGACGCACTTTTAGTAGCTAATAAACTAGGAATTCCTTTTCAGACTATTGATTTAAGTGAACAGTATAAAGAGAAAATAGTAGACTATATGTTTGCTGAGTACGAAGCAGGAAGAACACCTAATCCTGATGTATTATGTAACCGTGAAATAAAATTTGACGTGTTTATGCAAACGGCCATGCAATTGGGTGCAGATTATGTAGCTACTGGACACTACTGTAGAAAAGGAGAAACTGAAGATGGTACTTTTCAATTATTAGCAGGAAAGGATGAGAATAAAGATCAGAGTTACTTTTTGTGTCAATTAACCCAAAATCAGTTATCTAAATCATTATTTCCGATTGGTGAATTACAAAAATCAGAAGTAAGAAGGATAGCAGGAGAATTAGATTTAATTACAGCGAATAAGAAAGATTCTCAAGGACTATGTTTTATAGGAAAGGTAAAGCTACCAACATTTTTACAGCAGCAATTAAAACCAAAAGAAGGTAATGTAATTGAAATACCATCTGATTTAGATGTATTAACGAACTATGAATCTAATATAAAATCAGGTGATTTCAAATTTTTAAGCCAACCTTTTGTTTTTGATGAAACCATGGGTGAAAATAAAGGGACTCATCAGGGCGCTCATTATTTTACGATTGGACAAAGAAAAGGGCTTGGCATAGGTGGGACACCATTACCTTTATTTATTGTTCAAACCAATACTAAAACGAATACGATTTATGTTGGTCAGGGTGAAGATCATCCGGCACTCAATAAGAAAGCACTTTTTATTAAAACTTCTGACATACATTGGGTGAGAGAAAACTTGAAAATGGAGATTGGTGAGAGACGAAAATACAGTTGTAAAATTCGATATCGTCAGCCCCTAGAGGGTGTTGAATTAATTCGTGAAAAAGAAGGACTATATTTATTGTTTGATAACCTGCAAAAAGGAATTAGCCCAGGTCAATTTGCTGCTTGGTATAGTGGGGATGAATTAATCGGTTCTGGTGTGATTACTTCTTAAAATACTAGTTAATAATAAAGGCCCAAATCGTTTAAATTTGGGCCTCTATTTATATAAATTGAAACTAGTTTTTTGCTAAATAATCAGCTACACCTTCGTGTGTTGCAGTCATCCCTGAATCACCTGCATTCCAGTTTGCTGGGCAAACTTCTCCGTTTTCTTCAACAAACTGTAAAGCATCAACCATTCTTAATGCTTCGTCAACATTTCGTCCTAATGGTAAATCATTCACAATTTGGTGACGAACAATTCCTTCTTTGTCAATTAAAAACAAACCTCTATAAGCTATCATTACGTCAGTTGCAATTAAACGACCATAATCATCATAGTCATATTCTCCTACTAATACGTCAAAAGCATCAGAAATAGTTTTATTAGTATCCGCTATTATTGGATATTTAACCCCTTTAATTCCACCTTCATTTTTTCCAAGTTGTAACCAACCCCAATGCGATTCTTCAGTATCTGTAGAACAGGCAACCACTTTAGTTCCTCTCTTTTCGAACTCCTCAATTTTAGCTTGAAAAGCATGTAGTTCACTTGGGCAAACAAATGTAAAATCTTTTGGATAAAAGAATAAAAGCACATGGTTTTTTCCAATGTATTGGTCTAATGAAAAATTCTCTATTACTTCGCCACCATTTACTACTGCTGGAGCTGTAAATTCTGGTGCTTTTTTTCCGACTAAAACTGCCATATTATTATATTTTTATTGGTTTAAATAATTATTTCTGATGCAAAGTTAAGAAGTATTTGCAGGGTATAAAATAATTCCCATTTAAAAAATTTATAGACTCATTAATTCAATTAATAAGACCAATTTAATTGATAATCATTCCCAATCCAAAACCGCAGAGTATGGCTATAAATTTGTAAATGTTAATTTTGTGACCAGCATTTGATTCAAAGATGATTGTAGTTGAAATATGTAAGAACATACCAATAGCAACGGCCATTATCCAACTAATGTTTAATTGGAACTCTGACATAAGGTATGCTCCAAATAGCAAACCGAATGGTGCAGTTAAAGCAAAAACAAATAGACCAACCCAAGAGTTCACGCTACTAATTTTAGCAGATTTAAAAATTGTCATTAAAGCTATGGCTACTGGAATCTTATGTAAAAATATGCCCCACAATAAATTGTTTTGACCATGATTATGTCCTTCATGAGACTCAAGAAGTGGCATGGCTTCAATAAAAGAATGAATAGACAAACTAATTAAAATGATATATGGGAATGACTTATTTGTATCATGGACATGTGTGTGTCCGTGCTCAGCTCCTTGTGAAAAATATTCTAAAAGTAACTGTAGTAGAAAACCACCCAAAATGAAATAGCCAGTATCATGACCTAAACTTTCGTATGTTTCAGGTAAAATATGAGTAAAAATAATAGTAAGAAGATATCCGCCACTAAATGACAATAACAATTTAAGTGCTGATTGTTTTCGGAGTAATTCAACTAAAAGCCCACCTATTAATATAGAAGACACTAAAAGTAATATTTGAATTGATATTGTCACTTATTCTTTTTTGCAAATATGATTAATCTGTCCGACTTTTCTCTATCAAATTGATTTAAATGATAATCTCCTGCTAGTTCTAAAATTTCGAAATTGGCTAATTTCAGATATGATTTGAAGTTGTCAAGTGTTAATGCATGCACACGTTCCTCAAAAGCAAAATCTTCGCCTTCGTCATGAAATGAAATTCGTTTTTCAATGATTCCATTAACTATTTTTTTTTCAATATGAAAGTCAATATTATCTATTGTTTTAGTTGCATGTGACTCTAAAGTAGCCTTTACTTTATGCTCATTAAGAAAGTCAATTACTAATATCCCGTCTTTGTTCATATATGAATAAATAGATCGCAACATATTTACATTATCTGCTTCGTCATCAAAATAGCCAATACTCGTAAATAAATTAAAAACGAAATCGAATTTATACCCTTCTATGGGGTCACGCATATCATGCGTAAAAAATTTAAGTCTATTGTTTTCAGATTTTTTAGCACTTTTAATAGAAGAAGCTGACAAATCTACACCAACTACATTGTATCCTAGTGTATTTAAAAACATGGCATGTCGACCCTTGCCACAAGCCAAATCTAAAAGTGTTTTATTAGCTTGTATATCAAGCTTTTCTGTTATTTTTTTAATAAAAAACTCAGCTTCTGATTCGTCTCTATTCTTGTAAAGAATATGGTAATACTTGGTATCAAACCATGATTCAAACCAGTTTTTCATTTTTTTTTGGACAAAAATAGTAACCATTTTGAAAAATACACGTTTTGTTTAACTGTATTATTAATGTTTTAACTTGAAAATAAATTTTATATTTGTTGAACTACAGAATTTGTGAATAACATCTACGACATATTTGAGAAGCTAGACGAGAGAAATGTTCTTTTGTCATTTAAAGGGATGATAACACCAGATTTGTTAACAACCATTCTTCAGATTATTGAATCGAAAATGAATTCGTATGAGGAAAGACCTAAAGTAAAAAAGAAGGTTTTTAATGTACTTGTTGAATGTCTACAAAATTTATATCATCATATTGATAAAGATATTGTAGTAGATGAAACAACGAAACGTGAAAAAGCCGCATTAGTGATGATCGCTAGAAATACACATGATCATCAAATAATGACGGGTAATTACATGGAAACAAAAGATGTAGCAGATTTGAAAGAGAAGTTGGATTTTGTGAATGGAATGAATCGAGACGAGTTAAAGGCATATTATAAGGAAGTGTTGAATAATGGCGCCCGTTCTTCAAAAGGAACAGCAGGTCTAGGAATGGTTGACATTGCAAGAAAATCAGGGCAAAAATTAGGATACCATTTTCTGGAATTAAGTCCGCAATTATCTTTTTTTAGTTTAACAGTAACAGTATCAGAATAAAAATATGGAAAATTTATCATTAGAAGGGTCAGCAAAAACTCCAAAAGTGAGCTTTAATGCATCAGAAGGTCAATTGGAATTGAAAGGAAGATCGATACCTGAAAATTCGATTGAATTTTATAAGCCACTAAATTCGTGGATTGATGATTATGGAACAAGTCCAAAAGAAATAACTTCAGTTGATATTAAATTAGAATATTTTAATACCTCTTCATCTAAATGTATTTTGGATTTATTTAAACAATTAGAAAAAATTAACGGTAACGATACAGAAGTTAAAATTAATTGGTATTTCGAAGAAGATGATGAGGATATGGAAGAAGCAGGTGAAGACTACCAAGCTATTATTGATTTACCATTTAATATGATTGAAATAGAAGAAATCTAATTCACAATTTTTGAAGTCTAATTGTACAGTCGGGATTACCGGTGGGATAGGGTCAGGCAAATCTTATATTTGCAAAATTCTTGAAAACATGGGCTATCCCGTTTTTTATTCTGATCAAGTATCAAAATCCCTATTAGCATCTGATCCTAAAATTATTCATAAAATAAAGAGCACACTTGGAGCATTAGCTTATAAAAAGGATGGAAGTGTCGATAAATCTTATATTGCCAATCAAATTTTTTCTAATGCTGATCAATTAGAAGCTGTAAATCAAATTATACATCCAGCAGTTAGAAAAGAATTTCAAGATTTCACTTCATCAAAATCAAGTCCAATAATTTTTAATGAATCAGCTATCCTATTTGAAACAGGAGGTTATGATCAGTTTGACAAAACTATTTTAGTTACTGCCCCACATTCAGTGAGAGTGAAAAGAGTATTGTCAAGAGATGGAATTACTGCTAAACAAGTAGAGAATAGGATAAAAAATCAATGGACTGATGAAGAAAAAGTTCCCTTAGCAGACTTTATTATCCGCAATGGAGAAAATGATATGCTCTTACCACAAATTGATAGAATTATTTCAGCGATTCTAAAATTACCTACCACCTAATTAGATTGATTCTAAATAGTGCTTGTTTAATCTTGAAACAACTTTTACCTTTGCAAAAAAGGATAGAAAATGCATTTTGATGTAGACCAAGTACGAGCACAATTTCCCATTCTAAAACAAAAGATTGGCAAATATCCGTTGGTGTATTTGGATAATGGTGCTACCACACAAAAACCACAAGTTGTTATTGATGCCATTACTAGTTATTACTCAAGTAAAAATGCTAACATTCATAGAGGTGTTCATCACTTGAGCCAAATTAGCACAATAGCCTACGAGGAAGCAAGATCAACTATTCAGAGTGCTATTAATGCTAAACATAATTTTGAATGCATTTTCACAAAAGGTACAACAGATGGAATTAATTTGGTTGCTCATTCTTATGGAAAATCATTAACCAAAGGTGATGAGGTCATCATTTCAGCACTTGAACACCATTCTAATATTGTACCATGGCAGTTCTTAGTTGAAGAGAAAGGAATAACTCTAAAAATAATTCCAATGCTAGAAGATGGTTCTCTTGATTTTGATGCATTCAAATCAATGCTATCTTCTAAAACCAAATTATTGAGTATATCTCATGTGTCAAATGCCTTAGGTACAATTACACCAATAAAAGACTACATTACTGAGGCCCATAAAGTAGGGGCAAAAGTACTTGTTGATGCTGCTCAGTCTTTACAGCATTTTAAAGTTGACGTCCAGGATTTGGATTGTGATTTTATGGTGTTTTCTGGTCATAAAATATTTGGACCAACTGGTGTTGGAATTTTATTTGGAAAGGAAGAATTATTAAATGATTTACCTCCATATCAAGGTGGCGGAGATATGATCAAATCTGTAACATTTGAGAAAACAACGTATAATGGTCTACCTCATAAGTTTGAAGCAGGCACACCAAATATTATTGGAGGTATAGCATTAGGCACTGCTTTTGAATGGTTAAATTCGATTGATTTGAATGCAGTTGCCAAACATGAAAGTGATTTGTTGTCTTATGCTACTGAGCAAATTCTATCTATAGACGGAGTTAAGATTTATGGCACTTCTAAACATAAGAGTAGTGTACTGTCTTTTTTAGTGGATGGTTTGCATCCATATGATATTGGCACTCTTTTAAATCAGCAAGGGGTTGCGGTAAGAACGGGTCATCATTGTACTCAACCCATTATGGACTTTTTTAAAATACCTGGTACTATTCGTGCTAGTTTTAGCTTGTATAATACAAAGGCAGATGTAGATGCTTTTATTAATGCCTTGAAAAAGGCGATAAATATGTTACAATAATGTCAATAGCAGTAAAGGAAAAGGAAATAATTGAAGATTTTGCCATTTATGATGACTGGATGGAGAAGTATGAATACATTATTGAATTAGGAAAAGACTTGCCATTAATTAGTAATGATTTTAAAACGCCCGAAAATATTATTGTTGGATGTCAATCTCAAGTCTGGCTGCACGCTGAAAAGAAGGATGAAAAGATAATTTATACAGCAGAAGCTGATGCAATAATTGCAAAAGGCATTATTGCATTATTAATACAAGTATTGTCAAATGAAACTCCAGAAGCCATTCTAAATACAGAATTAAATTTTATTAAGGAAATTGGATTGCAAGAGCATTTATCCCCTACCAGAAGTAATGGTTTAGTAGCCATGGTTAAACAAATGAAGCTTTATGCTTTAGCTTTAAAAAATTAATAGTATGATTTCAATAAACGACGAAAGTGTAAAAGAAGTAGAAGATAAAATAGTAGCTGCTCTTAAAGAAATTTATGACCCTGAAATTCCAGTGGACATTTTTGAATTGGGTCTAATATATGAAGTTAAAATAAAAGAAGATGGCTTTGTTGATATTGATATGACCTTAACCTCGCCAAATTGTCCAGTTGCCGAAAGTTTACCTGTTGATGTTAAAAATAAAGTGGAAAGTGTTGATGAAGTAAGCGAGTGCAAAGTGAATATTGTGTTTGATCCACCTTGGGATAAAGATATGATGAGTGAAGAGGCACAGCTTGAACTAGGGTTTTTGTAATCACCACTCGTAATTTAAAATTATTTGAGTCTAAATTAAGCTCTATTATTTTACGCCAAACTTTTTCACTTTAATTATTTTGTATAAGTTTAGCCTTTATTATGCTCAAAAAAATTCTGAAAATAGCTAGGTATTTAATCCTAATATTAGTGTTTTTAGCTATAATTCCGGCTGTTTTTATTGCTTATAAAATAAAGAACGATTATCCTTTAAGAGAGTACATCAAAACGAACTATTTTACTAGTATTCCAGATGACATAAATACATATTTGACACCAGTAAATAAAGACTCGGTCAGTTATTTAATAAAACGAATTGAACTAATTGTTTCAGATGAATCTATTGATAGTTTGAAAAATCAAATAGAAAGTCGATTACAATCTATTAATAATGGAAATGATTTTATACTAGGTACAAGTCATTGGACCTATGTTCCGGGCAAGTTGATTTTTAAAGATGATACAATGAGTGTAAAGCTCAGAATTAGAGGTGATTTTCCAACAAACTATAATAGAGACATAAGCGAGAGTACCTTTAGAATTGATATTAAAGGAGGTCAATTCCTTAACGGAAAGCGAAAAATTTCTTTAATTCGTCCGGAACTTGAAAACAATTTATTTGGCTTTTTATATTATAAATGTTTTGAAAGTGAAGGGTTAATCGCTAATGATATTGATTTTGTAAATTTGACTTTTAATGGTAAAATTGTAGGAATTAGATTTTTGCAAGAAGGTTTTTCGAATGAACTCACAGAATCTTCTGGTCTAGACGAGGGCCCAATTTTAAGGTTTAAGAATGATTGCATTGACAATATTGGTAGGTATAACCCAGGCCAGTTTCCAGAAATGATAGCCTATAAAGAGAAACGGATTTTAAAGGATAAGGACTTATCGGCAAAATACGCACTAGCCTTAAGCGTTTATCAAGCTTTAGCAGATGGTGAGATTAGAGTAGAACAAGGTTTTAATATTGATACCTATGCAAAATTTATGGCGCTTTCGGATATTTTTCTATCACATCATGCTTATAAATGTCAGAATGTTAAAGTCTACTTTAATCCTAAAACTGATAAATTTGAACCTATAGCATGGGATCCAAGCTCTTATGTTAGATACAATGTTAAGCTACCAGTTTTTCCAGGACACAACAAATGGTTTGGAGGTTACCATGATAATCCAACGGAATATCCTCTTCATTTTCTTTTGGCGCAAAGTAGGTCTTTTCAAAGTAAATATGTGAGTTATTTACAAGACTATTCTAAAATAGGGAAAATTGATACAATGTTGAGCCAGTTTTTACCTGCTATTTCAGTACTGAAACCAGTACTATTTCAGCAAAATTTTCAGCAAGGTTTTGACATCAATTTTTATAAAGAAAATTGTCAAAATATTCGACATGAATTTCTTAAGGATAACCATATAAGGGCGAGTGCGTTTATTAGTGAAAGTACTCTAGAAGTTAGATCTAATCAAATGTTGCCAATATTAATTGATAGCATAAAATATTTAACTAGAACTTTTGAGTATGACACTATATTGTTACCTGGAACAAAAATAGATTTGCCTTTTCCAGTGGGAATATCTTTAAAGGTAAAAGATAAAATCAGAATCTATTCTACAATATTAAACACGTCAAATTCTTCAAGTTATTCCGCTAAAGTTTTTTATAGAAAAAGCGATTTTCGAAAAGAGCATTTTATCGAAAAATATAAAAATCAGTTACCTAAGCTCAATTGATCGATCTGTATTACTTGAAAGTAAACAGCCATCCTTAAAATATAAATGTAATATCTTTAGCTTTTTTGAGGAAGGTTAGAATTCAATCAAATTTTCTTAAATTAATGTAGATTTCTAATCATTAGGCATTGTATTATTTTAGAATGATGTAAATTCGTTTAGAATTTAAAACTAATTGTGTGTCAATAGAAGTTAAAAACGTTTCCAAGTATTATGGTGACCAGGCAGCAGTAAATGATATTAGCTTTGAAGTTAACTCAGGTGAAATTGTTGGTTTTTTAGGCCCTAATGGTGCTGGAAAATCGACCACAATGAAAATGATTACTTGCTTTATACCTGCCTCAAATGGTAGTATAAAGGTTTGTGGTTTAGATGTAAATGAACAATCTTTAGAAGTTAGAAAAAAAGTAGGGTATTTACCAGAGAATAATCCGCTCTACCTCGATATGTATGTCAAGGAATATTTAGCTTTTGTGGCCGGTATTTATAACCAATCTGTTAAAAAGACAGATAAAATATCAGTTAAAAATAGAGTCTCAGAAATGGTTAAACTAGTTGGATTGACAAAAGAGCAGAATAAAAAGATAGGAGCACTATCAAAGGGTTATCGACAAAGAGTTGGATTAGCACAGGCCATGATTCATAATCCTGAAGTTTTAATTTTAGATGAGCCTACGAGTGGATTAGACCCAAATCAATTAGTAGAAATTAGACAGCTAATCCAAGAAATTGGCAGAACGAAAACCGTGATGTTATCGACTCATATCATGCAAGAAGTAGAAGCCATATGTGATCGAATTATCATTATTAAGAATGGTGAAATTGTAGCGAATGACTCAAAATTGAAAATGCATCAAATACAGGGTAACAGCCAGGTTGTTTACGTTGAGTTTGATAGGGAAATGCAAAGAAGTCAACTGAAACAAATTGCTGGGGTGAAAAGCGTGAAAAACATTTCAAGTAATCAATGGCTATTTTCGGCAAAACAAAATGAAGACATTAGACCAACTATCGCAAAATACGCACAAACTAATCAAGCGTTAATTTTAACTATTCGAGTTGAAGAACAATCAATTGAAGATGTATTTAAGTCGTTGACCAGTCAGTAACAATCAATTTATGGTGTCATAGGCTAATGTAGCAGCCTCAATTTCAGATTCATCAAATTCTACTTCATCAAAATCATCATTCAAAATATCAAGCTTACTTTCAGCAGAGTCAGCTGCACTTTTTAAATTTTCCTTTTCAACATCATCCATATTTCGCCCATCTCTAAAAAAGAATATCGCAATAATGATGGCAACTAATAAAATGGCAAAAAACCATAACCCTTTTCTTTGTTTCATAAGTGTTTTCGTTTATAGTTATAAGACAATAACAATACGACAGTAAATAATTCTTATGGACTAATTTAATAATATTTATGCAATCAAAACTGTTTAAAAAAAACTACCTTTGTCCATCAAATTTTTGACCGGATGAAAAGAACAGAAATTGCAACAGTATTAAGTGAAGAAAAGGTAGGAGAAAAAATACTGATTAAAGGGTGGGTTAAGGCTTTTAGAAGTAATCGATTCATTCAATTAAATGATGGATCTACAATTCACAATATTCAGTCTGTAATTGACTTTGAAAATACTGATGAGTCGTTATTAAAAAGGATTACAACTGGTGCAGCTGTTGCTATTATAGGCGAATTAGTTGCATCAGAAGGTAAGGGTCAAAATGTAGAAATTAATATTGAAACGGTTGAAATTTTAGGTGATGCTAACCCTGACGAGATTAGCAAAACAGTCATGCAACCTAAAAAACATAGCTTAGAATTTTTGAGAGAACAAGCGCATCTAAGGTTTAGAACAAATCTATTCGGATCAGTTTTCAGAATTCGTCACGCTGTTTCATTTGCTATTCATCAATTTTTTAATGACCGTGGATACTACCATATAGCTACACCAATTATTACTGGATCTGACGCTGAGGGTGCAGGTGAAATGTTTAAAGTCACGAATTTTGATCTTAAAAACCCAGCTTTAACTGATGACGGAAGCATTGATTGGTCGGAAGACTTTTTTGGAAAAGAAACAAATTTAACCGTTTCAGGTCAGTTATCCGCGGAATTGGCAGCCATGGCTTTAGGTAAAGTATATACATTTGGTCCAACTTTTAGAGCCGAGAATTCAAATACATCTCGTCACTTAGCTGAATTTTGGATGGTTGAGCCAGAGGTTGCATTTAATGATTTGAATGACAACATGGATTTAGCTGAAGCATTCTTAACCTTTGTTTGTAATTATGTCATGGAAAACTGTAAAGACGATTTACAATTTTTACATGACAGAGAAGTCAAGGAAGATTCGCAAAAACCTACAATTGAAAGAAACGAACTAAATTTATTAGACAGGCTAAAATTTGTAGTTGATAATAATTTCGAAAGAATCACATATACAAGGGCTATCGATATTTTAAAGAATTCAAAGCCTTACAAAAAGAAAAAATTCAAATATCCAGTAGAGTGGGGTGAAGATTTGGCTTCGGAGCATGAACGATATTTAGTGGAAAAAGAATTTAAAAAGCCAGTAATTATTACAGATTATCCCGCTTCTTTTAAGGCATTTTATATGCGCCAAAATGACGACGGTAAGACCGTAGCAGCCATGGATATATTATTTCCAGGTATTGGTGAAATTATTGGTGGCTCTCAGCGTGAAGAACGTTTGGATGTTTTAAAGCAAAAATGTGCGGACTTTAATATTCCAGAAGAAGACATATGGTGGTATTTAGACACACGAAAATTCGGAACAGCACCTCATGCAGGTTTTGGATTAGGTTTTGAAAGAATGGTAATGTTTGCAACTGGAATGACCAATATTAGAGATGTGATTCCCTTCCCAAGAACACCAAAAAGGGCAGATTTTTAAGCAACAAAACCTAAGTTATGACAAAGAATATTGCAATTTTTGCATCAGGTGGAGGCAGTAATGCGGAGGTAATTATGTCACATTTTGAAGAATCTACTATTGGAGAGATTGCTTTAGTGGTGACGAACAACCAAAATGCAGGTGTTATTGATCGTGCTGAAAAGCATAATGTTCCGTTTTATATTTTAGATAATGGAGAGTTAGAGGAAGGCGAATTTTCTGAAGTACTTGAAGCCTTAGAAATTGACTTTATTGTCTTGGCTGGATTTCTCAAAAAAATACCAATAGATATCATTGAAAATTATTCAAAAAAAATAGTAAATATCCATCCTGCACTCCTACCAAAATTTGGGGGTAAAGGAATGTATGGACATCATGTTCATCAGGCTGTTGTTGATGCAAAAGAAACTGAATCTGGTATTACAATTCATTACGTAAATGAGAAATATGATGACGGCGCTATTATAGAGCAGCATAAAGTCAGTTTAGACACTCAGAATACAGCTGAACAGGTTGCAGAAAAAGTATTGGCTGTGGAGCATCAATTTTATGCACCTTGTATAGAAAAACTTTTATAAGTACATTTCTGATAGAAAAAGATTAAAATTAAAAAAAGATGAGATTTGAAATAGATTTTGTTCAAATTGGCAAGGCATTTATGATTTTGTTTGCTGTAATTGATATTGTCGGTTCAATACCTATCATTATTAAAATTAAAGAAAAGGCAGGTGATATCCGCCCCTTAAGGGCTTCACTAGTTGCACTTGGTTTAATGATTATGTTCTTGTTTGTAGGTGAAAAACTTTTGGGTGTTTTAGGAGTTGACCTGAAAGCTTTTGCTGTGGCAGGTTCATTAATTCTATTTGCCTTAGCAATTGAGCTTATTTTTGGGATAGAATTATTTAAAGGAGATGAAGATTTTGGGTCAAAAATTGTAGCAGTTGTGCCAATTGCCTTTCCGCTAATTGCCGGAGCAGGAAGTATGACTACACTTATTTCGCTAAGAGTCGATTTTGATGCGGTCAATATTGCTATTGCTGTATTTTTAAATATCATTGTGGTATTTATTGTACTTTCATTAACTAAGCAAATCGAAAAACTGCTCGGAAGAGGTGGTATTGCTATTCTTAAAAAGGCATTTGGAATTATATTACTTGCCATTGCGGTGAAGTTATTTACTGAAAACATTCAAGAATTATTATAGTGCTTAACTATCCAATTAATTATTAAGATAGGATAGTTTCAGATAATTGAACAAAAGGACAGATATTCAGAGTTTTATTTCTCATTATTTGAAAAAATATTATCTTCGCAGTAAATCGAATAGTGATGAAAAAAAATCAAGTATTGCTTATTTTGTCGTTAACACTATTAGTGCTTTTTGGCTGCAGAAAGAAAGTTTTAAGAGATGTTGTAACCGTAGATAGCCTTGGAGTTATTCATTGTTCAAATAATATATTTGACGGGGATGAATTGGGCTTAGATTGTGGTGGTTCTTGTGATCCTTGTCAACAGCTAAAGGCACCTTGTGAACTAACTAATAATGAAATAAATGTATTTACAGGTTTTGTTGTTCAATCTAAATCATTTACGGCTAATAAAACATTAGAAATAGATTCATTGACAGGAGAATATACTTTTAAGGCTTATACAGATGGTACGGATTATTTGGAGTTTTATTTCGAAACAAAACCTGATATTACTAGGACGTATAAAGATGGTGACTTAATTGCAAATGATGGTATTGCCACTGTTATTTACAAATCTAATTCAAGCACTGATATGTATATGCATGGTGAGTTGTTCCTAAACAGTGAAAATGGAATATACAGCTTTAGTTCTTGTGATGCTGATTTTTACAATCCTTGGAATGGGGGTTCAATTTCAGCTAATCAATCATTTAAAGTAACATTTGATTAAAATAACATGAAAAATATAATTATCACTTTATCAATATTGTTTGTGACTTTCGGCTCCATAGCACAAAAAAAAGATTCTGAGGAATCCGATTATAATATTAATTCGAATCAATTGGCGTTTTCATATATCGGTGGTGGGCTAAACTATGATATATCATTTAATAATTATAACTTTACTCTTGTTTCTTTAGGTCCAAATTTCAAGTATTTTAATGATAAAATCTCCTTTGATGCAAGTGCTCGCTTTCATCTTTTTGAGAATCTTGCCAATTACGCTGGTAGACAGCCTGAGATTACTTCAATTTATGAAAATGAGAAGTCAAGAGATTTTTCGTTAGATTTTGGTTACTACTTTACCGATAATATAGCCTCAAAAGATATTTCGATTGATATTGCGAAAAAGGGAAATACAAGATATTATACAATAGTAAATGCTAAAACAGCTGAGCGTTTCGGCGTGAATTTAGGGTTTAATTCCGGAGTCACATATTACAACTTCCAGAATCAAAGTTTTGAAGATACACCTGGCCCCTTGGTAAATGGATTCATTACTGCTACTCATCATCAGTTCTCAACTATAAAGCTTGGCGGTAATCGCACAAGAGTAAATAACATTAAATTTAATACCGGTACGTTTGGCAATGTGACTTATACCAAATTCTCCAAATTGTATTTTAATGTTCTGATATTAGTGTCTTCAGAATTGGATGATGTTTTCGTAAATCAGTCTGTTTCGGGTTCAAATACTACAAGTTATTTCCAACAATCTATAAACGAAATTGACAGGAATAGATTGGGGTTTGCAATTGGTTATGAATTGTATAGTATGAACGATTATGTTATTGATGATAAGAAAAGAGATGTAGGTTACGCTGTTGAAATTGGTTCACAGCCTGGACCCAAGAGTGGGCTGGGAAACAATGTGTTTATTGATCTAAAGATAAGAGTTAATATTGGTAAAATACTATAGATTAAACTCCCGCTTTAGGTCGTAAATATCTTTAATTAGCTCCGAAATCTCATCAGCGTTTGTGCCGTCGTACATTCCACGTATTTTCTTATCAGGATCAACCAATACAAAATTTTCGGTATGGATAAAGTCAGATTCATTGCCATGATCATAGTTAGGGTCATTCTCGTCAGGAACAATCAGGTATGATTTTCTAGCCATTGTATAAAGGTCTTCTTTTGTTCCTGTTAAAAACCACCACTTAGTTGGAATAGCTTCATATCTTAACGAGTAATCGTATAGTTGTTGAACTGAATCTCCTTCTGGCCAAACTGTATGACTTAATAATTTTAACCAATTATCTTTAGCAAATTCCGTTTGAACTCGCTTCATCTGATCGTTCATTATTGGACAAATACTGCCACAAGTAGTAAAAAAATAGTTTACCACAAAAATATGCCCCTCTATATCTACTTTTGTAATAGTATCTGCATACTGATTAACGAAGGAAAAATCAGAAATTAAATGGCCAGTTCTTTTTAATTGAAGTGCACTATCTACTAGAGCCGGATTAACATCAAAAGGATTAATAGTTTTTAATTTATTATCAATTTTTTCACGGTATTCAACCGTATTTTGTTGCTCCGTTTTTGTTCTAATCATATAACTAGCAATTAATACGCCAACTAATAGAACAATTGAAAATAAAATGAGTCTTGTTTTCATAGTGATAATCCTTGTGCAAATTTACGAAATTCAATATGGAAATTATAATGATAATTGTCATGACTAATCATGAAAGGTCATTTCTAAAACAGGGAGGCTTTTAATTGGTGAGAAGTGGTCAAAAATAACTTGGTAATATCTAAGCATGTCCTGAATTAAAAGACGTCTTTTATTTGCATTTATGTTTAATGGGGTGCTATCATCAAATTTTCGTTGCATTAGATTTAGTATAATTGAGACGTTTTCACCTTCAATATAGTTAGGGTGGTTTGGACTATATTTTGAAAACTTACCTTCCAATAAATCAAAGAATTTAGCCTCTTGTTCAACAATAGGGTAAAATCCTAAGTATTTTGTAAAGTCAATTAAAAATTGAATTGCAAAATTAGCAGGCTGATCAATGGTGTCAAGGATGCAAAGGGCATTTTTTAAATAATGATAAAGCGCTGGATTGTATTGCTCCTCTTTGACCGATTGGTAAATGATTTCATTTATAAAAAACACAATTGCCGATTTTATAGGATCAAAAGGAATGGTTTTATAACTATACTCCGACTCAACTTCTGTTATTTTGGCTAGATCGCTATCATTTCTTTGAAAATAATTAATTTGTAAAATTGCGAGAGGGGCAATGAGATTTCCCTTTTTGTTTTTTCGTTTAGCTCCTTGAAATATAAAACTTTGCAGCCCATTTTGAAGAGTGAATATTTTAATAACTAAGCTAGTCTCAGAATAATTAACCTTATGCAGTACAATACCTTCAGTGGCAATATTGGCCATTAATTAATAATTAGAATTTTGGCTACATTATCTCCTTTACCTTCTACCCGGGCCGACCAAACTAAATAGACACCAGATTGTACCCTTTCTCCAGTCAATCTATTGCCATCCCAGGTAACAGTTCCACCATTGGATACTGTTTGATAAATTAGATTTCCAGATACATCAGTTATTCGCACTTGACTTTCATAACCTAATCCCTGCACAGTAATAATTCCTTTATATTCCGGTCTAACCGGGTTTGGAAAAACTTTAATAGCTGAAAAAGTATTATCTGATTGTGAGGCGTCTGTTCTATATGAAATTAACCCTTCACTTGTTGCAAAAAAAGCTTCCCCATTTTCATGATTAATTTTAATATCAAAAATTGAATTAGATATAATAGGACTGTTTTCTGTACCAAATTGAAGCAATTCAGTTTTCCCATTTGGTGTCATGCAAAAAACCCCTGAGGCATTAGTGCCGATCCATTTTCGGTTTCCTCCATCCACTGCAATGGCTGTAACCGTCACTTTATCAAATATCGGAACATAGACTTCTTTTTCCGAATCATAAACCACTACTTGACTCGCGTCTGAATCGCCAAAATTACCATCAAAAATTGTAGCCACACTATAAAATACGGCAAGACCATTAGCAGTACCTATCCAAATTTCACCATCAAGGTCTTCAGCAATTGATTTCACTTCAATTGAGGGTAAGGAACCAAAGCCTTTTGAATCTCGAATTGTGACTTTCCTATCATCAGATAGATCATCATAGGTTCCATTATCATCATATACCACTATTCCTAATCCATTCATAGCTATCCATTTGTACCCTCTTGAGTCAATAAATAATTTGAGAGGAAATTTATTATTGGCAGCAGCACCTAAATTATAAGTGTGCCACTTTTCATCAGTATCTAGCATTTTTAAGGGTTCAGTCCCTGCGTTGACTAGCCATAAATTACCATCATTATCATATTTTAAGTCAGGGATTATCATATTGGTCTCGTTATTAAGCTGACCCTCTAGAGGAGAATTTTCTTTATCGTATTGTCCTTTGAACGTAATGCCATCCAATATTTTTAAACCGCCTTTCGAATAACTAGAAAAAGCAACTTCAGATTCATTTTTAGGATTGACAGAAATTCCAATGATGTCCCAGTTTAGAGAGTCGGCTAATTCTACAGGATTTGTTCTACTATTAACGTTAATCCATTTTTCATTCTCAAAAAGGTAAATTCCACGTCGTAAATTAATACTTTTCAGGTTGTCAGTTAAACCTCCTCCAGCCACCGCTACTTTGCCGTTATTAATATCAATTTTATAGCAACCATCTAAATAAGGGCTGTTAGCGTAAACTTGCTTGTTATTGCTAAAGGGGTCCTTTGCTCTGCATAGACCATTGTTTGCGTCAGCAATCCATAGTTCTTCATTAATATAAACAGCGCCAGCTGGTTTTGGGGGTGGACCAAAACTATAATCGTAAATGTTTTCTAATTGTTCAAAATTTTCATTAAACACAATCGTATTAGCAAATCTAGTTACTACAAGATTTCCATTATTTACTGCTAACCGATTGATACTAGTAGGTACAGTGAATAAACTAACAAGTTTACCTGCTGATGTCAATCTAAAAACAGAGTCTTTATTGAACTGGGTAGTGTCAAATGCAATGATTAGCTCATTGTTGAATACTTCTATTTCACTAACATTATTATTATTGATATAGGTTGGAAGTCCAGATTTTATTTGCCAATTTGAAGGGTCATTTAGAAATGGAGTAGTTTTACTAGCCACATGAATTCCTTTATCTGTCCCTAAAAAAATACTGTCTTGAAAAACAACCATATCTAAAACATTTGCTCCTGAAAAAGGAATATACGTGTCTGAAATTTCCTTTTTTAGAATGTCCACAACCAATAGTCCAGCTTCTGTGCTTACATAAGCTGTACTACCTTCAATATTGATATTGTTGACTGTTTTTCCGCCAGATATTAATGCGCGCTTTAACCATGGAATATTTGTAATGGTATTATCTTCTATGACATCAATATTACCGTTAGAATAACCAACAATTATAATATTATCTTGTGCTTCAATAGCACTAATTTTTTTATCCGATAAACCATCTGTAACAGTAAATGTTGTGATTTCGTCATTCAATAAATCATACTGAATAATGCCGTTATTTGAAGCCATAGAAACGATACTGTTTGCCTCAACAATGTTGATGGCTTCAAATGCAGAAAAGTGGATTCTCCAGCTAGCCATTGAGATTTGAGCCACCAAAAAGTTGGAAACAAAGAAGAGTGATAAAACAAGTAAGCGCATAGTATGAATGTGTAAAGTTAATAACTAAACTTGTGTGTTTTTATTGTTAGGTAAGCTATATTTTCTAACAGAAATATATTTATCCAAATATTTCTCGAACTACCTCTTCTATTTTACCTGCTTCAACTATGCTAATAGTGTGTTTGTTTTGTGAGGGCTTGGTTTTAGATTTAGCTACAATTATTTTTTCAAATCCTAGTTTTTCAGCTTCAGAAATACGTTGTTCTAATCTATTTACAGGCCTGATTTCGCCACTTAGACCAACTTCTGCTGCTAAACAAATTGTACTTGGAATTGCAATATCAGCATTTGATGACATTACAGCGCAGACAACTGCCAAGTCAATAGCAGGGTCATCTACCTTTAAACCTCCTGCAATATTCAAGAAAACATCTTTTGCACCTAGTTTGAAGCCACAACGTTTTTCTAAAACTGCCAGCAGCATGTTTAACCGTCTTAAGTCAAATCCAGTTGATGATCTTTGTGGGGTCCCATAAGCTGCAGTACTCACAAGAGCTTGAACTTCAATTAAAATTGGCCTAACTCCTTCAAGGGTTGAAGCAATCGAAATGCCACTTAAGTTTTCATTATTTCCGGATAATAAAATTTCAGAAGGGTTCTCTACTTCTCTTAACCCTTTTCCGCTCATTTCGTAAATACCTAATTCATTTGTTGATCCGAATCTATTTTTTACAGATCTGAGGAGCCTATAAAAATGATTTCTATCCCCTTCAAAATGAAGAACTGTGTCTACCATGTGTTCTAAAACTTTGGGCCCAGCCAATGCACCTTCTTTAGTAATATGACCAATTAAGAAAACGGGAGTATCAGTTTCTTTTGCAAATTTTAATAACTCTGAAGTACACTCTCTTATTTGAGAAATGCTGCCTGGTGATGATTCTATAATTGGTGATTGAAGCGTTTGAATTGAATCAATAATTAAAAAATCAGGTCGTAATTCCTGTATTTGAATAAAAATATTTTGTGTTGATGTTTCCGTTAATATGAAACAATTTTCATTTAAACGACCAAGTCGATTGGCACGCATACTAATTTGTTGCTCACTTTCTTCGCCCGATACATAAAGTACTTTTAGTTCAGGCTGTGAAACAGCTAATTGTAATAATAATGTAGACTTTCCAATACCAGGTTCACCTCCAAATAGCACCAATGAGCCAAGCACCAAACCTCCTCCTAAAACCCTATTTAATTCTTGATCCTTAAGCTGAATTCGGTTTTCTTTTGTTGCAGTAATTTCGGTTAAGCGTTGTGGCTTAACTATGCGTTTATCTTTGTCTGTCGAGAATGGAATTTTACGACTAGTTGATGGTTCAAGGACCTCTTCAACAAAAGTATTCCATTCACCACAGGCATTACATTTCCCAACCCATTGAGGAGATTGTGCACCACAGTTTTGGCAGAAATAACTGGTTTTAACTTTAGCCATCTTTAAAATTTTTATCGAAGATACAATTTTGAATACGTAAATTATTTACGTGCTTGTAAAATCTTGGTTAACTTTGAGGATATACTTTTTTAAAATGGCAAAATTTATTTCGTATAATGTTAACGGTATCCGAGCAGCATTAAAAAAAGATTGGATAGAATGGGTAAAATCAGTTGATCCAGATGTAATTTGTTTACAAGAAACTAAAGCAAGCCCAGAACAACTCGATTTGAGTCTTTTTGAAGAAGCAGGATATAAATCGTATTGGTTTTCTGCTGAAAAAAAAGGATATAGTAGTGTTGCCATCTTAAGTAAAACTAAACCAGATCATATTGAATATGGCTGTGGAATAGCTAAATATGACAAAGAGGGTAGGATTATTCGTGCAGATTTTGGAGATTTTTCAGTAATGAGCTGTTATTTTCCTAGTGGAAGTAGCGGAGAAGTAAGGCAAGAATTCAAAATGGAATACCTTGAAGATTTTCAAACTTACATTAACGAGTTGAAAAAAAAGCGATCCAAATTATTAGTATCAGGAGATGTTAACATTTGTCATAACGCAATTGATATTCATAATCCGGTTTCTAACAAAAAGTCGAGTGGGTTTTTACCTGAAGAAAGGTCTTGGCTAACAGACTTTTTGGAAGAAGGTTTTATAGATACTTTTCGTCATTTAAATAAAGAACCCCATAACTATACTTGGTGGACTTATCGGTTTGGTGCAAGAAAAAAGAATTTAGGATGGCGAATTGACTATCATTTTATAACAGATAATTTATTGTCACAATTAAACCGCTCAATTATACTAGCTGAAGCTGTGCATTCTGATCATTGCCCGATATTAGTTGACCTCTCAGTTGATTTGTAGAATGTGGAGAAATAAGCGAAATTATTCGAAGTTTAATTTTCTTTAATTACTATTTTTGAGCATCATCTAAAAATAAAATTTTGATAAATGTACTTTTAGGCGGGATTGGATTAGGATTGGTTTTAAGCCTAATGCTTGGACCAGTTTTTTTTGTTTTATTAGAAACAAGTATACAAAAAGGGGTGCGTTCGGCACTTTATCTTGATTTGGGTGTTTTTATTAGTGACATTTTATACATCACAATTGCATTTTTGTTTGTCAATCAAGTCTCACAATTAATGGAAAGTGACTATAGCCTTTACTTAAGTATTATTGGTGGGTGTTGCTTTTTATTATTTGGAATTTATACCATACGTAAGAAGGTTGCCCCATTAAAAAAGCAAATCAATAAGTCAAAAGAATTGGCCACTACAAGTCAGTTTTCAACTATTATGAAAGGTTTTTTTTTAAATGCAGTTAATCCTGGGGTTTTATTTTACTGGCTAACCATAATCGGAACAATTCGAAAAAAAACAATTATGCCTGGCCTAGGTGAAAACATGACCGTATTATTTTATTTAGTGATTATACTATTTACATTTTTTACTATTGATATATTTAAAATTTTAGGTGCTGAGAAGCTAAAAAACGTGCTAACACCGGCATGGATGAATGTCATTAATAAATTCTTGGGAATCATTTTGATGTGTTTCGGTGTTCTGTTTATATTAGATGGCTTAAATGACCTTTATCATATTGTGTAACTAATTCTTGATTTAACATTATAGAAAAACCTTATATTATTTATGAAAACAATACTAATATCAATCCTTTTTGCACTTAGCTTATCAAACATTAGCTTTTCTCAAGTCAAGCATAAATTAATTAGCAATTATTGGGATTTTAGTAAAACAAAACTAATGTCTAGAGGTTTTTTTTATGTAGACAAGTTTACCGGAGAAACAACTCTAGAACACGGTAAATGGAGCTATTGGAATAAGAATGGAAAACTAACAGAGGTAAGAAATTACGAGAAGGGGGTGCTAGAAGGAGAAGTGTCTTTATTCTATATTAATGGAAATAAAAAAGAAGAAGGCTTTTTTACGGAAGGAGAACAAGATGGTGAATATAAGTCATGGTACGAGAACGGCAACTTAAAGTCAGAAGGTCAGTATTACATGGGAGAAGCAACAGATCGCTGGATTAGTTACTATGAAAATGGGTTTCATCACTCTGAAGAAATAATTAAAAACGGGGTGACTTACATGCAAAATTTTTGGATTTACGATTCAACTCAAACTATGAGAAATGGTAATGGAGAAATGGTATTATTTTACAAAAGTAATGGTAACGTGAATGAATTATACACTTTTAAGGATGGGCTAAAAGATGGGCCTTTTACTGAATATACAGTTTATGGCAATAAATTAGTAGAAGGAAGCTACTCAAGAGGTGAAAAAGATGGGGAGTGGAACTTTACTTATTATGATGGTGTTCCTGATACAAAAATGACATACAAAAATGATTTACTCAATGGGCCTTACACTAAGTATTATGATAATGAATCAATAAATATTGAAGGAAATTTTGTTGATGGTGAAAAGGATGGTCACTGGATATGGTACACAAATACTGGTGGGAAGGATATGGAAGGTGATTTTTCAGAAGGTTTGCAGGATGGAAAATGGGTTTATTGGTACCCTGGTAATCCAGAACAAATAAAGTATGTTGGTCACTTTCAATTAGGGAAAAGACATGGTGAATGGGATTTCTATTATAGGGCTGGTCAGAAATGGAAGCATGGTAATTATATTGATGATAAGGAAGATGGGTTGTGGACTACATGGTGGGAAAATGGTCAAACTTTAAGCGAAGGAACATTTTTAACTGGAATGGAAAATGGAAATTGGAAGCAATATTTTGAAAATGGTCAGTTAAAAAATGATGGTAATTTCAAAATGGGGAAATTGCATGGAGAATGGAAGTCATATTATAAAAAGAGAAACCTTCATGTAGAAGGAAACTACGAAAATGATTTAAAAGTTGGTACTTGGAAACGCTACTCAAAAAAGAGAATATTAATTGAAGAAGGGAATTATAAGGCAGTTTCAATAGAGAAAAGCATGAAATACGGGCCATTTAAAAAACATAAAGTTCAAGAGAGTGTGAAAGACGGTTTATGGACTTGGTATTCAGAAAAAGATGGTGGCAAGACTCATGAAGGGTCCTATAGCAAAGGGAAAGAACAGGGGAAGTGGATATACTATTATCCAGGAGGAGCTAAACCAATGCAAGAATTAACATATAAGGACGGTAAACTAAATGGTACTACCATAAAATATAATTGGCGCCCACACCGTGTTACGTCCAAAATAGATTTTAAAAACGGTGTTAAAGATGGTAAAATGATGATGTATGATAAGCGTGGAAGATTAGCCATTGAAAAAACCTTTAAAGAAGGTGTTGAAGTTAGATCTGACGGAAAACCAGTCAGATTTTCACCATAAATTTAAAATATTATGACTCAAATAATGGAAGCCTGAGCTCATATAATAAAGAGTCTTTCTCAACATATTAATAGATGTTATTTTTAGTGTAAAATCAATTACATTTGTTTTATGAATTTGAATTATTCTATTACTACCATTGCAAAACAGATGAATGCCAGAATTATTGGCTCATCAAATCTTTTGGTGAGAAATGTTAGTATCGATTCACGTTCTCCATTAGTTGACAGTGAAACACTATTCTTCGCTCTTCAGGGTAAAAATAATGATGGACATCAATTTACAGAACACTTTATTATTTCTGGAGGTAAAATGGTTGTTGTTGAGCAGGAACAGAAGCAATTAAAATGTACACAATTGGTTGTAGAAGATACTTTAAAGGCTTTACAAGTATTGGCAACCTACCATCGGTCACAATTTAATATTCCGGTAATCGGTATAACTGGAAGTAATGGGAAAACAACTGTTAAAGAGTGGTTATATCACGTCTTAAAAAAAGATTTTAGAATTATAAGAAGTCCAAAAAGTTATAATAGTCAAATTGGTGTTCCATTGTCAATTTTGGAAATGACGGAGAAACATGAATTGGCAATTATTGAAGCAGGTATTTCAATGCCAAATGAAATGGTTAAACTGGAAAAGATTATACAGCCTACTATTGGTGTTTATACTGGAATTGGAGATGCACATCAAGAACATTTTAAATCATTAAAAGAAAAGGAGGCCAATAAATTGATGCTTTTTAAGAATGTAGATAAACCATTTAGCATAAAAGAAATAGACCCTAAAATAGAAATCCCCTTTCATGACGAAGCCTCAGTGTTCAATGCGAACCTAGTCAAGTCGGTGGCTTTATCATTGAAAGTGGATGACATTGAACTTGAAGAGTCTCTAAAAACACTACCGTTTATCTCTATGAGAATGGAGAGAATGGAAGGAACCAATGAAAACATTCTTATTAATGATACCTATTCATTTGATGAGAAAGGGTTGGAAATTGCATTGCAGTCCATGAATTTAGAAACTGGAATAAAGAAGAAAATACTTATTGTGGCACCAAATTCATCATACGAACCAGGTGTTTTTTTTCGAACTATAGTTGAAGCAAATCATATTGATGAAGTCATTTGGATCTCTACCATAGCATTTCCGATTAAAATAGAAACTAAAGTTCGGTGCTTCAAATCAGTTGAAGAATTTATTCAAGCAGCTGTAAACTTCGAAAAATCAATGCTTTTATTTTCAGGAGCCAGACAGATGCGGCTAGAAAAAAGCATTCCTTTCTATCAGCTAAAAAAGCATATAACAAGATTAGAAATAGATTTAAAAGCAATAAGAAAAAATTTAGACTTTTATAAAAGTAAACTCAATAAAAAAGAGAAAATCTTAGCAATGGTTAAAGCCCAAAGCTATGGTAGTGGTAGTATTGAAATGAGTAAGTTTTTAGCAAACGAGGGCGTTGATGCTCTTGGCGTTGCCTATGCTGATGAAGGTGTTCTTTTAAGGAATAAAGGAATTAACCTTCCAATTTTAGTCTTAAATCCTGAAAATGGAGCTTTTGATAATATTATTGATAACAACCTAGAACCGTCGATTTATGGACATAATATCTTAAACCAACTACTGCATCAAATTATTTTGAGAGGCAGAAAAAGAATCCCAATCCACATTAAAGTTGATACTGGAATGCATAGGTTAGGCTTTTTAGAGCACGAATTACCCGAATTAATTTCTACGCTAAATACGCAGCCTGAGGTGTATGTGAAAGCAGTGTTTTCGCATTTGGCCACCGCTGATGACTTAAATGAAAATGAATTTACAAATACGCAGATTCATAAGTTCAATAAAATGTGTGATGAAATCGAAGCGGGAATAGGATATTCTTTCATAAAACATTTGTCTAATACTGCCAGTATTATTAATCATCCGGCAGCACACTTTGATATGGTGCGTATTGGAATAGGTTTATTTGGGATTAGTAATTCAAAATCCTTACCACTTAAAAACGCACTATTTTTCAAGTCGCAAATTTCTCAAATAAAATGGGTTCCAAAAGGTGATTCAATTGGATATAACAGAGATTTTAAAGCGGATAAAAGAATAAAAATTGGAATTGTTCCAGTTGGATATGCCGATGGACTATCTCGACAACTTAGCAATGGCGTATGGCATATTAAAGTAAATGAAGACTTAGTGCCAATTATCGGCGCCATCTGTATGGATATGTGCATGGTTGACTTGTCAAAATGTAACTGCCAAGAAGGAGATATTGTTGAAATATTTGGGTGGGGCCAAAGCCTGAAGCAAATGGCATTAAAGTTAAATACTATTCCCTACGAAGTGATTAGCTCAATTTCAAGTAGGGTTCATAGAGTCTATATTGATTAATTAAACTTTGTCCATATTCTGGTAACTATAATGCTTGAAAATGCTTCTAAAGATATTTCAGTTTTATCATTCGGGTTATTTAATACAATCATTTCATTTTCGAAAAGACGCTCATTTTTGTAGGATATTGCTCCTTTTGCAGCATAAAAGCAAATAATGTCACATTTTGAGTAAACGTTAATCATTTTTCTTTCGTCAGAATGGATTGTTGTTAAATAACCTTCAGTATTACTACTTAACATTAAATTGAAATCTGTAACCTTACCAATGCTTTTGGTTTCCCAATCTCCAGAAAAAATGTCCGTTTCAAACGGTTCCAGTTTTGAATTGTGATGATTCGTGTGGTTTAACTCTAACGAACCGTCCAGAACCATTAGCTGCCTTTTAATCTTAGACAAAGGTGTGAATATTGAGTGTTCTATTTCAATGGTTGCTTTACTAAGTCTAAATGAAAAATCTAATTTTTTGTAGTCACTGTTCTGAGGATAGATATAGATTTCTGACGTTGTACCGCCGCTCCATCTTTTCGTTTTTATATTTTTTTGTCTAACTATTTTCATATGCACAAAAATAGAAAAGGCATTCGACTTTAAACGCCTAATGCCTTTCTATACATTATAAAAATACAAACAAATATAATGTGTTATTCTCAAGTACAAATTTTAAAAAAAGAACACAAATGCCCAAAAATAGACTACGTATTTTGTACGTAGATTGTAAAAACTACAAGTAAGAAATAACGTAATTAATTGATATTATCGTGCATTAGATTATCTAGGCAAAGTAATAGTAAATAATTCTATAAACTCAGTTTTATTCGCACAGTTTGTTTTTCTAAAAATATTAGAAGCATGTTTAGAAACTGTCTTGTGATTGACATACATATGATCACCGATTTCACGATAAGTTTTCCCTTCCAATACTAGCAAACCAACATCTAGTTCTCTTGCTGTAAGATTATATTTTAAGAGCACCTTTTTGTAACTAAAATCAGTTTGGTTCGCTTCTTCCAAAAAACCTATTTTATTTAAAAATTGATATTCTAGTCTCGATTGATATAGAAAGTTTTTAACATAGGCATAAAGTGTCACAAAAAGACTAATAGAAACAAGGGATATATTTAGAACTTGATCTAACGACCTGTCAAAAATATCTGTTATTGGCATTGTTGCCATAAATACGATTCCAATATTTCCTGATAGTATTAATGAACCATGATGGTTTTCACCCTTTTTTAGTTCTCTCCACTTTTTCATTATAAAATAAATGGTTTGATAACAAAAATAAAAGGATATTAAAATTGGAATCAGATTAAAAACAATTCTTGTGAGGTAAATATCTCGAGTGGCTATGTATGTAATTAAAAAAAAGAAAATGAATGCCGTAGCAAGCGATATTAATAAGACTTTTACATTATACAATCTTAGTTCTGGTAACTCATATTCTTTTATTAAATAATAGAAATATGAATAAGCTACAGTGATACTACTAATATAAACTATAATATGCTGAAGAAAAGAATCAATATTAATTCGCTCAGATGGCATTATACTGCAGAGTAAAGTAAATTGAAAGAACGATAGGATAAGAATTAGAAATCTTTTTCGAGCGACATCTTGATGTCTAACAAGATAAAATAATGTTTGCGAAAATAGCAATATGGCCTCAAAAATCAGCAATATCTGCAGTAGGGGATGTATTTCTAAACCAAACATAAGAGTCAACAAAAATAGATAATTTATGTACGATACTTTGTACGTAATTAACTAATTTTTATTCTCATAACTCTGATTTATTTCAGCAATAAAATTTAAAACTTTTTCTTTACCAAATGATGAGACTGATGAAGTTGTGTAGACTGGGGGCATAAACTCCCACGTTTTAAGCATTTCATTTTTATACGATTGTAGTGATTTTGCAAGTTTCGTACTTGGCATTTTGTCAATTTTTGTAAAGACCATTGCAAAAGGCACTCCTTTTTCTCCAAGCATTTCCATAAACTCAAGGTCAATTTTTTGAGGTGGAATTCTGCTATCTATCAAAACGAATAAATTCATTAAGTTTTCTCTCTCAAGAATATATTTTATCACAAATTTCTCCCACTTTATTCTTTGGCTTTTGGCAATTTTAGCAAATCCGTATCCAGGTAAATCTACTAGATACCAAGATTTATTCATTAAAAAATGGTTGATTAATTGGGTTTTACCTGGTTTACTTGAAATTTTAGCTAACTTTTTATTATTAGTTAGCATGTTTATTAATGAAGATTTTCCAACATTTGATCTGCCAATAAATGCATATTCAGGAATATTTGGTTGTGGGCATTTTGTGATATCAGAATTACTAATGATAAACTCAGCTTGAGTAATCTCCATAGCCTTTTAAATTTAGAATGTTATTATAGAATGAGCCTTAGAACAAGCCGTTAATTTCGGCATCAATAGCTTGAATAATCTTACCTAAGTCATCAGCATTGTCATGAAAGTTATTATCATCAACATCAATTACAATGAGTTTGCCCTTGTCATATGTTGAAATCCAAGCTTCGTAACGTTCATTCAAACGTTTTAAATAATCAAGTCTGATACTTTCTTCATATTCTCTTCCTCTTTTCTGAATTTGATTAACCAAAGTTGGAACACTTGCTTTTAGGTAGATTAAGACATCTGGCGCTGAGATGAAAGATTCCAATAGATTAAACAACGAAAAGTAATTTTCAAAATCTCGGGTTGTCATCAAACCCATTGAATGAAGATTGGGTGCAAAAATATAAGCATCTTCATAAATGGTTCTATCTTGAATAACATTTCCTGTACTTTGTTTTATTTCTTGAATTTGAGTAAAACGGCTATTAAGATAATACACTTGTAAGTTGAATGCCCACCGTTGCATGTCTTCATAAAAGTCATTTAAATATGGATTTTGTTCTACATCTTCAAAATGTGTATTCCATCCATAATGCTTAGATAGCAATCGTGTCAAAGTTGTTTTTCCTGCACCAATATTTCCCGCAACAGCTATATGCATAATCAAATTTATTTTAGAGGCTAAAATTATAAAATAATTCCCTAAATAGGTCTTTTAGCTTTAAGTTTTTCTTGCATCACTTTATCATCAATTTTCTCTGAAAGAGAATAGATGATAAATGGTTGGTCCAATTTAAGAAATAAATTAAGAATTTAATGCAATTTTGATTTACTTTGCCAAATTAAATCAGCTTCGAGCTAAAGCATTTTATGGATATGAAAAACGAAACAAAGGCATGGTTAATTCTTGTTGTATTGTCATTGGTTTGGGGATCCTCTTTTATTCTAATCAAAAAATCAATGGAGCCAATGGCAGGGATCCATGTTTTTGAGCCGTTTCAAGTTGGGGGATTAAGGATATTAATTGCTGGCTTGGTTTTGCTGCCAATTGCAATTAAAAACCTTAAATATTTGAATAAGAAAAATACAACTTACCTTTTTCTTGTTGGTTTAACAGGGAATTTTTTGCCTTCATTTTTATTCCCACTTGCTGAAACTAAAATCCAAAGTTCGCTAGCAGGTCTGCTGAATATGGGGACATCAGTTTTTATTATTATTATTGCGTGGTTATTTTTTAAAGACAAAATCAATAAAATACAAATGGTAGGTTTTTGTTTTAGTGTAGTTGGTTTGAGCCTTATTTTAGTGAAACAAATTGACAATACTGCAAATGATTTTTACTACGCATTTTATGTTTTATTGGCCACACTTTTTTATGCTATTAGTCTAAGTATAATAAAATATAAACTTCAACATTTAAAAGCCAAGCAAATTACTGCTTTAGCTTTTTTCCTAATGCTCGGACCAGCAGTTGTGCTTTGTCAACAATCAAGTGCTTTTACTAAATTACACTTAGATCCGGCAACAATTCATGCTTTGGGTTACTTAATTGTATTATCTATAATTGGCACCGCTCTTGCTGTTTTATTATTCAATCATCTGGTGGCTATTTCATCACCATTATTTACCTCTTCAGTAACATATTTAATGCCTGTTGTTGCCTTATTTTTAGGTGTTTTAGATGGTGAGGTATTTAACCCCATTAACATTCTATGGATTGGTATTATTTTTATTGGTGTGTATTTTATGAGTAAAAAGACTAAAAAAGGGATAAAAGTTAAGCAAGGCCGTATTAGTTAAAAAAATAATACTATCTTTGTCGTCCGAAAAAAAACTAATTTAAAGAAAATTTGTATGTATGCAATTGTAGAGATAGCAGGGCAACAATTCAAAGTTGAAAAAGACCAACAGGTTTTCGTACATAGATTAAATGCAACCGAAGGAGATAAGATCAAATTTGATGATGTGTATTTAATTGATGATAACGGAAGCATTACAGTTGGCGCCCCAGCTATAAGTGGAGCTCAGGTTTCCGCTTCAGTATTACGTCACTTAAAAGGTGATAAAGTAATCGTTTTCAAAAAGAAAAGAAGAAAAGGTTACAAAAAGAAAAACGGACACAGACAATATTTAACTGAGGTTAAAATTGAAAGTATTATTGCAAAAGGTGCTAAGCCAGCTGTCAAATCTGCTGCCAAAGCACCAGTTAAGGAAGAAGCACCAGTAGTGGCAAAAAAGGCAGCTCCAAAAAAAGAAACTGCTCCAAAGAAGGAAGTTGCTGCTAAAAAAGAAACTGTAGCAAAAGCAGCAGTTCCTAAGGCACCAGCAAAAAAGTCAAGTACTAAAGCTGATGACTTGAAGAAAATTGAAGGTATTGGACCAAAAATTGCGGAACTTTTTGTAGCAGGTGGTATTGATACTTTTGCTAAATTAGCAAAAGCTTCTCAAGATGACCTAAAAGCTATTTTAGAAGCTGCAGGTTCTCGTTATGCATCTAAGAACCCAGGTTCTTGGCCAAAGCAAGCAAAAATGGCAGCTGAAGGAAAGTGGGACGAGCTTAAAAAATGGCAAGACGAAACTAAAGGTGGAATTGAAAAATAATTCCAGAATATTAATTAGAACTTAAAAATAGAATAAAATGGCACATAAAAAAGGAGTCGGTAGTTCGAAGAATGGTAGAGAATCAGAGTCGAAGCGATTAGGCGTAAAGATTTATGGAGGACAAGCTGCTATTTCAGGTAATATTATTGTAAGACAAAGAGGGACCAAACATCACCCTGGTGATAATGTTGGAATTGGTAAAGACCATACCTTATATGCACTTACAGATGGCTTAGTAAGCTTTAGAAAGAAAAAAGACAATAGATCATATGTTTCCGTAGTTCCTTTTGAAACTACAGAAGCTTAAGTTTAGTCTTAAAACGTATAAACTCCATTTTGCTTCTATGCATCATGGAGTTTTTTTTTGCTAAAAATTTCAATATAGAATTATAATACAGTTAAAATGTTAGAAATAACGAAAATAAGAGAGAATAAGGCAGCCATAATTGAGGCATTAAATGTTCGTAATATTGATGCTACTCATGATATCAATAAGCTACTTGAGTTAGACACAGCCTGGCGCAATGCCAAGTCAGAATTAGAAACTTTAGCATCAGAATCTAACAAGATTGCTAAGGAGATTGGAGAATTATTTAAATCTGGCAATAAAGAAGCCGCAATTGTTGCAAAAACTCGAGCATCTGAAACCAAAGCAAAAGAACCAGAACTAAAAGAAAAAGTTAGTAGATTGTTCGAGGAAATTACGAGTATCCTCTACCTTTTACCAAATATTCCAAATCCTATTGTTCCCAAAGGAAATGCTGATACTGATAATGTCATTGAATCTGAATATGGGACAATACCATCATTGCATGCTCAAGCAATACCACATTGGGAACTCGCCAAAAAATATAATATCATTGATTTTGAATTAGGTGTAAAAGTAACAGGGGCTGGTTTTCCGTTTTATATTGGTAAGGGAGCTCGTTTACAACGTTCTCTGATTAATTTCTTTCTCGACGAAGCAAGAGATGCTGGATATAAAGAAGTAATTCCACCTTTTGTCGTAAATGAAGCTAGTGGAATAGGCACTGGACAGCTGCCAGATAAAGAAGGGCAGATGTATCATAGTCCTACAGATGATCTTTATTTAATTCCTACAGGTGAAATTCCTTTGACTAATATTTTTCGTGACGTCATTGTGAAGGAAGAAGAGTTTCCGATTAAATTAACTGGATATACGCCTTGCTTCAGAAGAGAAGCTGGTTCATATGGCAGTGATGTGCGAGGTTTGAATCGATTGCATCAATTCGATAAAGTAGAAATTGTGCGTGTAGAACATCCTGATAGATCTTATGACGCTTTAAACGAGATGGTAAATTATGTTGAAGGCTTATTAAGAAAATTAGAATTACCATATCGCAAACTACGTTTATGTGGAGGAGATTTAGGATTTACGGCAGCTTTAACTTATGATTTAGAAGTTTATTCAGTTGCACAAGAAAAATGGTTAGAGGTTAGTTCAATCTCAAATTTTGAAACCTATCAATCAAATCGTTTAAAATTAAGATATAAAAATAGCGAAAAGAAAAGTGTTTTAGCGCATACCTTAAACGGTAGTGCATTGGCATTGCCTCGTATCTTAGCCGCTATTTTGGAAAATAACCAAACAGAATCAGGGGTTAATATTCCAAAAATATTAGTACCTTATACAGGTTTTGAAAAAATATAAAAGATGAAAAGAATTGCAACCATATTATTTTTAGGCCTCATTTTTGCAGCCTGTAATCCTGAAAAGAAATATGCGTCAGAAATAGCTACAATTAAAACTTATGAAAAGTCACTTGATAGTTTAGGAGAGGTATATTTGGCAGTTAAATTTGATAGTTTGATAATGATCCAAAAACAGGCTCAAGATTATGAAAAGAGTATCAAAACTTATTATATGGCAGATACAATTTCGCAAGATTTAGCTAGTAAATTGCAGTATATAAAATCTGTCAGAAAATCATTGACCAACATTAATGTTAAGAAAGTGAGTATTGGGAAAGAATTATTTGCTTTAAAAACCCAATTCGATAATTTAAAAACTGATATCATTGCAGGTGTATTTAGTGCGGAGCAAGTGACTAATTATATTGCAGAGGAAAAACAAGCCTATCAAGCATTAAGCTTAACTATTTCCACTTTAGTAAATAATGAAGCTAAACAATTGAAAGATTTTAAATACGCATACCCTACTGTTTCGGAGTATGTTGAAATAATAAAACCAAAAGAAGATTAAAAATAAAACAACCATATTAATACTTGTTTTTTGGATTGCTTTTCTTAGCCAATTTCAGTTGAGTTACGCACAACCATCAAATAATGATAACTCTAAATTAGCTGCCCATTATTATAATAAGGGAGAGTTTTCAAAAGCTGAGGAGTATTATGGTAAGCTATATAAAAAGTATAAAACAAAGCATTACTTTGAACGGTATTTTGATTGTTTAGTATTTCAGGATAAATTTAATGAGGCTGAGAAATCAGTTGAAAAGCAAATCAAATCGAACCAATATGAGCTAAGTTACAAGTTTAAGCTTGCTGAGGTCTATAAAAAAACGGATAGAGAGGAAGAAGCGGATCAATTATACCAAAAGTTAATTGATGATTTATCCCCTGTGCAAAGCCAAGTGCAATATCTTGGCAGATACTTTTCAGGAATTGGAGCTTATGATAATGCCTTAAAAACCTATGAAAAAGGGAAAAAGATAAATAAAAGTGGTTACCAATTTAATCTAGAAGTTGCTGAACTCTATGCTTTGATAAATAAACCTTTACAAATGATTGAGTCATACCTTGATCTTTTAGAATATAGTTCTGGTTACCTGAAATCGGTTCAATCTTACTTGACCAGACAAATTGAGTTTGATACTGATACTGAAAAAGTGGAAATCCTAAGACAAACATTATTAAAACGTGCTCAATCTAATCCAAGCAAAACATTTTACAATGAAATGTTGATATGGTATTATACGCAAAAAGAGGAATACACAGGAGCCATTATTCAAGCAAAAGCACTAGATAATAAATTAAAGACAAGGGGTAAGTATACTTTTGAAATAGGCGAGGTTTGTCAATCTAATAAGTCCTATAATAAAGCGATAGCTGCTTATGAATATGTCAAAGAATTTGGCGAGAATTCGCCCTTCTACGGTCTTGCATCTCAAAATTTATTAGAAGTAAGTTTTTTGCAGGTTACTAAAGCAGGAACATTTGAGTCGTCAGAAGTACAATCAGTTGCAACTGAATTTGAATCTGAGATAAAAAGACTAGGTGTGAGTGGGAGCACGGTTATAACCATGGAGCGGTTAGCCAAAATATATGCCTATTATTTAAACGATCATCAAAATGCAATTCGCGTTCTTAAGGAAGCGTTGGTAGTTGCCTCAACGCCATTAGATAGGGCAAGGGTAAAAGTGCTTTTAGGGGATGTGCTTGTGACGGCTAACAAAATATGGGATGCCTCTATTTTGTATATGCAGGTTGCTAATGATTTTGAGGATGATAAAGTAGGGCACGAAGCTAAGTATAAGAACGCTAAAGTGTTCTACTATGATGGCGAATTCGAGTATGCAAAGGCTCAATTAGATGTACTAAAGGCATCAACAACTAAGTTGATTGCTAATGATGCCATGCAATTGTCTTTGCTTTTGCAAGATAATTTGGGTATTGATACAACTGAAGCACCAGTGCAATTATTTGCAAATGCAGATTTATTATTGCAACAGAATAAATTTTCCGAAGCCATTATGGTTTTGGATTCTATTCAAGAAAAATATCCTTTTCATAGTTTAGCTGACGAGATTTTATTTCAAAAAGGATTAATTTATAGCAAGCAGAATAAGTGGGAAGACGCTGTCATCTTTTTTGAGGAAGTAGCTAATACTTATTCTTTTGATATTTTAGCAGATGACGCGATTTTTAAACTAGCAGAAATTTACGATTATCAATTAAATGATTCTGAAAAGGCAGCAGAAATGTATAAAAAGATCCTTTTTGAATTCTCAGGCAGTTTATTTACCGCTGTTTCTAGAGAAAGATACCGGGCCTTAAAAGTGATTTAAAATTATGAATATTATTTATAACGTAACAGTTAGTATCGATCATGACGTACATGATGATTGGTTAGATTGGATGAAAAACAGCCATATACCTGATGTTTTAGATACAGGATTCTTTTTGGAAGCTAAATTGTCTAAAATCCTTGCAGAGGAATCTGGAGGTCTTTCATATTCAATACAATATTTATGTGAAAGTGAATCTAAACTTAAAGAGTATCAGAATGCTCACGCCACTGGTTTGCAACAAGCTCATAATTCTAGGTATACTGGAAAATTTGCTGCCTTCAGGACTTTGTTGAGGGTTGAAAAAAGTTTTATTCCGAAGTAATAAATGTACGTAAAGCCAAAAAAGCATTTAGGTCAGCATTTCTTGAAAGACACTTCAGTCTGTCAAAAAATGGTTGGCGCTGTGCCAAAATTTGATTCTCAGGTTTCGGTATTAGAAGTTGGGCCAGGTACAGGAGCGCTTACTCAGTTTTTATTGAAAAGGACTGACTTTGATGTGCAAGTTATTGAACTCGACGAGGAATCGGTTAAGTATTTAGAAATTCATTTTAATCAACTTGAAGGTAAAATACATTATCTCGATTTTTTAAAAACGGATTTGCCACTATTAATGGGTAAGGACCCATTTTTGGTTCTTGGTAATTTTCCGTATAATATTTCATCACAAATATTATTTAAAGTTTTAGATCATAAAGAACAAATACCAATAGTAGTTGGTATGTTTCAAAAAGAAGTTGCAGAACGCATAGCAAAACCGCCTGGTTCTAAACAGTATGGTATTATTAGTGTATTATTGCAAGCCTTTTATGATATTGAGTACTTGTTTACTGTAAATGAAGATGTATTTGATCCACCACCAAAAGTTAAATCGGGTGTTATTAAGCTCACCAGGAATAATGTGAAAAGTTTGAAATGTGACGAAAAACTTTTTAAAAGAGTTGTTAAAACTGCATTTCAACAAAGGCGTAAAACGATTAGAAATTCAATTAAATCTTTGTTGCATGAAAAGGTGGACAAAAGTTTGCCAATTTTTTCCGAGCGGCCTGAACAATTATCTGTTAATGAATTTGTAGAATTAACCCTCTTGTTGATGGTTACAGATTAGTTTTTTTTTTATACATTTGATTTCAATTTTGATGGAAAAAGCTGTAAAAAGTATGTTTAAAATTTTTGCATTGTTCCTTGTACTATTGGTGTCTGGCATTCAGGGTAATGCTCAGACATGGAAATACATGAGACAGGAATTTCAATTTGGCCTTGGTGCTTCAAGTTTTTTTGGAGAATTAGGTGGTGCAAAAGGAGATGCTAAACATGATACTAGAGATATAAGATTTTCAGCAACTAGACCAGCTATTAGTTTAGGGTATAAGTATATGTTGATACCTGCCGTATCGATAAAGGCAGCCTTTAATTCAGCTATCTTGTCAGGAGATGATGCTTCAACAAAAAATTTGGTTAGACAGAATAGGAATTTAAGTTTTAAAGCACCAGTCTGGGGAGCAGATCTTATGGTTGAAGTGTATCCATTTTCTGAACAGATTACTCGTCGATATAAAATACGTGGTGTTGGCGGAAAAAGCTCTTTTTCTGTTTCACCATATGTTAGTGTAGGAATAGGAGTTGTAGGTTTTCAACCAAAAGCAAAGCTAAATGGTGAATGGTTTAAATTACAACCTCTTGGAACCGAAGGGCAAGGCTTAGGAGGAAGACCGGATAAATATAAAAGATATACTTATACAATACCTTTAGCAATTGGAGCAAAATATTTAATTGATCGAAACTGGAGCGTTGGTTTTGAATTGTCAGTGAGATACACGGGGAGTGACTATATTGATGATGTTAGTACATCTTATTATTCAAATGATGAGATTGTTGCAGCTTATGGTTCGGAAGCGGGTCAATTAGCAGATCGAGGTTTAGGCCTAGACCCTACAAGTAAAGAAACTGGTGTAATCAACCTTCCTGGAGGAGGTAAAAACTATTTGCAAAGAGGTGATCCAAATTGGAATGACGCATATTCTTATGCAATATTTTCAGTTCACTACCGTATTAGAAAAGGAACAAAATATATTCCTAAATTCTAAATCGAATGTACAACGTGAAATATCGTATTATTTTTATTTTTTTACTTTGTTTTAGCTTGAGTTTGAAAGCGCAATCTGATAATTTCAAAAAAGCTTTTGAAATTGGTGTATTTGGAGGTGGAGGTTATTATATTGGCGATCTTAACCCAACCACACATTTTGTTTATAGTAAGCCAGCATTTGGTGGCATTATTCGTTACAATTTATCGAAACGACATTCATTTAGAATCACTGGAACCTATGGAGAGGTGTATGCAAATGACGCAAACTCTTCTGATCCCTGGCAGGTCAATCGGAATTTAAATTTTCAGTCAAAATTGTTTGAGGTTGCTGCGGGTTTTGAGATTTGTTTGCTGCGCTACGCTATTAATGATATGAAATATAGATTTACACCTTATTTTTTTTACGAAGTAGCTTGGTTGAAAATGAATCCTATGACTACAAATTCAAATGGTAACGAGGCTTTGTTAAATGATTTTGGTACAGAAGGACAAGGGACAGAGCTCTCTAGCCAGCGAAATTACTTCCGAAATCAATTTACAGTACCTCTAGGTATAGGAATTAAATTCAATATTGTTCGTCGTATTGCTATTTCACTTGAATACGGTATTAGAAAAACATTTACTGATTATATGGATGATGTTTCAGGTAACTATGTTGATTTAGCAAGTGTTACAAATTCATTAACCGCTATTGAACTTGCAGACCCTTCTTTAAATAATATTAGCTCTTTACCCGGTACCAATAGAGGAAATGCTAACAATAAAGATTGGTATGCTTTTTATGGTGCAATGCTCACTATTAAGCCATGGAAATATAACGTTTGTAGTATGTTTCAACAATAAAGGTTACTCATATTAATAGTATGGTGAGATTAGAAGATAGACAACTACACCTGTAACAGCCACATAGAGCCACAGTGGAAATGTATATCTTGCTATTTTTTTATGTCGCTCAAAGTTTCCCGCCCATGCTCGCAAATAAGTAAATAGTACAAACGGAATAACTACTATGCTTAATATAATATGTGTAAAAAGAATAAAGTAGTAAATATAGGCTGCCGCACCTAATGTATTTCGTTCATCATCACTTAGACTCCCATCTTTATCAAAATCGCCATATAATGTGCTGTCAGATGTAATATGATAGACAATGTATCCGATTAGAAATAAAACAGACCCAAGGATGGCAACTTTAATTAATCGTTCATGTAACTGTCTGTTACTATTCTTAATGGCAACTATTGCTAAGACTAATAATATAGCTACAATGCCATTTATTGAAGCGTAAATTGGAGGCAAAAAGGTTAAATCGTATCCTTCAATTTTAACTCCAAAAAGGAAAGCGACAACAATTGGAATGACAATTGACAAGCTTATTGCTAAAAATTTGTATTTTTTTTCTAAGTCAATTGGTTTTGAAAGAGAATCAGGATTATTTTTTACTTGCATACTCTGTTGATAATAGTAATCGAATGTCTTCTTCTAATTGGTTTACAGCTGCCGTGTCAGTGCCCTCATACATTCCTCTTATGTGACCTAGCCTATCAATTAAAACGAAATGCTCAGAATGTAAGAAACCACCTTCGGCTTCTCTGTCAATATCTGCATTAATCAGGTACTCATCCTTACCAATATCATACGTATATTCTGAAGAACCTCTTAGAAAAAACCAATTATCTCTTGTTTCGATTTGATGAAGTTTAATATATTCGTTTAATCTTTCAAGTGTGTCACGCTCAGGATCAATGGTGTGAGAAAGAATAATCAATTCTTCAATATCTTTTGTGCTATTGTGAAATCTTTTTAAATTTTCGGTCATTATGGGGCATATTGAAGGACAATGACTGAAAAAAAAGTCAACAACATAAATTTTTCCTTCTACTGTTTCGTTGTTTATAGGTGTGCCAAGATGTGATGTGAAATAGAAGTTGCCAATTGTATGATAAATGGTGTCAGCAGTGAGTGTGCCATTAACTTCGTTTAATTCAATATCTCTGAATCCTAAATGTGGCAGTGTTTTTTGATGGCCATTTGATGTATCTGACGAACAGCTTTGAAAGGTAATTGCTACAATTACAAATAGCGAGTAAATATACTTAGCGTCGATTTTCATCAAATTCTACTTTTTTCAATATTTTTAATAGATCGAAGAAATTACGGATATCTGAATCCCTTTTTGCGCCAGTAAAGCCTCGTATGTGTTTTTTACGATCAACCAACAGTAAGGAGTTTACAAAAGCATAACGCCCGATCTCATAATTTGATTCGGTGGCAGGTAATTTCATAAAGTTCGACCCATTATAATCGAATGAAAATATTTGTCTTGGATCTCCTATTAATACTTGCCAGATACTGGTGTCTTGACCAATCACTGAAAGTGCTTCTTTTAATTTAGAGGATGGATTACTTATAGAATTACCATTTTCATCTGTTAGAATAGAATAAAACTTTACATTATTGTAATTGTCTTTATTCTTTTTTACTTTTTCGTAAAATAATTCATTGAAATGATAGAAATATAAGCCGCAAGTATCAGGACATCCATTTTGAACGGTGGAGAAAATCAAAAATTGATTTACAGTAGTTTGTTCATCCACAATCTGCCCAGTTGTCGTTTTAAAGCTAAAGGCAGGAATTTTATAAGGAATAGTATCAAATTCACCATCAGTCCTTTTCACCATTTCTTGATGGCCCAAGTATGGCAGTTCAATGAACTTATTATTGAGAGTTTTAGCGAAGAAATAAATTAATAAGCCCGGACCAAAAAGTACGAGAATCATTAATCCTAGTCTCTTAAGTCCGGGCATAAATTAAATATTATGTTTTATGTTCGAAATGTATTCCAAATATCTGCAAGCGCTGACGCTTCGTAAGATAAGTGAAAAATCAAATACAATATGAAAATAATGTATGGTGCCAAAATCATGTATTTAAAAGCTCTTCTTTCGTCTCCTAAATGCATGAATATCATCACAATATATCCAGCCTTAACTAGCGTTAGAATAATGTAAGACCACTTGATGATTGACCAAGTAAGCCCGCTAACATGTTGTTTTGGCCAGGTAATTCCTACGCCTACTTCTAGTATTGTAATAATAGAAAGTATTGCAGTTACTACCCAAATCTTTTTTCTTATTTTTTTTCCGTCTTCTTCGCTATGGTGTCCATCCAAAGAATATTCGATAATGTCGTCTCTAACCATTTTGTAATATGTTAAAAGTTATACTAAGTAAAAGAATGTAAATACAAATACCCACACTAAATCTACAAAGTGCCAGTATAATCCAACCTTTTCAACCATCTCGTAATGGCCTCTTCTTTCGTAAGTGCCGCTTACTGCATTGATTAAAATTATAATATTGAATATGACACCAGTTAAAACATGAAAGCCATGAAAACCAGTAATGAAGAAAAAGAAATTAGCGTAAAGTGTCGGACCATAGGGGTTGTGTGCCAATGTTGCATTGTCAGCCCAAGTAGAAAGATCACCGTCTGTACCAGCGATAAATGAACTCCACTCCCAAACTTGAGATCCTAAAAATATAAACCCTCCAATAACAGTGAAAATTAGCCATTTCACCACGTTTTTCTTGTCCATTCTATGCCCAGCTTCAACGGCTAAAACCATTGTGACAGAACTAATAATCAGAATAAAAGTCATTAAAGCTACATAAATCAATGGGTAATGATCATGTGTGCCTGGAAGGTGGAAAAACACCTCTTCGCCTGCAGGCCATGCTGCTGCTGTTTCAGGGTTCGAAAATTTAGCAAAGCCTAAAGAGGTTAATAAACCACCAAAAGTTAAGGCATCAGATACTAAGAAGAACCACATCATTAACTTACCATAGCTTATGCTTAAAGGTGAGATTTTTCCTCCCCAAAGCGTCGCAGAATCAATTTGTTTAGAAGCAGGTGAACTCATATAAGATATTTATTTGTGCAAGTTTAATGAATAAAATTTAAAAATAGGTATAAATACAGCCATAAAATTCCCAAAAAATGCCAGTAGATACTGCCTATTTTTAGTCCAGTATATTGTTCCGCTTTGTACTTCTGTCTTCCAGCATTTACAGTTAGTACAATTAGCACAATAATTCCGGCGATCCAATGCAAAGCATGAACGAAAACGAATGCAATAATGAATGAACTTGCTCTATTGCTCGAAGCACTAAGTTCACTATAAATGTAGGCAGAAATTTCTTGCCCATTTTTATAGAATTTTCGGTTTTCATAGTCAATTGCTTGACCTTTATAAAATACTGTAAAGTCTTTTCCGTACTCACCTATAATATAAAAATCACCTCTGTTTTTTATAATGGCTTCAGCAAAATGCCATAATCTACTTTTTTGAACTGGTGATAGTGATAAATCTTCAATTTCTAATCTGCCATTTTGATAAACCAATGCTTCATCATTTAATTTAAGACTATAAACGCCATAGTTTATAAGTTCTTCTGGGTTTTCTGTCCGAATACTAAGTAATGGAGATAAAAAATCTTTTATTTCAGCTAAAAATGCTTCGGAAACCTCAGTACCTTGCCAAAAAAAGTGTTTTCCATCAAAACTGATTTCCTTTCCATTTTTATAAAGCGTAAAGTACTCTCCATATCTACCTTCAAGATTTATTATTTTACCTGTAATGTTGTTCCCTGACTCTGATAAGCTAATAAAGCCTCGATACTGAGTGATACCGAAAAAAACACCTAATACCAGTGAGCAGGCAATTAAAATGGTTGCCCATGTTGTTTGGTTTCTTTTTACGAATCGTACTGCAAAGACTAGAAGAATACTGCTTATGATAACAAGTAGACAACTCCACACGAAATAAGTTGGTAAGCTAACACTAACCCAAAAACTAGAGCCTTTTGCTACAATATAGCCACTTGTTAATCCCGCAAACAACATGATAATCGAAAATAAGCCAAACCATAATAGATTTTTCTTAATTTTTTCTTGCGCTAATAATTGTTTGTTGTCCGTTGTTGAATCGTCAATTTTTTCGGCCATTAGATGTGGTTAAATACGTACAAAAATTGTATAATCGGGAGGTAAATAAAAGAGGCAAACATCAATTTTTTTGCCAATTTATCTTCTTGAGTTCTGTAGAATTGAATTGTAATCCATAAAAACCAGAGTCCAGCAATTAATCCAATAATTAGGCTTATTAAACCCGTGTAGTTAAATAAATAAGGAAGAATTCCTGCAGGGACCAGCAGAATTGATGAAATCAAGATAATAAATGCAGACCTTTTGTTCTTACGACCTTTCGAAGGCAATAAGGAAAAGCCACCCTTTGCATAGTCTTCATCAACAACCCATGCAATAGCCCAAAAATGCGGAAATTGCCAAATAAACTGTACTAAAAACATAATGCCAGCCAACTGACTGAATTCATTCGTGACAGCAACGACACCAAGCATTGGAGGAATTGCTCCAGGAAAAGCACCAACAAAAACAGCCCAGGGCGAGATGCGTTTTAGTGGGGTGTACAAAAATACATACATGCTAAGGGCAAGTAAACCCAGAATGCCGGAGAAAAAATTGATCTGAAAAAGTAATATTGAACCAACAATGGTCATAATAAGAGCCCAAACTAAAGCCTCGGTAACTGTTATGGCATTTGTAGGTAAAGGCCTCCCTGCGGTTCTTGGCATTTTTTTGTCAAGTTCACGTTCAATAATTTGGTTAAAAGCATTAGAAGCTCCCGTAATTAGAAAACCACCTGCAATTAAAAACCAGAAATTAAGGCTGAAATTGCCACTTGCAAATAAAAATCCAGAAACTGAAGATACAACTACTAAAAAAGATAGACGTAATTTTGTCAATGCCAAAATGGCTTTGATTTTGGACTGAGACTTTGTTTTTTCTATTGCAATTTGTTTAGAAGACACGTTGAAAATTTAAAGATACAAAGATATTAAATATATCTATTCTTCATTAACGATATAGTAATTAAATGCTCTGTTACTAAATCTTAATTTTACAAATTATCGTAGCGATTCCATATCCGTGAGCGAATTCCGATTTCAAAACTATGATTTTGATCAAAATATTGTTCTTTGGTGGCAAGTCTTATCCTATACCTAGCTGTAAGGAATAGATTCGGTATGTGTTTTATAGGGTATTCATAATAAAGGCTAGTGATGAAAACATTATGTTTTTCACCTTGTCCAATTTTGTGATTATAATTTCCCAACCTATCACTGTACGATTCAAAAATATTTTGACCATAGCTTATGTCTGATGAATCAGACCCGTACATGCTATAAAAAAAATGGGCTGTAAACTGGTGTTTTTTGTATTGATATGATAGCATTGAATTAATTTCATAGAAGTTGGCACCAAGTGGGTGTGTAACACTAGAATTTGCATGGCCATAACTTTGTGGACTTTGTTTATGTGAATAGGTAAAGGGTCTTACCATATTAAATTCGAGTTGTGCGAAAAAATTAGGTATAATGAAATGCATAGATTTGACACCGAATTGAGTGCCAAATTTATTGGCCCACCATTGGTTTCGAGCTCTTATTTCCTTTAAATAAAATTCATCCAAAACTAATTGTAAATACCATACAGAGTTTTTATTGGGCTTGTAACTTAAATCCATTCCTAATAAGACATTATCGGCTGATCCTTGTGCGTATTCTACAGGCCGATATAATACGAAAGGATTCATGTAATTCGGTTCAAAAAACCGATTAGTGAGTGAGTCTTTCGCTTGCCATATAACAGATTCAAAAACAGATAAGTTGATACGTTTGTTAATATTCCAACTCAAGTAATGAATGGCGGAAAGTTTGGTGATATCTTTAGTTTGATCACTAGGTTCATTAAAAAAATCGTTCCAAACATTAAATAAATTAACATATTTAATCCCCCAAAAAGAAGTTTCCATTTTTAAAAAAGGATTTGAAGCAGCATGATCGGACAGTAGTAATGACCTATACCCATTTCCAAAACTGTTCTTACCGATCCCTCCCAAAAAAGTGAAGAATTTATTGGGTTTAAACGCTGCAACTAACTCACCTTGAAAAAACATATTGCCAAACTGCTTCCTACTAACACTTATATCAATATTTGATATGCTTTGAATGGAATCACGTATAAAGTGACTGGCTGTAGCATAGGGCAGTACTTTTCCGGAAATTGTAAATTTTTTCCAGCCAAAGTCAATTCCAGCGCCTATCCCTAAATCAAATAGTCCTCCTGTTCTATTATCAATTCCTATACCTAAATCAGTAATAGGATATATAAGTCCTCGTTTTTTTATTGGAATAGAAATTAGCGTTGAAGCTAATGGAAGGGTTTTTATTATAAGGGGTTTAACATTATTGTGCGTTTTATTTGTAAAATCTAGCGAGTCCGAAAATAAATAGTTTCTTACATGTTGATTTTTTACTGTAAGCATTTGAGAAGTGCCATAAAAGCATGAAAATAATGTAAATAAGAATAATACGCAGTTAATTTTCATTCTTCACCTTAGTTAGTGTAATTATAGCAGTAAAAAGCAATGCCCAACATAATAAAATAATTAGTTGAAGAGTTGGATTTAACTGAGGTGTTAATGTTGCTATAAGGATACAAGAAATGTTAAACGCGTATAATGTAAAAACTACTTTTTTATGACCAAACCCTCTATCTTGAAGTTTATGATGCAAATGAATTCTATCAGCTTCAAAAGGGGATTTACCTGCAATAATTCTCAAAATAAAAACACGAAGGGTATCTAATAACGGATAAATTAGGACTGCAATAGCTAGAACAGGAGTTGAGATATCAGTAAATGGTGATATTAAGAAATTAGTATCAGACTCAATTACTTGGGTAGTTAGTACAAACACAATTGCACCAATTGTTAGTGAGCCAGAGTCACCCATAAATATTCTTGCAGGATTAAAATTAAATACTAAGAAACCAAAAAGTGCACCAGCCAAAGAAAATGAAACAACGGCCCAATGAGGAGCTGGACTATAGCAGAACCATATACCATATGTTAGAGCAATAATAAAGCCGATTCCAGCTGCCAATCCATCAACTCCGTCAATTAAATTAATTGCATTTACAATAACTATATAAACAAACATTGAAATAAGAAATTGTGCATAATCAGGGAGTGTCACTTCAAGACCAAATATGCCGTGAAAAGATTCAATCTTTAAGTTTCCCATCAATACTAGTATGAATCCTACCACAAAATGGGCAATTAATTTTTTTGATGGAGACATACCGATTATATCATCTTTAACTCCTACAAAAAAAAGTAGAACTAAACTCCCCATTAAATAGAGGAAAGGGCCTAAATATTTTTCTATTCCTTCATAATCTGGAAACCATAAAAAACAGGCAAACATAAATGCGCTAAAAATAATAACACCACCAATTGTAGGAATGCTTCGATTATGTAATTTACGATCCTCTGAAGGTTCATCAACTAAATGTTTAAGTTTAGCTACCTTAATTAATGAAGGGGTTGCAAAAATAACCACTAGAAATGCTGTTGTAAACGCTAAAACGTAATGATATAAATTCATTTTACCAGTCTAAAGTTTTTTGATGTAAGTTTGTTTTAATGCCAAAATAAGCAAAATTACTGCTATTAGCGATACTCTGCACAGTACTTATTCTGTTTAAATAGCCACAATACAGTTCTAAGTTGTACTTTTTGTTAAATCTATAACCCACTTCAATCCGATTAAACCAGACGTTATTTGCTATGTTCGGATTAGCGTTGTCAAGCTGCATTAGCAGAGTTTCGCTAACTCTACCTGTGTCTGAGACAAACCTAAGCGAATAGATAGAGGTATTTGTTATAAACCACCTTTTGAATTCAAAGTCCATAATGGCAATAATTTCTTGAAAATTATTGCCTATTGGGTGTGCAAGGGGTAAATTTGAATGATTGTAATTTGCCCTTTTGTTTTTATTCAAGTATGTTTCTGATGTAATTTGATTGTATTCAATTTGCAAATTTAATTTAGGAAGAAATAGATCATATAAACCTAAACCAAATTGATAACCTCCTATTTTGTTATTGTCAAAAACCATTTGAGTATACATTCTAATTGATTTTAAACTTATTGAGGCGTTTAACCCATAAAAACTATTGTATTTATTGTTGATTTCTGAAATGAAGAGTCCATTCCCAACTATGGGATTAAGTGATGCAATATTTAAGGGGATGGTTCCTTGCGAATCAACTCTAACCCAGGTGTTATTCTCGAATAAGCCCACTTGAATATTTTTATTGAAGCTATACTCTAAATAATGCCCAACTGATAGCTTTCGTTCATAGTTTGCTTCAGGGGTTAAATGAAATGGGAGCCGATACAAATTTTGTTGACTGGCGTAAATTATATTATATTGTAACATACCATTAAATAATAGTAGTTCTGGCTTGAGATATGGATAATTGACTGAAAAATCTGATAGTAGAAGTGAGCGATACCCATGGCCTATAAAATGATTTCCATTTCCTGCTTCAATTGATAGCCATTTCGAAGGTTGATAGTTAAAATAGCCTTTTGAAAATGCAAAATCGAAACCAGTTGTTTTAAAAATTTTAGTTCGTGCATATCCAGGCACAATAGCATTTATTTGTTTATAGCTATTACCTGAAACGTCGAACTCTCCATGTGAGAGCACATAATCAGTTTGATAATTCAATAATGTGGCCTGATTTTCATATATGCTGGTTTCAAAAGCAAAATTTTTAAAAAACTTTGCTTGAATTCTAATCCCTCTAGTGTTCCATAATTTTATGGGTTGGTCAACGTCACTAAAATCGTTTCCAACTTCAAGATCAATCAGAGGGTCTGCAACACACCAAAAGTCATTACCTTTAAAAATGAGAAAGTGTTCCTTAAAGAGCTTTTGAGTAATCCAATAGTAGTAGTTTCCTTGATCATGGAATACTATGTCAGTATTTGTTTTTTTCTCATTAATAGGTTTAAAGCCTAAATGGGTGTTTTGATTTTTGACTGCGCTATCCTTTAAAAAAATCTGGTAAATGGATTGAGTATATGAACGGGCAATAGGGATGTTTAATTGACTAAATCCAACATTCGATAAAATCAAACAGTAAGAAATAAATACATACTGTACTGCTTTTTGCATAGTGTCAATTATATTTTAGCTAAGTATTTAATTTAGCAAACCATTTGTCAACGCGTCCTTGTAAACAGATTGTATACCATCTTCAAGTTCAATTTTGTATTTCCAACCTGCATTTTCTAGTTTAGATACATCCATTAATTTTCTTGGTGTACCATCAGGTTTACTGTCATTAAAAACTAAGTCGCCTTCAAAATTGACAATTTTTTTGATTAGGAGGGCAAGGTCTTTTATCGAAATTTCTTTACCTGAACCTAAATTAACAAATGCCTTATCTTCGTAATTATTCATAATGAATAAGCAGGCGTTAGCCAAGTCATCAACATGCAAAAATTCTCTTAATGGACTACCAGTTCCCCAAATTTCAACAGCATTTGCTCCACTCACTTTGGCTTGGTGAAATTTCTTAATCAGTGCAGGTAAAACATGAGAGTTATTTAAATCGTAATTATCGTTAGGGCCATATAAATTGGTAGGCATTGCCGAAATGAAATTGGCTCCGTATTGGTCAAAATAAGTTTCACATAACTTAATTCCAGCAATTTTTGCTATTGCGTATGGTTCGTTCGTTGGCTCTAGTTGACCACTTAGTAAATAATCTTCTTTGAGCGGTTGTGGTGCCATTTTTGGATAGATACAAGATGATCCTAAAAAGAGTAATTTATCAACTTTATTTTCAAAAGCTGCATGAATAATGTTTGTGGCAATCATTAAATTATCATATAAAAAATCTGCTCGGTAGGTATTGTTAGCTTGAATACCGCCAACCTTTGCAGCAGCTAGGAATACGTATTCAGGTTTTTCCTCAATAAAGAAGGCATTCACAGCTTGTTGATTTCTTAAATCTAGTTCTTTTGAAGTACGATAGATAACGTTATTATAACCTTCAATTTTTAGTTTTCTTAAAATAGCCGACCCCACCATTCCACGGTGTCCTGCTATGTATATTTTCGAACTTTTTTCCACTATTCGTGATAATTAAATGTTTGATGTCCGCCCTCTTGCAGATATTTGTCTTTTTTAAACAGATTCATGTCTGCTTCTACCATTTCACTAACTAATTCTTGAAAAGTATAAACAGGTTCCCATCCAAGCTCTTTCTTCGCTTTTGATGCATCACCATGCAGCAGTTCAACTTCTGTTGGGCGGAAGTATGCAGGGTCTACTTCAACTAATGTTTGGCCAGTGGCTTTATCTAATCCTTTCTCATTCTCTCCTTCACCCTTCCAGTCAATATCTATACCTACTTCTTTAAAGGCCAATGTTACAAATTCACGTACCGGATGCGTTTCACCTGAAGCCAAAACGAAATCGTCTGCCACTTCCTGTTGCAACATTAACCACATGCCTTTTACATAGTCTTTAGCATGTCCCCAATCTCTTTTGGCATCTAGATTGCCTAAAAATAACTTCTCTTGCAGACCTAGTTTAATCTTTGCAACAGCTCTTGTAATTTTTCTGGTTACAAAGGTTTCACCTCTTAAAGGGCTTTCATGATTGAACAATATTCCATTGCAAGCATAAAGATTATAGGCTTCACGATAATTCTTAACAATCCAAAACCCATAAATTTTAGCCACTGCATATGGGCTTCGTGGATAAAATGGTGTGGTTTCAGTTTGTGGAGTTTCCACCACCTTACCATAAAGTTCGGAGGTAGAAGCTTGGTAAAATTTAACTTTGTTTTCTAGTTTTAAAATTCTGATAGCTTCTAGTAGCCTTAACGTGCCTATGCCATCTGCATTGGCCGTATATTCAGGAGTGTCGAAAGAAACCTTAACATGCGACATAGCTGCAAGGTTGTAAATTTCATCAGGTTGAATTTCTTGGACAAGACGAATCAAGTTCGTTGAATCCGTCAAATCACCATAATGCAGAAACAAATTGACATCTTTTTCATGTCGATCTTGATAGAGGTGATCAATTCTATCGGTATTGAAAAGAGAACTTCGTCTTTTAATACCATGTACTATATAATTTTTTTCCAAAAGTAACTCTGCAAGATAAGCGCCATCCTGTCCTGTAACTCCTGTTATTAATGCAACCTTTTGTGACATGTTTAAATTTTTAAATGTTTACGTTTGGCAATAAAATATGGGTTTTTAAGCTTTGGCTTATTATAGGTAAGTGTTTCTCTTGTTTCAAAATGGATAACTTCACCACCAACAGCTTCATAAATAGCTTGTCCAGCTGCAATATCCCATTCCATTGTTGGTGCCAATCTGACGTAAAAATCAGCAATTCCTTTAGTTAAATCAAAGAATTTAAGAGCACTACCTTTTTTTATAACCTCAAGTTTTCCATATTTTAGTTCCAATGATCTGACAAATTTAACAACACTGCCTGAAAAACCACCATTAGAATGCAATATAACTTTATTTTGTGCTGATTCTTTTGGTGAGATTCGCCATTTTTCATTCCAAATATTTTTTGCTTGAAATGGAATAGAAAAAGCACCAATACCTTTCCCTCCATATATAATCATTGATTCAATTGGATTTGCAATTAGTCCGAGTATCGGTTTTCCATTTTCAATTAATCCAATGCTAATACAAAATTGCCCACTTTTTTTAATGAATTCTTTTGTTCCGTCGATAGGATCAACCAGCCATATTCTATTGTGTTTGGTACGTTCTTGAAAAGACATCTTTTCTTCTTCTTCCGAAATAATTGGAATTCCTAAGGGTTCTAGATGTTTTAAAATAATTTTACTTGCTGCTTTGTCAGCAGCTGTAACTGGAGATTGATCTTCTTTTATTTCAACTTCGAACTCTGAATTATAAATTTCTAAAATAGCAATTGAGGCTTCTTCAACTGCTTTAATTAAATATTTAATATAGTCTTTTGTCATTTTTCAGAAATTAGATTACCGTAGAGGCTGCTTGCTCCAAAACGGAATGTGTTTGGATTAACAAAACTTGGCCCAAGTATATCCTGAGTTAGTTCAATATATTTAGTTGCCTCTTCTCTACTTTTAATTCCACCAGCTATTTTTAAACCGCAAGTTATTTCTGATCTAGAAAAAAAGCGACGAATGGTTTCTGCTATCACTTTAACTGCCTCGGGTGTTGCTCCAGTTAATGATGTTCCAGTAGAAGTTTTAATGAAATTCATTCCAGTTTCTAGCCCAAAACGTGTGGCTTTCTCAATCAAATCATGTTCTTCTAAGGTGCCAGATTCTATAATCAGTTTTAAAGTTTTTGATGATGCTTTTCTAATAGCTGAAAGTTCTTTTAATACATAATCGTCATTGCCATCCAGAAATTCGCCAATTGACAGGACTATGTCAATTTCATCTATTTTCATACTTTCCAAGTACTCAATTTCCTGAAGTTTTAGTTCAAGTGGAGATTGGCTTGATGGAAAATACGTGCTTACAACACACGATTTGATTTTGGATTCTAGTCTCTTTTTTAATAGATGTCCATATTTTAAATAGGTGCAAACTGAGGCAGGGTAGGCCCCTTTATAACTTTTATTCGCTTTTTCAATTAGTAGATTGATTGATGCGTGACTATCAGTCGCATTTAGACTGGTTAAATCAATTAAGGATAAGAGCTTTTTTGTTTCTATCATTATGGTCATAAAAAAACCTTCTTTGACAGGTCAAAGAAGGTTTTTTTTAGCATTTTATATTTTAACCCAATCGGGCTTTAATTGGCATTGTATATCTTACCCTTACTGGTTTACCAGCTTGTTCACCTGGTTTCCATTTAGGCATTCTTTTTACTACTCTTAGTGCTTCTTTATCAATTGATGAAGATACGCCTTTGATTACTTTTTCTTCAATAATTGAGCCATCTTGATTTACAACAAATTGAACATAAACAGTACCTTGTTCACCCATTTCTCTTGCAATCTCTGGATATTCAAAGTTTTCTTGAATGAATTTAATCATTTCAATTTCTCCTCCCGGAAACTCAGGACTCACTTCAGCAAAGTCCAAAATTACAGTTTGCTTAATTTCTGGTTCAGGATCAGCAGGTGGTTCAAAATTATTTAATTCTGGATCAATTGTAATCGGTGGTGGCACTTCTTTTTCATTTTCTACCTCTTTTAATTCTGTAATTTGAGGTGGCGGTGCTTGCACTGGTGGCGGTGGTGGCGGTGGTTCATTTTGAAATAAGTCCATTGGAATTTCTTCCTTTTTAGACAACTCCTTTTCAAACTCTTTCGCTATTGGTTCAAACATAATAGATTGAAACGAAAAAGCCATTAGTACTAATGCACCTGCAATAATACCTCCTAATGCTCTGAATCCCCATCTTTTGGATTCTAAATCTGCCGCTTTGGATTTTTTTACTTCCATAAAACTTGTTGTTGTGGTAAAACTACAAAAATTATTGTAGAAATCTTACCAAGTTTAATTCTTTTTTCTTGTAAACTCTAAACGTTAAATAACCGATTAAAGTGCCTATTGTGTTGAATAAAATATCAGCCCAACTAAAGTATCGTTTCACAATAATCGTGCCTTGTAAAATTTCAATTACAGTACCAATTATTATGCAGCTTACAATAATGTATAACACTTGCTTTGTAAAAAGTTCATTTTTTTGATGATAAAAACTGATAAACATTAAAAAACTTAGTACAGCATACATTATAAAATGCACTAGAGTGTCTGGTTTAAACCAATCAAACTTAATATCTGGTATACGATTGCCCGGTAGTAAACTTAGCACAGTAATAATGCTAAGCCAGACTAACCAAGGCAAATGTAATTTTGGTTGCTTAACCAATTAAATCTTTGTATTCGTCAGCAGATAATAAATTGTCAAGCTCTGAACTGTCAGATAATTTAATTTTAACCATCCATCCATCTCCATAAGGATCAGAATTTACAGTTTCAGGAGATGACTCTAACGATTCATTAAACTCCATTACTTCTCCACTAAGTGGCATAAATAAATCAGACACCGTTTTTACAGCTTCAACTGAACCAAAAACTTCTTCTTTATCTAAGTTTTCACCTTCTGTTTCAATTTCAACAAATACTATATCACCTAATTCACTTTGAGCAAAATCAGTAATGCCAACTGTTGCTACTTCTCCATCAATACTAATCCATTCGTGATCTTTAGTGTACTTTAATTCTGCTGGTATGTTCATCTTAATTTCTTTAATAGTTCGTATGCATGCAAAATTATAATTATTTTAATTATTTCAAATTGAATAAACCCTTTTGTTTTGTAGAATTGATTAAAGCTAGGCTAATTGAAAGTTATCGGTGTTTTTAGCCGTATAATTTTAAAGAATAAAGTTTTTGGTGCGTGTTCTTTATTAAAAGAGGATTAAAATTTTCGTTTACATTCTGTTTTAATGTAAGGCTTATTTGAACTACTTGCACTTTCCTCTGCTCGAGCTTCCGCTCTTGTCCCAATAAAAGTATATTTATTTACAATTGTGCCATTTTCATCTGGTGTAGATGGAGGAAAGTAGTTGTCTTGTGTTTTGTAACAAACCCAATTTTTTTCTTTTGTACAACTTGATGCTAGAAGTAAAAGGATAGCTAAGTAAAATACTGTTTTCGTAATTGGTAACATGTTTTCGTTCTTTATCAGTAAAAGGTAAAATCCTGTGTAATGAGTCACAAAAATCATGCCTTATAATTCATGGTTTTGAGCGACAAAAATTGTAGGTTGTGTTTATTAGTAATAATTATGGTAAAGAAAAAGTGGTCCTTTAAAATTAGTTATAATAATTTTCTATTCTTAATTTTGCAAGACTTTCAGATAGACAGAATTCATGATTACACAAGACCAAATAAAGGATTTAGAAAAACGCGTCGAAGATTTATATAGCTATTTAAAAATAGAAGAAAAAAAAATTGAATTACAAGAAGACGAATTGAAGACTCAGGATCCGGATTTCTGGAATGATCCTAAGGTGGCTGAAGCTTTAATGAAAAAATTAAGATCAAAAAAGTTTTGGGTAATTGCTTATGAAGAAATTAAAACGAATACTGAGGATATTAAGATTTTAGTTGAATTTCATGCTATGGGAGAAGGGAATGAAGAAGAGATTGAACAGCAATTTGCCACAACAGTTGAAAAGCTAGAAGCTTTGGAATTCAAAAACATGTTGTCTGCAGAGGAAGATGGGTTGAGTGCTGTGCTTCAAATTACTGCAGGAGCAGGTGGAACTGAAAGCTGTGATTGGTCCGCTATGCTAATGAGAATGTACTTGATGTGGGCGGAAAAGAGTGGGTATAAGGTCAAAGAATTGGATTATCAGGCCGGAGACGTAGCTGGTATAAAAACAGTAACTCTAGAAATTACAGGCGATTTTGCTTTCGGGTATTTAAAAGGAGAAAATGGAGTACACAGATTGGTAAGAGTAAGTCCTTTTAATGCACAAGGTAAAAGAATGACTTCGTTTTCATCTGTTTATGTGTACCCTTTAGTGGATGACACTATTGAAATTAAAATTAATCCATCAGATATTTCTTTTGAAACTTTTCGGTCTGGTGGTGCTGGTGGACAAAATGTAAATAAGGTAGAAACTGCCGTTCGCTTACGTCATGCGCCTAGTGGAATTGTAATAGAAAACTCTGAAGGTAGGTCGCAATTGGGAAATAAAGAAAAAGCAATGCAGCTTTTAAAGTCTCAGTTGTATGAAATTGAATTGAGTAAAAAAATGGAAGCCAGAACAGAAATAGAAGCAGGTAAAAAGAAGATTGAGTGGGGTTCTCAAATCCGAAGTTATGTCCTAGACGATAGAAGGGTAAAAGACCATAGGACTAATTTTACTAACAACAATACAGAATCAGTATTGAATGGAGACCTTGATGGTTTTTTAAAGTCTTATTTGATGTCCGATAATTAGAATTAATAAGCTTATTAAAATAATTATCTTTGCCGCACGTTTATAATCAAAATCATGAAAATACAAGTCGTAAAGTCGAAAATACACCGCGTTAAGGTTACTGAAGCAGATTTAAATTATGTTGGTAGTATAACTATTGACGAGGATTTGATGGATGCTTCCAACTTGATTGAAGGCGAAAAAGTGCAAATCGTGAATGTTAATAATGGTGAGCGCATTGAGACTTACGTTATTAAAGGTGAGCGAAAATCAGGCGTTATTTGCCTAAATGGACCTGCAGCAAGACGTTGTGCCGTAAATGATATTGTTATTATTATTGGTTATGGATATATGGACTTTGAAGAGGCTAAATCGTTTAAACCGACACTTGCTTTTCCAAATGAGAAAACTAATTTAATAGACTAATTAAGGCACTAGTTAAAATATTAAAAATATCAGTTCCAATACTATTGGGATTTGGTCTGATATGGCTGTTTTATGATGCACTCTGTCCCCAGCAAAAAACTGATTTATTTAATGCATTTAAAACAGCCGACTATAAATGGGTTTTAATCTCATTAGTTATTGGTTGGTTGAGTCATCTTAGTAGGGCATACCGTCAATTGTATTTATTAAAACCATTAGGGTATGAGGCTTCTTTTTGGAACAGTTATCATGCATTAATGTCTGGTTATTTGGTTAATTTGGCTTTTCCAAGAGCTGGAGAGCCATATAGAGCCAGCGTTTTGAATAAGAAAGAAAAAATTCCGTTTCAAAAAGTATTTGGAACCATATTGGCAGAACGAACCATTGATGTAGTGATGTTAGGAATTATTACATTAATTATGATTTTGCTTCAAATGGATAAAATTGATTTATTCATTGATAAAATGTCAAATTTTAGTGGACAAAGTGGATGCGGAAACTCAATGGCTTTTTCAATTTTAGGAGGCATTGTCAAATGGGGAATAATTATTGGGTTTTTTGGAGGACTGGCATTATTTCTTTTTAAGAAATCAATTCGAAATAAAATAATCGAATTTGTTAAAGGCATTATAGAAGGTGCTTTTGCCATTTTTAAATCAAAAGATAAGGTACCGTTTATAGGACATACATTGTTTATTTGGATGATGTATATGTCAATGTTTAGTATCTGTTTTTATGCTATTCCTGAAACTGCTTCATTAGGAATTGATGCCATGTTAGCAGGCTTTGTTGCTGGTACGGTTGGTATGATTGTAGTACAAGGTGGGATTGGTGTGTACCCGGCATTTGTAGGACTAATTATTACTATTTATATTTCAAAAACTGGTGATGTAGGTATTTCTCCTGAAGCTTTGGCTTTAGGTTGGATTATTTGGACATCACAAACGGTCATGATGATTTTCCTTGGGTTGATTTCGTTTATTGTGAGTTCTAAAAAAGTAGTTGCATGAAAAACTTAACAACTTTAAATCATAAAATTTTACTTGATTATAATGAAGCTGAGATTGTTTGTCACTCAAAACAATTGGAAGGTAAAACAATTGTTTTTACGAATGGCTGTTTCGATATCTTGCATAAAGGTCATGTAGAATATTTAGCACAAGCGGCTGACTTGGGAGATGTATTAATTATAGCCGTAAATACTGATGCTTCTGTTAAGATGCAAAATAAAGGTAAAGAAAGACCTATAAATAAAGAGAGTGATCGATTAGCACTTTTGGCTGCTTTGTTTTTTGTCGATTATGTTTTATTATTTAATGAAGACACACCCTTGGAATTGATTAAAAAGTTAAAACCAAATGTTTTGGCTAAAGGGGCAGACTATAATCCAGATGAGACTGATACAAAATCGAAAAAATATATTGTAGGCAGAGAGGATGTTTTAAAAAACAATGGTAAGGTGAAAGTAATTGATTTAGTTAGTGGTTTTTCAACCACTAATATCGTTAATAAATTAAAAAGTTAGAGTAACAATTGCTCTAAATCCTCAACAGATTTTATAATGCAATCGGGGTCAGGTTTTTTTAGCTCCTTGAACTTTCCGTAACCATAAGTGACTCCGGCAGTGTAGATTTTGTTTTTTTTACCTGCTAGTATATCTGACCCTTTATCACCAATCATAATTGATTTGCCACTTGGCAATGAGTCTTTAATCATCTTAAATTTAGAAAAATGCACAGATGAGAATTCTTGGCCTTTGATAGATTCAAAATAAGTATCGATTTTATGATGTTTCGCAACTTTTTTTGCCAACAAGGTTGGTTTTGCAGTAATTATTATTAATCTACTTTCTTGAGACAGACTGGATAATAATTGCTTAATCCCAGGGTATAATTTACTTTCAAATATTCCAATTTCATTGTAGTGGTGACTGAAAGCCTTCATAGCTTTTTCTAAAAGCAACTTATCTTTTGGAAAGTAATTCCTTTTTAAGGATACAGAAAGTGGCATACCAATCATCTTTTGAATCATTTTTTCTTTTGGGTTATTAACACCACAGGTTGACAGCGATTTTCTTATGCTATTACTAATCCCTTCTAAAGAATCACAAAGGGTACCGTCAAGATCAAAAAAAATGGTTTCAAATTTTGACACGTATACAAATTACATCATGTCAGAATCTAGTAACTGATCACCATTGTTTTGATGGTTTAAGCCTTTATACTGTGCATCTCCAAAACCTAAAATTGGGATAAATACGATACCTAAAAGAATAACACCTACTGTAAAGGCCTCATCTTTTCCAAATCGTTTCACTATTCTGTTCCATGCCCATATTATAAAGACAATGTTTACAAATGGTATCAACATCAAAATTGTCCAATAGTCTGGTTTTTCTGCCATTTTCGCCATGATGTAATAATTGTAAATTGGCACAATTGCTGCCCAACCTGGTTGTCCAGCTTTTTCGAATACTTTCCAAAGAGCAGCAATAATAAATACAAGAAACCCAAGTGCTAAAATAATTGCGATCATAAGGATAATTTAAGTTAACAATAATAACTATTTAAATTTAACATATAACGCTTTAGCTCACAATTTAAATTGAATAGGATTTTTTATTTCATAACACACACATTCCATAAGTTCTGGATATTTTAATAATTTAGGGTGCTTAAAAGTTAAGCTTTTCGTCATTCCAATTTTCGTCATTACCGAAATTGAAGGTGCATTTTTTTCAGGAGCTACTGAAACAATAGCTCCTAACTTTAACTGATTGAATCCATAATTTAAGCATTCTTTAGCACCTTCAGTAGCATAACCTTTATTCCAATATTTCTCCGCTATACGCCATCCAATATCAACTGATGTAGCAAAAGGAGCTTCATAGTTAATGTCATTCAAACCAATAAAACCAATAAATTCATTTGTTTCTAATAAGTCAACTGCAAAATAACAATATTGCTTTTCATGAAAAAGAGCCTGCATTCTTTCAATAAATTCAATGGTTTGTTCAGGGGTGGCATGAGCTGGAAAATAGCGCATCACATCCTTGTTTCGATTAATAGCGATCATCTGTTCTACATCTTCAACTAGCCAATTTCTAAAGCCTAAACGTTGTGATGTGAAAACATAATTTTTAGTCATGAAAAGATAATAATTTAAGATTGGAACTGATCAGGTCTTTTCTTTTTCATTTCCTTCAAGTAACCTTTAATTTTTTGCTCATCCTCTTGCTTCACAATCATCAAAACGCCATCAGACTCCACTATTATATGATCTTTTAATCCTTGTATCAGTGCGAGCTTATCTTTCGGTAAATTGATAATACAATTCTCTGTGTCGAATAAATGGGCGCCTTCATTTATTGTAGCATTTCCTTCAAAATCTTTATCCAAATGGGCATATAAACTACCCCAAGTGCCTAGATCTGACCAGCCGAAATTGGCCAAAACAACGTATACGTTTTTTGCATTTTCTAAAATGGCAAAGTCAATTGAAATATCTTCGCATGCATTAAATGCACCATCAATAAACGACTGTTCGTTTGGTGTATTGTAATCATTGGCTTTTGATTCAAATAAGCCATTCAGCTCTGGTTTAAATTTCTTGAAAGACTCAATAATAGTTTTAGCAGTCCATATAAAAATACCGGAGTTCCAATAATAATCGCCACTTTTCACAAAGATTTCTGCCAGTTCACGGTCAGGTTTCTCAGTAAATTGCTTCACCTTTTTTACTTCACCCATCATCAAGTCACCTTGATTTTCGAACTGGATATATCCATAGCCAGTGTCAGGACGAGAAGGTTTTATGCCTAGGGTGACTAAACAATTATCCTTGGCTGACTTTTCAAGTGCGGTGTGAATAATGTCCACAAACTTATCTTCTTTTAAAATAAGGTGATCAGATGGTGCAACAATTAAGTTGGCATGCTCATCTAAGTTGTAAATTTTATGTGCTGCATAAGCAATACACGGAGCTGTATTTTTCCGTTGAGGTTCGGTGAGTACCTGTGCTTCATTAACGTTCAATTGCTCTAAAACTAAACTTTTATAGTTGGTATTTGTGACAATGTAAATTTGATTCGAAGGCACTACTTTTTGTAACCGATTATAAGTCATCTGAATTAATGACTCTCCAGTACCTAAAACATCTATAAATTGTTTTGGATGAGACTCCTTACTCATGGGCCAAAATCGACTGCCGATTCCACCAGCCATTATAACGGCATAATTATGTTTGTTCATTATTATTATTTTCAATTGTAATCACGAACTCCCTTTGCTCGTTTGTTCATTAAAGTTTTTTTCAATTGCATTCATGAAGTTATTTAACTTACTCATGAATTTGCTTTTGTATTTCAGCTACACCTAATACGCGGTATTGACGATTATTGCTAATATTCCTGCAAAGATAGTATTTTCTTAATTTTTTCCCTTTTTCAAAAACCAGATTATTAATTTGAAATTTGTCACCTAAATTTAAATGCTCAACTAAGGTTTGCGGATGTTTATCATAGCGTCTTAAAACGCGGTACAATGCGTCGTCGGTGCACGAAGATGCTTTGGCTTTTTTTAAGTAGTTATTTAATGCCAAGGTGACATCTAATGGCAAAATATTGAGTTCAAATATTGGTTGAAATAATGTAGCGAAATCTTTTTGCCACTCAACACCATGTGGCTTAATCAATATTCCGTAATTTTCGAAGGCTTGCAAATGGGCGAACTCATGAATAGTTGTGACTAAAAATGCGTATTTGTTTAAATCACCATTCACGGATATTCGGTGGCCTTGATTTCTTGTCGGTAGTCGATAATCACCTAGCTTTGTTTTCCGTTTTCGAGCCACTTTAAAGTGAGCATTTTTGGCGACAATCAATTGCGCTACGTAATTTTCAGTGCCTTCAGGCAGAAAATTTTTAAGCTTAGAAGCATAGGCTTCTTTTTGATCAACCATATTCAACAAATATAAAACAAATAGAATTCGAAAAAGTCATTGAAAATAGGAATTCTGATAAAATGTGCATTGGATATCGAATCTTCATCAAATTCTCATAAATTTGTTAGTCTTATTAGATGTTATCATGATTCCAAAGTCTACCATTGATGAAATTTTCCAAACCGCCCGTGTTGAAGAGGTGATTGGTGATTTTGTACAAATGAAGAAGTCAGGATCAAATTTTAAGGCAAAATCACCATTTACTGACGAAAAAACACCGTCGTTTATGATTTCGCCAGCAAAACAAATTTGGAAGTGTTTTAGTACAGGAAAAGGGGGCAATGTGGTTTCATTTTTAATGGAGCACGAACACTTCTCATATGTTGAAGCCTTAAAATGGTTAGCCAATAAGTATGGAATCGAAATTAAGGAAGACCGAGAAAGAACGCCTGAAGAAATTGCACAAATTTCAATCCGTGAAAACCTATCGGTTATTAATGAGTTTGCCTCAAAACACTTTGCCTATAATTTATATCATAACGAAACAGGTAAGGCCATTGGGTTATCTTATTTTACACAACGTGGCTTTAGAGAGGATACCATCAAGAAGTTTAATTTAGGCTATTGTTTAGAAACAAGCAATGCACTGACCGATTCTGCTTTGCAAAAGGGTTATAAGCTGGAATTTTTGCAAAAAGCTGGACTTACAAAAACGAAAGATGACCGGAGCTTTGATTTTTTTAGAGGCAGAGTTATGTTTCCTATTCACTCCGTGGCAGGTAAAGTGCTAGGTTTTGGAGGAAGGACGTTAAAAGCGGATAAAAAAATCGCAAAATATTTTAATTCACCTGAAAGTGAATTATACAACAAAAGTAAAATCCTTTATGGGCTTTACTTTGCCAAAAATAGCATCATTAAAAATGACAATTGTTATTTAGTAGAAGGATATACGGATGTAATCTCGTTGCACCAGTCTGGCGTTGAAAATGTAGTATCATCTTCTGGTACCTCGTTAACGGAAGGGCAAATTAATCTGATTAAACGTTATTCTGAGAATATTACCATTTTATATGATGGCGATAATGCTGGTATAAAAGCAAGTTTTAGAGGGATTGACATGATTTTGGCTCAGGGTATGAATGTCAAAGTTGTTCTGTTTCCTGATGGCGAAGATCCCGATTCATTTGCAAAAAAATCGACTACTGAGGTATTGAAAGCATATATTGAAAGTAATGCAAAAGATTTTATTGTTTTTAAATCCGATTTACTAAACGCTGAAGCCAAAGGTGATCCTCTAAAAAAGGCACAGTTAATTAGAGACATTGTATCATCAATTGCATTAATTCCAGATAGAATTAAACAACAAGTCTATACAAAGGAATGTGCTAACATTTTCGATATAGAAGAAGAAATATTAGTTGGTGAATTGGTAAAATTGGTTCGTGAAAAACAGAAGCAGGACGACAAACGCGCGAGATTTAATAAGCCTACCAGTAATTTAGGAAGTGAAGAGCCACCACCGGAAGCTATGATTCCACCAGAGTATCAGACCGGAGAACCAATTTTAACTGAACCCAAAGAACCAGCATTTGATACTCTTTACTATCAGGAGCGAGATATTATTAGATTACTTCTAAATTATGGTACTTTTTCAGTAAAAATTAAGCATATTGAATTAGATGAAAAAGAAAACGAAGTTGAGGTTGATGCAGAGGTGAGTGTAATTGAATTAATAATTCATGAATTGGATAAAGATGAGCTTGGATTGAATCATCCAGAATTACAGCCCATTTACGAGTTATATAAAACCGGATTATCTGAAAATAAATTTTTAGAGCAAACAGATTTTACACAACATCATAATGTGTCAATATCTAAAATATCAGTTGATATTTTAACTGAGAAACATGAGTTAAGTCCGCAATGGGCAGCTCAAAAAGTAAAAATAAAACGAGAGATAGATCATCTTGAAAGGGCTGTAATGGAAGCCATTTTTTCTTTTAAATCAGCTAAAGTTATTCATGAAATTAACATCATTCAAACTGAAATGAAGACTGTTAATATGGAGGATATTGATGCTTTTGCTCAACTGATTAATAGACAACGACAATTGGATAAAGTGAAGTTGATATTATCTGAAAAACTAGGGAGACGAATCATTTAGAATTATGGATATTTGGGATAACATATTAAATTTTCCGATTCTTGACACAAGAAAGGTAATTGAAGGGGCTGATGGATTTACAGAAGGCCAAGGATTTATTTTTGCACCAATAAATATACTACTCTTTGTTGCCATATTTGTGGCAGGAAAATTATTATTGAAATATTTGAAGCGATATTTCAAATTATTAGATCTAGATAATAAGCAATTTAAGATTGAAGGACGAGAAATTGCGTTATGGAAGTTGATCCGACAAGTGGTATATTTTATTGTTATTTATGCATGTTTCCAAAGTTTAAATGTAAATAACGATAATATTGATTTTGGAAATGTATTGACTTTTGAATTGATTAGGATAGGCACATTTCATGTTGCCATTTACCATATATTTTTAATAGCCCTAGTCTTTTTTGTTGCACGGATTATTCTTAATTTCTTAAAGCTTTATTTATTGAAACGTGTATCGAAACGTACTCAGTTAGATCAAGGGACAGAATTCGTCATTATTCAGTTGGCTAAGTATATCATTTACACAATTTCCATTATAGTTTTATTAAGAAGTTTTGGTTTAAGTATTGATTTACTTTTAGGCGGTTCAGCTGCTTTATTGGTGGGAGTAGGACTAGGCCTTCAAGATATCTTTAAAGATTTTTTATCAGGATTATTATTGCTTTTTGAGGGATCTAATAAGGTCGGAGATATTATAGAAATTAATAATTATAATGGTGAGTATAATTTTATTGCAAAAATTAAGCAGATTAATTTAAGAACCTCTAAAGTTGAGACTAGAGATAATAAGACATTGATTTTACCTAATTCTGTTTTGACGCATCAAAGCGTCAATAACTGGAGCTTTAATTCATCCATTATTCGTTTCCAAATTCCTATTACTATTCATTATAATTCAGATGTTGAATTAGCAAAAGAAATTTTGATTCAATGCGCTCAATCGCATCCTAGAGTGAAGAATACACAACCCGTTTTTGTGAGGTTGATGGATTTTGGGCACAATGGCTTAGAAATGGATTTAGTGTTTTGGGCAGAACAAAATTTTTATATTGATATTTATAAGTCAGAAATTAGATTTGCGATTGAACGCGAGTTTAAAAAAGCCAATATTGCTTTTCCTTACCCGCAAACAGATGTGCATATTAAAAGAGATTAAATGTTATGGTTAGAAATGTATTTATTTTATTATCGTTAATAATTACCGCTGGACTTATTACGTTAGGTCAGATGGTAAGTTTGAGTTGGTATTATTGGTTTATTTTATTTGGTCCAATTATTATAATTGGTTACTATGATATTTTTCAAACCAAACACACCATTTTAAAGAACTTCCCAGTTATTGGTCATTTAAGATATATTCTTGAATCTATTTCTCCTGAAATTCAGCAATATTTTGTTGAACGACGGACAGATGGTTCACCTATTGATAAAAATAGAAGAGCCATTATATACCAGCGGTCTAAAAATATTGGTGCAACTCACCCATTTGGAACAGAGAATAATATTTCGGAAGAAGGATACGAATTTATCGTTCAATCATTATATCCTGCTGCTATTCCACATGAGGCACCAAGAGTTCAAATAGGGGGGAGTGATTGCACAAAACCATATAGTGCAGCTTTATACAATATTTCTGCCATGAGTTTTGGGTCCTTAAGCAAAAACGCAGTAATGGCTATGAATAACGGTGCCAAAAAAGGCAATTTTTTTCATAATACTGGAGAAGGAGGTGTGTCACCGTATCACCTTCAAGGTGGTGATTTATGCTGGCAAATAGGAACAGGTTATTTCGGTTGTAGAAACGAGGACGGCACTTTTTCAGAAGATAATTTTATAAAAAATGCAACCAAGCCAGAAGTGAAATTAATTGAAGTAAAGTTATCACAAGGTGCCAAACCTGGTCATGGTGGGGTGTTGCCAGGTATTAAAAATACACCAGAAATTGCTAAAATTAGAGGTATTAAACCGCATACTACTGTTTTATCTCCTCCTGGTCACAGTGCTTTTGATTCTCCTGAAGGACTCTTAACCTTTGTCAAACGGTTAAGATTATTGTCAGGAGGTAAACCGACCGGGTTTAAATTATGTGTTGGAAATCCCGAAGAATTTGAAATGATTTGCAAGGCTATGGTAGCTACTAAAACATATCCTGATTTTATATCGGTTGATGGAGCTGAAGGAGGTACAGGGGCAGCACCATTAGAATTTGCTAACCATGTTGGCTTGCCACTTGATATTGGATTAGTACTGGTAGATGAACTATTAAAAAAATATGACTTAAGGCAATATATTAAAATTAATGCTGCGGGAAAAATATTTAGCGGTTTTGGAATGATCAAAGCATTGGCATTAGGCGCTGACATTTGTAGTTCGGCCAGAGCAATGATGCTAAGTGTAGGTTGTATTCATGCACAAGTTTGTAATACAAATACGTGTCCTACGGGTGTAGCCACACAAAACGTAAAGTTGATGAAAGGGTTAAATGTTCCTGATAAAGCAGAGAGAATCTATAATTTTCAGAAAAATACCGTCCATGCTTTTATTGAATTGATGGCTGCAACGGGGGCTAAAAATCCAAGTGAAATCAAACGTGGAAGTGTGATGCGAATGGCAGAAGATGGTGATGTGCACAATATGGATGAAATAATAAATCACTGGAATATTAAGAAGAAAGTGATTGATGAGGTGCCAGTAAGTGCAAATTTAGGGAACGGAAATTTTTAAAATATTATGACCATAATCTTCGCTACACAGAATGAAAATAAGGTGAAGGAGATTCAAAAATTGATGCCTGATCATATTAAAATTCAATCATTGAAGGATATTAATTGTAATGATGACATACCTGAAACAGCAAGCACTTTAGAAGGTAATGCCAACTTAAAATCATCTTATGTAATTGACCATTTTAATGTAGATTGCTTTGCAGATGACACAGGACTGGAAATTGAAATTTTAAATGGTGAGCCAGGTGTAAGGTCTGCTAGATATGCCAATGAATCTGGAAGAAGTGATGACAATAATATGAATTTAGTTCTGAGTAAACTGAAGAATGAGTCTAACCGAAAGGCGCAGTTTAGAACTGTAATCAGTTTAAAATTAAATGGACAGGAAGAATTATTTGAAGGCATTTGTAAAGGGAAAATTGCAAAAGAGAAATCAGGAAATAAAGGGTTTGGATACGACCCTATTTTTATTCCAGAGGGTTATGAAATCAGTTTTGCTGATATGAGCATGACAGAAAAAAATGGCATTTCTCACAGAGGAAGAGCGGTTCAGAAATTAGTTGCATTTTTAAATCAAACTAGCAAGTGATTAACGACAAGCAAATTACATTTTTAGGCACAGGCACTTCACAAGGCGTTCCAGTTATTGCTTGCAATTGTTCAGTATGTTTGTCTGAGAATTCTAAAGATAAACGTTTGAGAACTTCCATTATGATTAATTATAATGGAAAAAATATCGTGATTGATACTGGCCCTGATTTTAGGCAACAAATGCTGCGTGAAAATGTCACTCATTTAGAATCTGTTTTATTTACACACGAGCATAAGGATCATATTGCAGGAATGGATGACATTAGAGCTTTTAATTATCGCTCTAAGCAAGACATGCCTATTTACGCCACTGAACAAGTGCAAGTCGGCTTAAAACGAGAATTTCATTATGTATTCGCAGACTTTCAATACCCTGGTATTCCAAAGGTGGTTGTGAACACAATTACAACAGAACCATTTGAACTATTTGGTAAAATTGTTCAACCCATAGAAGTAATGCATTACAAGTTACCAGTATTGGGATTTAGAATTGATGATTTTACTTATATCACAGATGCGAATTTTATTTCGCCGGAAGAAAAAGAGAAAATTAAAGGGACCGAAATTCTGGTATTAAACGCGCTTCGTCAAGAACCACATATTTCTCATTTCACCTTAGCTGAGGCGCTAGAATTAATAGCTGAAATAAAACCAAAAAAAGCGTATCTGACCCATATTAGCCATTTGCTAGGGAGTCATAATATGGTTTCAGAAACCTTACCAGATAATGTTGAATTGGCGTATGACGGTTTAACCATTCAATGTTAAAATGAGACAAAATGTCTATTTAATCATCAGTTTAGCGTTGGCCATTTTTGTGGTTTTACTATTATTTGACCAGCGAAACCATTCCAACTTGACATTTCCTGATTTTGGTGCTGCACTGCCGGCACATTATCAAGTTTTAGGAATTGATGTGTCGCATCATCAGGGTCAAATTAATTGGGAGCAAGTTTCAAAAATGAAAATTAAGAATGATTCGATTCAATTTGTGTTTTTGAAACTAACTGAAGGAGTTGATTTTAAAGATAAATATGCACTTGTCAATAGAAAAGCCTTAGATCAACGTGAAGTACCTTATGGCGGGTATCACTTTTATAGCCCGGGTAAAAGTGCCATTTTACAAGCTAAGTTCTTTGTTGAAAATTATACTAAATCGAAGTTAAAACCTGTTTTAGATATTGAAGTAAAAGGTCAATTGTCAGTTCAATCTTTAAATGATTCTATTATAGTTTTTTTAAATTTTGTAGAGCAACAGTTAAATGTGCGACCAATTATTTACACCTATGAGTCGTTTTTTACTGACTTTTTTCAGACATCAAGCTTGGCAAAGGAGTGGTTTTGGATTGCCAATTATACTGGATCTTCTAATGTATTTGAGTCGCCAAACGTCATTGCCTGGCAATTTACGGATAAAGGTACTATTGATGGGATAAAAGAAAAAGTCGATTTAAATACAGCCAAGCCGAATTTTTGGAAAGCAGCAGCATGGGGTAAGAAGTAGCAGGTACAGAGTATAAAGAAGACAGCACGAAAATTGTTTGGTCAATTGACCTTGCGATTATTACTTAGCGTCAATTCGAGTGTTTTTGAATCGTGTTAGCATTCAAAAAAGTATCGAGAATAAGCTAAATATGAAAGAAATAATCACTTGAAATTCTTCTTTGCAAGGTTGGGCAAAGTTCCATAATCATTATTAATCAAAGCTTCTTTTTTAGATTTAGACCACTTTTTAATCTGTTTTTCTTTTTCAATAGCTTGTTTTGCGTTTTGAAAATCACAATAAAAAACAAGTTCAATTGGCAATCTTTTAGAGGTGTAACTGTTTTTAAATTGACTAGATTGATGCTGTTTAAGCCTATTCTCTAGATTAGAAGTAATTCCGGTGTAGTAAGTACCATCCGAACATTTGAGAATATAGACATTAAATGTTTTCACAAATCTAAATTAGGAATAATCCTACGAACGAGTTCTCGATACATTTTTTACTTGGCAATTACCAAGTAAAAAAACACTCGAACTGACATTTACTATAATAGTCGATTTAGAATAACTGAAACTAATTAGCAAAATTTATTTTTTAAGATTTTTAACGCGTTTGAATACTCAGTTTTATCTTGAATTTTAGAAAAAATTAGCGTCAATTCGAGTGTTTTTGAATTGCGTTAGCATTCAAAAAAGTATCGAGAATAAGCGCTTAGATTGGTGAAATTGAAAAACTCACAAATACATCTTTTTACACTAGAGCAGTTAGTCTGTGTACTGTGAAGTAAAAAAGTTTTGATAGTTGATTCTAATTACACAATACTATTTAAAGCATTTTTAGAAAGTTTACTTCATCAGTGCTCAAATGCCTCCATTCGCCTCTTGGTAAATCTTTTTTAGTTAAGCCCGCAAAAAGGACGCGATCTAATTTTATGACTTCATAATTCACAGCCTCAAACATGCGTCTGACCACTCGGTATTTTCCTGAATGTAATTCAACCCCGACTTCCCTTGGCTTAGTGTCACGTATAAATTCAACCTTATCAGCTTTTACAAATCCACCATCATCTAATTCAACACCAGACATTAGTTTTTCCATATCGTGAAAATTGACATTTTTATTCACTTCAACATGGTAGATTTTCTTCATTTCGTAACGCGGGTGAGTCAGCTTTTTGGCCAAATCACCATCATTCGTAAACATTAATAAGCCAGTTGTATTTCTATCTAATCGGCCAACAGGGTAAATCCGCTCTCTACAGGCTTTGGCAACTAATTGCATAACTGTTTTTCTGCCTCTTGGGTCATCCATTGTAGTAATGAAGTCTTTTGGCTTATTTAGTAAAACATAACGCTTAGTTTCTTGAGAAATTAGAGCACCATCATACCGCACCTCATCACCTGGCTTCACCTTAAAGCCCATTTCTAGGATCGTTTTTCCATTTACATCAACAACACCAGTTGCAATTAAAACATCTGCCTCTCTACGCGAGCAAATTCCAGCATTCGATAAGTACTTATTCAAACGAATGTCTTCGCTAAAACTAGGTAATGGATCACCTTTACGTTTAGGCTTTTCACCATGCGAAAAGTGTCGTTTAGGTTCTCCTTGGCCTTTAGAATATGGCCTTTTTCCACTTCTACTACCTTTCGAATTATCTTTTGATGGTCTCTTCATTACTGCATTATTGGGCGACAAATATACGAATAATGTGATGATAGTTTCGACTTTCGATTTATTTGAGACTATGACGACAGTTTACACTCGCTAAATAAGTGAAGTAAATGTCTATCTTTGCACTAAATAAAGTAGGTATGTAACATGTTCTTATATTAGCTTTCATCAAGTTAGTACTTTACTAGTTCCATACAAACGGTTAAGAAATCATTACCATATGAAATTTACCGATTACTCAATTTCGTTAGAGATTAAGCAAAATCTTGAGGAGTTGAAGATGATTAAACCAACAGATATTCAATACAAAACCATTTCCCCAATTATGCGAGGAGAAGATGTATTGGCTATTGCACAAACCGGAACAGGTAAAACGGCTGCTTTTGCTATTCCTATTTTGGATGGTATTAACAAATCAAAAACATCTCGCCGAAGTGAAGGAATTAAGTGTTTGGTAATGGTGCCAACTCGTGAATTGGCTTTACAAATTACTGATGCTTTTAGAGAGATTGGCAGAAATTTAAAGGTGAAAATTGGCTGCGTTTTTGGAGGTGTTGGGCAGGATGACCAAATTTTAACTTTAGAAAAGGGCATAGATATTTTAGTAACCACACCAGGCCGAATGTTTGACTTTTTACATCAGGGACATATTCGTTTAAATAGAGTTGAGACATTAGTGTTGGATGAGGCCGATCATATGTTGGACCTTGGTTTTATTAAAGATATTGAAGATGTGACTAAGTTTTTACCAAAAAACAGGCAAACACTCTTCTTCTCCGCTACTATTGATAAAAAAATTAAAAAAATGGCGTATTCCATTATTAAAGGGAATGCCATTCATATTCAAATTTCACCAAAGGACCCAGTTTCAAAAAATGTTGAACATTCAGTGGCCCATATTAAAATGGATGACAAACGTTTCTTTTTAGAACGTTTGGTGCAAGAGCATGAAGCCTCAAAAATTTTAGTATTTGTTAGAACACAAGTAAGGGCAGAACGGGTAGCAGCAGCTATGGGACGTGTCAATATTGATGCTGAAACGATTCATGGTGGTAAAGAGCAAAATGAGCGATCAGCAGTATTGGATGCTTTTAAATCAGGCCATATCCGGTTGTTAATTGCAACAGATGTGAGTGCTAGGGGTATCGATATTCCTAATGTTGATTTTGTGGTGAATTATGATATTCCTGAACAACCAGAAAACTATGTGCATAGAATTGGAAGAACAGGAAGAGGGAATGAAAAAGGAATGGCATTATCATTTTGTGCCCCTGCCGAAGTAGAATTATTGCAAGCCATTGAAGGGTATATTACCAAACCCATTCATATTGCTGAAATAACCAAAACCGACTATCAAGAAACCTTGAACTTTAAGCAAGAAGAAGAAGGGGATTGGAGAGCCGTAATGGCTGAAATAAACCGATTAGATGAGGCTTACGGAGAGAAAAAGGGTAAAAAGAAGAAAAAAAAGTAGAATTTATTATTTGAATTAAAAAAATACCTATAAATTTGCACTCGCAATTGTCCTACGGACGAAAGCAAAATTGGCCCATGGTGTAACTGGCAACACGTCTGTTTTTGGTATAGAAGAGTCTAGGTTCGAGCCCTAGTGGGCCAACGAAAAAAAGCTTCAGCATTCGCTGAAGCTTTTTTTGTTTATGCCCACTAGGGCGAGAAGCGCCGCATTGAGCTTGCCGAAATGTTTATGCTGAGCGAAATGAAATGAAGCCGAAGTAAGCCCTAGTGGGTAAACATTAGAAAGCTTCATCTAAAAGACGATTACTGCGCGGAGTCGAATGGTGAGTAGGGAAAT
>JBGCFR010000056.1:0-22059 GCA_045107045.1 Crocinitomicaceae bacterium
TGAGTAGACTGAACCTCATTAAAATTTGAATTTGAATGATAATCTATTACTTCTTTTTTATCTACTTTTCGAACCTCAATAATAGCATTAGCGTTTTCACCGTTCTCACATGAAAACGTAACGAAAGCCAAAAAAAATAAGCCAAAAAAACCATTTATTAGATTGAATAATTTCATGAACGAAAAATAAGTAAAATAACACAATTTCCAACTGAATTGTTATTTTTCGCAATAATAAAGGATATAAACCACTCACAGAATAAAAATATTCATACAAGTATTTTAATTATTTTATTCTTACTTTCACATTCTATATTTTAATAAGATTTTATGAGCGATATAACGACAGTGCATAGTAAAAAGGAACTTTTTGGACATCCAATAGGACTATACGTTCTTTTTTTTACTGAAATGTGGGAACGATTTTCTTACTATGGCATGCGAGCAATTTTAGTAATATATATGATTGCAACGGTTTCTGATGGTAATGGCCCTGGAATGGGTTGGACTGAATTAGAAGCCTATCAACTATACGGCTGGTATGTAATGCTTGTTTACGTCATTTCAATACCTGGTGGTATTTTAGCCGATAAACTCTTAGGTCAGAAAAAGACAGTAATGTTAGGAGCTATTATTTTAGTGGCTGGACATGGAACACTAGCCATAGAAGAAGATTGGGCATTTTTTACAGGGCTTTCTCTTATCATTTTAGGAGTTGGGTGTTTAAAGCCTAACATTTCTACAATGGTTGGTGGACTTTATAAAAAAGGAGATATTAGAAGAGATAAAGGCTTCAGTATTTTTTACATTGGCATCAATCTTGGATCATTATTGGCAACTACTTTTATAGGATTAGTTGTAGCTAAATGGGGTTGGCATGCAGGATTTGGAATGGCAGGTATTGCCATGTTATTAGGCTTGCTTGTTTACATTTTCGGTCAAAAGTATCTGTCACATGTTGGGAATAAACCAACAGTGCAAGAAAAAAATGATGATGTTTCAATAGGTGCTTTATACATGGAGTTAATTAAGTCTCCAATGCATATCTCTATAGTTGGAATTTTGCTTTTGTTGTCAGTTTACGCAGGATATACTTTCGAGGGGGTTGACCATTGGGGATATGGAGCACTATTTATATTTTTATCATTAGTAACAGGCCTGATGATGATGATATATAAAAATTTAGAAAACAAAATTGCTAAAGATCGATTTCTAGTTTTGCTCCTTTCTTTTCTAATAGTTATTGTCTTCTGGGGTGCTTTTGAACAAGCCGGTGGATTGATGAGTGTTTATACTGAAAATAAAACTGATAGAATGTTGTTAGGTTGGGAAATTCCGACACCAATGTTTCAGGGATTAAATGCTGGATTCATTATATTATTAGCTGTAACAATTGCAAACATCTGGGCTAAAAGAAAGCTAAAAGGTAAAGAGGCAAGCTCTCTTTTTAAAATGGCAATGGGTACAATTATAATGGGCCTTGGATTTGTTTTTATGGTATTTGCAGTAAGAGATTATGAGACTCATGGCAGTTCCTCAATGATTTGGCTAATTCTAGCTTATTTATTTCACACAATTGGTGAACTATCCTCCTCTCCAGTTTCTCTATCATTTATTACAAAATTAGCACCAGCAAGATACGCTTCCCTTATGATGGGCGTATATTTTGCCGCTACCGGACTAGGTGGAAAAGTGGCTGGAATTCTTGGAGAGAAATCGGCTGAATATGGAGAATACACAATTTTTGCAGGCATTACAGTATTCACGGTAATATTTGGACTACTAGTAATTCTATTGCTTAAGCCCCTAAAGCGTTTGACGCATGGTGCTGAGGACAATGAACATATTATTAATGACGAAGCCGAAGGTTTTGAGTTAGCTGATCAATAACTAAAAAGAGAATTATTATGAAAAAAGAAAGTACATTTTCTTTAATAAAATCTTTCAATCCAATGTTCTGGGTGGCTAATGCCATGGAATTATTTGAACGTTGGGCTTGGTATGGTTTGTTCGCCGTCTTGGCATTGTACTTAACAGGATCTACTGATGAAGGTGGGCTTGGGTTCACTCATACTGAAAAAGGTCAAATAATGGGATACGTTACTGCAATCCTCTACCTCCTCCCTCTTTTTACCGGCGTAATTGCAGATAAAATTGGCTATAAACTGGCATTGATAATATCATATGTCATGCTGATGACAGGCTATTACTTAATGGGTGAAGTATCTAGTTACTCAGCTGTTTTTATGTTATTTCTATATATTGCCATTGGAGCTGCAATGTTTAAACCTGTGGCCTCAGCAATTGTTACTAAAACAACTGAAAAAAAGAACTCCACATTAGGTTTTGGAATTTTTTATATGATGGTAAATATTGGTGGATTTGTTGGTCCAGCAATTGCTTCTGGACTAAGAGAAACAAGTTGGAGTTTAGTATTCTTGCAAGCTTCGATTGTAATTGGAATCAATTTGCTAATAGTTATTTTCTTTTTTAAGGAACCAGAAAGAGAAAAATCGAATAAAGGATTTGGAGAGACTGTAAGTGAATCTTTAAAAAATATATTTGAGGCCTTATCTGATAAAAAATTAATGGTACTATTGATCATCATGGTTGGATTTTGGACCATGTTTAATCAGTTATTTTATACATTTCCAACTTTTATAGAAGACTGGATTGACTCAAGTTCTGTTAGTACTTCACTTACCAACTTTTGGCCAGCTTTAGGGAATTATGTGTCTGATGCCAATGGACAAATCAAGCCTGAATGGTTTACGAATATTGATGCTGGCATGATAATTTTACTTCAAATTATCGTCTCCTCATTTGTCATTAAAATGCGTCATGTAACCGCAATGATTAGAGGTTTTTTGATTGCTATTTTGGGAATATCCTTAACTTTTTATTTCGACAATGTTACATTTACAATTATTGGTGTGGTCATATTTGCAATTGGTGAGATGGCTACCAATCCAACATTTTCTTCATTTATTGCTATTATCTCACCGAAAGGAAAGGAAGCTTTATATCAAGGCACCTACTTTTTGCCAATTTTTGTTGGCAACTTACTAACCACATTTGTATCCGGAAACCTATACGAAGCGTGGTCAGATAAATTATCATTATTACAAAAAGACATGAATACAAAAGGCATTGAAATGCCTAATATTTCTGAAACCTTTTCTAAAAATGACTATTTTGCATTGGCCTCTGAAAAATTAAATTTAAATCAAAATGAAATGACTACTATGCTTTGGGAAGATTACTCTCCAAATAAAATTTGGACAGTAATTGCTGGAATTGGTTTAGTCACTGTTTTAGCGCTGTATATTTATGATTTAAAAGTTGTAAAGCCAAAAGAAAAAGAAGAAGTTGCTACTTAAAAACAATTGAAAACCCATCACTAAAAGTTGATGGGTTTTTTATTATATTAGGCCTTTATTTTTAAAAAACACGAAAATCAATTATATGAGTACACTAACAAAATACAAATTTGAAGGTACAGAAATGAATAATAAACTGCTGATGGGACATCCTTCAGGGTTATTTATTTTATTTTTCACCGAAATGTGGGAGCGCTTTTCTTACTATGGAATGAGGGCATTATTAGTCTTATTTTTAACCTCTGCTCTAATGGATGGAGGTTGGGCTTGGAGTCGCGAAGAAGCCTTAGGTTTGTATGGAACTTACACTATGTTAGTATATTTCACACCGATAATTGGAGGGATTATAGCAGATAGACTTTTAGGTTATAGAAATGCAGTCGCTTTAGGTGCTCTATTAATGACACTAGGTCATGCGGCAATGGCCCTTGACACACCATGGGGTTTATACACAGGTATTGGTCTATTGATTGCTGGTAACGGATTTTTTAAGCCAAATATTACATCAATAATAAATGGTGTTTATAAAAATGCTCAAGGCAAAAAAGATGGCGCTTTTACAATATTTTATATGGGGGTTAATGCCGGAGCGTTTTTAGGTATTATGCTCTGTGGGTATGTTGGCGAAACATATGGATGGCATTATGGATTTGGTCTTGCTGGAATTTTTATGTTTTTTGGAATGTTACAATTCTGGTTTGCGCAAAGTATTTTTGGTAAAGTTGGTCTTAAGCCAACTAAAGTTGATGATTTATCTGATGCAATTGAAAAAGTTGAAGAGAAAAGTTATGATGATGTTTCTCCGAAAATACAACGAGACAGGTATATCGTTGTGGGTATTTTAGCTTTTTTTACCATTTTCTTTTGGGCAGCTTTTGAACAAGCAGGTGGTTCTATGACAATTTTTGCGAAAGACTACACCAATAGAGTTTTAGAAGGAGGTGCCGCTAATATTTTTAGAATATCAAATACAATATTAACAGTAGTACCATTAGCAATTATTACTTATGTTTTATTCAGTCTTTTCAAAATAACGTTTAAAAAATATGCATTATCAAATACTTTTTTAGGGATAAGTTTTGCAATTATTTGGATTATCGTAATAATTATGTTGAAAAACCAATTTGCTCAAACATCTACCGAAATCCCAGCCTCTTGGTTTGGTATACTAAATTCATTTTTTATTATTGCATTTGCACCCATATTTTCTAAAATATGGGAAAGTAGATTTAATCCTGCAGCAACAGTGAAATTTGGAATGGGACTAGTTCTACTAGGTTTAGGCTTTCTGGTACTAGCTTATGGCTCTTCAAGTATACCAGCTGGAGCAAAAACAGCTTCAGTAAGTGTAATATGGCTTATTCTAGCTTATTTATTGCATACGTTAGGAGAGCTAAGTTTATCCCCAGTAGGCTTATCTTATGTATCTAAATTAGTGCCAGGTAAAATGATTGCAATGATGTTTGGATTGTGGTACATTGCTGTTGGTATGGGTAATAAATTAGCTGGATCTATGGGGGGAATGATTGATGAAATTACCACGAAATACTCAATGAGTACTTTCTTCTATATTTTCACAATTGTACCCATTGTTGCTGGTTTACTAGTTATGGCCCTCACACCTGTTGTTAAAAAACTAATGCATGGTGTTAAATAAAATATAAAATACCAATAAAATAAAAAGGCGTCTAGAATAAATCTAGACGCCTTTTTTATAAATAATTTATTTTCGAATCAATTGAATTGTGAGGCTGGTAAATTCAACCAGTCTAATGTAGATTTTGAAAAAATATTATTAATATCTGATTGTGGCAAATCACTATCCTCAATAAATTTTCCAATTTCCAAATCTCCTAGTGGAAACGGATAGTCTGTACCCAAACATACTTTTTCTGAACCTACTGTTTTAACAATGTATTTAAGCATTTCAATATCATGGGTAATACAATCTACCCAAAACTTTCCTAAATACTCTCTAGGATTAACAGTATTATCAACTTGAACCAAATCCGGGCGACAGTTAAAACCATGTTCTAAGCGTCCTATTGTTGGAATAAATGAACCACCAGCATGCGATAACATAAACCTTAAGTTTGGTAGTTTTTCTAAAACACCACTAAATATTAAAGAAGCCATTGCACGTGACGTTTCTGCGGGCATGCCTACTAACCAAGGCAACCAATACTTCTCCATACTATCAAAACCCATCATTTCCCATGGATGAATCATAACGGACATCCCTAAGCGGTCAGCTGCCTCAAAAATTGGATAAAACTCTGCTTCACTTAAATTTTTATCATTAATATTTGACCCAATTTGAATTCCTGGAATGTTTAGTTCATTTTTAAGTCGTTCCATTTCTTGAATAGCCAAATCAGCATCTTGCATTGGAACTGTGCCTAATCCAATATAATTTTTAGGGTATTTTACTTGTAAATTAGCAATATGATCGTTTAAAAAACGACTTAATTCCAACGTATCTTTTGCTTTCGCCCAATAAGAAAACATTACAGGAACAGTGCACACTACTTGTACCTGAGTATTGTATTTTTCATAGTCCGGAATTCTGACATCCTCATTCCAACAGTTTTCTTCAACGGTTCTAAAAAAATTATTCCCCTTCATCATATCCGCCTTACCTTTACCAGCAGGTGAGTCTTTCATCCAAATAAAATCACCATAACCAAATTTATCTGTCCAATTTGGCATTTTGTTTGGCAAAATGTGCGTATGAGAATCTATTTTGAGCATATGTATTTAATTTTCTGACGAAGATAAGTTTTTATCCTTACTTTTTCGAATTGAAATAAACTCTTGAATTTTTTCATTTTCTATTAGTACGGTCAAATTATAATGGGTTATTTTCCATTCATTGTTTTTATTAATTAAAACACCACTGCCCCTGCAGTCTTCCATCCAAGTATCTAGGTTTTCTTCAAACCAAGCTGTTTTACCATCCATAGAATAATACCAGTGTCGATCAGTGACTTTAAAATCCCATGTTGATTTTTTATCGAAATACGGTTTTGAAAACTCATAGAACTCTTCTTTTGGCCAACGCTCGCCTGGTGCAGTCCCTAAAAAAATAAAAGAATCGCTCATAAAATCAAAATATTCATCTAATCTAAATTCTGCCACATCCGTATGCCATTGATTCATTTTCTGATCTAAACTTTCAGTCTCTGGCATTGATGCACAGCTATTCAGAAGTGAAACCCCCACCAAAATAATTAACAACTTTTTAATAAGCATACCTTTAATATTAATTAACAACCTTCAATCCATAAAATTAATAAGATTATAAAAACAGTTGCTACATTTGTTGAAATTGATTAAGACATGGTATCAAAATATATAAGCAGTTTGGGCATATTGCTAATTACTAGCCTTTCTATAAGTCAAACTAAAAAAATTGACTTTATCGAATACGATTTAAATAATGGGATTCATGTTATTTTGCATGAAAACCATAGTACACCAGTTGCAGCAGTTTCTTTAATGTATCATGTGGGTTCTAAAAATGAAAAAGAAGGCAGAACAGGATTTGCTCACTTTTTTGAACACCTTATGTTCGAAGGTACAGAAAATATTGACCGTCATACTTACGACAAATATGTTGAAAAAGCTGGCGGCACCTTAAATGCTAACACCTCTCAAGACAGAACTTTTTATTACGAATTATTACCCTCTAATCAAGTTGAATTGGGGCTTTGGTTAGAATCTGAAAGATTACTCCATGCAAAAGTTGAAAACATTGGCATAGAAACCCAAAGAGAAGTTGTTAAAGAAGAAAAACGGCAAAGAATGGACAATCAGCCTTATGGCAGTTGGCAGGAAAACATCTTTAAACGGGCCTACAACAAGCATCCATACAAATGGACAGTAATTGGTAGTATGGAGGATTTAAATGCCGCGGAAGAAGATGACTATGTGGGTTTCTATAGAACTTTTTATGTACCTCATAACCTCACGCTCTCCATAGCTGGCGACATTAATATCGAGCAAACTAAAAAATGGATTGCAGATTATTTTGGAACTATTCCTAACGGTGATAAGCTTGATATTTATAGAGATCGGGAGTTTTTAAATATGGAAAAATTCACCTCCAAATACAGTGAAAAACTTGGTGAAAAATCGGCTACTAAAGCATTCTCTGAAGCTTATAGTAGTGATTTAAGTACCGAAGATTTCATAAAAACCTATTTCCCTAATGCTTCAGAAAAACCTCATAATATTCCGCGACCAAATATTATAGAACAAGCATTGAAAGAAGAAATAGTTGATACTATTTACGATAATATTCAATTACCCGGATTATTTATGGCTTATCGCACACCAGAGTTAAATCATCCAGACCACTATGCAGTTGAAATGATGACAAATATTCTATCTGGTGGTAAGTCCTCAAGAATTTATAAAAATGTGGTTGAAAAAAAGGCCCAGGCTATTCAAGCATTTATTTTTCCGTTCGATTTGGAGGACCCAGGTATAGCATTAACAATTGGAATAGCACAAAAAGATGTAAGTCTTTTAGATTTGCAGAAATCGTTTGATATTGAAATTGAACGAATGCAAAATGAATTGGTTTCAACAACAGAACTACAAAAAATTCAAAATCAAATTGAAAATGATGTAGTATCCTCATTATCAAGTATGGCAGGAATAGCTGAAGACCTGGCTCAATATTACACCTATTATAAAGGTCAAACCAATTTAATTAATACAGAAATTGATAAGTATTTAGCCGTTACACCTGAAGATATTAAAAGAGTAGCCAACGACTACTTTAAACCATCAAACAGAGTTGTATTACACTTTTTACCAAAAAAATAATTCCCAAAACTATTATATAAATGAAGCACTTACTTTTTATCATGGCACTATTAACTTCAGGATTTTCATGGACGCAAATAGACCGCACAAAAGCACCAAAACCTCAACCCAATCCAAAAGTTAACATTCCGAAACCTGTTGAAATAAAATTGGAAAATGGCTTAAAAGTCATTATGGTTGAAAATCACAACCTACCTAAAATTTCATACCAATTATTTATTGATAATCCGCCAAAGTTAGAGCATGAAAAAGTTGGTATGGCTGATTTGTTTGGTGAATTACTAGGTGGAGGAACCAAAAACACACCAAAAGATGAATTCAATCAGTCAATAGACTTTATGGGTGCCACTTTTTCATCAAATAGTAAGGGATTTTATGCCTCTTCATTAACAAAGCATTCTGATAAGCTATTGTCACTTTTAAAGGATGTAGTAATGCAACCGCTTTTAGATAAAGATGAATTTGAGCGAATTAAGACACAAACACTATCTGGTTTAGAGGCAAACAAAGCTGACCCTAGCAGTATGTCTTCAAATGTAAGCAATGTAATTAATTACGGAGAAAATCATCCTTATGGAGAAGTTGTATCTGAACAAACATTGGCAAATATTACAATTGATGATATGTCAAAATACTACAGCTTATTTTTTAGACCTAACCATGCCTACCTAGTTATTGTTGGTGATATTGATCCAACTAAAATGAAAGACATTGTGGAAAATGCATTTGGTGAGTGGAAAAGAGGGCAAACACCTCCAGAAACTGCAGATTTTTCCGTAGAAAAAACAAAAAATAATCAAGTCACTTTTGTCAATAAGCGTGGAGCAGTTCAGAGTGTGATAAAAATCACAAATACTTTGAATTTAAAACCTAATTCGGAAGACGCTATTAAGTTAAGTGTACTAAATTCAATACTAGGGGGAGGCAGTTTTTCAGCACGTCTTATGTCTAATTTACGTGAGGACAAAGCGTATACATATGGTTGTTACTCATCTATAAGTCCAGATATGTTAGTTGGAGAATTTTCAGCGGGCGGAAGCTTTAGAAATGCCGTAACTGACAGTGCTGTGGTAGAAATTTTAGCTGAAATAAATAGAATTTCGAAAGAGGAGATTACAGATGCAGAATTAGACATTGTGATTAAGTCTAAAACTGGTGCGTTTGCACGTTCACTTGAAAATCCGCAGACTGTGGCACGATTTGCTCTAAACACAGCACGCTATAACTTGCCTGCCGATTACTACACCAATTATTTAAAAAACTTGGAGGCTGTTACTAAATCAGATGTATTGGCAGTTGCGAAAAAATATTTACAAGCTAGCAACACAAATATAGTAATTGTTGGAAATGAAGAAATTGCCGAAAAATTAGAAAGGTTTGATTCAGATGGAAGCATTGATTTTAGAGATGGTTTAGGGGAGAAAGCCATTAAACTTTTACAAGTAGATAAGGATATTAACGCTGAAGGCATTATCAGCAATTACCTGACTAAAATTTATATGACTGATGATAAATCTATGATGGCCAAGAAAAACAAAAGTACTCAGTTTATAATGACAGAGTATGCTGGTAATTTACCAGAAATGGGAATGGCTTTTGATGTTAAAATGGCAAATAGTTCTCCTAATAAATCTGCTGTTGTAATGAAAGCTAACGGCATGGTAATGCAACAGGAATATTTTAATGGCACTGCCGGAAAAAGTATTAGTATGCAAGGCGAAAAAGAATTGACTGCCAAAGAAATAGAAGCTAAGTCCACCGCTAATTTCCCATTCGATCAAGTTCATTACTTTAAAGAAAGTGCTTACATAATTACTCTACTAGGAATTGATCGAAAGAAAGATGGATCTTACTATAAAATTGAGGTGAAAAACGCCATATCCAAAAACACTACCTATGAATATTACAATGTCGAATCCGGTCTGTTAGAAATGACTGAATCTATTACTGAATTGGAAGATGGAAAAGTATCAGAAGTGACTGTTCAACTTTCAGATTACAAAGCATATGGAAAAGGTAAAAAAGCCATGCTATTTTCTCAAAAACAAGTCGTAAACAACAATGGAATGCTAATTGAAATGACTTTGAACAATGTAACTCTGGCAAAGAAAGCACCAAGTAATACATTTTCAGGTGGTTTAAAATAATTTTTTCTGTTTTCAACAGAATATGTCAAGTTTTCAACAGAAATACGATAATTTTAGAGTTGAAAAATTAACCGAATAAACAAAATGTTTATAATAAATGGCAAGCCTTAGTGCTTGCCATTTAAAGTTTGTCTAAATTTGAATTAGGAATGGAAACAGGCAGTACCAATACAAGACCAAGAAGGTCACTAAGCACGAATAAAATAATTCCTGCCAATGAAGTTGGAAAAATCCCACCACATTCAACAGATGTTGAAGAAGCGGTATTAGGTGCCATGTTATTAGGCCAAGAGGCCGTCAATGATGCCATTGATATTTTATCGGCCGATAGTTTTTACAAAGCGGAGCACCAAAAGATATTTGGGGCTATACTCCATTTGTTTGGCAGCTCCGAAACTATTGACATATTAAGTGTAACAGAACGTCTGAGAAAAAATGGAGATCTTGACCTTGTTGGAGGGCCGGCAGCTGTCGCCAGATTGACAAATCGTGTGGCTTCAACTGCCCATGTAGAATATCATGCAAGAATTATCGCCGAAAAATTTATTTTAAGATCCTTAATTGGTATTTCTTCAGAAGTTATTAAAAACTCGTATGACGAAACGAAAGATGTCTTTGAAGTACTAAATGAAGCTGAAGAGGGTCTTTTCAAAATTACTGAGGGAAATTTAAAGAAGAGTTATTCTGGTGTAAAAGAATTGGTCTCTGAAGCCATTGAAGAAATAGAAAAAGCTAGTAAAAATAAAGATGGTGTGAGTGGAGTACCATCTGGTTTTACAGACTTAGATAGGCTAACATCCGGCTGGCAAAAATCAGATATGATTGTTTTAGCTGCCAGACCTGGTATGGGTAAAACAGCATTTGTACTTTCCTTGGCAAGAAATACAGCTGTTCAATTTAATCAAGGAGTTGCTATCTTCTCATTAGAGATGTCAAGTGTTCAGTTGACAAAACGGTTAATGTCAATGGAAACTGGACTATCTTCTCAGAAATTGAAAAAAGGTTTTACCGACGAAAAAGATTGGAAACAACTCCATGAAAACATTACAAATTTAGCAGAGGCCCCAATTTATATTGACGATACCCCTGCCCTATCCATATTTGAATTACGAGCGAAATGTCGTCGTTTGAAAATGCAACATGATATTCAATTGGTCATTATTGATTACCTACAATTAATGACAGCTGGATTAAAAAGTGGAAATAGAGAACAAGAAATCTCTATGATATCTCGTTCTATTAAAGAAATAGCAAAAGAGCTAAGTGTGCCAATCATAGCCTTATCACAATTGAGTCGTTCTGTGGAAACAAGAGGTGGGGATAAAAGGCCAATGCTGTCGGATTTAAGAGAATCTGGTGCCATTGAGCAAGATGCCGATATGGTTTGTTTTATTTATAGACCGGAATATTATGGTTTACTTGAGGATGAAAATGGCATGCCAACGGAAGGAACTGGTGAAATTATTATTGCAAAACATAGAAATGGATCCCTTGACAATGTGCGTCTCAGATTCATAAAAGAACTGATTCGTTTTGATAATATGGATGCTTTCGCAGAAATGGATTACGGCACGAAATTTACTCAAAATAGTAATTTTGACCAAGAATCAGGTCAAGCCGGAGATTCTGGCACGTATACTGTAGGTAGTAAGATGAATGAAGATAATTTATCTGGATCAATATTAGATGATGATGTACCGTTTTAAACTTTTTATTACACTTTTAATGATATGTTCAATTGCAATGGTAAAAGCCAATGCAATTCTAGTGCCCATGGATGTAAGCCAAAAAAATCATTTGAAAGCTTATGGTGTTTCTTTTTGGGCTTTAGAAAACAAAGTAGTGATAGAATGGTTACTCAATTACCAAGGCGGTAGTTTTTTGTTCCCTTATAATAAAATAATTGAAGAGCAATTAATTATTAAAGGCATTTCTTATAGAGTAGTGCCTGATATAAAAGTACAACAAATAAAATCTTCAATTGCTGACCCTGAAGTTAACATGGAAGTTGTACAATTGGAAACAGCTCCTAAAATTGCCGTTTATACACCCAAAGGCAAGCAACCTTGGGATGATGCGGTGACTTTGGTTTTAACCTATGCTGAAATTAATTATACTGAAATATACGATTCAACCATTGTGAGAGGAGGCTTAGCAGAATATGACTGGCTACATCTACACCACGAAGATTTTACGGGGCAATATGGCAAATTTTATCGAGCATATAGAAGCGCGCCATGGTATCAAAAACAAGTTAAATCAAATGAAGCCATGGCTGAAAAATTGGGCTACCTCAAAGTCTCAGAATTAAAACTAGCAGTTGCTCAGAATATTAAAAACTTTGTAATTGGAGGTGGTTTCCTCTTCACTATGTGTTCAGGAACCGACAGTTTTGACATTGCATTGGCCGCTCAAAACACTGATATATGTGAACAAATGTATGATCACGATCCGTCAGAACCCAATTATCAAAACAAAATGGACTATAATCAAACATTTGCTTTTAAAGATTTTCAGCTCGAAAAAGATCCAATGGTTTACGAATATTCAGATATTGATGCAACAAGAGATCATAAAATTCCTGAAGAGCAAGATAAATTTTTTCTATTCGAATTTTCTGCAAAATGGGATATAGTCCCGACCATGTTATGTCAAAATCACACCATGGTAATTGACGGATTTATGGGTCAAACCACTGACTTTAAGTCAGAATTCATTAAACCAGAAGTACTGATTATGGGTGAAAATAAAGCCTTGAAAACTGCACGTTATATACATGGAGAACTTGGAATGGGAACTTGGACTTTTTATGGTGGACACGATCCTGAAGATTATAGGCATATGGTCGGAGACCCACCAACAGATTTAAATCTGCATCCTAACTCCCCTGGATATCGGTTAATTTTGAATAACATCTTGTTCCCTGCTGCTAAAAAGAAAAAAAGGAAAACATAATTTTTTATTATCTTTGGACAACCATTAGTAATTCATAATGGTATATAGAAAAACTAATTTATGAAAAAGCAACTTTTAATCCTTTCAATAGCACTAATTACTAGCTTAGGATTCTACTCATGTAAAAAGAAATATCAAATTATTCCAGCACCAACACCAACCTCTGGAATTAGAGATTCATTTGCAAAATTGCAACTTGACAACATACAAACGAGAACCATTAGTGGTTTTTCTGGAGGGAGTTTCGAAACAGCTGGAGGCCTAAAGGTTCAAGTGCCAGCAAGTGCTTTTTCTGACGTAAGTGGTATTCCAATTGCAGGAAATGTAAATATTGAAATTAAGGAAATGTTAACCCCTTCAGAAATGATTTTCAATGAAAAGTCTACAACCTCTAATGGTGAAGTTTTAGTAACTGGAGGACAATTCAAAATTTCATATACAACCAATGGCAATCCAGTTTATATAAGAGGAGGATACCAACTTAACGTTCAAGTTCCAACTAATATTGGAGACAATAATATGCAAGTTTTTTACGGGGCTGAGGATGAAACTGGTTTTGTAAATTGGACACAAGCTATGGATACATCTTTATTCCCTCAGCCTATTCCTGCTGTATTAGACACATCAGGCACATCATATAATTTTGCGTTAGATAGCTTAAGTGCTAATTGGATAAATTGTGACTACTTTTATAGTGTTTCTGGAGCTAAAACTAAATTAACAGTTTCTCTTCCTGAAGAATATAATAACTCAAACACCATGTTCTTCATGAATTTTAATACAATTCAATCTGTGATGAATGGTTATTTTGATGGCACTAACTTTGTATCATCAGGTCAAATTCCTGTAGGTACTGACCTTCAATTAATTTTAATTTCTGAAATTGATGGCGATTTCTATTATAAAGGGATTAATATTTCAGTCGGCAATAATCACAAATCAACATTGGTACTTGATCCAAGTACTTATGATGATATTGAAAAAGCTATAAACAATCTTTAATATTAGAGAGTTTTTGAAAGGAGGTCATTTTATGACCTCCTTTTTTTTGCACCAAACTTTAATTAATTCTAAATATATAAATTGCATTACCTTTGCATTTATAAAAAAATCAGGTAATGACTTTTAAAGATCTAAATCTAAATACTCCTTTACAAAATGCATTAATTGACTTGGGATACATATACCCTACGCCAATTCAAATTAGTGCATTGCCTGTTATTCTATCTGGAAAAGATGTGGTTGGTGTTGCACAAACCGGAACAGGTAAAACCTTTGCCTACTTATTACCTATCCTTAAGCAATTAAAGTTTTCAGAGCAAAAGCACCCAAGAGTGCTCATTATGGTTCCAACCAGAGAATTAGTAGTTCAGGTAGTTGGTGAAATTGAAAAACTAACTGCTTATATTAACACTCGAGTAGTTGGTGTATATGGCGGTACTAACATCAACACACAAAAACAAACTGTATATGACGGTGTTGATATTTTGGTGGCTACTCCTGGTAGATTATTAGATTTAGCGTTGACTGGAAACTTACGATTTAAGCAAATCAGGCAATTGGTAATTGATGAAGTAGATGAAATGTTAAACTTAGGATTCAGAACTCAACTCACCAACTTATTAGATATATTGCCACGGAAAAGACAAAACCTCATGTTTTCGGCAACCCTAACAGAGGATGTTGAAAAGCTAATTAATGACTTTTTCTATCAACCTGAAAAAATTGAAGTTGTGCCAGTTGGAACGCCAATTGAGCTAATTGATCAGTCCGTATATTTAGTACCGAATTTTTATACAAAAATTAATTTATTGAACCATATATTAGAAGATGAAGCTTTAGAGAAAGTTCTAATTTTTGTGGATAGTAAAAAGCTAGCTGATAGAATGGCAGACCATTTGGATCAAAAATATAATGAGTCTATTGGTGTGATGCATTCCAATAAATCTCAAAATTATAGATTAAATGCCATTCAGAAATTCGAAAATGGCGAACACAGAATACTTATTGCCACTGAAATTATTGCTCGTGGACTAGACATTTTGGATGTAAGTCATGTTATTAACTTTGATACACCTGAAATTCCTGAAAACTATATTCACCGAATTGGTAGAACTGGTAGAGCTGATAAAAAGGGTATTGCAATTACTTTTACTAATGAAGTTGAGGTACCATCATTAGAACTCATTGAGGAACTCATGGGTCAAGAAGTTCTGAAACTTGACATCCCAAAAGAAGTTGAAATATCTAAGGTATTTACTGATGATGAAATTCCAAATTTAGCCGACAAACATTATTTAAAAGAAGCCAAAATTACACAATCAAAAGGAGCATTTCACGAAAAGAGTGCAAAAAACAGCAAGACTAATCAAGGCGGGTCATATAAGAACAAAATAAAAGCAAAATATAGCAAACCTAAGACTAGGAGTGCTAAGACAAAAAGAAAAAACTAGTTTTTTCTTTAGTGAAATAGCGCATAGTCAATGGTAAGCGCTTCTTAAAGTATCCATACAATATAAACTCTAGTAACAGATGCCTATTACGCCATAACGATCATCTATTCAATTAAACTATATAACTGATATTTATTCCTCTCTAAAATCAACTCGATTTGGTGTATAAGGAATGCCTTCAATATTCAATTTTTCTTCTATAGCTTTTAGCCTAACAACAACGTTCTGAATTTCCGCTTGTAATGTGGCAAAATCTGCTTTTGCTATAGCGTATTGTTCTTTATGTGTTGATGTGGGATCAGATGTAGAATACCACATTTGGTAAACCATGGTTTCTACCCGTCCACCTATTCCAGGTTGTGTTTCCACATCTCTTTTTGCTAAATATGATCTACCCCACATATCAAATTCAATAGTTTGAATTTTACCTTCCAAAGATTTTACTTCTTTTAGCCATTCAAAATTGGCACTTGGATATGTTTTAACCGCCGCTTTAATATATTTTAATCGTTTAGAATAATCGTTTACTTTAGCATTAACTCCCATAATTTGTCGACGTAATTCAGCTACTTCGTTTTTGAAGGTAATACTTGTTACAGTCTGACGAGCTAATGAAGAATTTTCTAATGCTTTAACTGTAAATGGTTGCGAACTAGTCAGCATTTTCGATTCACCATTCTCAACCATTAATAAATCAACTTTGTAAACCCCAGGCACAACCAATGGTCCTACATCTGGGTAGCTATAACGTCCTGGTGCTTTGGTTTTCAATTTGATAGATTTTGTGCTTGGATAACGTAAATTCCAATTCACCACATTTAAACCTTTTGCTGCTGGTTTTGTTATCCTGTTAATCTCCTTACCACTTCCATCTTTAATCACAAAAACAAAATATGGGGCTTCGTAATTATCCTCAACCAAAAACTCGTCATTACTTGGATAGTCAATAGTCGTATTATCCTTCTTCGCCTTCTTTTGCTCTTCCTTTCTTTCTGCTTTTGGTCCCTTAGGGATTTCTTTCACATAATAACGTATTGTAGCACCATACGAAGGATTTTTACCTAAATAAACACCTTCACCTCCATGGCCTTTTCCTCTGCCACCTTGCGGATTGGTTGGAATGTATTCTAACGCTGTTTTAATTGGGAAAATAGTAGCGCCATCCTCATTTAACTTCTCTTCAGTTAAGGTTTTTAAAATCGAATAATTATCTAAAATATAAAACCCTCTACCAAACGTAGCTAGTACTAGATCATTTTCTCTTTTCTGGATGGCAATATCACGAACCGCAATAGTCGGTAATCCTCCTTTTAATTGAATCCAATTTTTACCACCATTAATAGTAGCAAACACTCCAAATTCTGTTCCTGCAAACAATAAATTCGGATTTTCATGATCTTCAGCAATGGCATACACAGAACCTCTTTCAGGTAAATCACCAGTAATAGATGTCCAGCTGCTACCTTGGTTTGAAGTTTTGAATACATAGGGCTTAAAATCACCTTTTTTATGATTATTAAAAACCGCATAGGCATTATTTTCATTGTGTTGAGATGCTAAAAGCATATTTACATAGGTCATTTCTGGCACTCCGGAAAAACTTTCTTTCTTTGTCCAGTTTTTACCACCATCTTTTGTAATTTGAATTAATCCATCATCCGTTCCAATATATAATAAATCAGCATTTTTAGAGGATTCGTCCATAGCTACAATATTCCCAAAAATAGTAGTTGATTTATTTTTCATCACTACTTCAGGCCGTTGCACCTCCCCCATTACTTTCATTGTGTTTCTATCTAATTGACGGGTTAAATCATCTGAAATAGCAACCCACGTATTTCCTCTGTCATCACTTTTAAATACTTTATTCGCCGCAAAATATAAACGCTTATGATCATGATTTGAAATCACTAATGGTGCATCCCAATTCCAACGGAAAGCTGCTTCTCCTTTTTTAGGTTGCGGTTGAATACCTATTTTTTCACCTGACCGTCTGTCATAACGTACCAACCAACCATATTGTGCTTGTGCATAGACAATATTCGGATCTTCAGGGTCAACTTGCGATTCGAAACCATCACCTCCATTAGTAATATACCAATCTGAATTTCTAATTCCAGCATTATTTGTTGTTGCTGAAGGCCCTCCTACAGAATTATTGTCTTGTGTTCCACCATAAACATTATAAAATGGAGCGTCATTATCAACTGCCACTTTATAAAACTGTACTAAAGGTAAATAGGACACCCATGACCAGTTTTGAGCCTGATCCCAAGTTTCGTACATACCACCATCACAGCCTACTCTCCAATGATTCTTATTGGAAGGGTCAATCCAAATACAATGGTTATCAACGTGTTTATTTTTCTCTCCAGTTCTTTTAAAAGTCTTACCTCCATCTTCTGTATGGTGCAGCCATGTATCTAAGCTATAGACCTTATCAATATCAAATGGGTCACAAACAATTTCTTGATAGTAATTTCCACTAGTTACCCTGCTGCTGCGCTTCTCCCAACTTGCTCCTTGGTTAGTCGATCTAAAAAACCCACCTTTACCTTCTTCAGCCTCCACAATAGCAAATACATAATTATGATCGATTGGAGAAATAGCTAAACCAACTCTACCCATTTTTTTTACAGGCAAGCCTGTTTTTAACTCATTCCATGTCTTCCCACCATCTGTCGATTTATGAATTCCTGACTCTTCTCCGCCACCAACATAAGTAAACACATGACGACGTCTTTGATGAGAAGCTGCGTATAGCACATCTGGGTTGGTAGGATCCATAATTAAATCCGCCATTCCAGTATTGTCGGACACATGTAAAACGCGTTCCCATTTCTCACCTCCATCAGTACTTTCATAAATGCCACGATCACCACCTTCAGACCATAAAGGTCCGTATGCAGCTATATATACGTGATTCGAATTTCTAGGGTCAACAATTATTTTTGAAATATGTTCAGATTTTTTTAAACCTACATTCTTCCATGATTTTCCACCATCCTTTGACTTGTAAACGCCATCACCATAAGCAACAGATCGTTGGTTATTATTTTCACCGGATCCAATCCAAACTACATTCGTATTATTTGGATCGATTGTCACACAACCAATAGAATAGGACCCTTCACTGTCAAAAATTGGATTAAAAGTAGTTCCACTATTCTCAGTTTTCCATACTCCACCTGAAGCCACGGTAATATAATATTCGCTATGATTATTTGGATTAACCGCCATATCTGAAATTCGCCCAGAAATGAGTGCTGGTCCAATATTTCTAAATTTCAGCGTTGATAATAAGCCACTATTTAAAATAGATTTATCCTCCGTTTCTGTTTTATCACCTTTTTTCTGTCCAAAAACAGCAAGACTTGCAAATATTACAAGACTTGTTAAAATAATTTTATAGCTCATTTTTTTCTTTTAAATATGTCTGTTGTCTAAATTACAAAAGATTTAAGACCGGCTGTAATCAACTTTAAGAAATATCAGGAAAATGATTTAAACGGGGAGTTGAAATGTTAAAAGGGAATGGTTTCAGAACTAGCTTTCCAATTAAAATGAGACTTTACAAACAACTTTCCATTATTTACTATTGACTTGTAGGCATTATCATCAGTCAATAAATAATCAATTTGAGCAGTAAAATCTTGCAACGAATTTGCTATTAGAATTTCTGAATTTGGTTCAGCTTTTAAAGCATTATTCGCTAGACTAGTCGTTATACAAGGAATCCCCAAAGCCATAGATTCTAACAATTTATTCTGTAGTCCAGTCCCGATAAATAAAGGCGCGATACATATTTTGCTTGACAAATAACTAGTTCTAATATCCTCTACCCATCCACTAATAAAGATATTGTCTTTGTCTTTCGATTTTTCAACAATTTTTTCACTAGGGCTTGTACCCGCTAATAGAATTTTAATATTAGGTTGCTTAACTATTAATTCAGGCAATAACTCGTCAATAATAAATAGACAAGAATCGATATTTGGCGCATAGCTTAAATTACCTACAAATACTATGTCATACTGTTTTTCAACACTATTATTACAATTTAAAAAAGAATCATCAATACCATTTGGCACTACTTTAATTGTATAATTAGCAGTATGATTGATAAACTGCTTATCCTGTTCTGATATGATGGTATGATGATTGAAATAATCAAAGATTCTATTTTCATATTGTTTCAGTCTTTCCCCTTCTACTTTCATTAAGTAGCGTTTTACCCCTTTATTAATAGATGCCTGCCGAATCATTCCCATACTAAATGCATCCATATAGTCCATCGTTTTAGGAATATGATGTATATCTTTAACATATTCAGCAACCCGAATTAATTGGCAATAAATGAAGTCTGGATTTAGGGTGTCAATTTGCTTGCTAATTGCCTTTGCAATTTTTCTTTGATAGAAATAGTGAATTTGAAAGGGCTTTACACTTAGTAGTGCTGTCAACAATTGCCAATATTGCTTCCATTTATTCAAAACATGAACAGTAATTGTTGATGTAAAACTACTCAATTCCAAAACCTGAAGTTCAGTAATAGGTTTATCACTCAAACAACATAGATGAATACTATAATTTTTGGATAATGTCTTTAGTTGATGGAAAGCCCTTAATTTATCTCCTTTATCTAAAGGAAATGGGATTCTGGAAAGAATTACATATAGCTTTGGCTTCCCCATTTTCTATAACGATTCATAAAAATTTAATAAGGATTGGACTATTTCTTGATTATCATACTTTTCTTCAACCAAATTTCTTGCATTTTGTCCAATCAGTTTTATTATTTCGGGATGATTAACTAAATTATCAATTGCATTTGCAAATTCTAATGGAGAATTAGCGATAATAATATTCTTATTATGAATAGCATCAATTCCTTCAGCACCAACCGCTGTTGTAATAACAGTTTTACCAAGTGCCATTCCTTCAATGATTTTAATTCTCATACCACTTCCTGATAATAATGGAACAACCATTATGTCATGGTTATTAATGAACGTGTTTGCATTTTCCACAGGGCCATGAACAACTACTCTATTGTCATTTAGGTTCATTAAGTATGAAGGCATTTCGCGGCCTGCTAAGTGGATTTGAATTTCTTTATTTGTCACCAATGGTAAAATATCATCCAAAAACCAATTTACCCCTTCAATATTGGGTGCCCAATTCATAGAACCAATATGACAAAATGAAATATTGGTATTCATAACTTTAGAAGACATTTTATATTTGTCTAAATCTATTCCAAAAGGAATAGTAAATAATGGGATATTACAATCTAAACTCTGATATCTTTTTTGATCGTCAAAACTAATGGCAGCAATTCCATCAACTTCATTTAACACTTGTTTTTCATACTGTTTAAGCTTTGATGACAAATGTTTTAAATAGACTCTCTTAGCCGATTTTTTTTCAACATTAGCTAGTCTTTCCCAAATTAAATGCTCCAAGTTATGACTACGCAGAACAACTTTTGCTTTCGAATATTTTCTAATTGTACTTAGGTAAGGAGTCATAAACAAACTCTCTAAGTGAACAATGTCGAATTTACTCACCTGAAGCAATCTTTTTAATTCGGCATCAAAGTCCGGTGAAAAATAACGACTTACATTATATGAATCTGATGTTACTAAAGCAGAAAATGCATCAATAACATTAATCCTTGTATCTACAAAAACGCCTTTAGCTTTAGTTGTTTTAATAAAACTTAAAGGAAACTCTTTTGTTACAAACGGATGTTTAGTAGTTGAAACACAGAGAAGTGATAATTTTATATCTGCCTTCAGTAATCCAAGAGAAATATTCTTAATAGCAATACAACCTCCATCAACTGCAGGAAATGGAGGCTTATTACACAATTGTAAAACTTTCATTTTCGCTTCAAATTTAACTTTTTAAACCATTTCTTATAAACATCAATGTCAAAAATTCGAGATTCATTTGAAGATTTTATAGATAAGAAGATTCCAATTGGCACTAAAAAAAATGCACTTAACCACATTCCGGCAAAGGGCGATAAAATGTTAGAATCAACAAAGTTCTCTCCTGTAATTGTAATCATATAATAGAATAAGAACAATAAAGTAGCTAATATCAGTGGGAGTCCAAGGCCGCCTTTTTTTACTATTGCTCCTAAAGGTGCACCAACAAAAAACAGAACTATTACAGCAAATGCAAGCGTGAATTTTTGATGCCATGCTACCTTATAATTATTAACTGTATCCATTTGCCCAATTTTTCTTGCAGTGGCCATTTTCGCATAGTCTTTTCTTGAACG
>JBGCFR010000057.1:0-53315 GCA_045107045.1 Crocinitomicaceae bacterium
TAAAGTACCACCAAAACTACCTATTGCAGTTCTGACAGCATCAACTATATACACTTCTTTACCCATGCTTTCAAATTATATTAATATGAATTAATCATAATGTGTCGCAAATTTAATAAGTTTGGAACAGAATTTATGGAATTTTCTAATAGAAAAATAATATGGGGGTTAATAGTTCTGCAACTTGTTGTTTGTTTGCCCTTTATTAACAGTTTTCCGATCGCCTTAGATGAGCCGTTTTCTATATTTTATGCACAGCAGGATTTTTCGGATATGAAATCACTTTTTATAAATGAAAATAATCCTCCATTACATTTTATATTACTTCATTTTTGGGTAAATGTTTTTGGAATATCTGCATTTTCTGTTAGGGTTTTATCATTGTTGTTTGGAGTTATAGTAATACCCATTTTATACACATTATCCTCAAAAATTCTCAATAAAAGGTATAGTGTAGTCATTGTTTGTTTTTTTATCCTCAGTAATTTCCATCATTATCATAACATGGAGGCTAGGGTATATTCATTACTAGTTTTTCTATACACATATTCAATTTATAAACTATTTAAAATAGTTTTTAATTCGAATAATTCCTTGAATGATTTTGTTCTTTATGCTATTTTGAATACACTGCTTTTATACAGTCATTACCTTGGAGGAGTAATATTATTATTTCAGACGGTCATTATACTGTTTTTTTTAAAGGAATTATCCAAAAAGAAAAGGTTTTATTTATTTGTAAGTTATGTTTTAACAATAACATTATATTCGCCAGGGTTGTATTTATTATATATAAGGTTAGGTCATTTTTCTAAAGAAGGAACATGGCTAAGGTCCCCTTTATATTCTGAACTTTATGGTAATGTACTGCGTTTCTTTAATGGAAAAGAGGTATTTCTTTCATTGGTAGGATTAATCGTCCTATTAATGATTATTAACAAAAAATATTTATTAAAAGAACTATTACTGCACCTTCAAAACAAAATGTATTTTTTCTGTTTTTTATCTTTCGCCGTTCCTTATTTTGGCATGTTCATTTTTTCAAAAATTTTTCAACCCATTTTTTTAGACAGATACTTGTTGTTTTGTGTTCCTTTTCTATTTATTTCGTTTATAATTCTTTTTAAATATTTTTTTGATGGATTGGGTCAAAAAAATATGATTTTTTTGATTTTGATCCCACTAGTAGTTTCGTTTCATTTAGTTCCTGACAATAATAGAGAGCCAGATAAGTTAGTGGAGTTTATTTCTGATAATATAAATAATCAAAGTATTATCTTGATATGTCCTCCTTTTTATGACATTACTTTTCTTTACCATTATGATATAGAAAAGTTTAAAGATTATAAAATGTTTGATGAAAACAAACATCAATCTAAAATACAGAGCATCTATAAATTTGAAGAAATAAGCAGGCTAAGTGAAAATAATAGGGTAATATATGTTGATGCCAATTCTAGTTTTTTAGGCCTCGGTACTGACATAATTGACAATTTAAATAATTCATTTCTTTTAATCAGTAACACTGAATTTAAGGGTGGATTTAAAATATCGATATTCGATAAAAAGCGATAGATATGAGAGTAAATATTATAGGATCCGGTAATGTTGCAACACATATGGCCACATGGCTTTTCGAAAAGGGGGTTAAAATTGATTGTGTATATTCTCAGTCTTTAATTAATGCCGAAAAATTAGCTAACAGAGTAGATTCAGAATTTACGAATGAAATTATGTTTCTAAAATCAGATGTAAACTTAAACATTGTTTCTATTAAAGACTCTGCAATTTTTGAAGTTGCTAAAAAACTATCAAAAGAAACTCCTGTTGTACATACATCAGGTGGCGTAACAATCGAAGTTTTTGCTGGTTTCGCTAATTTTGGAATTTTGTATCCATTGCAAACATTTTCGAAAGATATTGCACTTAAGATAAATGACATCCCTTTTTTGATTGAAACAAATGTTGCGAATTTCGAAAGAGAACTAGTAATGTTCGTTGAATCATACCTTTCGAGTTTTGTAAAAATAGCTTCAAGTGAAGAAAGAAAAATAATTCATTTGAGTGCTATCATATCTAATAATTTTATGACATACCTTCTTGAAGTTTCGAAAGAAATTCTTGGTTCACATGATATTTCCTTAAATATACTGAAGCCCCTAATTGATGAAACAATTCGAAAGTCTTTTGCAAATGGACCCAAAGAGTCATTAACAGGTCCTGCTGTTAGGGGAGACTTTGAATTAGTAGATATTTATTCTGAAATGATAAAGGATGAAAGTTTTAAAGAAATATTTAAAGAAATTAATGATGGTATTTCAAGGGCTAATTTTAAAATTTTATGACTTTAAAGTTGTATTCTAAGTGATCAAGACTAATATTTACTAAATATAATCCGCTCGATAGGCCGGACATATCGATTGGAGAAGAAGTGTTTTCAAGAGAACGCATCTTCTGGCCATTAATATTGTAAATGTTAATCATATTTTTCTTAGGCAAATTTTCTATTGTAATCATTCCTGCTGTCCTTGTCGGATAGAGTTTTATTGTAGTCTCAAAATTTACTATTTCATCAGATAGTGTAATAACCTCATTTTCTAATTCATTAATAACAGTTATTTTACCACCAGTATTTGCTTTATCAACTCTTACAATAAACATATTTCCACCTCCTTGCGAATTATGGATTAAATTTCCAACACCAACAATGCCTTTGTCGAAACAGTAATCTAGTCCATTAACTTGATCACTTCCATTAGTTCCAAAATTTTTAATAAAACCAGTACTTGTATAAGATGGAGTAAGTTTGTTAATAAAGGCATCAGAGTAGCCTTGTGCAATGTCTGGCGTGCCCCAGCTTGTTGTGCTCCCACCATAATAAGTGTCGTTAAAACTCGTATCGACTTCAATGTCTAAAACATGGTCGGTTCCCAGTTGTTCACCAGACCAACTGGTATCTACTAAATTCATACCATCCAAACTAGTTTTATAGATCCAAAAATCATAACCACAATCGCAATTAAAAGTATAATCATAGGATTTAGAACCTCCGATATAATATTCATTTAAATGATTATTGACTATTGAAGTAAAATAGTCATCCTGATCCATTCCAGCCGTTTTTACCCAACCTAATTCTCCATCTATTCCATATTTTAAAATAATGCCATCTGTCATGCCATTTCCAAATGATTTTGTGCCTCCTACAACAACTAATGAATCCCCATCAAATAAAACAGCATTGGCATAATCGGCCTCTGGTCCTCCATAAGTTCGGGTCCAAATAGTATCGCCCAAATTAGTGGTTCTAATCATGTAAATATCATTATTGCCAGCACCAAAAGAATACGTCTCCCCAACCATCACAAATCCGCCATCTGGTAATTCAACCATATCGTGTGCTTTGTCCCAATCAGAACCTCCAAATGTTTTTTCATATTCAGGTATGCCATTAGCATCAGTTTTCACTAAATAAAAGTCGAAACCACCTGCTCCAAAACTATTTGTAAACCCTGAAATAGCATACCCACCGGATTGAGTTGTGACTACTGCTTTTCCCCAGTCGGAACCTGGCCCACCGTAGTTATATGACCATTTAAAATTGCCTAAAGAATCCACTTTAAGCAAATAAGCATCTGCATTCCCGGAAGAAAAGCTACTTGACGACCCAGTGGCAATATAGCCAGTGTCTAGATCTTGCTTAATGTCTTCACCAAAGTCATAACCATTATTCCCGTAAGACTTAATGAAATGTATATTTTGCGAGATTGCAGAAATACTTAGTGTTAATAGTATTGAAAGTATAGCCTGTTTCATAATTTATAGATTAAGCTGCATTGTAATATTTAAACTTTTCCCTTTTCCTATTGTATTCGATCCAAGACCAATAATATCTAAGGTGCTGAGACCAAGGTAGAAGTTATTCTTGATCCATAAATTGGCATTGAGTGCAAACCTAAGACTACCATAACCACCAATAATTGCTTTTGTTGCTAAGCTAAAGTATGGGCTAGGTTGATAATGAATTCCACCATATAACATTGGTCTATAATCGGGTATTAATAAAGCTTTAAAGCCAAAAGTAGACTGTAACTTTCTGTTAAAATTATAAATAGGTACTTTATTAATTATTATCTTAATAGGTAATGCTTCTCTTTTCGCAAACGCAGTTTCTAAAAGACCTAAAGAATCTAAAACTTCAGAACTGTTCATATTTTGGACGGAACTAAGTTCAGAGTAGTCAAATCCTTGATATGAATATATGCTATCCATTTTGATATTGGCTGTGTTTGAGTTCCAAAAAATTGAGCCAATGTTTGATAAATTAAAGTTGACAATATGCTGACGTCCAGATTTTGTATTAATAATGAAATTATGGTTTAACTCTAACGAAAACCCATACCCTTTAGCTGTTAAATAACTGTTAGTACTGTCGAATTGCGTAGAATGTCCGTCAAAATTTAAATCTAAATACATTTTAGAACCATCCTCAGTAGTATGAAAGTATGTTTCACCTGCTCTATAATTTAAACTTCTGTTGCCTACAAGAAACCCTACTTTAATAAATGATTGAGTGCGTTTATCAAAAACACCTATTCCATAATTTTGAAAATGTAAATACTGCGCATGTGCGTATGACAAATCTAATGTATCTCCAACATATGGAGCATTTCCTCTAAAAGCTAGATTAAATATGCTTGGTTTATAGCTTGTTGATAAAAAATGGTGGTCGCTTGCACTAATTAGAATACCCAAATTAGGTAATTTTAGGAGGGTAGCGTCAAAGTATGATATATTTTGAATGGCTTCTCCACCTAAAACATTAAAATCCTTTGGAGCATTATTATCAATCATTTCGGTTGAAATGTTTCCACCGAGTAAAAACTTTCCAAAAAGCTCATTTTTAACAGCATTACTGGCGAATGTATTTAGACCAGTTATTTGAATTGATCGTTTATTCAAAATGCTGTCTCTATAAACAAAGTCAATAGGTTGAGCAATACTATAGCCACTCAATATGCAGAAAAAAGCAAAGCAGAGGTTTTTCATTTTAGGCTAATTTTTATATTCAAGTCTGATGATATTGAAAAGTCAATATAATCGCTCATATTTAATTTAACAAAGGATAATTGATCAGTATTGAAAGTAGCTGATACAGATATGTTTTTTCCTAAACTTATGTTTTCTATCTGCGAATTAGATAAATTAAATGCAATGGTTCCAGTGCTTTCTGAGGTGGTTTTGGAGTTTGAATCGTAAATACCAGCCTTTAATATTGAAGAAGCAGCTATGCTGTCTAATATCATACTTTTCTTGTCGAGCACATATATGGTCAGGTTTGCTGAGAGTGGAAAAGTATTTTTATATTTAATAAACATTATTCCAGATTCTAGTTGATCGTCAATCTCATTTGAGGATAGTTTAAAAGTGTCCTTAACTGAAAAATCGTTTAATTTAATATTTAATGGAATCTCAGCATCAGCCATCAGATTTATTCTAGAATTTGGAAAGAATTGGTCTGTTCCTCCACTTACATTACCATTGGGATTAATTTTGATATTGTATTCAAAAGCCATTGAATCTGGAAAGTTTGTAATAAATGGCTCAATATTGGAATTAGCTGTGTTAATTGAAATAATATAGTCAGATGGCTGAAAATTATATAAACCTCCAGTAGCAGGATTTATATTGAGAAATTGATTTATTAAAGGAAAATCTAAGGGAGTCGATTGGCCTGTTAAAGTGTTTTTTCCTTCTAAGCTGATTAATTTTGTCTGGGCTATTAAGTCTAACCCATTTTGGATATTTAAATCCATTTTTACAGAGTCAAGTTCAAGTAATCCTGATATTTTTTTGAGCTGAGGAAATTTTAAAGTGCTGATATCACTAATATTATATTGACCAAAATAGCCTTTAGCATATTTTGCCTTCAAGCCTTCAAAACTAAGAGCTAATAGAACCGTATCTTGATTTGTAATTGTAAAAGAAGCAGAAGACTCATTTGAAAACATGGTCATATTTGCCGTTAGATAATTCGCCAAGGAGCCATCAGCACCTGTTAAATTAAAATCATAATCTTTAATATCAATAGTATCAATTATAACGGATGGGTTTGCATTTGTGCCTGCTTCCAAAAAATAAGTACGTTCAAAAGCATTTCCATAATTATCTTTCACCTTTGGAAAAGCAAAAACAGCTTTCGTTTTCCCTGGCCAAGGGGAAGAAATAGTAATAAAAGCAAGTCCTTCTTGAATAATAACCCTCTTTAAACTAATCTCACCTAAATCATAAAGCTGATCAAGATTGTTATTATTGATGGAATTTCCTGGAGAAAGTGTAAGAGAGGAAAAAGAAATAGCGGTTTTTTGCACCAATGATGTGTCTGGCAATTTTATTAGGGTATCTATTCTAAATGAAAAAACAGTGTCGTTATACTTTAATGAAGCATAACCATCAGTATTTTGAGATGTATAATCTGGTAATGAATTCTCTAAGGATAGTCTTCCGGTAACAAGCGGTGCTTTCCAATTTGGTTCCCAAGTCGTTGGTTCCTTTTTTTTGCAGGCTATCATTATAAGCAAGCTAACAAATGCTATTGGAAATAATCGTTTCATATTAATATCAGTGAATCTCTTCTTAAAAAACGAAAGTAATGATAAATAAGTTTGTAGGTTTGCAAATTAGTTACGTTTTTATTAACATCATGAAGTATAGAACACTTTCAAATCCTGAACTTGAGGAGTTCGAAAAAGAATTTATTTCCTTTTTAGTCATTAACGGTATTGAAGCTAAAGACTGGCAAAAAATAAAAGAATCTGATAAAGAAAAGACAAAAATCATCATTGAGCAATTTAGTGATGTGATTTTTGAAAACATTCTTAGAAAAAACATGTTCCTTGAGTTTATTAGTAGTCAGTCCATTAAGTGTTTTCAATGTTTAAAAGACGAAATCGTTTTGGTTGGGATAGATGCAAAATCGAATAGTAAAATCAACTTTTTAGGAGAACAATCAATGGATTCAATAATTATAAATCAAGCAAAACATATTGAGGTTTACCATTCAAAAAAGAAATATACAAAATTAAGAGAAGAGGAAATGTTTTCCTTATTGAGCAGTGGCGCTAAATTATCTAAAGGTAAACTATTTAAACAAATTAGTTTGCTCCTTTAATGAGTCATGAAAAAATTGATATAGCGATTATTGGGGGAGGAGCTGCTGGTTTTTTTGCTGCAATTAATGCCAAGCTTCATCATTCTGATAAAAATGTTGTGATATTCGAAAAATCGAAAAAAGTCCTTTCAAAAGTTAAAATATCTGGAGGAGGGCGCTGCAATGTAACCAATGCCACCTTTGGTATTGCCGATTTATGCAAAAAATACCCTCGAGGACATAAAGAGCTTAAAAAAATCTTTAATCAATTTAAGGTCAAAGATACAATTGATTGGTTTGAGAGTAGAGGAGTTAAATTAGTAACACAATCAGACAACTGTATTTTTCCGGAGTCACAAAGCTCGCAAACTATTATTGATTGTTTTTTTAGTGAATGCAATAAACTAGGTGTGAAGATCCGCACTGAATCATCAGTTATTAAGCTAACAAAACCAGTTGATGATTTTATCCTTGAATTGAAAGATTCGAAAATTTGTGCAGAAAAGGTAATATTAACTATTGGTGGCCAACCCAAGCTTTCCGGGTTCAACCTATTAGATGGTTTAGGTCATTCCATTGTAAACCCAGTACCGTCATTATTCACATTTAATATGCCATCCGAAGCAATAAAAACTTTAATGGGTGTTGTTGTGAACCCTGTTAATACAAGGATTCAAAGTACTAAACTGTCTGAAAATGGCCCTCTTTTAGTTACACATTGGGGGATGAGTGGTCCGGCTGTTTTGAAATTGTCAGCTTGGGGGGCAAGAATATTAAACGAAAAAGAATATAACTGTAAACTTCAAGTAAATTGGATTAATAATTTAAACTACAACCATGTAACAGATAGTTTAAGAATGGAAATTGAAAAACATAAACATAAAAAAGTAATCAATCAGAAAATAACAAATATACCAACAAGACTATGGCATTACCTGCTAAACAAAATTGAATTAAATACTGAAAAAAAATGGTCAGAACTCTCAAAAAAAGAATTTAATAAATTAGTTGAAGTGTTGGTTAATGATATTTATGAAGTAAAAGGGAAAACAACTTTTAAAGAAGAATTTGTAACAGCAGGAGGAATTGCTTTAAGTGAGGTTGATTTTAATACAATGCAAAGTAAAATACACAAAGGCTTATTTTTTGCTGGTGAAGCACTTAATATTGATGGAATAACTGGTGGTTTTAATTTTCAAGCAGCTTGGAGTTCTGCTTTTGTCGCTAGTAAACTCAATTTCGTAGGCTCATAACTTGTGTTTGTCGAATAATGGGTTAAATTTGTATCCTAATAATTAAACCTATAGCAAAATAAAAAAAAGAGTTTTAATGCTTGGTTTCGGGTTGTTTTTTGCCGCTAATTTGATGGCTCAAAACGCTGAAATTACAGATTATCCACCAAATGCGGAGGCAGGAAAATGCTATGCACAATGTAGAGTTCCTGCAGTTTATGACTGGAAGTCAGAACAGGTACTTGTAACACCAGAAAAAAAGTCTTTAGTGAAGGTGCCTGCTAAGTACGAATATAAAGAATTTCAGGTACTGGTTAAAGCGGAGTATACAGTTAAAAAAGTAACTCCTGCAACATATAAAACTGAATCTGAAAGAGTTTTGGTTGATGAAGGTTCATCAGTAGTTAGGGTGACACCTGCAGTTTATAAAACAGAAACTGAAGTGATTGAAGTTGAACCTGCAAGAACTAAATGGAAAAAAGGTAAAGCGGATTCAGGATGTTTATCTGCAGACCCAGAAGATTGTAAAGTTTGGTGTTTGGTTGAAATTCCAGCTGTAAACAAAACTATTTATAAAAAAGTTTTAGTTAGCCCAGCAAAGGAAGAAGTTGTAAAAGGGGAGCCAAAGTACAAGATGGTATACAGTAAAGTGGTTGACAAACCAGCTAGTGTATCAGAAAGAACAATTCCAGCTGTTTACAAAACTGAACGTAAAAAGGTATTGGTTTCTCCAGCAACAACTAGAGAAATAAGTGCACCACCAGTATATAAAACAGTAAAGAAAAAGTTTCTTGTGTCAGCTGAGCAAATTGGTGCATGGAAAGAAATTTTATGTAATTCTAAAGTAAACTCTCAAAAAATTGCACAAATCCAAAGAGCATTAATAGCTAAAGGTTATGATGTTGGCCCTTCAGGAGTTGACAATGTAATTGGAGCGGATACTAAAGCTGCATTTAAAGTATCAAAAAGATAATGGATTGCCACAAGGCAACCTTAATATTGAAACTTTAAAGTCATTAGGAGTGTCTTACTAAGAAAAAGACTTTAATAAATTTTAAAAGACCAAAGTTGTTACTTTGGTCTTTTTTTGTACTATTGAATTATGAAAAATATATTCGTGATTTGCTTGGTTATTATCTCCTTTAATAGTTGTGATATGCTCAAACCACAAAATGAAACTGTCACACCCACTAAAGATAGTCCAACTGTGGTTGAGAAGGAGCCTGAAAACATTGAACCAAATATTACTAATAAGAATGACTTAGTGTTTCATAAAACGGAATTAAGTGATTTAATTAATGAAGCCATAGCGGACGAAAAAATTATTATGCTTTTTTTTAGTGCGGATTGGTGTCGCCCATGCAAAGAATATAAGAATGTAACGTTTCAAGAAGATGATATTAAATCCTTTTTACAGAAAAACTTTTTAATAAAGTACTTAGATGTAGAGGTAGATTTTGAAGGTATAGAACTCAATACGAAATATAATGTTAAAAACTTACCAACCCTTGTTTTTTTAAACCCAGAAGGCCAAGAGATAAATAGAATAGTTGGGCATATTTCTGGTTATTCCTTCTTAAAAAAATTACAGGACATTAATGCTATTCATTAATTAAGAAAAAGGTAGTTTAAATAGGCTGATATATCTTTTCAGCTAAATACTTTGCGGTATAAGAAACTTCATTTTTAATCAAATCTTCAGGTGTGCCTTCAAAAACAATACCACCTCCTTTATCACCTCCTTCGGGTCCAATATCAATTACCCAATCAGCCGTTTTAACCACATCCATATTATGTTCAATCACAACTATAGAGTGCCCGAGTGCAATTAAATTATTAAAGGCAATTAGCAGTTTAGAAATATCATGAAAATGTAAACCTGTTGTTGGCTCATCAAATAAAAATAGAGTAGGGCTTATATTTTTTTGACCTTCTATTAAGTAGGTGGCCAATTTTATTCTCTGGGCTTCACCGCCACTAAGGGTGCTAGATGATTGTCCAAGTCTCAAATAACCTAGTCCAAGATCTTGTAATGGTTTTAACCTTTCTCTAATAGACTTTTCTGAGCCTTTTAAGCCGCTAAAAAATAAAATAGCATCATCAATTGTCATTTCAAGAACATCTGAAATGTTCTTGTCTTTCACCATTACTTCTAATGCCTCTAAAGTGTAGCGCTTTCCTTTACAATCATCACACAGCAATTTAACATCAGCCATAAATTGCATACTAATTGTAATTTCACCTTCTCCTTTACATGTTTCACAACGACCACCAGGTACGTTATAAGAAAAATAGCCTGCTTTTACACCTAGAATTTTAGAGGCTTGTTGCTTTGAAAATAAATCTCTGATATAATCAAATGCTTTGACGTAAGTTGCAGGATTACTTCTTGACGAACGCCCAATTGCGTTTTGGTCAATAATCTCAATATCCTTTAATTTATTAATATCGCCTGATAGTCTTGTATGCATTCCAATTTTAGCACTTGACTTTCCCAATTTTTTCTGCAGCGCAGGTGCTAAAATTTGTTTTATTAAGGTGGACTTGCCACTTCCTGAAACACCGGTCACACAAACAAAACCATTTAGTGGAATACTGACATTAATGTTTTTTAAATTATTTTCTTTTGCTCCTTCAATAGTAATCGAATTAGTCATTAAACGCCTATGATCTGGCGTAACAATTGTTTTTCTTCCAGTCAAATAATCTGCTGTAATGCTACCTTCGGCTTTTTCAAGAGCCTTGTGACTACCTTGAAACACAACTTCACCACCAAGATAACCCGCCATTGGCCCCATGTCAATTATCTGGTCAGCGCACTGAATAATATCTTCTTCGTGTTCTACAATAATAACTGTATTTCCTATTGCTTTTAGATGCTTAAGAACGCTTATCAACTGCTCAGTATCTCGCGGATGAAGTCCTATACTTGGTTCATCAAGAATATACATTGAACCAACAAGGGCACTTCCTAAGGCATTTGCTAAATGAATTCTTTGTGATTCTCCACCTGACAAGGTTCCTGATTGACGATTTAACGATAAGTAACCTAATCCTACTTGCTGTAGATATTTTAATCGATTAGAAATTTCAAGCAATAAACGATCGGCAATCTGTATTTGATATTGATCTAATGTTATGCTTTCAAAAAAAACTGATAAGTCTTTTATAGGTAATAGTAATAGATCCGAAAGGTTTTTTTGATCTATTTTAACATAATTCGTTTCTATTCTTAATCTTGTGCCCCTGCAATCAATACATTTCGTTTTCCCTCTATAGCGAGACAACATAATTCTATAATGAATTTTATAAGATTGCGTTTGTAAATGATTAAAAAAGTCCCATAAACCTTTAAAGTGAGAAGTGCCTTGCCAAAGCATATTATAATGTGTTTCACTCAGGTCTTCAATTGGAGTGTGAATTGGTAGGCCCACTTTTTCGGATGAGTGAATTATTTGCATTTTCCATTCTGACATCTTTTCTCCACGCCAAGGTACAATTGCATCTTGAAACAATGATAAAGTTCTATTCGGTATTACTAAATCTTCATCAATTCCTATCATTGATCCAAAGCCTTCACATGTTTTACAGGCTCCAAATGGGTTGTTAAAGGTGAAAAAATTTAGAGAAGGCTCAATAAATTCTACCCCTTCTTCTTCGAACTTGTTAGAAAATAATGCAGACTCATTGGTTTCCATGTCCATGATCACTGCTGCTCCAAACCCTTCGTAAAATGCAGTTTGAATGGAATCACCTAATCGAGATAAATAATTTTCATCTTCTTTCTGTGATTTTAAACGGTCAATTATTATGTAGGAATTATCCGCTTTATAATCTTTGGTTTTTATATCATTTAAATTTATAGTTTGGTTATTAACTAACACCTTAGAATAGCCTTGGGAGATTAGTAGCTTAATTGAATCATCAACTGTTCGTTCAGTTTTAATCTGCCAAGGGGATAGAATCATGAACTTTTTCCCAACAGGTAAAGACAAGATATAATCAACAGCATCAGCCACTGTGTGTTTTTTAATCTCCAAACCTGTTGTAGGTGAGTATGTTTTACCTATTCTGGCAAATAGGACTTTTAGGTAATCATATATTTCAGTTACTGTGCCCACTGTGGATCGTGGATTATTAGAGATTACTTTTTGTTCCAGCGCTACTGCAGGGGATATTCCTTTTATATGATCCACGTCTGGTTTTTCTAAACGACCTAAAAATTGACGAGCATAGGAAGATAGACTTTCTACGTAACGTCTTTGACCCTCGGCAAAAAGCGTTGAAAATGCCAATGATGATTTACCCGAACCAGACAATCCAGTAATGACGATAATTTGGTTGTGCGGAATCTTCAAATTTATATTTTTTAAATTGTGAACCCTAGCGCCTTTTATATCAATGAATTGATTTGGTTTTGTCATTTTTAATTAAAAGTAAAGTAATTTTTTTTACAAACTTACCAACCTTTTTCGATTTAGCTGCGTTTGTTTATTTGGAATTAGTTATGAATTGTTTTTGCAATTAAATTAATTTCCTTAGCTTAGCAGTAATAACAAAATTAAAAGCCTATTGACATAATTTTACTTTAAACAATTAACGTGTTAACAATCAATTCTGTACGCTAACAGAGTTGAATATTAAAGTGAATTATGAAGACTACTCAGTTACAGGATCAGGCACTTATTAGTGCATATTTGCAAGGCGACGAAAAATCATTTGAAATTTTATTGAGGAGAAATCAAGACCGAGTTTTTGGTTATATTATTTCTAAAATAAAAAACTACGATCTGGCAAATGATATTTTTCAAGATGTATTTATTAAAGTAATAAAGCAACTTAAAAAAGGGGCTTACAATGAAGAGGGAAAGTTTTTACCTTGGGTGTTGACTATTTCTCATAATTTGGTTATTGATCATTTCCGCAGGAATAAAAAGATGCAAATGATATCAGAAACATCAAGTCATAATGATGATTTCGATATTTTTTCTGTTATTAAACAAACTGATAAGAGTGTTGAAGATCTTTTGATCAAAACTCAGGTTGAAGAAAGCCTAGTAAGTTTGGTAGAGCTATTACCAGCTGATCAAAAAGATGTGCTTGAAAAGCGAATTTTTGTAGGCATGAGCTTTAAAGATATTGCAGAAAAAGAGGGGATTAGTATTAATACTGCACTTGGTAGAATGAGATACGCCCTAATTAATTTAAGAAAATTGATTCAAGAAAAAGAAATTTGTTTGCATTATTAATTAATAAATGTTGTAATTAGAGTATTATCTCCAAACGAATCTAGCAATTAAATCATGTTCAAATACTGCTGAAGGTTTTATGTAATTATCTCCTAACGCTGCAATGGCCTCATCCGTTTCGAAATATTCCATGCTAGTGCGGTATGGTTGATATAAAATTTGCATCACAATTCCTTTTTTAAATGGCACTTCAATACCTATGTTTGCACCATATCCAAAACCAGTACCTCGTACTTTGGTCAAAAAACCATTAACAGTATTAAATTGAGAGTACAGATTTGTGATTATGCCGCCGTTTAACTCCACTGAATTATCCTCCATCCTCCATGAATTCAATATGCCCGAAATACCAATTATAGCTTTTACCTTTTCTCCATTGCTTGTATAGTTCATATTTATTCGTCCATTAAATCGGCTTTCCTTGCCGATAATTGTTCCGTTTTGGATGACTTCTTGACTGGTTAAGTTTCCAGGTTCTTGAATTAACAATGTATACCCGCCAATAAACTTAATGTTAGAAAAATTTAAGTCAGCTTCAAAGCATAAACTTTTACTAGCCTGAAAACCTATATTTACACCGTATACTGGAGCAGGTTGAAATCTGAACAAATCGCTGTAGAAAGCTGTAGGGTGAGGGCTGAAATCTTTATTGTCTAAAAGCTGTCTTACCCTTTGGTAATTGTCTTGCTGTGTGAAAAAATTTAATAACTGGTCTTGGTAGACTCCAGTATACCTTCTGGCATAATTTTTATTTGCAAATTTAACACCTGCATTTAAACCAAAAATCAGTCTTTTAATATCTTTAGACTGACCTATAACTTTAACTGAACTTACTATTAGCAAACAAAAAAGAAGTAGTTTTTTACACATACAAATATTTTACTAGACAAAAGTACAAAATATTGAGATATTATGATTTGGATGCCCTTGCACAGAACTTAAATATTTATTAACACGCAGTAAGCAGTATACGGAAGAATAAAATTGATCACTATAAATCTTTAAATGGTAAGAATGATATTGAATAAATAGAAAATTGAATTAGCTAGGAAATTCATGTAAAAATCGAAACTGTCATGGCTAGATTTTATAGCGTAAATTCAAACAAGTAAAATACACCTACGATTCACGTTTCTATGCTGAATCCAATCTTATTTTTGTATGTCTTTTTTCATCTTATTAATTCACAGTGTAAAACTCTATTTTTCAGCAACTAAACAATATTTCGTTAATAATTAAACATATTAGTACTAAAAAAAATTTGGATATTAAATGATGAACTCCTAAATTAGCCCCAATTAAACTATTTATTATGAAGAAAATTTTATCTTATTTATTTATTGCGAGTGTCTCGTACTTTGGGTATTCTCAATGTACCACACCGATTACTGCTCCTTGGTTGGAAACAGTTGACAATAATTCACTCATGGCTTGCTGGTCTCAAAGTGGGTCGCAGAACTGGACGTATGACAATGCATTTTTTAATGGTCCTGCTGCTTATGGAGCAGTAAACGCTGGTGAACATACTGGTACTCCAGGGTCTTGGTCAATTATGATTGATGGATCAGGTGACCCAGCTGGTGCTCAAACATTTTTAGTGTCTCCAGAAATTGACTTGAATGGAATTCCAAATGTTGCACTTAGCTATTGGAGATTTAGTAATAATATTAGTGGTCCAAATAACTGTACTAATTCAATTGATGTAGAAATCACTAATGATGGCGGTACTACTTGGACAAATATTCAGTCTTGGTCAGAAAATTCACCAACTTGGGATCAAAAAGTTGTATATCTTGAGCCAACTGTACTTAATACTGATACTGTTCAATTCAGATTTACTTACACTGCATTTAGTACTGCAGTTTGTTCTAGTGGAGGGTCTCCATTTGATAATGATATTTTATTAGATGATTTTGCAGTAATTAACTGTTCGCCAACTACCAGTTCAATCAATATTCAAGGTTGTGGTTATTATACATCTCCTGCAGGAAATGAGTATTATGAAACAGGTACTTATACTGATACGATTGCAAATCACTTAGGTTGTGATAGTATCATTACAATTAACTTTGTATCATCTAACACCTATAGCTCTACAACTTTAAGCGGCTTATGCCAAACTTATACGCTACCAAGTGGAATTGTTGTCGGTGATGACGGTACGTATACTGACACCATTACAAACGCTGGTAACTGTGATAGTATTGCGACATTTATCTTAGATTTTAACAATTCATCAAGTTCTTTTTCAACAACTGCATGTAATGTTTATACTGCACCAAGTGGAGCAACTTATACTTTGAGCGGTGTTTATAATGACACCATTCCAAACGCTGCTAACTGTGATAGTATTATGACAATTAGTTTAGAAATGTTTTTTGATAATGACTTGACAATATTTGCAGTGACATGTGGTGAACCATATATTGCACCTTCAGGTATTTCATATCCTACAACAGGTCTATTTACGGAAAGTTATACTAGTGCAAATGGATGTGATAGTACAGTATATGTTGATGTGAATATTGCAGCAGGTAACTTTACTTCAATTCCAGTTACTGCTTGTGATTCATGGACTTCGTTTGACGGTACAGTTAAAACTTCATCTGGAACATACACTGACTCATTAATAGCCTCTACAGGTTGTGATAGTGTTAGAGCTTATGTCGTAACAATTAATGTTGTGAACACTATGGCATCAAGCCCATCCGCTTTAACAGTGGAGGCTGCTGAAACTGGTGCTTCTTACCTATGGGTAGATTGTAACAACGGTAATACACCAATTGCAAATGCAACTGGTAAGACATATGTCTCAGCAGTGAATGGTGACTTTGCTTGTATGGTTACAAAAGCAGGTTGTACTGAAATGACGAACTGTGTAAGATTAGGGTCTCTAGGATTAGAAGACGAGACAAATTCATTTAACGTGTATCCTAACCCTTCAAATGGTTCTTTCGCTATTGAACTTGTTGAGTTAGCAGGTAACACTAAAGTTAGCATTACAAATGCTGCTGGACAGTTAGTTTATACTTCTGCTTTAAACGATACGAGAACTGATATTAACTTATCTGATATCGAATCTGGAGTTTATTTCGTAACTATTGAAAATGCTACTAATACAGCTAGAAAATCAATTATTATAGAGTAATAATTGAGATAATTCAATACATTATTAAAAGAGGTGATTCATTGAATCACCTCTTTTTTTTGTTTTATACTTTTTGCTCTAATAACATTATACAGTAGAATTCTATCAATTTTTTATTTATTCTATCGTATAATTTTAAATATATCTTAAATTTGCACTTAGAATTTTTGGTTAATGAAAGAAAACAAAATGGTTATTATTAATAAGCACGTTGAGCTAAAAGTACCAGGTAATCCTGATCCAATTGAGCTTATAGCTGCTTTGTACGACTGTTTTAAAAGGAAAGGCTCAGTATCTTTTACTGGAACAAGAGTGAAGTTAGTCAATCAAATTAATATTGCAATTGAAGGATATGCAATAATAGAGCTATGTTCTGATGATTGGCACTATGGATTTACTCTTGTTTTAAAGAATGATAAATTTTATATAAAGCGCAAACGCAAAAAGGAATTGTAATAAGTCGTTCTACTCCTGATTGGTCTTTTTTCCGAAAATTAATAGTTTACACCATGTTTTAGTATACTTAATACTATATTTGTGGTATTACTTTTGCAGTAAACACTACAAAAAACTGATATTGTAATCTTTTTTCAGATGTGATGCCTCAGGAATAGCTTGGCATATTCGTTTAAAGTAAGATTCTCAATATCTTCTCTCATAAAGGGAATATTAATAATTATAATAATTGAATTTAAAAAATGGCAAGATCTCAAGAAACATTTAACAAAAAAGAGAAAGAAAAAAAGAGACTAAAAAAGCGACAAGATAAGCTGCTGAAGAAAGAGGAGCGTAAGGCAAACTCTGAAGGTGGAGGATTAGATAACATGATGGCTTATGTTGACGAAAATGGAGTTATAGTTGATACTCCGCCGGATCCAACGGTGAAAAGAAAAGAAATTAAAGCGAGTAGTATTGAAATAGGAGTGCCAAAAAGAGAAGTAATTGATACTGATGTAGAAAATAGAGGAAAAGTTTCATTTTTCAATACATCTAAAGGTTACGGATTTATTAAAGATATGGCTACTCAGGATAGTTATTTTGTTCATGTAAATGGATTGTTGGAAGAAGTTGTAGAAGGAGATATTGTTACTTTTGAGTTAGAAAGAGGACAGAAAGGGATGAATGCCGTAAGGGTTAAAAAGTATAAAGAACCTGTTGCTCCTGTAGCATCTGCTGAGGATAATGATGCATCAGAAGAGGAATAAAAAACGATAACTAGAAAAAGGGATAAATTAATGTTTATCCTTTTTTTATGTTTAACTTTCAATAAATTAAAAAGTGTTGAATTCTTAGAACATTCAATAACAAATTCTGAAAATGAAAATAATATTATTTTTCGTTATAATTTTATTATCTAGTTTTAGACTTATAGCTCAAACTGGGCCTGGTGGTATAGGAAACTCTACAAGTAATATACTATGGCTTAGATCTGATGCGATCAGTGGATTAATTGATGGTGACACTATTACTACTTGGGTTGATTCATCAGGAAATGATAATGATTTTTCACAACCGGTTGTTGCTTTAAAACCTGAATACACTGCTAACTCAGTCAATGGTTTTCCTTCAGTAAATTTTAATGTGGCGAATAGTAGATTGAGACGAAATCCTTTTACTGGCTTTGCAACCAATAATATTACAGCTATTTATGTTAATAAAAACAATAGCGAATCTGCAGATGGTATTCTTTCTTATGCTTCTTCTGCTCATAATAATAATTTTCTGTTTTTTGCCAGCCAAAACATTGGCATATATCGTAATTCTAATGTAAATACAGGTATTTCTGCAAATGATAATAATTGGCATATTGTGCAAGGAGGTTGGGGTAGCACTAATGGCAACGTTGAATTGTGGAAAGATGGGGATAAAGACTATGTTGGTACTGCTTTCAATACAGGTACCTCAATTACTTCTGGAGGATCACTTTGTTTAGCGCATGAGCAGGATGCAGTTGATGGAAGTTATCAATCATCACAAGATCATATTGGTGAGTTTACTGAAGTAATAGTATATAATACTTACTTGGATAGATCTGATCATATTATACTCGCAAACTATCTTGCTGCGAAATATGATATCACTCTTGCTGCTCATGATATGTATATTCAAGACAATAATGCTAATGGAGATTTTGATTATGAAGTAGCGGGAATTGGACGTTTTGATGTCAATAATTTTAATGATGATGCACAGGGCAGTGCAATTGTTAGAATACTAAACCCTTCTGGATTAGACAATGGAGAGTATTTATTTTGGGGCCATAATGGAGCCGTATCCTCGGCAACTAATACAACTGATATTCCAGGAACAATTGATGCAAGATATGAAAGGGTTTGGCGCGTAAACGAAGTGAATGTATTTGGAACTGCTGTTGATGTTGGAAGTGTTGATATGCGTTGGGATCTTTCTACATCTGGTTCAGTTACTGCTTCAGATTTAAGGTTGCTGGTAGACACTGATGATGATGGACTATTTAATGATGAAACACCAATTTCAGGAGCAAGTAGCTTGGGTGGTGATATTTATCAATTTACTGGTGTTACAGCACTGGTGAATAATGTCCGTTTTACATTAGCCACTATTAATTCAATAGCAACTCCCTTACCTATCAAATTGATTGATTTTACTGTGCAAGAACAAAAAAATGGAACTGTTTCATTAGCGTGGAAAACTGCCACTGAAACAAATAATGAAATGTTTATTATTGAAAAATCGAAAAATGGAATAGATTGGGAAATATTAGCACATGTGGATGGAGCTGGAAACTCAAATTACACTATTAGTTATGATTTTACAGATAGAGAACCTTATCTTGATTTAAGCTACTACAGATTAACACAAGTTGATTTTGATGGTACACAATCTAAAGGAATTTTAAGAAGCGTAAAATTATTTGGCGTTAATAAAGTCTTTTATATTTCTCCAAATCCAAGTAATGGCAAAGTACGCATTGAAGGCACTTCATATGCAATTAGTAATATTCAGATTTATAATGCCATAGGTCAAAGAGTAGATATTCAGAATTATATCATTTCTGAAAGTCATTCTGAATTAAGATTGGATTTTTCAGGACTTACAGCTGGCGTTTACTTTGTTAAGACACCAAATGAAACTAAAAAATTAATTATTTCGAATCCATAATGAAATCATCCATAATTCTGTTTTTTATTGCCTTTTCAGTAATATCTTGCAAAAAAAACAAAGTCGATCAGTCAGCCTTAGACGAAACCATCATTGTTAACTATGCTGCGGATAAAAAGCTAGAAACTACCAAAACAGCATCAGGTTTACATTATATTATAAATGAAGAGGGTAGTGGCATAAAGCCAACTGTAAATTCAACAGTTACGGTAGTCTACAAAGGCTATTTGACAGATGGAACTGTGTTTGACCAGTCGACCGAGGCAGGTTATACCAATTCCTTGTCAGCATTGATTAAAGGTTGGCAAGAAGGATTACCGCTCTTTAAAGTGGGAAGTAAAGGAGTGCTATTAATTCCATCAGCATTAGGTTATGGCACTCAAGGTAGTGGGTCATCAATACCAAAAAATGCAGTTATCATTTTTGACATTGAGTTAATTGATGTTGAATAGATATCAAAATTTTAAGATTCACTAATCGAAAGAGGTTTTAAATGTCTGACATTGTTATCAGGAGTATGTTCATTCTTAATGGATGAATACATTTTAATGACTAATAATAAGTAGTTTGTATTTTTATTTGAACCAAACTATAATCTAATTGTAAGTAAATAAAAAATTTGATTTATGGAAAATCAAATTTCTATTAATCTAACTTACAATGAAAGCTATTTCTTTATCACTTTTATATTCTTTTTCAAAAGATGCACGTCATTTCCAGATACTCTATTTAACTGCATTTTTGATTTTCGGATTTCAATTCTTACACTGGGATTTCTCTCTTAGAAAAATAATTACAATACTTAGTAGTGCATTAATTACTCAACTAATATGGATTTATGCTCAAAATGGAAAACTACATAGCTTAAAAAGCGGAGCAATTACTGGGCTTGGATTGTGTTTACTTTTAAATTCTAGTTCCTTACTCACACTTGGTTTAGCCAGTTCTATTGCTATAACTGCTAAATATCTGCTAAGGTATAACGGCAAGCATATATTCAATCCAGCCAATTTTGGAATCATTATCAGTATTGTTCTTTTTCAAGATGCTTGGATTTCACCTGGTCAATGGGGTAGCAATGCTTTATTTCTTTTCGTATTGTCGGTTTTGGGAGGAATTGTACTGCACAAAGTTGGAAGACTTGAAACCAGTATCGTATTTCTTCTAACGCTTTTTTTTCTTGAATATATTAGAACAGTATTGTACCAAGGATGGGAGTTTGAAGTGCTAATTCATAAATTTAGTAGTGGTACACTGTTACTTTTTACTTTCTTTATGATTACAGATCCTATGACCATTCCAAATGCTAAAAAAGCACGTGTAATCTGGTCATTTGTTTTAGCTATTGCCACCTTTATTTGCAGTGTTTGGATTCAACTTTATACAGCTCCAATTTGGGTATTATTCTTTATGGCCCCCATCACTATATGGTTTGATAAAATATTACCCAACAATAAATTTAAATGGAATATAAATTAAAAATTAAAACAATGAAAAAAAAAGTATTATTATCCACCCTCTGTTTACTGGCAACAAGTATTCAAGGTTTTTCTTTTTGTGGCTTTTATGTAGCTAAAGCGGACACAAAATTATTCAACAAAACCTCTCAAGTCATTTTAGTTCGTGATGGTAATAGAACAACGGTTACAATGGCTAATGATTTTAAAGGGAATGTAAAAGACTTTGCTATGGTTATTCCAGTGCCAACAGTCTTGAATCGGAAAGATATACAAATCGCTGAAAATTCTTTATTTGCTAAACTAGATGCTTATTCTGGACCAAGATTAGTGGAGTATCATGAAAGCAATCCTTGTCGTCCTCAAATATTATATGACTATGCTGAATCTGAATCGATTAAATCCTTATCTAACGTTCAAATTGTTTCAGTAGATAAAAAAAGAAATAAAGATTTAGGGGTAACTATTGAAGCACAATACAAAGTTGATGAATACGATATTTTGATTTTGTCAGCCAAGCAATCCGGCGGTTTAAAAACTTGGCTAATTGAAAATGGTTATAAAATCCCTTCGGAAGCAGAATCAGTTTTGGAGCCATATATCAAGAACAATATGAAGTTCTTTGTTGTGAAGGTTGACATTGAAAAGTTGAATCAAATCAATGGAACTAATCAAGTAAAAAAATATATAAAGGAACTGGATACTGAAACTGTACAGAATTTGCGACCACTTCAAATCACTTACGAATCACCAAAATTCATGTTACCAATCCGATTAGGAATGGCTAATGCCAATGGGGAACAAGATATGATAGTCTATGCGTTCACTAAAAGAGGAAGAGTTGAATGTACCAATTATAGAACAACTAAGATACCTACTAATCAAAAAATTCCATTATTTGTTAGACAGAAATTTGGACAGTTTTATGTTGATTTATTTGACAAAGCACACCACAATGAAGGAAAAGAAGCTATATTTTTGGAATACGCATGGAATATAAGTCCTCAATTCACAGGAATGAAGTGTGACCCTTGTGTTGGACCTCCACCAATATTTACTGATCTCGCTAAAGCGGGCGTAAATTGGGCCATTAATAGCAATAACCGGGCAAGCGGAAATGTGTTTTTTACTAGATTACATGTACGTTATAGTCGTGAAACGCATCCACGCGACTTAGAATTCCAAGTCACACCAAACAAAGAACATTTTCAAGCAAGGTATATATTAACAAATAGAGGCACGGGTGACTTGACTTGTGAAGCAGGCCAAAAATATTGTGCTAAAGTAGTCAAAGAACGGGCAAATGAGCTTGTTAATTTGGAAAAGTTGACTGATTGGAACACTATGGATCATGCCAGCTATGTAAAAGAGTATTACAGTCTATTACTAGATAAAGGGCTCTTAAAAAATGTAAAAGTTGAAGACAATAGAAACGAGTCTCCAATTATTGGTAACAATTTTCCCGATCCTAGAAAAGGGCTTAAAATTTTCACATTATTTGGGCTAATAATACTAATTACATTGTTTTATTTAAACAAGAAATCAGAAATTCTCAAAATAAGGTAAGTAATTGAAAATATGCAAAAAGGGTTGTCTGAGAAATCGGATGACCCTTTTTTAGTTTTTTGATGTAAATTCATCTAAGTATCAGGAATACTGAGACGATTGAGTATATTTTCTTATTTTTAAGCTAAATGGATTCTGAAATTTTACAATCTAGCCGTTTCAAGCAAGTAATGCAACTAATTATTTTTCTAGGAATAGGAACAAATTTCACTATTGCATACTTATTATTTTTCATTTCTGCTTATGAAGTACTTTTTAGCCCAATTGCTGGTACCGTCATTTTTATTATTTGCTATCTGCTATTAATTAAAAATAAACTTACTGTTAATCAAGCTTTTTTAATTACCGGATATACGGTTGCTGCAGAGGTTATTATTCATACTCATTATCTTGGTTGGGATGCAGGATTTTTTTATTTTTTTTACGCCTTATCTGTTGTCTTTTTGCTTGATTTTTCATGGAAAATAAAATCGGTAGTTATCTTTAATGGGTTAATGATTATATTAACTATAGTAACAGGAATAATATATAAGGGAAAAACCGGCCATCATCCAATACCAATAGAATATACCAATAATCTCAACACATTTAATCAAGCAGTTGTAGGTCTGGTGGTGCTGGTAATTATAATATATTTTAGCTACAATAATGGTAAAAATGATAAGACCCTAAAAATGGTCAATTTTGAACTCGAGAAGCAGAATATAGAAATTTCAGAGCAACGTAATCATCTTCAAATTCTCTTAAATGAAGTACATCATAGAGTAAAAAACAACCTTCAGATTATTTCATCTCTACTTTCACTTCAGCAACAGTCGTTGACTGATGAAAAAATGATAACAATTCTAAGCGAATCAAAGTCTAGAGTTGAAGCTATCGCCTTGATTCATGAAAAATTATATAATAACAATAGAGGGAATCAGGTTGATTTCAAATCCTATTTAAAAGAGATATTAAATTCACAGAAATTGATTCAGTCCAATGTAAAATGTAAGCTTGAATCGATTGATTTGGTCTTAGATTTGGATTATGCAGTTCCACTTGGTTTAGTATTATCCGAAATGATAACGAATTCAGTAAAGCACGCATTTAAGAATATTGCCAATCCTAAACTTGATATTTCAATAGTTGAGAAAAACACCAAAAATGAATTTGAAATTGTTGTTCAAGATAACGGTGTTGGATTTCCAGAAAACTTTTCCCTTGTCCAGCCTAAATCCTTAGGAATTGAGATTATCGTTGCACTAATAGATCAGATTGGTGGAAGAATAGAATTTTGTAATGAGAAAGGTGCAAAATTTATAATCGGTTTTAAGATTGATAAATAAGTGTAAATTCCTAGTTTATGGAGTTAAAAATACTTTATTCAGAAATTGACTACAAAGCTGTTAGGAGCTCTGGAGCAGGCGGACAACATGTCAATAAGGTTTCTTCAAAGGTGGTACTATCGTTTAATTTTTTTAAATCTAATGCATTTAATGAGAATGAAAAAAAAAGGTTGGTCAAATTCTTTAGCAATAGAATCATTGACAGTGGAGTAGTGCAACTGACTGCTGATGAAAATAGAAGTCAATTTAGAAATAAAAAGAGTGTTACTGATAGATTTATCAAAATGATTGAAGATGGGCTAAAAGTGCCAAAGGTGAGAAGGAAGTCTAAACCAAGTCGGTCTTCAATTATTAAAGCGAAAGAACGTAAAAAAAGACTAAGTGAGAAAAAAAAATCAAGAAAAAAACCGAATATTGATCATTAAAATAAGAGGAATGAAATTACTTTAAAAGATACATTTTCATTTTTCCTTTATTCTTGGCTTCAATTTCACCCCTAAACTCAAAATTAAATTCTGCCTTCATTTTTTTATAAATAGCCTCTGAAACATTTATTTCTGAAGGTACGCCTGACTGTTCCATACGTGCTGCAATATTAACTGTATCTCCCCAAATATCGTAAGCGAATTTTTTGGTACCAACAATACCTGCTACCACAGGTCCGCAATGAATACCAATTCTGATTTCCATACTGTCTTTCATTAAAAGGGGTTCATCAATTTTTGCTTTTTGTACAAAGGCAATCATTTTCTTTGCGCAAAGTATCATATCCCGCACTTGATTTGTGTCTGTTTCAGGTAAGCCACTTACGCAGAGATAAGCATCCCCAATTGTTTTGATTTTCTCTATATTAAATTCAGACAATATTTTATCAAATCCACCAAAATAATAATCGAGAATAGACACTATATCTTCAGGTTTTTTGTTTTCAGAGAACTTAGTAAACCCTTTAAAGTCAGTAAATAAAACAGTAGCTTGATCATATCGCATTGATTTAGCTTTTCCTTTTTCTTTCAATTCTTTTGCAATCTTTTTCGGGAGGATATTTAATAATAACTCATCAGATTTTTTCTTTTCACTTAGTACAATGGAGTTCATTTTAATAAGTGCTTGGTTGTGTTTCCGTTTTAAAAAATAACTACGAATCATAAAAACACTCAGTAGAAATACTATTCCTAAAACAAGTAATAGTATATTTCGTCTATTTTGAGCTGCCTGAATTGTTCCTAAATTTTTTTGCTTTTCTAATTCAAGTTTAGTAATATCCAGTTGAGCATTAATATGTTCCGTTTCCAATGAGTCTAAAGATTTATCTTGTACTTTAATAATGTTTCTGCTTTCCTTAATGTTTGAATTTAACCCTATAACTGAATCTTGAAGTGTTCTTTTAGCTGTTATTACCTTTTCTTTATAGAGACGACCAAAATCTTTATAGTGGTCTAGTGCTTCTTTATAGTCAATAATATTATTCTTTAATTCAGCTAAGGCAAGATGACAGTCCAACTGTAAATCTAAATCTTCTGAAACTTCAGCGAGATATAATGCCTCTTCAAATAATTGAGATGCTTTTCTTTTTTTTCCTTGGTCCAATAATCCTTGTGCTTGATTATATACATCTTCTCCCGTTTGTCCATAAGATACTAGACAAATAGTAATCAAAATAATTAATGAAATAATCTTGAAAATCATGGTTCACCTAGTTAGCTTAAACAATAGACTAATATAGGTATTATATCAAATTGCTTCTGATAATAACTATTCATTTGAAAAAAAAAATAAAATTGATAGGGGTAAATTAATAATTGATTGTCTTAATAGAAACTAATAAAAAAAACAATGAGAAATTTAGGATTATTACTTGCATTAACTGGAATTTCATTTCTGACTAGTTGCAAAAAAATTGATGCCGCAAAAGGCACACCAATCGAAAATACTGTTGATTTAACAGGGTTTACTGGAATTGATCTTGCAACATCTTCAAATTTAAGTTTTACTGAAGGAGCAGGTACTAGTATAACTGTTAAAGCTCCCGAAAAAGTATTTAATAAAATGGATATTAAAATTAAGGACGGGGTTTTAGAATTTGACTTTAAAAGGGGGTATATAGTTAAAAATTCAGATCAAATTGAAATTAATATAACAGCACCAAACATTAATGCATTATACTTGTCAGGGAGTGGAATAGTGGACGCCAATTTTGATGCCCTTATTTCCAAGATTGATGCGAAGCTATCCGTTTCTGGCTCTGGCAAAATTGAAGCCAAAAACTTAACTACAACAAATCTTGACATAGCCATTAGTGGATCTGGCGAAATAAATAATTCAAACGTGCTTGTAACAGATACAAAGGTTTCAATTTCAGGGTCAGGTAATCTATTTATTGCAGGAAACTGTTCAAATAATGATATAAAAATATCTGGAAGCGGATCGTTTAAAGGGTATGATTATATGACAGATAACACCGAAGTTAAAGTCTCAGGAAGCGGTGATGCACAAGTTATGGCTAATGTTAGTTTAAATGCAAATATATCAGGATCAGGAAGAGTATTTTACAAAGGCACTCCTAATGTAAATTCTACAATTACTGGTTCAGGTAGCGTAACTGATGCCAATTAAAGATAAATTGATTACAAAGCACTAGTAAAGCCTGACTCTATCTAGTCGGGCTTTTATATGGATGCTTAATCCCTACAATTAGTTCGTTTTAATACTGCAGCCAATTGCCTTTGTAGTTTCCAATTTAATTTTTTTTCCTGTCGATAAATCATTGATGGCATTTTCTAAAAACCGTTCTTTAACAGATGATTCATCACGAGCATTATCATCAATGGCACCAATGTATTTAACCACTCTATTTTTATCTAATAGAAAAACATGTGGTGTTTTTGTAGCCCCATATTTTGGATAAATCTTTTGCCCATCATCAAATAAATAAGGAAAATTAAATCCTTTTTCTTCGGCACGTATTTTCATTTTATCATAACTGTCTGCAGGAGCTGCTTTTGGATCATTTGGATTGATTGCAATAACAGGATAACCTTTTTGACCAAATTCATTTTGAAGTGCTATGATTCTATCTTCATACATTTTGGCAAATGGACAATGATTACAGGTGAAAATTATTATATAACCTCTGACATCTTTGTAATCGGATAAAGAATGTAACTTGCCATCAACACCTTTTAGCGAAAAATCTGAAGCAGTATCCCCAATATTGTACCCACTTATTATTTCTTTTTCTTTTAACATTAAAGAAGTTCCAAATATTAGCACTCCCATTAATAATACTGTCATTACTTTTTTCATTGTTCTATTTTTAAAATTGTTGTTAATAATTCCTTATATGAGTGAAATGATTGTTCATAAAACAATCGTTTATTTTTATTTAAAACAAGGGTAGCAGGAACTGAACCTGACCATGACTTATCAACCTTGTCAATCCATGTATTAACATCTGAATCCGTTAATACAATTACTTCGTTTATTATTTTTTGACGTATTATAAATGGTTTTAAAGTAGATTCTATTTGAGACTCAAAGTCAAGACTGACAAGTACTAGCTTAATCGTTTTAGATCCAGAAAACTGATTTAAAGAATCAAAATAAGGAAGTTCTTGTACACAAGGCTTGCACCAAGTAGCCCAAAAATTAAAGACGTATATAGTATCAGAAGAAAGATTCGACAGATAATCATCTTCAAAAGTTTTAAATTGTTCAATTAATTTAATGTCTTGAGCTTTTCCTAAAATAGGTGAAGTAAATATTAATAATAAAATGATGAATTTAATCATGCCATCAAAATACACTTTATTGACCAATCATCATACTGGCTTTATCATTTTTAACAGAATAAAAAAACAGTTTTTTCTTTCTTGAATCAAAATAGAATCGAAATCGATTCTAAAATTTAACTTCTCAAACAATTGTTAAGCAGTGATTTAAAATAAAAATAATTTAAACTGTAACTTTTTCAAAGTGCATGCCGTCCTACAATCGAACTAAAAAATAAACAATATGAAAAAGTTAATGATAACGCTAATATTAGCAACAATTTTACCAACTATGTCAATGGCCACTTCTGGTAAACCTGAAAAAAAACCAAATCTTCTTGAATGGTTGAGTAAAAATTTGATCTACCCAACTGAGGCTGCAAATAATCTTGAGGAGGGAATGGTATATATATCCTTCACAGTTACACCAGAGGGTAAAGCAGAAAATATTAAAATAAAAAAAGGAAACTCAGAATCATTGAACAAAGAAGCATTAAAGGCTGTAGAAAGCATGCCATTGATTCATTTGTATTCTGACTTAGAACCCAATAAAAACTTTACACTACCAATAAGATTTAGCATAAAGTAAAATCACATTCTAACAAAAAAAGGGAACTATGAAAGGTTCCCTTTTTTAATTAATAGTAGTTTGTGAGCAGACAATGGAAGCTCAAGTATGATTAAACTTAATTTTTCTTTATTATATTTATTAAATGAAATACACCGTGCTTATACTTTGGGTTCTTTCTATTTTTGTCTCATGTAAAAAAAAGGAGGAGAATGCCTTCCTAACTGGCCAACTGCTTGAAGATTGTAACGGCACTCCATTGTCCAATAAGAAAGTCTACTTGTATCAAAATTTTGTACCAAAAAATAACATCTTACTGTCTAATACAAAAGAATCCATATTGGAAACTACAACAACAAATGAAGAAGGTAAGTTTTATTTTTGGGCTGAGGATCACACAAATAAATACACCAATTCTAAGGCAAATATATCTGTAAGATTGAATGAGCAGTCCTACTTAGTGGATGGTACAATAGGTAATGCAAAAGGTAAAGAATCTGATCAGTCCTTAAATTATATTCAAGATGTTGGCAAGTTGTACTATAAAACATCAGCTGTTGTTTTTAATATTGTAACGGATACTGTTTTCAATAACATTTCCCTTGATTCTATTGTTTTTCTCGGTTCTCAGGCATTACTAATAGCAACAGTGATTGATAAAACTGATGGGCAATTTAAACTTACCTTTAGTTCTGAAATTCATCAACCTATAGTTTTTGATCCATATGAAACATTAAACAATGGTAAGCATAAAGTATATATTGGTTATTCTTGTTATAAAAACGGAGATAGAATTCATTTTGGATCACAGTATATCTATGCTTTTGGCTGTCAACCAGATCAAACGATATATTTACAAATAGAAGAATAAGCCGTTCGTAAAATGATTTTATAGTTCTTAATCTAGAAAAACGATTGAATAATCAATTTTCACCCAAATGGATGACCCATTTCTTAAATAGTTAAATCTATATTTGAATAAAAGTAAACCCATGAGATTTAATATTAATGCTGCACCTTCGTTCGAAGAATTAAAAACTAAACTGAATAATCAATTTCCTGAATATTCAATAAAAATGCAAGGAAAGCAATTTCTAATTGTTAAAAAAACATCAACCTGTGCAGTGTTTGTTTTAGTAAGAAAAAATAAAATGATTGTAAATGGCAATTTCCCGACAATGGGCGGCAGGCTTATCTTTACACTTACATTTATATTATTGGGCATAATTCCTCCACTTATTATTTATTTTTTTACATTCCACAAAAAATTCAAAGCCATGGAAGAAGAGGTAGGTGGATTTTTGAAAAGGCATTATGGCACAGGCAATGACTAATTAACTTTAGTAAAAAAACATTTCACCTTTATTCAAATACCTACTTTTAATAACACAAAAGATTTCTTAAAACGAGAAGCAACTTTTTTTTGTAAAAAGATTAGTTATGACTAACCTTGTGCACTTTGATCAACAATATAAAGTCTTAAGTTTTTGATTTGATATTGGGAAAAGCAATAATTATTAAACATGGAAGTACTGATTAAACAGATTACAAAGGAAATTGATAGTAAGAGAAAAACATTTTTTTTAGACAAAAAAGGAAATGAATATCAAATAGAATGGGGTCAACCACGATTCGAAAACACTGGTTATCAATTAAAAGAGGATTCTCAGTTTAATAATAAGACTTATTCATATAAAGGCAAATGTAAGCTATTAGCGGTTGGCGAAGGGAATACTTTTGAAGTACGACACATATTCTTAGATCGCAAAACTAAATATCGTTATTATATTAATGAAGAGGAATTTACTCTTCATTTTGAGTCTAAATCAAATAAATAATATTTGTTTCTGATAATGAAGGTAACGCTAACATGTTAGGATCATTTTCAGCTGAGGCGCACCTAGACCCCATGATTTTTTTTGATATAACTTATAGTCATAGTAATACGTATGATGATTTTATACAGAAAATTGACACCAGTGGCAACTTGATCTGGCATCAGATTATTGGTGCTGAAGGTGTTGATGAATGCATTGGAGTAGAAGTTGACGATAATAATAATAATATCTATGTATCGGGATAGCACTCAGTTTATTAAAATTGAATAATCAATGTCTCTTAAGAGGTTAAACTGAATTGCAATTCTTGCTATTATTTAGAATATTTATAAGGTGAGTCAATTATTAATTTATATTACCATTGGGCTTATAAAATTGATCTACATTGTCTGAATCAGTCGATTCGCGAAAAGTTTACAAGTCTTCTCATGATATTAATGAAACTAATTGGAACAGGCTACTTGGAAAACAGAACGTTTACCTAAATTTCTCGTTTATTTCAGAACTTACATCCTTAACTAAAAGATATTTAAATCAATAAAAAGAAGTGTTGATAGTCCTAAAAGTAACCCTGTTATTATTGGCATTGATATAATATTTTGACTCAAATATCGGATAATTAATTGACTTAATAAAAATCTGACTATTCGGTTTACCGAAACGAAAACTGTTTGTAATTTTATGTAAAATGAACTATTAATGTATCTATTGGTAGTATAATATTATCAACATTAGTTTAACTTTGAATGTACACAATAACAACTAAAAAAATAAATAAATTGTTCTATTATTTTCTGAAAAATTTTAAAGGAAGATCGCTAATTCTTATTGGAATTTTTATCTGCTTTGGGACTTTTGCCCAGCCCGCAATTAAGGCCAATTATTCCAATTATTTAAAGGTATATAAACTAAATCAGCAACAGTATCATGACTTAAATAAATATCAAGCTATTCATGATAGTTTAAAACTTTTTACAAATTTTGTAAAAAACATTCCGCTTTCTAAATCCAAATTATTAGATAGCTTACCTTCTGGTCATTACTTAACTGTGCGTGCTATGGGAGGACAGATCAATTTTAAAGTCCACAGCAACTCATATTTTAAGTTACAGTCACATGGTTATAATGGTGAAATATGGCACATAATTACTGACCTAGATAATAAAGTTCTTAAAGAAGCTTCAATTAGCATCAAAGATAAAATTTACACCTATCAAAAAGATTGCAATTGCTATCCCGTTTCAGCAAAAGCAGGAACGGACACTGTTTTAGTAACTTACCAAAATCATTATGAATACTTTAAGGTATCAAACCAATTCAATTCACCAGATGATTACGAAGAAACGTCAAATACGTACAAACATGAAACTTTGTCCGACATCAGAATTTTACCTGGGTATGTAGCATTTAACCAGCCTATGTATCGTAAAAATGATACGGTGAGAGTGAAAGCATTCCTGGTTAATGAAAAAGGAAAAGTTTGGAAGAAACGCAAAGTAATTGCCAAATACACCACTCCTGAAGGTAAAACAATTGTACTAGGTAAAATAAAAAGACAATCTGAAGGTGCCTATGTTACGGAATTTGTTGTACCTGAAAAATTCAAGTTAGGAAGCTATAATTTAACATTTTGGACAAGTTGGGATGAAGTAAAACTTCGAAGTGAATTGTTCAAAATTAAAGATTATGAATTACAACCAGAAAATACTTATGCTTCGAATACTACGCAGTCACTATATTATAGAGGGCAGGATATCCAGTTTTTATTGAAGGCACAAGATGTAAATGGTTTACCATTGCTAGATGCAAAGGCAAGAGTAACCATTCAGGCAATTCAATTTTTAGACTTTTATGACAAGTTTTACTATTGGTCAGGTAAACCAAATTTTCTCAAATTTGAAAAAGAAGTATTATTTGATTTGGCTGGTGAAACCGTTCTTAGTTTTTCAGATTCTCTGTTTCCAAATACAAAAACGGTCTATCGAGCGACTATCCAGTACTATAATGATCTAGGTAATCTATATTCTAATCAGGTCAAATTTACATTTGACGGTAAACGACATCATTTTGAATTTAGGTTAATGGGTGACACAATCACTGCAAATTATTTTACTTATGATAAAAGCACACCATACAAAAAAATGTCATTATTGAGCATGAGAGATAATGATACGGTGGATTTAAAGATCGTAAATGCACCCTATAAAGAAAGAATTGATTTGTTTAATACCTTGTATATTTTAAAAGATGAAAACGGAATTGAAATAGATAGAATAACATTAAATCAAAATAAGAAAATTCCTATTTCGGTAAAAGGTAAAAGGTCACATGATTCAATTCAAATTCAACTCATTAATAAACTGCAAATGCCGGTTAGCTATCAAATATTTAAGCGGGATAGAAAAGTTAAAGGTGGCCAATGGAAGAAAGGTGACACTCCAATTATTTATAATGCCCAAGATGTTTCCTTAGATGATTATCATGTATTCTATTCCGTTCTGTGGCGAAACAAACACTTTATTAATGAACAAATATTTTATTTAGATGAAACAAAATTAAATGTAAATATTAATCAGCCAGACATTGTATTTCCAGGATCTAAAGTGCCTGTAGAAGTAAATATAACAGACTATAAGAATAGAGGAGTAGAAGGTGCTAATATCACAGCATATTCTGTCAACAACTTGTTCGAGAATATTCCAAATCCTAATTTACCTTATTTTGGAAGGCTACACAAAGGCTTTTTAAATCAATTCAATGTGCAACAAGGTAAATTTCGAATTAATAGAAATATTATGCTTACTGCCAAACACCTCGAACAATTTAATTTAAAAGAAACGCCTTATTACGCTTTCGCCTATGCAAAAGATGGAATAGGTGTCTATCAAGACAGTATTGGTGGTGAGATGGCAGAAATAGCTTGTTTTGCAACCAATATGAATAGCAGGGTAGATATTCATGCCGTTTATCTTGATGATAAACCTGTTGCCATCAACGGTTCCTCAAATATGGGAGTCTATACTTTTTTGAAACCAGCAGGTACTTACAATATAAAACTGAGGACTGCTTCAAAAATGTATACAATTAAAAACGTTCAATTAATTAAAGGAGAAAAAACATTCCTCTGTCTAAACGAAGCTTTCATTGAGGAGAATTCAAATGTAACGTATTTAAATATTGATGATGCTCCATTTACGAAGGTAGAATGGAATTATCTAAAACCAAACTTCATGTACCTAACAAAAGGTACAGATAATTATGTGCTGGAGCAAGACGGAATTCTAATTGACATTCGAAAGATTTCTGGTAGTTCAGCTTTTTATGATAATGGACATTGGTACTATTTTATAGGGCCGCTAAAAGAGGGCAAAGTCAATATTTTCAACCAAACAAAGGATACGCTGATGTCGTTTGATTTTTACCCAGGATATCTATACAGTATTGATAGCATTGGACAGGTAGTGATAGATCGACCGGCGCCTGAAACACTCAGTTCTGAAAAGTATAGTTTAAATACACAGAGGTCTGATTGGAATTTTAACTACAAACTTCGCCGCTGGGCTGACTTTTTAGCAAAACCTGACGTTGAGTCTAAGAAAAAGGAAACTCCAAAAATCAACAAACAAAATAATATTCCACCGATTAATTATGATAATCCCGCGCGTTTCAAGCAATTGAAATCCTTCAGGCCAAGGAAAAATGGTAGCAGTGCTATTAATTTGAAAAACAATTCAGGAAAATCAATCTACTGGGTTGTATGCAATCACCAAAAATTAGATTCAGCGTCCGGTGCTTGGTATACATCTCGTTTTAATTATAATGGTTTTAGCCCTGGAATTTATGATATCATGATTTTATACTCTGACAGTACTTATTCCCTTATCAAGGACTTTAATGTAAAGGGTAGTGGTACAAACTTTTACAGATTAGATAGTAATGAAGTGAAAGCACCTAATCATGAAATTCAAACTTTTTACGAAGAAATAATAGTAGAAGGAAACAAGTCTCCGCTCAGAAAGTTCATAAATAGTCCACAATATTTTGAAAAAATAAATTTAAAAACTACAAAGAATAAAGGAAACCAAACTGTTCTTAGCGGTTTTGTTATCAGTTCAAACCATCAACCAATTAATGGTATGAATTTAATTTTTGAAATAGAAGGGAAATTCAAATATGGTGCATTAACAAATGCTGATGGTTATTTTGAATTGAAAAATGTTGTACCAGGCACATATACTATAAAAATGGGGAACTCATTACCCTACCAAGTTTACGAGGGATTAGCAATAAAGGGAGGTGTTAAAACGAGAATAGTTATTGGTGATGACCCCTTGGTTAGATTAAACGGTAATGGTGAAATAGAAATAGATGAGCGCTATAATCAGCCATTAAGCGAACCGGTTTCAGTTTATGCAAGCGGTGGGAGTGCATCATATACTTATACTGACAATATCAGTGCAAGCACAATTAATGCTAAGAATATTCAGTATGCGCCAGCTTTTAATGGAAACAATGATCTGCAGGCTGTTCTGATTTCTACCGCTGGAACTGTGCAAGTTTACGAAACTTCGAACACCATTGAAACAGAAAGTTACCCTAGCTTAGAGCCTACTGAAACAACCAATAAAATTAAGGCTTTTGCTAAGAAGAATGGCTTGGACAAAGCCACAATGGAATTAATCCGTCAAAGTGATAGCTTAAATAGAATTAGAGACAATTTTAGAGATTATGGGTATTGGGTACCTAATATGGTAACAGATGTAAACGGATATGCACGATTCACCGTGCAATTCCCAGATAATATAACCAGTTGGAAAACTATCGTTCCTGCTATGACAGGGAATAAACAAACGGGTATTGGTGTTAAATATGCTCAATCTTTTAAACCATTGAGTGCTCATTTAGGCATTCCTTCCTTTTTAGTTGTTGGTGACTCAATTGAATTAGAAGGAAAAGTGCTTAACTATACAAATGACTCTGCATCTCTTGAAACATGGTTTAAATTAAATAATGATACGCTACAATCAAGCACTTTGTCAACAAGAAGAACAATTGCAGAGCAGTATCGGTTTTCTTGTTCTAACCCAGACTCAATTCTACTAGGTTATGAACTTAAAATGAGCGACGGATATTTAGATGGAGAAGAAAGAGAGTTATCAGTGCTAACTGATGAAATTGAGCAGGTAAAAGGTTCTTTGTTTCTAATGGATCAGGACTCAGTCTTATCATTATCAGCAGCTAATAACAAAAGGTCAATTTATGTATATAATAAACCACTTGAAATTTATGAATCAGAAATTAATAAATTGAAAGCATATAAATACGGTTGTAATGAACAGACAGCTTCTAAATTAAAAGCCCTATTGTTAGAAGAAAAAATAGCAAATGCACTGGAAAAACCTTTTAAAGGTGCCAATACCATTAGAGCTTGTATTCGAATTTTAGAAAAAAATCAGATGCCTAATGGTTCTTACGGATGGTGGGGCAGATCACCCTATAAATTATGGGTGTCGGCATACGTATTAGATGCACTTAATAAAGCTTCAAAGACCTATAAGGTGAATAATTATATGTTGACAGCAAGAATGCTTAAATCTGATTTAGACAATATGACTGTTTCTAACAGACTAACTGTTTTGAACACTTTAACAACTATTCCTTTTCCAATGGATTATAAATCTCATATTAAACATTTAGATACAGTTAATTTAAGCTTGCAAGATGAATTTAAACTGATTTACCTAAAGCAAAATCAAAATATTGATGTCTCTATAGATCAAGTTTTGAATACATTTATTGAAAAACCAGAAGGCGTATTTTGGGGTGAAGCATTATTTAAAGGATATATTAATGTATGGGAAACCTCGGCGCTTGCCTATAAAATAATGAGAAATGAAGGCAATCAAAATGATCTGATGACTAAAATGAGAGATTATTTTTTACAATTAAACCCTGAGGGACGAAACACCATACAACGGGCTACATTATTAGAATTATTTTTAGAAGACGAACTAGTTGCGAACCAAACGGCAAGCGCCTTTAAAGGTGACGTCTGGATCAATAATCGCAAAATTGAATCATTCCCTTATTTCCAATCTTTTAACGAAAATGAAGTGATAAATATTCGAAAATCTGGCAAACGGGTTAGGGTGCAAGTCAATACACATTCAGTTTCGAAAAACCCATCTGGAAATGACTCTCTACTAAATGTCAATGCTTCAATTAAACAATTAAACTATCTAACTGATACACTTGTCGCTGGGAAGCCTATTGTCATGACAGTTACAGTTGAAGTAAAAGAGAAAATGAATTATGTTTTACTAGAAATTCCTATTCCAGCTACTTGTATCTATAATTCTCAAAAAGCTAGAAAAAATAATCTTGAATCTTATCGAGAAGAATTCCGTCATATGACAGCAATTTCATGTTCGTCCTTGCCAAAAGGCAAACACCAATTCAAAATCAACTTAATTCCCCGTTACGAAGGTCAATTTAAAATGCTTCCTGTTAAAGTAGAGGAGATGTATTTTCCGGTTAATGTAAATTACTCAAAGGCAAGAGTTTTGAGAGTTGTTAAATAGCTCGATTCTGATATTAATCGTGCAATTTTCTAACTGGGGTTTTTATTAAATATTGAATTCTATTTTCCTAGAATCAAAAAAATATTTATCTTACTTAAAATCTTAGATTTATGAAGCACTTAAGTAGGGTACTATTAACAGCGGTAGGAATGATAGCTGGATGCTATTCATTAATTGGGCAGACTTACCTTATTCAAGAAGATTTCAATAATTGTAATGTTCCAGCAAATTGGCAAAGTGAGACATTAGGCTCAGGTTGGAATATTGGCACATCATCAGCACTGCAAAGTCCAGGGTTTTTAATTCCAGATAATGGAACTTGTATAGCTGTTGTCAATGATGCAGCAACTATTGGGAATGATGCGTCAAATGACCGCCTTATTATGCCAATGATTGATATCACAGGTATTAATACATTGGTATTTAAGTATGACGTTTTTGTGCCGGTTGGCATCTCTTTTTTTTATATTGAATATAGCCATGATAGTGTTAATTGGTGGACGTAGTTACACACTTAAAGTTTGGACTTCACAACCTAACGGTGTTACTGATAGTAATCCATCAAACGATACCATTATTACCGTTGTGAATGCAGTTAATACATTGCCTGACAAAAGAGTTTTATTCGAAAAATTTTCTCACACAACTTGTGGCCCTTGTTATTCAGCAGGATTTGATTTTGATCAAATGTTAAATGACCATCCTTTTGCCACTGGTGTATCGATTCAATCAGCCTCGTCTGACCCCTACAGCACACCTGAAGGTGACGAAGTCGACAATCTGTATACGTTCGCACATCCAGAGTTTATAGCAGATAGAAAAAAATTGATAGGTAATTCAGGCTTCGGAATTGATGAGTACCAAGGTGTAACTGAAGATCTAAATAAAGCAGCGGAAGAACTTGAAGCTGTTGCTGTTTCTATATCTAACTTTTCGCTGAATAATTTAACAAATACTATTCAATTTGATGTTGTAGCCGATTTCTATGGAGACTATGTCGGTGATTTGGGAATAAACGCATACATTATTGAAGATAGTATTTTCGGCTACCAAGCTGGTTCTCCAACTCCAAACAGCTACTACCATATGCATATTCTTAGATCAATGCTAGGAGGAGCATGGGGAGCTCCATTCCAGATGTCTGATGTCATAAATGGAATCTATTCAAAGACGTTCCAGTATGTTATTCCTACCGATCAGAATCCTGAGCATATAAGTGTTATAGGTTTTGTACAAAGAATAAATACTAACATTGATCAAAGACATATCTTAAATTGCACTCCAGAGGTGTCCCTTTCAGAAGCTGGTTATTTATCAATTTTAGAGAATGATGACTTTAAAAGATTTAAGATATTCCCGAATCCAGCAAATGGAATAGTCCACTTAGTTTCTGCAAAAGACTTAGAAGGAGCTGTAAGGGTGGCAATTTATGACATAGCTGGAAAAGAAGTTTTTAATAATTTATACAATTCTGTGTCTGAATCACAAATGCTTGATTTATCAATTCTACCAAAAGGAACATATTTCTTTCTGGCTTCAAATAAAAGTGGCGAAATCATAGATCAACAATTGATTGTACTTAAATGATAGTACTACATTTCTCAAATTTTTTCTATTTCAAATCGTCAGTTATATTCTTAGTAAAAAGCGAATATTAAGTGAAACTATACACTTATTGCTTTGAATCCTATCGAAGAACATTCTATCTTTTATAATACAAATCATAATCCTAGCTTAGTTTTAAATTAAAACGAAAGCTAGGATTATGAAAAGAATTATACTATGTATTATCACACTTCTGATTGCAACCAGTGGAAGTATGGCCCAGAATTGGAATGAAATGATAAAAGCCGTTGCTTCTGATAGAGCAGCCAGTGATTTATTCGGATTTACCATTTCTATTGATGGTGATAGAGCTGCTATATCAGCTCCACTAGAAGGCGAAGATGGTGCAGGAGGTAATGCAGTGGATAGTGCTGGTGCAGTTTATATTTTTGAATTAGACGCCGGTATATGGATGGAGACAGCCAAAATAGTAGCATCTGACAGGGCCCTAAATGATAGATTTGGTGCAAGAATATGTTTAGAAGGTGACCGAATAGTTATTGGGTCTTATATAAAAGACGACGTAGGAGCTATAACAATTGAAAAGGCTGGTGCAGTCTATGTTTTTGATCTGATAGGAAGTGTTTGGACGGAAACTGCAAAGTTAGTGGCTTCTGATATAGGCATTGATAATAGATTTGGTTATGACGTCAGTTTAAGCGGTGACCGCATTGCAGTAGGTTCTTTTTATAATGATACGGATGCTGCTGGAGCTAACCCAATCATTAATGCAGGAGCAGCTTACATTTTTGAACTTGCAGGTGGTACATGGACAGAAACTACCAAATTAGTAGCTTCCGACAGAGAAGCAGCCAATTTTTTTGGATTGAGTCTTAGCATGGTTGGAGAAACAGTTATTATCGGGGCTTACAGGAACAGATATGATGAATTAGGAGCAAATCCACTAACAAATGCTGGTTCAGCTTATGTATTTAACCTGGTAGGTGGAGTATGGACAGAAACAGCTAAACTAGTTGCATCAGACAGAGATGCTGGTGATTATTTTGGGCACAATATTAAAATGGATGGAAACAAAGCTATTATAGGCGCCTACAATAGAGATGAACCTGGAATCGGTTCCATGACTGGTACCGCTTATATTTTTGAATTAAATGGCGGACTTTGGACCGAAACGGCCAAATTATTACCATCTGACATAGGTGCTATTGATCATTTTGGCTATAGCGTTGACATCAGCGGAAATAGAGCCATTGTGGGGGCTAGACATGAGGACCATGATGAAAATGGTGGAAATATTTTAAATAACTCTGGTTCCGCCTATATCTTTGAATTAAGCGGTGGGGTTTGGTCAGAAACCAATAAGTTGGTTGCATCAGATAGAGAGGAAAATGATCTATTTAGTATCAGTGTCGGAATTAGTGGAGATATGGTTATGGTGGGATCTTATAGAGAAGACGAAGATGCTTCTGGTGGAAACACCTTAGATGATGCAGGTTCAGTGTATATATTTAATACTTGCTCAGGTATCCCTAGTGTTTCAGTTTCAGGTGTTACGCTAACTGCTTCTGTTACTGGTGCAGCATACCAATGGTTAGATTGTGATAATGGCAACTCAATAATTGTATCCGCAACTAACCAATCCTTCACACCTACTAACAACGGAAATTATGCAGTAGCTGTCACTATTGGAGACTGCATTGATACTTCGTTATGCACAAGTATTACATCTCTTGGTATGAATACTTCAGGAGATGAAGCAAAATTGAGCATTTATCCAAACCCAGTAAATTCACTGCTAACAGTTGAAACATCTGGTAACATCAGAGCAATAGAAATAGTAAATATTCTTGGAAAAGTAATAGCAGTCCATATGAATAACAACATTATAGATGTATCAGAACTTCCAAAAGGAATTTATTTATTAAAAATTCAAACAACAGAATATGAATCAATTGTAAAAATGATTAAAGATTAAAATCATAGCAATTTAAATCAGTATCAGTCTAAACTCTAAATTTAAAAAACAAAAAATGGAAAAAATAATAACTGTAAATAATCAAAACGATTCTCTAGATAAAATTCTTAAATCACTAACTAAGGAGTCATCCTTTGAGTGTACGCAAGAGTATGATATTTGGGATATGAGAACCGATACGAACAATCAAATGGAACAATGCATTGTTATTAAAAAAAGTGCAATGCATGGTGTAAAAGCCTACTTAAATGACGAAAAATTATTAAAAATGAACTATATTATCCCTAATAAAGTAATGAATGCTTATTTTGGTAAAAGCCAAAAAAGACACAAGAATATAATTGAAGTTATTACTGGAAAAATTAGCCAGGCGTTGCTTTCAGGTTCGCAAAAAAAAGCATTTAGTGAAATAGAAAAAGTAATCTCAAGTACAGTATCATGATTAAATTTACAATGCTATTTATTTTATTTTTAACGTCCAATTTAATTTTTTCACAGGACGGAGAATGGATTAAAACTGAAGGGGAAATTACTGAAATAGCTATTCACAGAAGTAAGCGATTAATGAAAGCCTCAGGTCTGGTTAAGTTTAATCTTGAAAATGGAGAGGAAATAATGAGTAGTGTGGAATTGATCAGAATTCCTTTTTATGGCTGTTTGAATGCAGTTGGTGATAAAATTACGATAAAGTACAATCAGCAGAATCCTGGACTGGTTCAAACCCCATTAGGTCATTTCCTTTTTAATTATGGAATGTATATCTTAATATTATTAGGAATCATATTTTCAATTAAGCCTTTTCTAAAAATGAGAAAAAAGACGAATAATACCGCTGCGTAACTGTAAATACTTGCATGAGTTTTAATTCAAACATAAGAAATGTTCCATAAATTTATTTACATTTTTCAGAAATGTTTGTTATAATTTTAATTAACTATTTATCTTTCCAAATTCACATGTATACATGTTGTAGAGCATATAAAGTAGTAAGGTCTAACCAATGAAAAATACATCCATTTTATTTCTTTTACTGTTATCCGTTTCTACTATTGCTTTTTCTCAAAACAGTATCACTGATAGCCTCGAACTTGAGTTAGACGTTCACAGCAAAGAGGATTCCAATAGAGTAAAGTTATTAAATGAACTAGCTTATGCATACTATACCATTGACTCCAATAAGGCCTTCCAATATATTGAGGAGTCTGGGAAAATTTTAGAACAGATCAATTTTAGGATAGGTAAGGCAAAGCATCTTTTCATAAAAGGAATAACTCAAGGTTATTATTCCAATCATAAAAATGGATTTGAATATTGTACTGAAGCACTTGAAATTTACGAAAGTATCCATGATGAATCAGGAATTGCCGAATGCAAGTCGGGAATGGGTGTCTTCTTTTTTCACAATAATGATTTTCAGCAAGCCATTGACAATTTTTCTATTTCTCATGAACTATATGTAGAAATAGGAAATAGACAAAAAGAAGCCGTTATCTTGCGAAAAATAGGAAATTCGTATCATAGGTTGGGAAAGTTTGATATCGCAATTAAATTTCTTAACAAATCAGTAAAAATTAGTGAAGAAGATAAGAATGAAAAGGCAACATATCCCACCCTTAATATTATTGGAAGTATATTTGCCTATCAAGGAAAATTTGAACTTGCTTTGAGGTACTTTAATGAGTCACTTGCTATTTGTAATAAATTTAATGATAGTTTAAATTCATCAAGAACTATTTGTAATATCGGTATTGTAAATTACGGTCTTCACAATTATAACAAAGCGATAATATTTTATAAGAAAGCCCTTGAATACCAAAAAAGTAAAGATAACAAGGATGAAATTGCTTTATTATTCAATAATATGGGTCTTTCTTACAAAGCAAAAAATGATTTCGATTCGGCCTATTTTTATCTGAATAGTGCCTTAGAGTTTTATAACAATGAAAACAACCTCGGCTTTGCTTCAAGATGTCTAAATAATATTGGAGAAATATATCAAGCCCAAAACCAGCAGCAAATGGCGCTTGAATATTTCTTGAAAGCAAAAAATAAAGGATTAGAGGTTGATGATCGCCTTAGTTTGTGCAACTCCTATTTAGGAATTGCAAAAACATACAAATATCAGAAGAAATATGATAAAGCGCTTGAAAATGCTAAAAAAAGCAAAGCTTTGTCATACGAATTGAAGACTAAAAATTACCAAAGAGATATACTATTATTACTTTCAGAAATATTTGAAGCTACAGGAAAACACAAAGCATCATTAAAACACTATAAATTATATAAAGCTATTAATGACAGTATATTTAATAAGGAAAATATTCAAAAAATAACAGCGCTAGAGTATGAATATAAATACCAACAACAATTGGATTCAGCTGATTTTAGAGCTTTACAATTAAGTCAAACTGCAAAGACAGTCTCCGAAGATTTAGAAGTTTCTCAAAAGAATCTGTTATGGTCTGTTGTCGTCTCTCTGCTAGTTTTCTTTTTCTTGATAGCAATTATATTCTTCCTCAAATTTAGAAATGTTAAATCAACAACTAAAAATATTGTAATAGAGCAAAAGCTTTTGCGTTCTCAGATGACTCCGCACTTTATATTTAATTCCTTGTCGGTATTACAAGGAATGATTTTAAATAAGGAAGAAAAAAAATCGGTTACTTATCTCTCCAAATTCTCAAAACTGTTGCGTATGATTCTAGAGAATTCAAGAGAAAAAACTGTTTCTTTATCCCAAGAGTTGAATGCCATTGAAAACTATTTAGCACTTCAAAATTTAGCAGATGATTCCTATAAGTATAGCATTCTAGTGGAAAGAAATATTGACATTTCTTTATTTGAAATTCCAGCAATGTTGATTCAGCCATTTGCTGAAAACGCAATAGAACATGCATTTTCGGATAATAAAGAAGAAAGAAATATTGACATTCGACTAGATTATTCCAATAAGAAATTGACATGTACTATTATTGACAACGGGGTTGGAATTAATAGCCAGAAACAAATCCTAAGAAAGGATAAAAAATCTTTATCTACTGCAATTACAACAGAAAGACTAAAAATACTAGCAAAAGACTTTAAAATCCAAGGCTCTGTCAAAATAGAGGATAGACAAAAGTACAATGAAAATGGCACAATTGTCACCTTAGAAATTCCTTATAAATTACACAAAAATTAATGAAAGCATTAGTCATAGAAGATAAAGCCTATATCAGAAAAGGCTTGTTGAGTTTACTTAAACTTGTAGACTTTAATGTGGCGGTAGTAGGTGAATGTGAAACAGTTAAAGATGCCGTTATTGTGGCCAACGCATGTAAGCCTGAATTGGTATTTCTAGATATTAATTTATTAGATGGTAATGCTTTTGATTTTCTTAAAGAAACAGAAAACCTCACATTCAAGGTCATTTTTATTACAGCTTATGAAGAATTTGCGCTCAAAGCACTTAAAGCTGGGGCTGTTGATTATCTTTTAAAACCTGTTGATATAGAAGATCTTGAAATAGCATTAAATAAAGTAAGCAACTTGCCAGTTGATGATCAGAAAAAACAATTAGAAACAGTAAAGGCAGTTTGGAGTAATGACCATTCGAAACTAGTATTATCGCTGCATGATAGCTTTCAGGTCATTGATTTAAACGAATTAATGTATTGCGAATCTGATAAGGGCTATACTACATTTTATTGTATTGATAATAAAAGATATGTGGTGTCAAAAACATTAAAAGAATTTGAACAACGTCTTTCCAATGCTAACTTTGTTAGGTCACATCAATCATTCTTAGTCAATTTAGAGTTTATAGATAAATACGAGAAATCGGGAGCTATTTATTTAAAGAATGGAATAAAAATACCAGTATCTATAAGAAAGAAAGACCATTTCATTACCGCTTTTCTAAAATGGAATAACTTATAAAAAACCACTAAAAATTACAAAAGCATTAAAAAACAGTCTCTTGTAGTTTAGAATTATTAAAACTGTTCGACTTTATCCATATTGACCGTATATTTGCTGTATGAAGTTTACAAAGTTGATCATTTTTGTATTATTGATAAATTTATTAACACCAGAGAATGTTAGGGCACAAAGTTATAAAGCATTACTAGCTCAGTTTAATGAATGGCACATCACGAGTTGTTATTTTGGATGTATTACCAATGTTTACTATACAGACGCAGACACAATAGTAAATGGATATACTTATAATATCTTAGATGGCTTCCATTATATCAATCGAAATTTTTTGTTACGTGAGGACACTGCAGCTAAGCAAGTCTTTTTACTACTAACAGGTGTTGGAAAAGATGATTTTGAGTATTTACTGTATGATTTTTCTTTAGTTCCCGGCGATTCTATGCCTGTTTATAACCCACTAAGTCCGTTTCCTGATTCAGCAGGCTATTTTACAGTAGATTCAATTATCCCAGAAGTTTTGATAGACGGTGATACCTACCGACATTTTTATTTATCAGCATCTGATTCAATTCAAGCCGGAACAGCACACACTGAATGGATTGAAGGAATCGGATCCCTTGGTCTTATTAATACACCAGGAGCCAATCCAGATATCAATGGAGCTGGTGCGCTAAGTTGCTTTTTTAATAACCTAACATTGCATTATAGTAATTTGGACTCTATAACTGGATGTATTCAGGAAAATATTGATTTGAGTTTAGATTCGAAAACTTTAAAACAAAGAATTACAGTTTATCCTAATCCTGCAAATGACATTGTAAATATTACCACTGACATTCATAATATTACGGATGTTAAAATCTATGATGGGGTAGGCAAGATGCACCTTTCATTCAGTTTCAACCAATTAACGCAAAGTTTTAGTCTAAACACCAGAACATTATCAAAAGGCGTTTTTTTTCTTAAGGTTACGACAAACGAACATAGCACTTATGTCAGTAAACTGATAATAAAATAGCTCTGTTTACAATTTCACAAACAGACCTCTCTTTAACGTTTTGTCATTGTCCTTCAACACTACCAGGTAGGTTCCAGTCCCTAATCGTGAAATGTCAATAGTATTCCCGTCCATAGGAAGTTTCATGCCTTGTCCATTCATATTATACACCATCACACTTTCAATATTCATATTGTCAGTATTTAAAGTAATATGGGTGCTCGCCAATGTCGGACTAGTTATTAATTCATTATTTCTATAATCCTGAACGCTTAATTCGGTTCCAGTCCATTTATAGAGTCCTTTATCGTTAGCAACCATTCTTCCGCCTCCCCAACCTTCAAATTCACTAATAAAATCAGCACCATAAATAATTTTGTTATCCAAAACATTCCATGTCAATCCACCGTCTTGAGTAATTAAAGTGCCTAATGGCCCAGGGCCTGCATAGGTTGAAATATAAGTATTTTCTGAACCTGGTAAGTATTGCAACATACCAAATTTCGGAGAATTAATGATACCCGTCTGTTCTGTCCATGTTACACCTCCATCAGAAGTTATCCAGGTCCTATTGCTAGTTAAATTGTTAGCCAATGCTGTGTATGATGATATAGCGACTCCATTTAAATTGTCTTTAAATGCCACACCATGAATTGTCGCTAAAGTATCGAGAATAGTAGCATTCCAGGTATAACCATTATCATTAGTATGAAATATCCTTCCTTTGGTTGTTCCAAACCATAGTTCGCTTCCTGCGGCACCATGAGTTCCATTCCCTCCCGTAATCAACATACCTTCATTAGTAAGTGCTGTAGGAAGATTATTTGCAGGCACAGAGGTCCAGTTTACACCTCCATTATTTGTTGTATATATTGTCATTGGGCCATTTATCTTAGCACCATAAGTCATACCATTATTTTGATCAAAGAAATGAAAATCTATGCAGGTTTCATTGAGGCCATTTACGGCTGATGGAATAAATTGCCAAGTAGTGCCACCATCTTCTGTTCTATAAATTCTTGAACTGTCTTCCAGCGGCCAGGTCAATGTACTGGCAAATGCAATCGAATCACTTAAAGCTCTTATTTTAATACAAGCAAAAGTGCTTAAAGTGTCAATATCTCCAGAGGTCCATGTTACACCACCATCCACACTTCTTATATATTTTGTCATCAACGGCGACCAGTTTTGATGTTCAATAATTCCCCAAATCACGTTACTTTGAGGTACAGAAACCCCAAAAACCACCTCCCAAGGATTGTTATTATTGACTCCACTTTCAATCCATTGTCCTACTGATATAACTGATGACATCATAAAAGCGACTATTATTAATATTTTCTGAAACATATTTAAAGAGAGTAAATTCACTTATTTAAGTCTTGAAGTTAATAATTGCAACATATTTTCTTGTGGAGAAAAATTGCTTTTTTATTATTATTCCACAAGTCTGAAGAGTACATTTCTCTAAATCGAACTTATATAATTGGAGGTAATAGGAGTGAATAATGGGCAATTAATATGCTGGTTTATAATGTTTAAATTGATTGAGTAAAATAGATTTTAAAGCCAAGAGTAAAAAATGTTCTTCAATTAATTCTTATTGAATTATACAAGTCTACCGCTTGTTAAGGCACAGAATAGGTGAGCAACTCATTTCTAATTCAAAATTTAAATACAACCACTGTACCCATCAATATTTATTTAAAAAAACAATTCAATTTGGAGTGTAATTTGGTAAAAGTTAAAGTTTTATTCACTTTTATTTCCTCATAAAATTCTAATTGTTATCGAATTAGTTTGACTCTATACAAGTAATTTTACTCAAAATAAATTTATAGTGATGAATTTTTTGACAAATTATAAGAAAAGTGTGCTTGTATGGGCCATCACATTTACGAACCTGTTTGCCATATGCCAAATAGAGCCTGAGTATAAAAATGAGTTTGGTATTACTCCATTTCGCTTTGATCAGCTGATCTCCTTTACCCCCCTTAAAAACAGCCCAACTTTTGGACTCAATTATTCAAGAAAAGTAAAGCCGAAATGGCAATTCACCTCTGGTTTTGAAGCTAAAAAAATAACCACGGAGCTTGATTTTACTGAGTCTGATTTAACACCAAGTCTTATTTCAAGCACTGCCAAGTTTAGATATTTCACCTTTTTAATGGGGGCTAAACGTATTATTTTTGGAGCAAAAACTAATTGGATTAGACTTTATACTGGTACTCAAGTTTATTATGGTAGAAATAAAGGAAACACAGAATTTACATACATAAACGGGCCATCTGGGTCACTTATTGATAATTCTGTTGAAATAAAAGATTTTGGAGTTCAGCAAAATTTGGGATTGAGCATTTTTATTTCAAAAAGGATGAGTATTTCAGCTGAAGTAGCTGGTAGGGGAGTAAAAAGAACAATCAAAAAAACACTAAGTTATTTAGGTGAGGCACCAGTAAGCTCACTCACAGAGACTAGAGATTTTGAGGCAATAATATTGAGATTAAAGTTAGGGTACTTATTTTGAGTAACTAATTCTAGAAATTGAATTATATATCTTAATTAAGAATTAACTTAATGACAAGAATTCGATTAAAACTGTCTAAACGCAAATAAAACTCATCAATACTTTAAATTATAGTACCTTTGGCATCATAGTTGTAAAACACCAACTATAATAACAATACATAATATGAATAAAGGAACAGTAAAGTTTTTCAATGAAACCAAAGGATTTGGATTTATCGAAGAAGAAGGAGTAGTCAAAGATCACTTTGTACACATTTCAGGATTAATTGATGAAATTAGAGATGGTGACCAAGTTGAATTTGAACTTCAAGAAGGAAAAAAAGGATTAAACGCTGTAAACGTAAAAGTCGTTTAAGTAAGATATAAATTTTTGCCTAAAGGGCATCAGTCATAGACTGATGCCCTTTTCTTATAAGAATTTTTTCTACGCAAATTGCCTATAAACCTTCGGATGGAATGGGTTAAAAATAAAATGTAAACCCTGCAGAGCCCAATAGGTCTTGAACTTGAAAGATTTTAACATTAATACCATTTTGAGAAAATCCATTATTATCTCCACTCAAAAAAGAAAAGAATAGCCCAACCTGCGAATGAAATGATAAATGTGGTGTCACAAACCACTCACCTCTAAGGGCAGGAGCCAAGGCAAATGAAGTATACGTATATTTTTGCCCTCCAACAATACCATCTCCATCTACTTTTTCATTTCCCAATCTAAATACAGTTGTTAAACCAGCAGCAAAATCTATTTGACTTTTCTTGTTGAGTTCAATTAAAAAAAGAGTTGCAAACAGCCCGGTCTGAACCAAAATTCCATTGCGACTAGATTTATAATTACTTAACGAAGAATAGCTACTTTTAAAAGACTGATTCGCATAACCTATACCTATATGTCCGACCAGTTTTTCTCTAAAATTAAGAGTGCCAGTAGCAAGCACACCTATATTTAAAGTACTTGTTTTACTTCCCAAATCATTCTTGTTGGATTGAATGTTTAAAACTGGAGTAAGTCCAACACCAAAATTCCGATCTTTACGAAAAGATACTTTACCATTTTCATCTCCTTGTGCATTTACTGAAATCGTTACAATAAATACCAATATTACTGTTATTATGTGTCGTGTCTTCATATTGTAAGGTAATAAAATATTGCAACAAATGCCTTTAAATCCTTGTTAAATTGCTGCTTTCACTTTCAATAAGTGTTCTTTGTGGAATGAAAATAATCAAAATTTAATCCGTTTCGACCTACTTACGATTAGTAAAATAGTTTTGGTGGTTTATATAAAATTCCGTATATTATAGTGTATGGTAAAGTCAAATAGAAGAGGTTATCTTTTGTTCAAAACTTGTAACCATATCATTCAATTTTAATTTATATAAATATGAGAGCATTGGTAATATCAGGAGGAGGGAGTAAGGGGGCATTTGCAGGTGGTATAGCCGAATATCTAATAAATGGATGTGGAAACGATTATGATTTGTATGTCGGGTCCAGCACTGGTGGACTTCTCGTGAGTCACCTTGCTTTAGGCAAAATACAAGAGATAAAAGAAATCTTCACAACATGTACTCAGCGTAGCATTTTCAATATCAACCCTTTTAGTATTCGACACAATGTTGAATCAATTGAAATAAAAATTAACCATTTTAATACTTTACGTGCCTTTTTAATGCGCAAAAAGACTTTTGGAGAAAGCAAAAACTTGAGAAAACTCATTCAAAAATCCTTATCAATTGAAGATTATAAAGCGATAAAACAAATGAATAAGGAAATTGTAGTGACTGTGTCTAATCTAACTACACTTAAAAAGGAATTAAAAAGTAATTTGGAGAACGATTATCGTGATTTCATAGACTGGATTTGGGCCTCAGCTAATTATGTACCATTCATGAGTCTACTGACAAAAAATGGATTTGAATATGCTGATGGCGGATTCAGTGCCTCAACACCAATCCAAGCTGCAATAGACAGAGGAGCCACTTCAATTGATGTCATAGTGCTAGAAACTCAACAACTTGTAAGAAACACTTTACCGGCAACCAATCCATTTGGAAGTGCTATGAAAGTATTTAGTCATATGATGGATCAAATTTATCATAACGATATTTCAATCGGGAAAATTAAAAGTAATCAAAACAATGTGGCTTTGCGACTCTTTCATTTGCCTCGGGTCATTACAGAAACTCCTTTGGTGTTTGAACCTACTCAAATGGCCGCATGGTGGAAGGAAGGCTACGAACACGCTCAAGATGTTAATCCAAACATTCAGGTTTTGTCGGCCTAATTCAATGAATTATATCAAAAAAGCTTTCTTAAAACATTACCAAAACACTATTTGACTTTTGCAATTAAAAATTTATAGCCATCTAACTCTAAATATCCTCTGGTATAGTAATCGATCAAAATTGATTTTTGAATTGGGTACTTAGTTTCCATCATTTCGTTTAATTGTTGCAACAGCTTTTTTCTTAAACTGTCACGCGTTCTCATTAACAATTCACTTAAAAACTTATGGTGTTCATCAATAATTCCGCCAGTTGCATAGTCAGTGTGCAAACTATTACTCATACTAAATAATTTATTGATGGCATTCGCAGATTTATTAATTTCACTTAAAGTCATTTCCCTAGGATCCACTACATCCTCTGTATGAATTTCGTTCTTTTTAAGATTTAATACAATTTTGTTTAGTATATTCTCAGCAATAAAATCATCAACACTGTTCGATTGATCATTCCCGTAAATGGAATCCTTTACAATATTCATTATTCTTTTAAAATAGTTGTTTTTTTTATAAAGAGAAACCAGCCAGGTTAATGCTGTAAAAACACCTAGAATGGATGATATAAAGGTCAAGATAAATATACCCAATCCTTTAATTTTTTGGTAAATTTCTTCAGAATCTTGCTTCCTGTAAATATTGTAATAATCTAGTTCATCTAATTGAAAAGTTTGTGTCGAATCAGAAATACTGTTTTTCCTTAATGTATCTTTTAATTCAGGTGAATTTAATGCGGCTAACAATTTTCTTGTTTCAAGGCTACTAATATGATTATTTGCTATTAAATAACTATAGGTACTCAGTGTAGAAATAGCTTGGTCATCAATATCATACTTGTTCACAAAATTTGACACCATATAGTTATTTCCTGAATTCTTCGCAATTGCGCTAATTAGGCCAGGGGAAAGGGAAGCTAAGGCAATATCATCATTTGTTTTTAGTATCTCATATATATCCTTAATTGGGGCGCCAATCATGGCAAAAAATATTTGTATCGAATCATTTTCTAGCAATTCCAATCCGTAGTCTAAGGTAACATAATGTATATTTTCACTAACTAAAGTTGAGTCGCGTTGACTTTGTAATTCGTCTAAAAGATAGCTCGCCACTTGCCGTGTGCCACTACCTATAGGGCCAGTACCAATTTGATTTTCAGCAATAAAATTAAGTGTAGACAATGGAGTGCTAGTGGATAGCATTAGGTGAGCATCACGGCCTGTAAATGAATCAAAGGCATCTTTTCGATATAATATATGTAATCTTTCCATGTACAATGGACTAATAATTGAGATATGTTCATCCAAAAAATTGGCACTATTTAGCACTTCTTCTTGTACAATGCCAAATGATCTTTTATCTCCCAATACCTTAAAGTAATTCATATTACTCCCAGTTGTTGAATCGTTTTTTATCACCAGTCGTTCACTAGTTTTTTTTAACTCCTTGCCAATCGAATAGTAAAAGCCCTTTGGAGTGCCAGAATAAAAGTTGATCTCCTGCTTTCGAAAACTAGAAAAAAATTCAACCAATACATTCTCTTCATTAATCCAGCCCACTACCAATGAATAGAACAAAATTGCAGGTGGAATACTGATCGGTAAAATAATTTGTCTAATCTTCCTTTTTGGGCTATTCAGTAAAACCTTAATAAAGTTTGTTGCATTTTTAATTTCGAACATAAATATTATTTTCAGAGGTTAATTTCAGCCAAATACTACTGCAATGTAATTAAAATATATGTAGTTAAATGAATAGTAGCAGTTTATAGGTAAAAACCTGTTGTTAGACTCAGGAATTTTCCTCGGGTAGAATTGCCAACAATAAAAGGCTGAATAGGTATGAATTCAATACTTGGGTAGTGGAGAGAGGCAAATGAATTTAAAAACTAATTACTTTTTCAATCACCTATTTAAAAAATATTTTAAAAGCATAACTCTCTCATATGTAAAGATGAGTAGTGAATCCATTCAAATAGTTTAGCAACGAAAAGACTACAACTTTATCATTTTTTGAAACTCCTTTCTCCCATTCTCAAACAAAAATTCAACAAGATACAATCCAGAGGCAAAACTTTCTGTATCAATACTATGTTGTCCATTGCCAATTTTTAAAGTTGAAATTAGGCTACCCCTAGAATCCATTATACTGATTAACCCATTGTAAGGTGCATCAAATCTGATTTCATTAACAAATGGGTTTGGAAATGCTTGCAGAGTAGGCGCAGTATTATTTTGCAAGCTAGCTGGTGTACTGCTGATAAAAAGTGAAAATACAGTACCTGATGGTGATCCTACTAAAACACTGTCATTCACGCTTAACTCACTAATCGGACCTGTTATGGTAGTTCCTTTCCAACCTGACTCTATGCAGCCATCACAACCAGCTATGTTTCCATTAGCATCTAAAACCGCCATATCATCACAAACATTATTACTGCCGGCATTAGGAATTGGATAATGACTTCCATTTACGTCAAGAGTTACAATTTCAATATGTCCTGGTACATTTGTAATTCCACTAAAATTTAATGCTAATAATTCAATAGGTGGAGAGAACTGAAAGGTATATGTACCATTACATATTGAAGATGGGGATAAAGTAAAACCAACAAGATATGGGCTTGTTACACTCGGACAGTAGGAATATAAAACGTCTCTACAGCCTGACTTAGTGACCGTCACATCAATTCCGGCTACATTTACCATTCCGCTAGTATGAGAAACCTGGTGAGTTGCTTGAGTAAATCCATCAAATGTTGAACATGAAAAAATAAAAGTAATTAGTACTGCCCACTTTTTCATATAATCTTTATTTGATATTATCATTAAATTCTGAATTATATAAAACTAATCAATTATTCAATCAATATAGTAACCGTTTGATAAGTAGTTAATATTGTTTGCTAAGTAATATCTGCAGGCTAGAAGTACGGAGTATTAACTATGTGAATCTGCTGTATAATTGCTAGTCTTAGAATTATGATCTCTATTTAATGCCATCTCTTTGTGCTGATTTAA
>JBGCFR010000058.1:0-19206 GCA_045107045.1 Crocinitomicaceae bacterium
GCTTAATGTCTTCTTGAAATTCTTGAACTGTCATTGAACGTAATTTTTGTCAAAAATAAAAAAGACAGGGCATAAAACCCTGTCTTTTCCACAATATTTTGGCAATACCTAGTCTCTTCTTGACAAAAGAATAAAAACCCAGTATAGTAAATTCACCAGTGAAGCTAATGCGGCTACAACATATGTTAATGCAGCCCATTTTAATGCATCTTTTGCTTTATCGTGCTCGTGTGTACTGGTTATACCATTTTGATCAATCCATGCCAATGCTCTATTACTGGCATCAAATTCAACAGGTAAAGTAACTAATGCAAAAGCCGTAATCACTGCGTTACCGGCAATCATTACATAAATAAAAAGTTCAACTGGTATAAATTGATATAAAAAGTAACCGCCAATCATCATAGCCATAACAACTATATTTAGCACTCTTCCACTAATATTTTGAAATGGGACTAACTTAGAACGGATACCTAACCATTTGTAAGCTGTAGCATGTTGCACAGCATGCCCTACTTCATGAGCTGAAACAGCTGTTGCCGCTACACTTACGCTACTGTAAACTGAATCAGACAAGTTTACAGTTTTATTTGTTGGATTATAATGATCCGTCAATTGCCCTTTGACATTGAGGACTTGAACATCACGAATGCCATGTTGTTCAAGCATTTTTTTAGCAATTTGCTTACCTGTAAGGCCAATATTTAATCGTTCTTTTGAATATTTATTAAACTTCGACTTTAGTCGGTTACTTACAAACCAACTGATGCCCATAAATATAAAACCTATGACCATTGGTATAAAATATACCGTCCCAACTCCTAATCCTTCGTTTCCCATTTATTGTATCTATTTTATGATCTATCTCCTAAAAATCGTAATAGAGACATAAATAAATTGATGAACAGAATATATAATATCAATCCACCCATTAATTCCTCTTTTTTTCTTTGATCAGTGCTCAAACCAGTTTGAACTGATATAGCTTTTAATTCTTGCATTTTATATGCAGTTAAGCCAGTAAAAACAATAATACCAATTCCAGAAATGATATAACTTAGCATCTCACTTCCTAAAATCATATTCACTAATCCTGCAATAAAAATTCCTATAAAAGCCATATATAAAAGACTTCCCATTTTACTCAAATCTGTTTTTGTTGTATACCCAAGCAAAGCCATGACACCAAATGTTCCTCCAGTGACTAAAAAGGTCATTACAATAGAAGAAGAGGTATATATATAAAATATAAAACTCAAACTAAGTCCGATCAAAGCTGAGTAAAGCAAAAATAAGCCCATGACAGACATAAATTGCATTTTCTGATATCTGTATTGAATCAATAGCACTAATCCTAATGGAGCGAACATAATAATATAACCTATAGGTGACATTCCTGTTTCTGTATATGCTAAGTTTAAGTAAAGACCAGATTGTGCTGCAAAATACGCAACTAAACCTGATAGAGTTAATGCTAAAAACATATATTTATAGACATTTGCGAAAAAAGAGCGAGATAAATCCGCTATATTAAATTCACTATCTATTATTTCATAATTATTATCGTTCATATTGAATGGTTTTTTAGTTTAATTTCAAATTTATTAATTATTTCGACACCAATAAGTGGTGTTTAAATAATTTAACACCTAGTGTCCATCTAAATTATCAAATACCTTACCTTTGTTAAATATATGACAATTTGTCGTAAAAAAAGATCAGTATGATTGTAGTAACAGGAGCTGCAGGCTTCATTTCATCTTGTTTGGTGAGTGAACTCAATAAAATTGGAATTCATAACATTGTTGTAGTTGATGATTTCTCAAAAACTGAAAAGGATAAAAACCTTGAGGGAAAAACAATTTTAGCTAAAGTTCCAAGACAAGACTTTTTTAAATGGATTGTAGACTATGGAAGCGAAATAGATTTTGTATTTCATTTGGGTGCAAGAACAGATACTACAGAATTTGACATTTCTATATTTGATGAATTAAATTTAAACTACTCCAAGTCCATGTGGGAATTTTGCAGCAAAAACAAAATTCCATTGGTATACGCTAGTAGTGGCGCCACTTATGGAATAGGTGATCAAGGGTTTAATGATGATCATGCAATAGTTGATAAACTTAAACCACTAAACCCTTACGGAGATTCAAAGAATGATTTTGATAAATGGGCATTGAAACAGGAGAACACTCCACCATTTTGGGCGGGACTCAAATTCTTTAATGTATATGGTCCGAATGAATATCACAAAGGAAGAATGGCGTCTGTCATATTTCATGCCTTTAACCAAATAAATAAAACGGGTGGTATGAATTTGTTTAAGTCTCACAATCCTGACTATAAAGATGGCGAGCAATTAAGAGATTTTGTATATGTAAAAGATGTAGCCAAAGTTTGCCTATTTCTTATGAACAAACAACCGACAAGTGGTTTGTATAATTTAGGTACTGGAAACGCACGGACATTTTTAGATTTAACTAAAGCCACGTTTGCGGCACTTAACAAAGAAGAAAATATAGGCTTTGTAGATACACCAATAGATATTAGAGATAAATATCAATATTTTACTGAAGCGAATATGTCAAAATTGATTGAGGCTGGTTATAAAACTCCATTTTATTCTTTAGAGGAAGGTGTAACTGACTATGTCAAGAAGTATTTAAGTCAGAATACTTATTTGTAAATAAGTATTCTGACAAATTAATTAATTTACTGAATTGCTTTTTTTGCAAAAGCTAATTTAACCACGTCGGGATATAACTTCCCAAACTTTCCCACACACCAAGTCTTTAACTTTTCTACTTCTTCTGGATTACCAACCCATTTAAGTGCTTTATTTAACTCTTTTTGAAATAGATACTTGTCAAAACTAACTTTAGTGAGAATTTCCTTACACAGTTCTAACATGCTTTATATTGTTTTACGGGTTTCTCTCAAATATACGAATAGTTCATTAAAATGTTGCGATACTAAAACTGCAGTTATCAACAATTTTAAAAATTTAACATAAAAATAGACCTATGATATTGAAGAACACACAGATTAACAAAAAAGGCAAAATATGTTAAAATCTATGCTCTATCACTTGAAGGATTTCCTCCGTTGCTTTATCATAAACATAAATTTGGAAATGCATCTTCGTTCCATCAAGACCTTCAGGGATTTTGTAAGAAAAATCATTATAAAATTTCTCTCCAGCTTTCACTTCATCATTAACCAACACACGTCCAAAAGATTCTCCTTCAAAAACGTTTCCAATATGAACATTATGATGCTCATAGTTTTCTTCTGTAGCAGAGCCGTTCAATTGCCAATCTATGATTTTATCTTGTATAGCATAAACTACAATGGCATATTCTCCGGAAGTTGCCTTTAAAAAATCAACTTCAGTATGAATAAAGATTCCGTTCGTTTCAGGGTAATAATTTGACTTAGCTTGAATATTAACTAACAATGGAAATAGAGAAGGATTGTTCAAAATAGTATCTGTGGCATCTGCCCATGTATTTGCTTTTATTAGAACTTGTCCAATAGCGTTTTTAACCCTACTAACTGCACCTGTTGGGTTTCCTTCAACACCTCCTTGCACCTCTGACAAATGCTCAGCGATTTCCTTACCTTCTGGGGTTGTAAAATCTGTAGTGAATTTTTCACCCGTTGGGCTTACGGCTTGAAAAGGGCTAGTCCCTCCAGGACCTGGAGCAGCATGAATACTAATGACAAAAGCACGACCTGGATTGTTTGTTTCTATGGCCGCTGCTTCAGTATTTGCTGCTGGACAAAATGTGCATTTATGACCAGTAAAATCTTCAATTAGTACATTTCGTTCTGTATTAGTATTTTCATCAAAAACTGGTACCACATAGTCGAAAAAATCACCAGGAAATAAGGTAACATCAAGCTCTGTAATCGGAATGCCTGGTTGCTCTACTTTATCACATGAAAATTGAAATATGGTTAAAGTGAGTATAAGTAAAATAGCTATTTTTTTCATAGTCTAAATATTAAAAAGTTGTTGTAAATGTAAATGTCAATCCATTGGTCGCTGGCACTGGACGACAGACCCCTCCAATACATACAATTCCTTCGCGTTGCTTACCATATGACATGATAAAACGAGAGGCATCAAAAGTATACCCGAATGATCCTAACAAATAATGTTGCCGTTTATCAACATCAGAATTACCGTAATTGTATTGATCCATAACAGCAAAAAACCAGCCTGGAGAAATGGTGTATTCAATTAACGCAGTTCCCCAATTCCCTTTGTCTTTTTTAGTAAACAATGCTTGAAGTTCAGTCCGTATACTATGTTTTCTGTTAATTTTATAAGCACCATCTAGTACAACAATATCCGATACAATGTATCCTTTCGCGTCCTTAGTGACTTCATTTACATTATTATTGAAGACAAAATGAAAATATGAAGTAGTTAGTTTGAATTTTTTAGATAATTTCTTTTTAATTTCAACATTAAAATCGAATATAAAAATACTATCACTTCTATTAAAAGGCTTACCTAGATAAGATACTCTGTATTCCTCAAAGTCTAAAGTAGTTTCTTCTTGAATCGGATCAAAAGCGGCGGCAATATTTAAGTTAATATCCATACCATACTTTCCGCCTAACATTGATTTTCTAGGCACTTTATACAATACATCTAACTGATAAGCAACCTCACCATTGGGTACTGATGCGTATGGATATAATGTAGAGACCAGATTGTAAGTGTGCTGTTTAGTCAATGCAGGTAAAAACCCTATCATTAACTGATTACCTATCACTGTCCGGTCAGCTCTATAGTTCATATTGTCTATTGATTTAGCAGAAAATAAAACTGCCAACCCTTTTTGAGAATAACCCATATTAAGTATGGCCCCATGACCAGTATTAAACACATAATTATGCTGCGGTTCAGCATTAACTGTTGGGTCATTAATTTTATGAATATATTCTCCATTCAAATACCAGTTACCATACTTCGCGTCAAATCTACCGCCATAACTAGCTACATTTTTTGGTAAGTTCAATGTATCATTGCTTCCGCCTTGATATTTACTGACAAAACTACCTCCAAAAGAAAGTTTTAATTTCTTTTCAGCTAAAGACTTAAAGGTTTCGTTTAATGAAATCTCACCATCAATACCTCTGACTAATCCGTCAGACAAGTTAACTCTTCCATCAAAATTAAACCGCATTTTACCATAAACAGCTTTCAAGTTTACACCTTTTGTTGGGGTAAATTTGATTCTTGCACCATCCATGGCATTATCCAAACCTATGGCTCTTTCTTCGTATGCTCTAAAAGCTAATCCACTACCAAATTGCTCGAAGAAATTTCCAGCTGTCACAGAAACACGAGAATTATCATATTCAACAAATCGATACCCTAAACCAGTTCCACTATAGAATGCGGGGTAACCGGCTATTCCAGGTAAATAACTTTCGAATCTTACTCCTGCTTTAAAGTTTCTTAAGGAATAATTAATATTTGCATATGAGTTTAAAACACCTTTTTGTTCAGGTGCAAAGGCATTAATGGTTGAATCATTTTGTAAATACTGAAAAATGGATTCTACATTACCTGTTATATTTGGTGCTCCAAAATTGCCTTGAGCATAAGAAACTGAAAATGCAAATGAAAAGCTAAGGCAAGCGATTACGTTTTTTAATAGATTTTGCTTTGGGTATAACATATTTTCTTAGTCAACAAGTTCTAGAATGTGTTCATATAACGCCTCTTCATCACCAGGTACGAAACCACTATGGGAGTAAACTATCATTCCATCTTTATCAACTAAAAAAGTATGTGGAACGTTATTAACGCCAAGTGCTCTTTTAAAATCGCCATTCACATCCATCCAAATATCATAATCCCATGCTGCCGAATTAATATAAGGCTTCACCATGTTTTTTGTTCTTTCATTATCAATTGATACTGCAATTAGCTTTACACCTGTCTCGTCTTGCCAATCAGGATATAATTCATTGATTGTATTTAGTTCCAATTTACAAGGCTTACACCATGTTGCCCAAAAAGAAATAACAATTGGTTTGCCATCATTAGATAGTTCACCAGTATTTATGGCGTTTCCTTCAACATCTTTTATCATTACCGAAGGCACTTTTTTTCCTTCTCCATCTGTATCAGTTGTGGCACTTTTGAATGCGAATCCTAATGTTGCTGTTATTGATAAAATAAATAATACTTTTTTCATTTTTATTGTCTTAAATTTAAACTTGATTTTTCACTTAGTCGAATTCAATAACTATACCAAATTCTAAATCAGAATCAAATTTAAAATAATTAATGAATAAAATATGACCCATTTTAAAAGAACTATTGTTTTCCAAAATTAAAGTCCGTTTGAGATAAATCACCCATCTTTTACTATAATTGAAATCTCAACATCAAATTCAAAATTAACAAAGCCCAATACTAAATACAATTTAAATACTAATAATCAATGATTTGATCTTAATTTTCTTACATAAACCCTACTTGTTAAGACACCAGAAAATTGAAATTCAAAAAGAATGAAACATCTTATTGCGATCGCTAAATTGCATTGATTTTGTTCTCTTAAAGCCTAAATAATGCTTATATTTGCTATATGAAAAGAATTTACACTTTAACGCTTGCGATCTTATTTTTATCCTCTTCTTTTTCACAGGGAATTGAAATATACAAAGAAGGTTCTACAACCGATATATCCGGCACAACTGTATATGGTAGTGGTGATGACTTTGAAATGAAATATTATTTGACTATCAAGAATGTTTCAACTAGCGACTTAAATCTAACCATTAAACGTTTAAGGGTAGATGAGTTAGCTGGAACCAAAGATTATTTTTGCTGGGGAATTTCGCTCTTAAATGGACAATGCTATTCTGAAACGGCCGTTTCTGCCTATAATCCCTGGGTAGCAGTAGATTATTATGACTATCCAGCAGGAGAAGAAGGAATATTGTATTCATATCACAAACCTTATGGTAATAATGGTATGGTTAAATACCGCTATTATGTGATGGAAAATGGTGGCGCAATTTTAGATTCAGTAGATGTACAATATAATAACTTCCTATCTACGAAAACTACAAAAACACCTACTATTGATATCTTTCCAAATCCTGCTCAAAATATCCTGAACATACAAGCTGAAAACATTAGTAATCTTGGATCAATTTTGATTTATGACATCAGTGGAAAAGAAGTACTTAGTTCGGAGTTTAAAAATGGAAATAACAAATTAAATGTTGAAGCCTTAACATCAGGGATATATTTCTACACTATTAGAAACGGTAAAAATACTATTGAGACGAAAAAGCTATTGATACAATAGTTTTTTCAATAAAGACTGAAGCGAGCTAAACATTTAGCTCGCTTTTTTTATGTCAATTCATTTTTTGCATTAGATAATACAAGCTCTATGGAATAGAATTTTAATCTATTAAAGGGTAAAAAGAAACTATCGCAGTCCTTGTGATTAGGTGAGGCAACTTCAATTCACTTTCAGTGGTACTAAACTAATTATACACCTATGAATTACCCATCAGGGAGATAGATACTATTGGTTTTCATTTTGGAAGTTGCGAATACAGATTAATCAATATTCAAGATTAGAATTGAAAGCAAATCCATTCTAAAAGGATTATAAAATATAGTCAAGCATTTCGTAAAATTGATTTATGATACTATTATTATTTGTCTTTTGAACTATTTTTCAAAGTACTCATAAAAGAACTGTTAGAAACTATAGTGAGAATGAGGAGGAAGATTCCTAATTTATTCAGAAGGATACACTCCGCCCGTCAGTATCTTCAAGTAAAATAATCAAGAGAAGAAAATATATTAAAACGAAAAAGGGCTTGTGTAAATTACACAAGCCCTTTCAATAATCAATTACTTATTTCTTACTTTGCAACTGTAAACTTAGTTGCAGTAGAAGCAGATTCACTTTTAATAGTAGCGAAGTACATACCTCCAGCAAAATTAGTAACATCAAGGTTAATAATATTAGCTCCCTGAGTTAAATCATTTTGTGTATAAATTACTTCTCCTAAGATATTACGAACAGTTAACGTTGCGTTATTAGCATCATTCAAGTTAAATTGAATGTTTGCCATGTTAGTAACAGGGTTAGGATAAATTTCTAATTCAGAAACATTTGAAGACTCATCAATTCCTAAACCAATTGGTGTTAAAGAAACAACATCAAACGGTTTCCATTCTTGATCAGTAAATGTACCTGAACTGAATAAGATTAAGTCATTTCCTTGGTTCTTTAAAGTATAGTTACCTGATCCTGCACCAGAATTAATTCCGTCACCGTATGAGTCATAAACTTTAATTACATAACAACCAGTTGCTGGTAGAGTAACTTGACTTGCGTGAAGCAATACTCCATTAGCAGCCAAATCTTGGTAAGGTCCACCAGAAGCCATAATAGTTCCAGCACTTTCATCAATTATTTCCCATGTAGTCTCAGAACCATATCTGTCTTGAGTAAAGTTAAAATCATAAACAGTACCAGTCGCTTCAGTTGAAGAAATTGCAAGTGGAGCCGAAGTAGTAGAGTTATCAGATGGATCTGCATCAGTACCACCATTAACCATTGTAATAGTAGCATTCATAACACCACCACCATTTGGCACTGCAATAGCAGGTAACATTACTTCACCTTCACCAAAACTTGGAATGTTACCAGTCCAGTTATAAGTTGAAGTGTTTTGTCCAACTGCATCATAACTAAAGTCTAATGAAGTAATATCATTTCCTCCATTATTTCTAACTTTAACAAGAAGTCCAGCCGATAATTCACAGATTGCAGGCGGCCCAACAGCAGAAATAGCTGTAGCATTATCATTAGGAACATTTGAATATACAATTGGTCCAGAAGCTCCAGTAACAATTTCTTGTTGACCTTCAGCAATAAATGCTACAATTTCGAAATTACCCATCACATAATCAATTCCATTTAAATCATCTGGAATAGTATATGTATATGTTTGACTCCATGTAGTTCCTTGTGTCGTTGTTGTAACAGGATCACCCCATTGACCAGTTAACAAGTGTCTTAACATGTGTGTGTGATTATAATTACCATTTGGCAATACCGCACTTGCGTTACCTGCAGAACCAGATTGTGGACCTTCAATATTATCTTGAAGTAATGCTACATTCATCATCATTGATCCTGGTGCAGCACCTGTAAAATGTGCTTCAACATTAACAGTTAATAATCTAGTCACAAAATCAATTGTTCCTTCAGTTGCTACATTAACGTATGATGGTTCCGCTAAAACTTGAGTTGCAGCTGTTCCCCAGTTACCTCTACCCATAGCAGTACCAGGAGCGTTTGTGTTTTGCTCTAAACCTACAAATTGGTGTCTATTAACTGTACCTGCAGGATAACCTGCTAAACTAGATTGTCCGTCAATTGCAGCTCCAAAAGGCGTTCTAAAATCTGGATCAGCTCCATTAGGGTTAGCATACCCACCAGCGTGAATATTAATTAAAACAACATCTCCAGGGTTGTTAGCCGCTAAAGTATTTCCAATAGCATGTCCTTGAGGACAAAAACCACAGTAGATACCTGTGAATTCTTCAAGAATAACATTTTTGTTTTCTTGCATAGTACTTACTGGCAGTTGCGCAAACAAGCTAAAACTGGCAGTAATTCCAATAATTGATAGTAAATTTTTTTTCATAATCTTCATTTTGATTTTCAGATGTAAAGATGATCATTTATCTTTAATAACACAACATCAAAAAGGAAACACTATTGCACTGCTAAAATTGTATAATTTAAATATTGACAATTAAAAACTGTATGGAATAGCAACTCTCAACTCTATTTACTTAATCAATCGGAAACTAGATTAAAATTAGCTAGCATAGCAAATGCAACTAAATTTCCCAATTGCAACCCAACAACATTAATCAAGACTAAAATACTCAAAAACAAACGCTTAAAGATGATTCAAAATCTAAGTACAGCAGAAGTAATTAGCCATTCAATTACTAAAAAAAGTCTCCAATTCAATTAGCATGTTAAGTATGTTTGATACAATTTTTAATAATTTACAATTGACCTAAATTGAAATTCGAAATAACTTTATTAAAATGCTATTTAGTTTTTGTACTCATTTTTTTAACAATAAATCTCTTATCACAATAGGCACACCTTTGGTAGCAGGCAATTTAACGTGAGTGCATTTTACATTTACCTCGACATCAGAAGGATCAACTAGGAAAATTCGTGAGTCATCCTTTAAATAATAAATAAGGTTTGCGGCAGGGTATACATTTAATGACGTACCAATTACAATAAGCACATCAGATGATTCAATAATTTTAATTGCCTTATCCATTTCAGGCACTGATTCACCAAACCAAACAACATGAGGTCTCAATTGGACTCCTTTTTCATTAACATCACCCAGATTAATGTCACCCAAAATAGTCTTATAATTCTGATCAAACTCATGTGATTTAGCCTTGAAAATTTCACCATGCAGATGCAAAACATTTTTGGAGCCTGCACGTTCATGTAAATCATCAATATTTTGAGTTATAATGTTAACATCAAAATGTATTTCTAATTCCACTAATGATTCATGACCTATGTTTGGCTTAGCATTTCTGACTTCTCTTCTGCGTTGATTGTAAAATTCAAGTACTAAACTTTTATTTTTATCCCATGCCAAAGGCGTTGCTACATCCTCAATTTTATGCTGTTCCCATAATCCATTTGAATCCCTGAAGGTTCCCAAACCACTTTCTGCACTAATTCCTGCTCCAGTTAAAACTGTTATTTTCATAACCTCTAATTAGGTATTAATTTTTAAATAATGAAAAGCCAACTCACAATTTAAAAAGAATAAGGTAATTTCGGTTCTATATTTGCGTTGATTACAAAACTACCTAATTGAAGTATTTCCTTAAATACCTTATTTTACTATCTTCATTCTTGTTGATGAAACTAAGTTATTCACAACTGGATAAAATTAGCAAAACTATTCAATATACTGGAAGTGACACTTTGCTAGTAGATTCAACCTCTTTTTACACATATAATTTTGAGTTAAAAGTAAATGGAATAACAATTGAAACAAGCAAATATGAATTATTTCCTGCAACTGGGCAAATCATATTAACCAACCTTAGTCTTAATAAAAAAGATTTAATTCGTGTTCATTTTTTTAAAATTCCAATTGATTTTACCCGGAACTTTAGTCACAAATCAGACACCCTTATTTTTAACGATATTGATTCAACTTTGAAGCCTTCGCTTTATGCAATTGAGGAATTTAATGATGAGTTCGATTTTTTTTCGGGATCTCAACTCAATAAACAAGGTAGTATTTCGCGTGGTGTATCTGTTGGTAATGCGCAAAACTTATCTTTCCAATCCACATTAAACCTGCAGTTAAACGGAAAGATTGGACCAAACCTTTTTATAAAAGGTTCTATTTCAGATGACAACATTCCTTTTCAACCTGATGGAAATACGCAAAAATTACAAGAATTTGATCAGGTGTTCCTTCAAATCTATAATGACGACTTTTCAGTAACTGGAGGGGATTTCTGGTTAAGAAAACCAGAAGGTTACTTTCTTAACTACCAAAAAAGGAGTCAAGGGTTATCGCTAGACTATAAACATGGCATTGATGGCGTCAAAGGAAATCCAGTTGTTAGCCATAAATTGAGTGGTGCTTTTTCACGTGGGAAATTTTCAAGAAATATTGTTCAAGGTGTAGAAGGTAGTCAAGGTCCATACCGACTTTTTGGAACTAATAATGAACAAAATATTATAATTCTTGCTGGAACAGAAAGTGTTTATATTGATGGAGTATTAATGAAACGTGGACAGGCTTTCGACTATATTATAGATTACAATGGAGCAGAAATTACATTTACCGCCAATCAATTCATTACAAAGGATAAAAGAATAATTGTGGAATTTCAATATTCAGATTTAAATTATGCAAGGAGCTTAGTCGCATATAATACTGAAATTGTAACAAAAAACTTTCAATTATGGGGTAATATTTATAGTGAACAAGATGCCAAAAACCAGCCAATCCAGCAGGGGCTGACTTTTCAGCAAAAACAAATTTTAAGTAATGCTGGAGACAATATTAGTGAAGCATTAGTTAGTAGTATTTACCCTTTTGAATACGCAGAAAATAACTTACAGTACTATTTAACAGAAGACTCCATATTGATATTTTCCAATAATAAAGACAGTGCAAAATATCGTGCGAATTTTGCTCTAGTTGGATCTAACAAAGGAAACTATATTATTGATAAATACACTGCCAATGGCAAAATTTATAAGTGGATTCAGCCTAAGAATAATATTCCACAAGGCAATTATGAACCGATTCAATTACTAAATCCACCAAAGCAAAATCAAATGATTACTGTTGGAGGAAATTATCAAATAAACACCAATACCAGCTCAAAAATAGAATTAGCTTATACTAAAAATGACCAAAATACTTTTTCTACGCTTGATAAGTCCAATGATCCAGGTTATGGCATTAAATGGGAGTTCCAAAATCAAAAAAAAATTGGACAAAAGAATAGAACCCTTACTTCAAATATAAACTTTGAATTTAATGACAAGTACTTTACACCTATTCAATGGTTCCGTTCAGCAGAATTTGATAGAGATTGGAATGTTCGGCAAAAAAATTATGTCGGCAATCAATATCTATCTGCTGTTTCATTAAATTACAATAGTAATAACACAACCAATATCCGATATAAATTAAATCAATTAACCTGGGGAGATGACTATAATGGTTGGAAAAACGATATAAACCTTAATATCAATAAAAAAACAATTCAGTTAAAGTTTGATGGTAATTACTTGCTTTCAGATGGAGAAGAAAACTCAACATATATCAGGCATAAAACTTTACTCACTAAAAAGTTTAAGCACTTTAAAATTGGATTAAATGACATTTTAGAGCGTAATCTGATAACTCAAGAAAATAAATTAGTAAACTCTTCTTTTCAATTCTACGATATTAAATCCTTCATTTCAACAGGAGACAGCACAAAGAACTATCATGAATTATACTATCAACAGAGGCATGACTGGCTTTCTGACAGTACCAAATTGAAGCATATCGCTAAAGCAAATGTATTCGGTATATCAAGTCAATTCAACAAAAGCAAAGCCCATCAATTAAAAATTAATTTAAATTACAGACAATTAGATATTATTGATAGTTCACTAATAGCACAAAATCCAGAACAATCTATTTTGGGAAGAATAGAACAAAATTTATTTTTTTGGAAAGGTGCCTTAACAAGCAGAGTATTTTACGAATTGAATTCAGGGTTAGAATTAAAAAAAGACTTTATTTATATCCAAGTTAATAATGGTCAAGGTGTTTACACATGGATTGACTATAACAATGATAATATAAAAGATATTGGAGAATTTGAGATTGCGCAATTTTCTGATCAAGCTGAATATATCCGAATCAATATTGCCACCACTGAATTCATTCGAACATATGGCAATCAATTCTCTCAAACTTTATTTATTAAGCCAGAACGAATTTGGCGTAATAAAAAAGGAATACGCAAAACTCTTGCTCTATTCAGTAATCAAACTACCTATAACATTAATAGAAAAACCAATTATGAAAATGGCCTTTCAGCACTCAACCCTTTTGATTATTCGATTGCCGATACCAGTCTAATCAATAGCATGTCAAGTTTTAGAAACACCTTATTTTTCAACAGATTAAATCCTATATTTGGTCTTGAATACAGCTTCCAAATTAGTACTTCAAAAAACCTATTAACAAGTGGTTTCGACGCTAATAGTAGGCAACAGAATGTTATAAAATTAAGATGGAATATATCGAAATTTTACAATTTAAAAGTTGAATATTTAGATGGAAGTAGATCATCAACTAGTGATTATGCGCCAACTAGAAACTTTCTTTACAAAAATCAAATTGGGAATTTAAATTTTGCCTATCAGCCAAATACGGCAATAAGATTAGCAGCAATTGGTGAATATGCATTAAAGGAAAATGATTCAGATTTAAATGAAAAAGCAGAGATTATTAAGTTAGGCGGTGAACTTAGAATCAATCAGAAAAAGAAAGGCAGTTTTTCAGCCAATTTAACTGCCAATATTATTGAGTATTCCGGCGCTGTAAATACACCACTTGCATTTGAATTATTAGAGGCATTAAAACCCGGTCTCAACTTTGTTTGGGGTCTAAGTTATCAAAGGAAAATTGCAAATAATTTACAACTGAACTTCAATTATAACGGTCGAAAATCTGAAGATGTAAAAAGCATTCATTCTGGTGGAATGGAACTTCGCGCTTTTTTTTAGACGTTTCATAGAACGCATATTCATTTGTCTATGACGACTATTCGAAGTTTTTTTATATCTTTATGGGTTGTGTTTAAGTCAAAAAATATGAAAATTAACAATCCCGTATTTATCTTATTAAGCTTGTTTATTTTAGCTTGTGGTTCTGAGAAAAAGAAGAAAGATTCAGCCAAAGACGAGTCATCTGAAAATAAAGAAGAAATGTTTTTCACAAAACTTACTGCAGAGGAGACTGGCATAGATTTTAAAAATACTGTAGAAGAAACAGAAGCATTCAACCTATTCAATTTTGAATACATTTATAATGGTGGTGGTGTAGCAATAGGAGACATTAACAATGATGGACTGGATGATATCTATTTTTCAGGAAATCAAGTTTCTGATAAGTTATATCTGAATAAAGGAAATCTGCAATTCGAAGACATTACAGAAAATGCAATTGGAAAGTACGCCACTGAAGGATGGCATACTGGCGTTAATATGGTTGACATAAATAGTGATGGTTTTGTCGATATTTATGTCGCAAGATCAGGCAAAAATCCAAGCGATCCATTGCAAGCAAATTTATTGTTCATTAACAACAAAGACAATACTTTTTCGGAGAAAAGTGCAGAATACGGTGTCAATATCGACCGAAGAACCACTCATTCGGCATTTTTTGATTTTGACAATGACAATGATTTAGACCTGTACGTTATGAATCACCCGAATCAAGACCCAACTGGTAAGAAAAAAACTGTTGGTGCAATCCAAGATCTAATTAAAAAAGGGAGCCCTTCAGGTGATGTTCTTTTAGAAAATATTGATGGGAAATTTATTGACATTACAAAAAAAGCTGGACTTTATAATCATGCCTATGGTCTTGGCATTGCAGTTGCTGATCTTAACAATGATGGGTATGAAGATCTTTACATCTCGAACGACTATATGGCTCCCGATCACTTATACATTAATAATGGTGATGGAACATTTACAGATGAATCGCAAGCGCAATTAAAACACATGTCCAACTATTCAATGGGAAATGACATTGCCGATTTCAATAATGATACTTATCCCGATATTTTTACTTTAGATATGGCTAGTGAAGACCATGTAAGATCTAAAAAGAACATGGGAGGTATGAGTACTATCAATTTTTGGAACACCGTAAATGTAGGTTACCACTACCAGTATATGTTTAATGCTCTCCATTTGAATAATGCCAATGGTACATTTTCGGAAATTGGGCAATTGGCCGGCATATCCAAAACTGATTGGAGTTGGGCACCCTTATTTATTGATTTTGATAATGACGGATTGAAAGACTTAGTCATTTCAAATGGTTACAAAAGAGACACAAGAGATAATGACTTTATTCAATACATGAAAACTCCCGAAGGAAATCAAACATCAATTCAAGAAAGGTTAGATTTAATGCCAGCTACGAAAATTCAAAATTATATTTATAAAAATAATGGCGATTTACATTTTGATAAAAAAATGAAAGATTGGAAAATGGATTTTGCCATTAATTCAAGTGGTGTTGGATTTGCAGATTTTGATAATGATGGTGATATTGATCTTGCTCTAAACAATATGGAAGAGACTGCCTTTATAATGAAAAATGAATTAAAGTCTCAGAACAATTATATCAATATTAAAGTGGTTGGCCCAGAAGGAAACACTCGTGGACTTGGCACCAAAATAAAAATTCAGACTGAAAATGGAATTCAATATCAAGAACTTCAAACAACTCGGGGATATATCTCCTCTGTTGACCCCAAATTACATTTTGGGATAGGCGAAGCTAAAGAAATAGCTGCAATAGAAATTGAATGGCTTGATGGAAAACATTCATTTTTGGCTAATGTAAAGCCTAATCAAACATTAACTATTGATTACAATAAATCAACAATATCTGACCAAAAAATAGAAATAAATACCAACCCAATTTTTAAAGATGTTTCAAGTGAACACAAAACCATACTTCATAAAGAAATTGCTGTGAATGATTTTGAAAAAGAAGTACTGATTCCAAATAAGATGTCTCAGCTTGGGCCATTTATATCGAAAGGAGATATCAATAACGACGGCCTAGAAGACTTTTATTTGTCTGGATCGAGGTATTTCACTGGCCAACTTTACATACAGTCCAAAAATGGAAAGTTTACGGAAAAGAATGGTCCGTGGAAAAAAAATAAAGATATTGAAGAAATGGAATCATTAATGATCGATATTGACAATGATGGTGATTTAGATCTATATGTGGTGAGTGGTGGAAATGAAGTTTCCATTGATTCTAAAGGTTTGTATGATCAATTATATGTTAATGACGGCAAAGGCGGTTTTACGAATGAAAGCAGTGCACGGTTACCAAAAATGATGACTTCAGGACAGTCTATTTCTGCTGGAGACATTAATGGAGACGGATTTATTGATCTATTTTTAGCTGGTAGACAGACGCCAGGTTTTTATCCATTTAGACCTAGGAGTTACTTATTACTAAATAGAAATGGTGTATTCAAGGATATTACGAATAATTCGAAAGACTTGATGGGACCTGGATTAATAACAAGCAGTTTGTTTGATGATTTTGATCAAGACGGCGATTTGGATATTGTATGTGTTGGTGAATGGATGCCAATTACTTTTTTAGAAAACCAGGACGGCTTATTTGTAGATGTAACTGACCAAAAAGGAACTGCAAAAGATGTTGGATGGTGGTATTCTATTGAAAAAGGAGACTTTAACAATGATGGGTTAACTGATTATATTGCAGGGAATTTAGGATGGAATAATAAATTTCACCCATCTAAAAAGAACCCCTTGGAGATATACTGTCATGATTTTGATAATTCTGGGACCTATGACATTGTATTAGCCAAATATCAAAATGATGTTTGCTACCCTGTAAGAGGCAGACAGTGCAGTTCAGAACAAATGCCTTTCATATCACAAAAATTCGCAAATTACGATCAATTTGCTACAGCCAATATGGAAAAACTATATGGGAAAGAGAATTTAGAAAATGCAAGCATCCACTATTCCGCTACCAATTTTTCAACATCAATACTTTTAAATAAAGGCAATTCATACGACGTTAAAACATTACCAGCCGAAATCCAATTTTCTACCGTTAATTCAATTATGGTTGATGACTTCAATAAAGATGGTAATTTAGACGTTCTAGCTGCTGGAAATAATTATGCTGCTGAAGTAGAAACAATTAGATACGACGGTGGAAGAGGAGCTCTTTTGTATGGAAATGGTGATGGTACTTTCAAACCCCTTTCTCCAACAGAATCTGGATGGTTTGTAGACACTGATGCCAAAGATTTCACAAGTGTTTCAACAAAAATGGGAAAGTTATTTTTAGTTGCCTCAAATAACAGTAGTCTAAAGTGGTTTTCTTTTAACTAAATTCTTGCTCAGGTAATTTTTTATTTGTAAGTTCGCTAAAACTATATTTAATAAAAAAATTATTATGAGAAAAATTTACTTTATTTTCACAATGTTTTTCATGGGAGCTGTTACAGCTTTTGCACAGGGAGATGACTGCGCAAACGCTGTAAACGTTACTCCTGCGTCTTACGTTAGTGACGGAGCCTCATCAGGAAATGGTGCTTCAACTTCAGGAACTCATTCCGACTGGTATAAGTTCACACCATTGTGTGATGGTATAATGTCAGTTGGATCCTGCGGTGGTGGTGTTGATACTCGTCTTTATGTTCATTCAGGGGCTTGTGGATCATTAAACCAAGTTGGATATGCAGATGACAACTGTACTATGGGACCTGGACAATCGAATTTCGCGTCTACGGTAGTAAACTTGTCAGTAACTGGTGGTACTACTTATTTCATTGAATGGTCAGATTTTTGGTCTTCAGCACCAACTCCTTGGTACTTGGATTTTACAATTGCTGGAGGAGTTAACTCTAGTCTTGTTCCAGGTATTAATGAAGGATATCTTGCATGGATTGCAAATGGAACTGAACCAGGATGGGACATCCAGTATGGGCCAGATGGTTTTGCTTTAGGATCAGGAACATCTGTTAATGTTGATTCTGCACAGGGTACTTCGTATACAATTCCAGGATTGTTACCAGAAACTACTTATTGCTACTATATTGCAGTTGAAAACACTGGGTGCTACGTTGGACCAATTTGTTTCACTACACTTCCATTGTGTCCTGAACCAACAAATCTAATGATTAATCCTTTAGCGAATAGTGCTATTCTGAATTGGACTTCAGGTGGTGGTACTGTTCCAGGACAACAACCAAGCTATACAGTTCAATACGGACCTGTAGGTACACCAATTGATGATGCAGCAATGTTGTATAATTCAACAGCTGGTTCTTCTGCATTGAATGCGCAGAATTTAACATCATGTACTGACTATCATTTGTATATCAGAGAAACTTGTGATGCGCAGTCTACTCCTGAATTACAATCATTATGGGTTGGACCAATTACAATGACAACTGCATGTGTTTGTCCAGAGCCAGATGCTTTAACAGCTGACCCAACTACTGATCCATTTGTATATGAATTAGGTTGGAATATTAATGGAACTGAAACAAATTGGAATATTGAATGGGGTGTTGCAGGATTTATTTTAGGGTCAGGAACACAAGTATCAGTAAACAGTAATCCAGCTTTGGTGTCAGGTATTACTCCAGATGCTATTATCGAATACTATGTTCAAGCTGATTGTGGTGGTGGTGATGTATCTCAATGGGTTGGTCCATTTTCATTTACATCAGATCCTTTTTGTCCAGATCCAACAGGTTTAGGAGCGACTAATATCACAACTGTTCAAGCCAATATATTTTGGAATGTA
>JBGCFR010000059.1:0-48081 GCA_045107045.1 Crocinitomicaceae bacterium
ATTAAAGCGCCCATATCAAGCGAGAATACTTGTTTCGATTTTAGGTTTTCTGGTACATCACCTGAAATAATTCTATGTGCAATGCCTTCGGCAATGGCTGTTTTACCAACACCCGGCTCACCAATCAGAATTGGGTTATTCTTTGTTCGTCTAGTTAGTATTTGGAGTACTCGTCTAATTTCATCATCACGACCAATTACGGGGTCTAACTTCCCGCTTTGCGCTAACTCATTTAGGTTTCGTGCAAATTTGTTAAGGGATTGATATTCATTTTCCGCTGAGGCAGAATTAACAGTATTTCCATTTCGTAATTTCATAATGGCTGCTTTTAAATTGGTTTTATTAATGTTTTGATCTTTTAGCGCACTGACAATTGGATCGTTGATGCCTAAAAAGCTGTACAATAAAAGTTCAATGGAAATAAATTCATCTCCAAATTCCTTGAGATTCTTAGTTGCTTTTTGAATAATTTCATTGGCTTTACTCGAAAAGTGCATCTGTCCACCTGTTACTTTAGGGTAGGATGCTATTTGTCTATCTACAATTTGCTCAATGGATTTCCAGTTGACATTTAGTTCAGTGCCAATAAATGGTAAAATATTATCGTCAACTGCTATGATGCTTTTTAATATGTGCGCTGGTTCAATGGTTTGTTGATCAAGTGCAGGCATTTTGTTTTGAACATCTTGCAGTACTTCTCTGGTTTTATATGTGAATTGTTCTATGTTCATGGTGTCTTTGTTTGAAGTCAATAGCTCAAAAAGGAGTCCATTTCCAAAAAGTATTTAGAAATCAGAAAAAATAGCATGAAATATTTTGTATCCCTGTAATAATGTCAGGTCTAAATGTTTTTAGAAGCCAGTTTGACAGATGATTAAGCAACTTGTTTTTTTATCTTATTGATGTTATTAAAATTATATTCGATTTTGATTAAACCTTTGGATTGATTGAGAGTCATACTAATAAACTATTAAATTAAATATGATGAAAAGAAAAACGATTAAAATAATAACATTGGTTTTATGCTTAATTGCCTTCAATAATGCTAATGCCCAGTCTCGATTAAAAAAACAGGTTAAACTTTTTAATACTATCGACACAAATTGTGATCAACGAATAAGTGCTAAGGAGTATAATCGCTATAGAATGCAAACACGCACTGTCCATGAAAAACAATTGAGAAAGCGTAATTTTTCAAGAAGCTTTTTCAAAATGGATTCCAATAGAAATGGCTTTATCGGTAAACGTGAATTTGTGACTGGAAAAGTCTCTAGCTGCCGATAAGTATGTTTATTATTGCTTATAAGGAAAGTCATACATAAGATGACTTTTTTATTTTGAATAGGATAGAATCTTCTTTTCTGTGTCATAAGAAGAGTTTGGCTGATTTTCGCATTCTTTCCTAAATATGTCCTCAAAATCAATAATTTTGTGGGATGATCCAATCCATCAAGCTTCAGGATAAATTTTTTAGCCCTTTTATTTCAGAAGAAGAGATAGTAGAGTGCATTAGCCATTTAGCTAAAGACATTAATAAAGACTTTATTGGCCAGAAACCAATATTTTTAATTGTGTTGAAAGGTGCATTTATGTTTGGTTCTGAGCTTTTGAAAAGAATTGATCTAGAATGTGAGATTAAATTCATCCAATTAGCTTCTTATAAAGGGATCTCATCATCAAATGAAGTGAAATTAATTACGGACTTACCAGCAGACTTGATGGGAAGAGATGTGATTATTGTAGAGGATATAGTGGATACAGGACAGACTATTGAAATGCTGACAAACCAATTGAAGGTTTTGAAAGTGAAGTCGTTTTCTGTGGCTACATTATTACTGAAACCAAGTGTCTACAAAAAAAATATTAAGATTGACTATATCGGTTTAGAAATTCCGAATACCTTTGTAGTTGGTTTTGGACTTGATTACAATCAATTGGGTCGGAACCTCACAGACTTATATAAATTAGAAGAAGAAAGCATGTTGAATATTGTTTTATTTGGACCTCCAGGCGCAGGGAAAGGCACACAGGCAGTCAGATTAGTAGAGAAGTATAACCTTTACCATTTATCAACTGGTGACGTTTTTAGAGCTAATATAAAAGGCGAAACAGAGCTTGGGGTATTAGCGAAAAGCTATATGGACAAGGGCCATTTGGTTCCAGATGAAGTAACGATTAAAATGTTAGAGAGTGAAGTAGAAAAGAATCCAGACGCTAAAGGCTTTATTTTTGATGGCTTTCCTAGAACTACTATTCAAGCTGAAGCTTTGGAGACGTTTTTATCTAAAAGGAATACAACCATTCAATTAATGCTAGCCTTAGCGGTGGACGAAGATGAATTGGTAAAGCGTCTACTAAATAGAGCAAAGGATAGCGGAAGAGCAGATGATGCAGATGAGAGTATTGTAAGAAATAGAATTTCAGTTTACAATGACCAAACAGCAGTGGTGGCTGATTATTATTCGAAAGATGATAAACATGTTGCTATTGATGGAGTAGGTTCGGTTGACGAGATTACAACTCGTTTGTTTAATGCCATAGATAACTCAAAATAATATAATTAATATCATTTCGGCTGAAGCCGATTTTCACCTTCTGGCTGTGTGGTCAGGAGGTGTTTTTTTAAATAAAAGACATGTCAAATTTTATTGATTACGTAAAAATACATTGCAAATCGGGGAGAGGTGGACCAGGATCAATGTATATGCGCCGTGAAAAATATATTCCAAAAGGTGGTCCGGCTGGAGGTGATGGTGGACGAGGTGGACATGTAATTTTAAAAGGTAATAAGCAATTATGGACCCTACTGCCTCTTAAATATCGAAAACATATTAAGGCTACACATGGTGATCCTGGAGGTAAAAATCAAAGTTCTGGAAAGGATGGTGAAGATCAGATTGTTGAGGTACCATTAGGAACCATTGCCAAGGATGCTGAAACTGGTGAAGTATTATTTGAAATTTCTGAAGATGGTGAAGAGCGAATTTTGATGCAAGGTGGAAAAGGTGGCTTAGGCAATGTACACTTTAAAACTTCTGTAAATCAGACGCCACGCTATGCGCAACCTGGTATCCCAGAAAGTGAGGGTTGGATTATATTGGAATTAAAAGTTTTAGCTGACGTTGGGTTAGTTGGTTTTCCAAACGCAGGGAAATCAACTTTGTTATCCGTTTTAAGTGCTGCAAAACCAGAAATTGCAAACTATCCTTTTACTACATTAACACCTAACTTAGGCATTGTTTCGTACCGTGACCATCAGTCATTTATTATGGCTGATATACCCGGAATTATCGAAGGGGCACACGAAGGTAAAGGACTTGGTTTACGTTTCTTGCGTCATATTGAACGAAATTCACTATTACTGTTTTTAGTGCCAGCTGACGCTGAGGATATCAAAAAAGAATATGAAATTTTAGTAAACGAACTCCAACGTTTTAATCCTGATCTACTAGATAAACCAAAACTATTGGCTATTTCAAAATCCGATATGCTTGATGATGAGTTAAAAGCAGAAATGGAATTGGATTTACCTGATGTTCCCTATTTATTTATTTCTTCCGTGGCTCAGCAGAATTTGGTAGAGTTGAAAGACATGATTTGGAAATATTTGCAGTGATAGAATGTAAAGTCCTTTCATTAGTATTGTCGAGGAGTCAGCTAAATAATTTGTATTTCAATTTAGTGAAGTTTGAATCAAAATCTTTCAGAATGATTGCTGTGACTAAAAAACCGTTATCTTATAACAAAATTTTTTAAATTACTATTTTATGGGATTGAAGGATAGATTTAAAGGAGGTGTAAAATCAATTGTGCGTAAACGCTTGCTATTCGAATTTTTATCTGTTTTTTTTGCTGTTGTTTCTGCTTATGGTCTTAAAAACTGGTACGATTACAAACGAGATGCTTTTTCTGAGGAGAAAATATTGATGGAAATTAATAAGGGACTCTCAAAAGATCTTTTTGATATTAAATCGAATGTAAGGGGCCATGATGGTGGTTTGCGTGCTTGTAAAGTTTTCAACAAGATAATTCAAGGATTCAATTATGAAGGCGATTCATTAGGAGACTACTATTCTAATTTGACAAGAGATTTTATTAATGCGCAAAACATTGCCGGTTATACAACTTTGAAATCTAAAGGTTTAGAATTAGTTGATAATGATAGGTTAAGACAGGAGATTATTTCAATTTACGAATATGATTATAATACATTAAGAAAGTTTGAAGAAGAGTATGAAGAAATGCAATTTCATAAAAGTTATTTCAATACTTTAAATAACATTCTAGCACCAAATTTTGTATTTAGTAGTTCGGGTAAAATTGAAGCCATCAAATATCCGCTTCAAATTAGTGAATCAGACAGAAACATTGTGAGGTCCGTCATTCTTAAAATTTATACTAATCGCTTGTTTATAAAACAATACTACAAACAGCTTGAATATAAACTGAAGCATTTAAGAATTAGTATTGAGTCTGAATTAGGGGAATAAGTAATCAAAAAAGCCCTCTTAGAGTTAAGAAGGCATTTTTTACAAATGTTAAGTATTATTCTACAACTAGTTTTTGACTAAACACTTCTTCTCCACTTCTGATATGGATTAAATAAGTGCCTTTGGAAAGCTTAGATAGGTTAATGTCTTCAGCATGTACACCAACAATTTCTCCAAGTTGAATGTCTTGAATAATCTGCCCTTTTAGGTTAGTTATTTGAATTGAAGTTAATGCTTTATTTTCTAGATTAAATTGTATTTGTGTAGAGTTATTTGCAGGGTTTGGAAATAATTTCAAGTCTACATTTGAGCGTTGATTTAAACTTTTTTTACTTGCTTGTTCAACTGATTCGTATATATCTGATACAATTACTAATGTCAAATCCGGTATGTCTTCATTTAAATTTTCAGTCATTATTCTATGAGACCCATCACCTTCAATTATTGTATCCATTATCATCACTTTTTTAATAAATACATCTTCTGTTGAATGACCATCTGATATACTTTTAACCATGCTGTCAATGTTAATACCTAGACTTTCTAAATCTACATCAGATTCAATATGACGAATCACTTTAATTTCCTCATTTGCGGCTTTACTTTCTGATCCATGAGAATGATCAATTCTAATGACTTTTAGTTCAACATCTGAATTAATTTCATGCTCACCATCATATTTTTTAATAAATACATTTTCTGTTGAATGATCATCAGTAACACTTCTAATAATGCTATCAATATTGATACTATTACCTTCTATATCGTTGTCAGATTCAATATGACGAATCACCCTAACTTCTTTTTTCTCTGAACTATCAGATTTGTCAGAGCCATTTATTTGAATCACTTTGATATCAGAATCAAAGTCCGTTTCGAATCGTTCAATTTTAAGGTTACTATCCTCCGATTGATAAGTCCCATTGTTCAGTTCTATAATTTGAATTTCCTTGGTATTTTCAGTTTCCATTAAAACAGAAATTGCCGGCATATTATTTTTATAAATATTGTCTTTTAAAAGTGATGCTATTTTCATAATTTCAGTATTGTGTTAAAAACAAAATTATAATGTTAGTTCATTAAATATTTTAAAAACAGTATGATATTAGTCAGTTAACATAATAGCTTCTTTTTTAAGTTATTATATCATACTATTGTGAATAGTAACTTTTATTTTTTGACTTAATAAAAAATCGTAATTTTATTGAAAAGATATTTATGAAAAATTTTTTACTGATTTATCATTCACCAGCTGAAGCTACAACTCAGATGGCAAATTTCACTCCAGAAGAACAAGCAGAAGGTATGAAACCTTGGATGGCATGGAAAGAGAAAATGGGTAGCCGTTTAGTCGATTTGGGCACACCAATGACTGGTTTGTGCAGAATGAATCCAGACGGTTCAGAAGTAAGTTTAAGTACCGAGGCCTCAGGATACTCTATAGTTCAAGCCAATAGCCTTGATGATGCTAAATTATTACTAAAAGGTCACCCACATTTGCAATGGTCTGATAAGGCAGGGATAGAAATATTCGAATGCCACGCAATGAATTGATTGATAGTTAGTTTTTTACAGATTTAGCAGTGTCTAGTTTTTAGTATCCATAGGTTTCTTGTTTTTAACATATTTCTCTAGCCATTGATCCTGTTCCCATAATAAATGAAGAATGCTTTCTTTGGATCTATAACCATGACTTTCTTTTGGTAGCATGACCAGGCGAACAGTTGCTCCTAGACCCTTTAAAGCATTAAAATAACGTTCGCTTTGCATAGGGTAGGTGCCTGAATTATTATCTGCTTCTCCATGAACAAGTAATAATGGATGCTTCATTTTATCTGCATGCATAAAAGGTGACATTGTATTGTAAACTTCTGGAGATTCCCAGTAATTGCGTTCTTCATTTTGAAATCCAAATGGAGTTAGGGTTCTATTATAGGCTCCACTTCTGGCTATTCCTGCTGCAAATAAATCAGAATGTGACAATAAGTTGGCAACCATAAAAGCACCATAACTATGTCCTCCAACGGCTACTTTATTTCTGTCAATATAACCTAAGTTATCAACAGCGTCAATTGCAGCTTTTGCATTTGCAACCAATTGTTCTCTGAAGGAATCGTTAGGTTGATCATCTCCTTCTCCTACTATTGGAAAAGAGGCATCATCTAAAACAGCATATCCCCTCGTCACCCAATAAATCATTGAACCATAATAAGGGTAAGTAAATTCATTTGGGTTTTTTGTGCTTTGGCTAGCACTCGACTTGTCTTTAAATTCAGCAGGGTAGGCCCACATTATCATTGGTACCTTTTCTTTGCTACTTTTGTCATAACCTGCGGGCAGGTATAATGTCCCTGAAAGCTCTAAACCATCTTCTCGTTTATATTTAATGACTTCTTTATGTATATTTTGAATACTAATAAAAGGGTTTGCAAAGGAAGTGAGTTGAGTGAGTTGATTATTTTTTAAATTTCGCAAATAGTAGTTTGGATAGTCTTGAGCTGATTCAATTCTAACCATTAATTCATCCTTTTTTGGATCATAGTTTCTTAAGTCTTCAATTTTATCTGTATAAGATGACTGATAGATTCTTTTCGTTTTATTACTTTTCAAATTAAGTTCATCAACAAAAGGAAATTGTCCTTTGTCACTGAATCCATCACCAATAAGGAAAGCATTTCCACTAATTAAAGTCAACACTGAACTTCCCATTTCATTCCTTTCGGTAACAAATGAGCCAGGGTCGCTATATCTATCCTGATAATTTCGATCAATAATTTTGATTGGTTCTACTGAAGCATCAGATGGATTAAAGATGTAAGATTTAGTATTTCTAGTATTCCACCAGTAATCATGAGCAATTGCAATTGAATTATTGCCCCACTCAATATCATAAAATCGTCCAATGGTTTTTAAAATGCTTTTATCTCCAGACTTAAATGGAGGTGCTAATTCAAACAATTCATCTCTAAAATCTACTTTCTTTTCAGGGTCACCATCATCTAAAGCCATTACATACACTAGTACTGAAGGCTTGTCACTTCTCCATCTAAAACTTCTTTTACCCGTTTTAACTGCCATAAAACCTTTTGGGAGGTCTTCGATTAATGGCACTTCGTTAACAGTTTCTATTTTTTTACCTTCTTTTGAATAAACAACGGTTTTTAAGGGAAAACGTCGATAAGGGACCAAATACGAAAAAGGTTTACCAACTGTATTGACTAATACATAATTGCCATCTGGAGAGAAGCTAATAGAAGTATAAATGTCTGTGCTTAACCATTTTTCTTTTTTTCCATCAAGTGATACTTTGTATAATTCGGAAAGGGCAAGCTGTTCAAAATTATGTTCATCATTCTTATTTTTTAATAAATCTTGATAGGTTCTATTTTGAGCCTTTTTACCATCATTTACAGAAATTGTTGGGCCAACTGGTACAGCTGTTTTTGTATCGATTAAAGGTTTCTTGTTGTTCGGAATTGTTTTTACTAATATGGATTTGCCATCTTCAAACCAATTAATTACATCACCTATATTAGAATTAATATTAGCGTTAGTTAATTTTTTGATTGTAGCATTGACAACATCAAGAACCCAAATTTCTACACCATTTTCAGTAGTATTGGTTAGCGCTAATTTACTTTGGTCAGGAGACCATTTAAAGTTGGTTAATTTTGGATTCTCTGGTAATCCTTTTACTTGTATTACCTCACCTTTATTATTTAAATAATTAATTTTTATATTGTTGAAGTAGGTGACACGGCTGCCAATATTTGTTTTAGGATTTATTCTTAAACCACCTAATCTCAGTTCTTCTTGCGACAGTTCTTCAATAGATTTATAAGCATCTCTAAATAGCATGATCATATGCGTCTTACTATCGTCCAAAAAAATGCTAGGGGCCCTGGGCACATCCACTAAATCTAATATCTCTTGTGGCGGTTTTTGATAAGTAATCCTTTCTTGAGCATTAATATTTGTTGTGATTAGCACAAGAATTAAATAAAGAATTGTTTTCATAGTTTTAGATTTTTGTTGGTGGTAATGTATGTATGCTTATGAGAATTAATGGGTTGTTATTGTTTTCTTCATTTTTAAGTGCGGAATCTCATCTTCATTAAAAAAATCTCCTTCAATTGAATAGTTATTATTCGAATAAAAATTCACAGCGCTGTCTCTTGCGTGGCAATATATTGTTGCATAGCCTTCCTCTTTAGCATAGCCTTCACAAAAACTCATCATTTTTGAACCTATATTCAAATTCCTCAGGTGATCTAATACAACCACCCTTTGCATTTTTAAATTAGGTTTTTCTGGAACTAATACAGCTGTGGCAATTATTTCAGAGTTTACCAATCCAATTATTTGAATGTGTTTTCTTTCTTCTTCTAATTCCTGAGCTGTAAAAGTAAATCCAAAAGGTTTTCTGAGTATTTCCTCTCTTAAATTAACAGCCTTTTTCCATTCTTCACTGTCATATGCAATGATTTTAAAATCAACTTTCATTATATATTATGAATGTATTGAGTAGTTGACTAAAATTAAGCATTTATGTTGAACTTTTGGGCTGTAAATTTTATTTTTTCTATGATCACAAGTTTTTAACATTTTAACCAAAATTTTGCCCTAAATTTTCATCTTCAGTCCAATAGGATAAAAGGAAGTGGAAAAAAAATGTTTGAATTAATCTAGTTTTAAAGGGGTATAGTAAATTCTGTTAGATGGTAAAAGTATAAGTAGAGGAGAGGTTTCGATATAAATTACTTTTAGTAATTCTAAAGTTTAATGTTAAACTTGTATTTACTGTGATTCCAAACCTATTGTTATCCTCCCAGTATAAATGTAATACACCAATTCCTAACCCAGCAGTCCAAAATAATCGATTCTTAATTAGGTTTAACTCATAATAGCCATTTAAACTTAATTGGCTTAAACTAGTTGTGTAGTCGTAAAAACTTGTCGTAAAATGTCCAACATGATGTGAATGGTCATATGATATTCCGAATTGCCAATTCTCTTTTAAATCCTTTTGATATTCAAAAAGGTTCTCATACCAATGGAATTGTATCGGTCAATCATAAAGCCTGATTGAATCGATAGGTTGTTGGCTCTCTCATCCTTTACTCGCGTGAAGCAGTTCGCAGGTGTATGGACAATAAGCAATAGTATTAATAATGATTTGACCATTATTGAAGTGTTTTGAAACAGAAATTTGCCTTAAACCATTAATTTATTGTTTACTGGTATCCTTATTTCACAGCCAAGACGATTTGATATTGCCATAAGTTTGCTTTTAATGCTTTATATTGATAGTAACCAGTTTTATAATGTGTCTTAGCAAAACGAGATACATTAGGGTGAAACAAATTATACAATTCTGATGGCACTGCTCCTAGTAATGAGGCATAGTACATTCGCTTAGCACTTTTATTTATTTTAGATGTGTAATCAAATGTATTGATCGTTGTAAATCCCTTGTTTTTCAAATTATTTATAAAAAAGTCATTTGTTTCAAGGGAAACACCCCAAGTGTCACTCCATTTTTTTATCCATGAATGTGGATCATTCTGATCTTGATTTGAGATAAAGAAATCACTCATAATAAGACGTCCTCCTTTTTTTAATAAACGGTAGGCTTCTTCAATAAAAAGCAGTTTGTCAGCCGCTGACGATATACTCTCACATGCCCATATTACATCAAATGATTCAGATTCAAATGAGGTTTGGGTGTAATCCATTAGCTTAAATTTCACTTTATGATCAATCTTTCTCTGTTCCGCTATTTCGTTGGCAAATTTCAGTTGTTTTTCACTTAAGGTAATGCCAATAACTTCTGCGTTCTTCTGATCATTTAAAAAAATTGTGGCGCCTCCAACACCACATCCTGCATCTAAAACTTTATCTGTATTAGAAATTTTACTTAATTCCATGAGGATCCGATTAGTATTGATCAGAGAATCTGTAAAATTTTTGGTGTTTTCGTCCCAAATACCATAGTGTAAAGAGAGGCCTTTTTTAAGATTCCACCATTTTTCATAATGAACTTGGGTTGTATTATAATATTCGGCAATGTCTTTAGCGGAGAACATCTTACTCTAGTTAGTTTGATTGTTTAATTCAAATATAAAAAATAACGGTCAACTTTTTATTTTAAAAAAATTACAAATTAAAAGAGATTCCAATTGATGCACCAAAAAAGTGATAATGTCCCGCTAAACTTTCATTTTTTGAACTCAAGGCTCTTCTACTAGTATACTCAAGTCCTAGTGTAAAGTTGTCAATATAAAACCTTAGTTCTGGCATCACAAAATAGTCAACGAATCCATCTAAATCAATGATATCATCTACTATAAAAACCGCACCCGCATGAACCATGGGTTCAATTGAAACTTTCTTACTGACTTGAAAATGGTGCCCTAATCCAATATTTAAGGGTGAGGCATATAAAAAAAGACCATCACTAAATATAAACCCAACCCTGAGCCATGTTAAACTAACTACACCACAAAATGGGCCTTTATTGAAATACCAATTATTACCTACTTTAGATTCTAAACCAAAACCAGATTCTTCGTAACCACTTGTTATTACTGTAGTATCGGCACCAAAAATGTTGGTAATTTCTTTTTTAATGGGCTTATAAAAACCTCTAGATACTGTTACATCAAAGTAATATTTGTTTAGGTTCAACTCCTTTGTGTCCGACTGTCCATGTCCATTTAAACCAATCAATGTTAAAATAAACAGAAGTAATAATTTAATCATAGCATTGTAATGATAAGCACATGTCATTCTAAAAATTCGATAATTATGCGAAGTGTAGGAAGCAATCTTCATTAAAAGCTGGTGATTCTGTATCGGTAATTATTTATTTCTAATAGAACTAAATTCAAAAGAAGTAAAAGCACACCAATAACAACTGAGACATCAGCCATATTGAAAATACCTGTATGAAATGCGCCAAATTCTATATACATAAAATCGGTGACTGAATCATATAATATTCTGTCGTATATATTACCAATTCCTCCTCCTATAATAAACGAAATGCCAATCATACTTAGCTTCGACATCTTTTTTTCTTTGATAATATAGATGAAAAGAAATATCATAACCAATAAAGGTAAAACCTGGAGGACGATAATTTTTAAATTTGGACTAAGGTTTTCTCCTAGACTCATAGCAGCACCAGCATTTTCTACATGAGTAAGAATGAAATTATCATTTATAACTTGGATAGTTTCATTTGTTGAAATTTCTGTTCTCACTTTATTTTTCGTAATCTGGTCACAACTGATATTACTAAATATAATCAATACTGAAAAGAGCATTTTAATCAATCGTTTTACTTTCATTGTATATTTTTTTGATACTTTAATTTGGCTTAAAAGTTGCAAAACAAATTTTGCTTGGTGTGCCAATAAACAAATATAAAGATTAATAACTAAGTCATTAGTTTAACAAATGTAATTACATAAAAAAAGCCCACCAAGTTGAAACTGATGGGCTTTGCAATTTTGTTCGGTATCGTTTAGTTTTCTGAAGGCGGCTCAATTAAGATTCGTCCACAGTGTTCACATACAATAATATCTTTTCTTGCTTTAATGTCTAACTGACGTTGTGGTGGAATTTCGTTAAAACATCCGCCACATGAGTTTCTTTCTACAGAAACCACCGCTAAACCATTAATCGCATTGTTTCTTAATCTTTCGTAAGCAGCTACTAATCTAGGCTCAATGTCTTTTTTAGCTTTCTCCGATTTTTTAGATAATTTATCTTCGTCTGCTTCAGTTTCGTCAATAATAGCTTGTAATTCTTTTTGCTTTATTTCTAAATCACTTTGCCTTTCAGTTAATTTAGAATTGGCTTCTTCAATCGCTTCTTTTTTAGAATCGATTTTAAATTTAGCTTCTTTAATTTTCTTTTCAGCTAGTTCAATTTCCAATCCTTGAAATTCAATTTCTTTCGATAGTGAATCGTATTCTCTGTTATTTCTAACATTTTTTTGTTGCTCGCTATATTTTTTTATAGCAGCTTGAGAATCAGTAATGGCATTTTTTTTGTCTGAAATTTCAGTTTCTAATTCAGTTAATTCGTTTTGAAGATTTTCGGCTCTTGTTGCTAAACCTTCAACTTCACCTGCTAACTCTTCAACTTCTAAAGGTAATTCACCTCTTACAGTTCTGATCTTATCAATTGAAGAATCAATAACTTGCAAGTTGTAGAGTGCGTTTAATTTTTCTGTAACTACGCTTTCTGTATTTTTTTTCGCCATCTTGTTATTAAAAATAGTTTACCGGGTTCGTGCTTCGGTCCGTTAAATAGGGTGCAAATTTAGTAAATTTTTTCGATAAAATGTCACCAATTAAGTCAATTGTGAATTGTTCACTTTCAAAATGACCAATATCTGCTATAATAATTTGATTTTCGGCATCAAAAAACTCATGGTATTTAAAATCTCCGGTAATAAAAATGTCAGCTTTTACGGCTTTAGCTGCGCCGAGTAAAAAACTTCCAGATCCACCACACCATGCTACTGTTTTAATGACGTCTGTATGAAAATTAGTATGTTTAATTATTTCACATTTGAACACTTTTTTTAACTGAGTTAAAAAAGCATGAGCTGACAAAGGATCTTTCAATGTGCCATACATACCAGCCCCTTCATCATTATTCTGATTCAAGAGAGGGAACAGGTCGTAAGCGACACTCTCGTATGGATGAGCATTTAGCATTGCCTTCAATATCTGTGATCGTTTGTGAGTGCTTAGAATGACCTCAATTTTAACTTCGGGTTCAATATGAATTTCATTTTTATTCCCTACAAATGGATTCGTTGAATCATTGGCTTGAAAGCTGCCTTTTCCATCACTTACAAAACTGCAATTGGTATAATTGCCAATAGCACCAGCGCCTGCTTTAAATAATGCTGTTTTTACAATGTCTTGATGTGTTGTAGGGGCAAATACTGATAGCTTTTCCAAGGTTGAGGATGAGGGAGATAGGATACTAGGGTTTGAAATTTCTAATAGGTCTCCAATTTTTTTATTCACACCACCTTTATAATTATCCAAATTGGTATGACAAGCATAAATAGCTATGTCATTTTTAATAGCCTTAATGATGGTTCGCTCCACATAATTTTTTCCATTCAATCGTTTTATTCCTTTAAAAACAATGGGGTGGTGCGCTATAATAAGATTACACCCTTTTTCCATGGCTTCGTCAATGGTGTCTTCAATGCAATCTAATGTAATAAGGGCATTGGTCACTTCTGTTTGATGATGACCTGTAATTAAACCCGAATTATCATAAGATTCCTGACTTGATAATGGAGCAAGCGACTCTAAATATGATGTGATGTCTTGTATTAACATGTTCCAAAATTAATTGTTTTTTTTGACTTCATATTTTATCTTCTCTTTAAAAAAGGTTTGCTTATAATCAGTTATATTTGCATCTAATTAAATTTAAGATTGTCAATGTCAAATCAATCGGTTTCACAGGAAGAATTTATTGAAGTATATGGTGCAAAAGTGCACAATTTAAAGAATGTTTCTTTAAAAATTCCACGCAATAAATTGGTAGTGTTTACCGGGTTAAGCGGAAGTGGTAAGTCTTCATTGGCGTTTGATACTATTTTCGCTGAAGGTCAAAGACGTTATTTAGAAACATTTTCAGCTTATGCCCGTCAATTTTTAGGTGGTTTAGAAAGACCAGATGTGGATGAAATATTGGGATTGAGTCCGGTCATTTCTATTGAACAGAAAACAGTGAACCGTAGCCCAAGATCAACAGTTGGCACTGTTACCGAAATATACGATTTTTTAAGATTACTTTTTGCTCGTGTTGGAGAGGCTTACTCATATAATACTGGTGAAAAAATGGTGAAATATACTGATCACCAAATAGTAGAAGTAATTCTAGATAAATTTGATGGACGAAAAGTAGTTTTGTTAGCGCCTAAAGTTAAAGGGCGTAAGGGACATTATAGAGAATTATTTGAGCAAATACAAAAAATAGGTTATTCTAAGGTACGTATAGACGGTGAGATAGTTGATATTACTCCCAATATGCGACTAGATCGTTATAAGATTCATGATATAGAAATTGTGATTGACCGAATCCAGATTTCTAAAAATGATTTTCAAAGAATTTCGGATGCAGTAAAACTGGCATTAAAGTATGGACAAGACGTAATGCAAATTATTGATTTTGAGACGGGCGAATTAGCACAGTTTAGCCGGTTTTTAATGTGTCCAACTACTGGTATATCTTATGTTGAACCTGAACCGAATTTATTTTCATTCAATTCGCCATATGGTGCCTGCAAACGTTGCAATGGGTTAGGTACAATTTCTGAAGTTGATATTAAGAAAGTAATACCTAACGATAATAAAAGCATTAAAGAGGGTGGAATTGTCCCTCTTGGAAAATTAAAAAATGATTGGATCGGCGCACAAGTCCAAATTATTCTAGAATCTAATGGCCATAAAGTCACCGACAAAATTTCAGTAATTGATAACAGTTTGATTCAAAAACTACTCTTTGGTTTTGAAGAAGTTTTAAAAATAGGAGATGAATCTAAAACAATTGATTTCGAAGGGATCACAAACTTTATTTTACGACATGCTGAAGAGAATCCATCTGCCGGTGTAAAACGCTGGGCTGATAGTTTTACAAATCAAATTACATGTGATGTTTGTGAAGGAACTAGGCTGAATAAAGAAGCTGGTTTCTTTAAAGTGGATGGTGAAAATATTGGAGAACTAGCTAGCTGGGATATTGTTGATTTACATAAGTGGTTTAGTGGATTAGCAGATCGTTTGAACGAAAAACAACTTAAAATAGGAAAGGAAATCTTAAAAGAGATAAATAATAGACTTCAATTTTTAATAGATGTTGGCTTGTATTATTTAAATCTTAACCGATCGTCTAAAACGTTAAGTGGAGGAGAGGCTCAGCGTATTCGATTGGCTACTCAGATTGGATCGGAGCTAATGAACGTGCTTTATATTTTAGATGAGCCAAGTATTGGTTTGCATCAAAGGGATAATTCAAGACTAATTAATTCCTTAAAACGTTTAAGGGATGTAGGGAATTCTATTATTGTTGTAGAGCACGATAAGGAAATGATGGAAGAATCGGACTTTATTGTAGACATAGGACCAAAAGCAGGTGTTCATGGAGGAGAAATAACTCAAGCGTCCACAATTGCTGCGTTAAAGTCTAGTGGTAGTACAACTGCTGCATATTTAAATGGTGACTTGAAAATTGAAATGCCTAAAAAACGGCGAAAAGGAAATGGTAAAAAGCTGGAATTGATAGGCGCCACAGGTCATAATTTGAAAAATGTGGATTTAAAGATTCCATTGGGCACCTTTACGTGCGTAACTGGAGTATCAGGTAGTGGCAAATCCTCCTTGATTAATCATACACTTTATCCTATACTTAATGCACATATATATAATGGAGTTAAAAAGCCATTGCCATATAAAAAAATTAAAGGGCTGGATTACTTGGATAAGGTCATTGATATTGATCAAGCGCCTATTGGCAGAACACCTCGTTCAAATCCTGCGACATATACAGGGATTTTTGGTGACATTCGAAATTTATTTGCTGAAATTGGAGAATCAAAAATTAGAGGATATAAAGCAGGTAGGTTTAGCTTTAATGTAAAAGGAGGAAGATGTGAGGCCTGTAGAGGTGGTGGTTTACGTTTAATAGAAATGAATTTTTTACCTGATGTTTATGTTGAGTGTGAAGAGTGCCAAGGTAAGCGCTACAATAGAGAAACGCTTGAAGTAAGATACAAAGGCAAAAACATCAATGATATTTTAGAAATGACAATTGATGATGCCACACAATTTTTTGATGGCATTCCAAAAATTAGAAGAAAACTTGAAACATTATTATCCGTAGGGCTTGGGTATATTAAAATTGGACAACCGTCTACTACGATTAGTGGAGGAGAGGCGCAAAGAATTAAATTAGCGACCGAATTATCTAAAAAATCAACCGGAAATACTATCTATATTTTAGATGAACCCTCAACTGGGCTGCATTTTGAAGATATTAAAATGTTATTGAATGTACTAAAAAGATTGGCTGATGAGGGTAATACTGTTTTGGTGATTGAGCACAATATGGATATCATTAAAGTGGCAGATTATATTATTGATATTGGACCAGAGGGTGGGAAGTACGGTGGTGAAATTTTAATTGAAGGAACACCTGAAAAAATATGTGCTCATAAGACAACAAAAAGTGATACTGTTCAATATTTAAGAAAGGAGTTTAATTGACAAGAATTACGGTACCATTTAGCTCATGAGCTTTGTCCGACATAGTTTCAATAAAGTCTATTTTCCAAATATAAGCCCCAGGTTTTAATGGTTCTCCATTATACCTTCCGTCCCAACCAATTTCTGGATTGTAGCTAATAAACAAAAGTTCACCCCAACGATTAAAAATTTCAAGTTTGTATTTGTAAATATTAACCCCACTTGTAATTACTGGTAAAAAAATGTCGTTATTACCAGCGGTTAACGGTGTGAATGCATTGGGAATATATAGTACAATTTCGTCAATCATTTTAATATTCAATCTATATTGATCTTTACAGGTTTTAGAACTATCGAAAACGGTTAAGGTTGTGCCGTACAGGGCGGCCTTATTTGGGTAGGTGTGAATTGGGTTTAGTTGCTCTGATTGTGAGTTGTCTCCAAAATTCCATTCATTGTGAACGGCATTAACTGAATGGTTTTGAAAATATACAGTTGGCTCACTTAGTGTCACTTCTTTCGGTGAAAATGTAAATTCTGCTTTTGGTGTCGGCCTAACTTGAATATAGTTTTTTGCAATCAAAGTATCATCACAACCAGAAATATTATTAATGTAAAGACTCACATCAACATTGTTTGTATAATTATTGTCGTTCGTTAAACAAATGTTAGGATAAGGTTCAAATGATTCCTGACCGTTACTAAATTTCCAATAATATTTAGCATTTTTTATATTAGGAATTGCTTCAAAATTTAAGTCAATACAATCATTAGAGCAAATGCTTGTCGCGCTTGTACTAAAACTAATATCTATTTTACTACTTGGACTTATCATTAAACTAGTATCATGAATACAGCCATAGTTACTGACTACTGAAAGGTTGGTTAAGTAGTTTCCTGAGATGTCATATTTATGAGTTGGAGATATTGTATTGGAAGTCATGTTATCACCAAAATTCCAATTTGATGAAACAATTGTTCCTGGACTAACTGAAGATGTATTATTGAATGTAGTTTCAAGACAAGAGGTAAGTTGGCTAAAGCTAGCCGTAGGATTTGGATAAATATTAATGGATAGGTTTGAAGTATCTGTGCAGCCTGAATCAGATATTGTAATCAACTCTACAGAATAACTCGCATTTGAATCAAATGATGTAATTGGTGAATTAGCTGATGAAGTTATTGTATTCCCAAAATCCCATAAATAGTTACTTATATCACCTAGTAAAATACTAGATTGATTGTTAAAGGATACAGGTAAACCAATACAGGTATCGTTTGCTGTGAACTTAGAAATCGGTACTGCATTAACAAATAAAACTTGCTCCAAGGAGTCTGTGCATCCCAGATTGGTTAATGCTTTCAGCTCAATTGGATGATCTCCAGGACTGGTAAATTTAATTTTTTCGGTTGAATTTTGGCTTGTTAGATTGTTTCCAAAATCCCAGATAATGTCTGTGATATTTCCAGAAATAATGGAGCTGGTATTGGTGAAGCCAATACTATCATACAAACAATTGTTTTCTGAAATAAAACTAATATTTGGTGTCGGGTTTATGATTATTGAATGGTTAGCAGTATCAGTACAACCTTTATTGGTAAAAGCAACGAGTTCAATATCATAGGTGCCTGCTGAGGGAAATGCATATAAAGTATCTTCACTGTAAGCAATTTGTCCATTTCCAAAGTTCCACTTAAAATTAGTAATGTAATTCAATGAAGTTGGGTCCAAGACGGATTCACCATTATATAAGTATTCGGTATTTTGACAATCTTCAAAAGGAGCTCCTAAACTGGTTAATGGGAACTCTGAATCAGGTATGTTCATTGTTTTCCCCTGGCAATTATCATTCAATAAATATAAAGCTGTATAATTACCTGGACCAAGGTTTGTAATGTCAATTGAATCTATGGTTTCACCAACTATTGCTACTGAATCCTTATACCATTGCCAGGTACCATTGAAGTTACTATCTATTGAGGCGCTAAGCATTAGATTTTCATTACAAAAACTACCAGTTTCAGTAATTGTAATTGTAAAAATAGGTGCATAGAACAACCTAACACTATCCATAAAAAAATGAACAGTATTTTTATTATCTACTATATGTGAACCTGCGCCACAGGTGGGACCAAATCCGAAAGAAGTGATGGCTGAACTGGGTTCAAAATAATAATTGTATTGATGCCATTCACTGTCCATTGGAATACTATCATAGATATCATCTAGCGGAGTCCAAAAGGGGTTGGTTGGACATCCAGAATTTAGCATAGGCACATTGTTACAGTCTGTTGTTCCGAAAATTCCTGTTTCAACAACTCCTTTGTTAATATTGTTAAAGCCTGGTTTAGGAAAAATATATGGCCTGAATGCATTGAACTGAACACGATACTTAAATCCAGGCGATAGGGGCGCATTTAAACAAACGCTGGCAAAGTCATTATAAATATATTCATTAGTATTTCCATAATAAGCTAGTGAAAGTAATCCATCTGGTGTCGGGTTAAAACATTCATTTGGAATATCCGCTATTGGGTCCCAATTTGGTGAACCATTGTCGCAAGAATTACAGGAGTTAACATATTCAGCATAAATATTCCAAATCGAATTACTGTTTTCCCAATTGTTTAAACAAGTAATTGATATAGGTGCAGTAGCAGGACAACATGAATAAAGATCAAAATTTGGATTTGGTATGACGGTAGGTAATTCAATTTCAATAATACCTGCTCCACAATGACATTCCGGATCTTGAAGATCAATTAGTCCGTCGTCGTCGTCGTCAAATCCATTATCACATATTTCTTGCGAATAACCAAAAGCTGTAGCTAGCATTATTAGTGTAATGATCAACTTCATTCTATATCAAAGATACAATATTTAATATTAAGACGGTCAAATTATGAAATGGCTGCCTTTAAATTAATTTTCATGAACTATTTTATGAATTAGAAAATAAACGAGCTTTTGGTTTAAACTGAAAGTATAAGTTTGTAGTTCCAAATAAAAGTCATATCTTTGCACTCAATTTAAGAAAAACTGGGGTCGGCTGGTAAATTTTAACACTCTAAAAACACCGATCAATTTGAGATACAAATTGAAACGCCAAAATGGCTGAAGAAACAAAAAAAACAGAGGGAACTGTCGAAAACACAAGCCCTCAAGTCGAAGAAACTACTGATGCAAAAGTAGAAACTCCAAAAGAAAAGAAAGCTCCAAAAGCTAAAAAAGAAGTAGCAGAAACAACTGAAAAGCCGGCTAAAAAAGTGGCTGCTAAAAAAGAAGTTGTAGAAGTAACTGAAGAGGTTGCTGCACCAGTTGAAGAAGCTGAGTTTGATTGGTATGCATACGAAAATGATGGATACTCTGAAACTAAAGTTGCTGAATTAAATGATATTTATGAAGGTTCTTTAAACTCAATTATCGAAAAATCTGTTGTTGATGGAACTGTTATACAGTTAACTGACAAAGAAGCAGTAATTAATGTAAAGTATAAATCAGAAGGTGTTATTGCAATTAACGAATTCCGTTACAACCCCGATTTGGCGATTGGTGATTCTGTAGAAGTTTACGTTGAAGCTTTAGAAGATAAATATGGACAACTAGTATTGTCTCACAGAACTGCAAGAGTTCACAGAGCTTGGGAAAAAGTAAATGAAGTACTTAAAACAGGTGAAGTAATTACTGGTTTTGTAAAATGTAGAACTAAAGGTGGTTTAATCGTTGATGTATTTGGTTTAGAAGCATTCTTACCAGGTTCACAAATTGACGTGAAGCCAATTAGAGATTATGACGTTTATGTTGGAAAGAACATGGAATTTAAAGTGGTTAAAATTAATCACGAATTTAAAAACGTTGTTGTATCGCATAAAGCACTTATTGAGGCTGAATTAGAAGAGCAGAAAAAAGTAATTATCGGTGGTCTTGAAAAAGGACAAGTATTAGAAGGAACAGTTAAAAACATTACATCTTACGGTGTGTTTATCGATTTAGGTGGTGTTGATGGTTTAATTCATATTACTGATCTATCATGGGGTAGAGTTGGTCATCCAGAAGAGATTGTAACATTAGATGAAAAAATTAATGTTGTAATTCTTGACTTTGATGATAACAAGAAAAGAATTGCTCTTGGATTGAAACAATTACAACCACATCCGTGGGATAAGTTAGACGAAGGAATGAATGTAGGCGATACTGTAAAAGGTAAAGTTGTAATTTTAGCTGATTACGGTGCATTTGTTGAAATTTCTGAAGGTGTTGAAGGTTTAATTCACGTGTCAGAAATGTCTTGGTCACAACATTTACGTTCAGCTCAAGATTTCTTGAAAGTTGGAGATGAGGTTGAAGCTCAAGTTTTAACTTTAGATAGAGAAGAAAGAAAAATGTCATTAGGTATTAAGCAATTAATGCCAGATCCATGGGCAGATATTGAAACTAAATATCCAGTAGAATCTAAGCACACTGCTATTGTACGTAACTTCACAAACTTTGGAGTATTTGTAGAATTAGAAGAAGGTGTTGATGGTTTAATCCATATTTCTGATTTATCATGGTCTAAGAAAATCAAGCATCCATCTGAATTCTGTAAAGTAGGAGACAATATGGATGTGACTGTATTAGAGTTAGACAGAGATAATAGAAGAATTGCTTTAGGACATAAACAATTAGAGCAAAATCCATGGGATGTATTTGAAGAAACTTTCGCAGAAGGGACTACTCACCAAGGAACTATTATCGACGTGAAGAAAGATAAGATTACTATTGTATCTCTTCCATATGGTGTTGAAGGCGTTTGTCCTAAGAAACACCTAAGAAAAGCTGATGGTGAATCTGCTGGTGTTGATGAAGTACTAGATTTCAAAGTAATCGAATTTAATAAAGATGCTAAGAAAATTGTAGTATCTCACTTAAGAACTTTCGAAGAAGGTGAAGATAAGCCAACAACTACCAAGAGTAGTGGAGCAAGAAAATCATCAGGTGGTGCTTCTAGCTCAGTGAAGGCTAACAATGCTGGAAATGAAAAATCTACATTAGGTGATTTAGATGCATTAGCAGCTTTAAAATCTGAAATGGAAGGCGGAAAGTAATTTCAGCTTACATAATATAATTAAAAAGCCCTGACGAATTATCATCAGGGCTTTTTTTGTCCATAGCAAAGACTTTATTCCCTTAATTGAATAAAATTAAAGAGAAACGATCATTCTCTAAAATTCCTCAATTTGTTAAGCTACTGTAATCTAATTTCCCAATCAAATAATTTCTAACCTTTCCTTCATGTTTTTCTTCTACTTCGTCAAAGAGATTGCTGTCTAAATAGTTGTTTTAATTGTAACTTATATAAAACTTAAATTCCTGGCAATTTCAAGTAGCATGAAAGAAAATTCTTGACAGATTGACATTTAAAAATGTTAAAATCAAAAGCCTTCAACTAGGGTCTTGTGTTTTTTTTCATCAATTATATAGCTAATCATTTTGATTAATTTCTTTACCTTTGAAACTTAATTTAAAGATTTTTAAATGAGAAATCTAAAGCTTATATTTCTATCTTTTTTTTGTTTTTCTGTTCTGGGTGCAAAAGCGCAAAGTCTTTACGCAGAATGGGCGAAATCAGCTGGTAGTGGAACTCTTGATATTGGAACCACATTGACGATTGACCATTCAGGCAATATTCTTATTTCAGGCAGTTACAGGTATACAGTAGATTTTGATCCAGGGCCATCAGTTTATAACTTGTCATCTTCAAACACTGCTGGATTTATACTAAAGCTAGATTCAGCTGGAAATTTTATCTGGGCAAGATCAATACCTGACAGACCACAAAATTATGATAAATCAATAGCAGTGGATATTAATGATAATATTTATTTGGTCGGCAGTTATTGGGGGACTCTTGATTTTGATCCCTCTCCATTAAATGTTTATAATTTGTCTTCAAATGGGTCTGATGATATATTCATATTAAAACTTGACTCAAATGGCAATTTTGTTTGGGTTCACTCATTTGGTGACACTGCTTACGATCAGGCAAATGGTATTGTAATTGACCATAACCAAAATCTATGTGTGGCAGGAAGTTTTCGTGGTAATGTCGATTTTGATCCGGGAGTAAGTATATATAACTTAACATCTACTGCTAATTCTTTAGGTCTCTCTAAAGATATTTTTATCCTTAAACTAGACACCCTTGGGCAATTTATCTGGGCAAAATCGATTGGAGGTGAACAATCAGACAATGCTAATGCCGTTGATGTGGATTCTATTGGTAATATTTATACAACTGGCTCTTATCGTGAAATGGTAGATTTTAACCCATCACCAACAAGCACATATAATTTGAATTCTGCCTTGTTTTCTGAAGATATTTTCGTTTTAAAACTAGACTCGTTAGGTGATTTTGTTTGGGCCAATTCTTTTGGTAGTTATTCATCAGGTGATGAAGGGAATTCGATATCGGTTGATCCGTTTGGAGATTTGTTAATTGCTGGAGAATTTAATAATACTGTCGATTTTGATCCCTCAGGAAGTACTGCTAATTTGACTGCAACTAGTACACTTGATAATTTTGTTTTAAAGCTAACAGCTAACGGTTCTTTTGGTTGGGTAAAACGGTATAATTACGTAAGATCTGTGGTGTCTGATTTAAGTGGAAATGCACATTATTTAGGTTCTGCTATAGGGAAGGTAGATGTAAATGGTAACGCCCTTTGGACAGAAGGGATTGGGGTATATGGTAACTCAATTGCTGTGAGTCAAAGTAATGAAATTTATGCAACTGGCTTTTTTTTGGATACGGTTGATATTGATCCAAGTACTTCGGTCCTTGAACTTTATTCTAATGGTAATCGAGATATATTTGTTGCAAAATTCAATTTTTGTGAAAACTCTGGGGTTGATGTGATCACCGCTTGTAATAGTTATGAATGGATTGATGGTATTACCTATACTTCTAATAATAATACAGCTACTTTTACAGTAACCAATGTTAATGGATGCGATTCGATTGTTAGTCTTGACTTAACTATTTATCAGTCTAGTTTCGGTGCAGATACTGTAATAGCTTGCGATAATTATACCTGGTTCAATGGGGTTACTTATTATTCTACAAGTGATTCTATTTCAGATACACTAATCAATACTGAAGGGTGTGATTCAATAATAACTCTCAATCTAACTATTTTGGAATCAACTAATGTTATCGATTCTGTTGTAGCTTGCGAGTCGTACACATGGATTAATGGGGTAACGTATTATTCAAGTACTGATACAGTAGTAGCGTCATTTATTAAGCAAAATGGATGTGATTCAATTGTTAATTTAGATCTTACAATTAAACAACACTCTTCTGGCATTGATTCTATTACTGTTTGTGATCAAATGACTTGGATTGATGGAATTACATACACATCAAGCAATAATGCGGCAACATTTACATTAGTCAATGCTGCTGGTTGCGACTCAATAGTCGCTTTAAATCTAACTGTTTTATCTTCAACTACCGTTAGTGATGTGATTTCTTCCTGTGGTCCTTATACTTGGATTGACGGAGTAACTTATACAGTAAGCAATAATACAGCAATGCATACACTCACTAATTCTATTGGTTGCGATTCTATAATTGAATTAGATCTTAGCATTACGAGTATTGATTTAGGTGTGAGTACCAATATTTCAACAATTACAGCAAGTTCTGGAATTAATATAACTTATCAGTGGTTGGATTGTAATGCTAATTTTATGGGTATTATCGGAGAGAATAATCAAATTTTTAATCCTACTGCAATAGGTGCTTATGCTGTAGAAATAACTCAGAACAATTGCGTAGACACATCAGAATGTGTCAATATTATTGGGATTGCTAGTGTCATTGAATCCGAAGAGATTGATTTCAAGTACTATCCGAATCCTACTTCAGGTGCATTGACTTTAGAGTTTAAGCAAGAGCGGAACTATAATCGCATTGTTGTTTTAAATCTTAATGGAGAGATTCTAAGTAAATATGATGTTAATAAATCTACTATGCAGATTCCTTTCTCATATTCTAAAGGTCTTTATTTAGTCCAGTTAATTGGAGAAAATGACATTGTTAAGTTAGTAAAAATTGTAAAAGAATAGCACGTGATTGTATCTACTTGGGAACATTTATTGCCTGGACTTTTATTCATTAGTTTAAATTAAATTACTATTTTCGTTAATAAGCGATTGTACTTATAGCATGCGATTGGAATAAAAAAAATACAATTTAATCATTAAAGAAAACATGAAAAACTTAAAACACATCTTTATTTTTGTCCTTTTTAGCTTTCAAGCAAATCTATTTTCCCAGTTTGGCGGTACATGTTCACCTAAATTAATTAAAGAACGATTTCTAAAAAGTACTGTACTTATTATTTCGACAGGTTTTGACGAAATGGATGAAAGATTAAAACTAGGCTTTGAAAAATACTGGGAGCATACTGATTACAAATTTGTTGCACGAGATTACAAGTATTCTACTTCTGATAAATCCATTTCCTACTTAGTACCTGTTACTATGACAGTTGAAGATAATTTGTCCTCGCAACAATATAATCGATATGCTTTGATTATGGGGGGTGATGAAGATATTTTTAAACGAACTGTGGCTGATGTTGTTTTAGATAATTTTTCTCATGAAAAATATGTAGTTGATGCGACTTATAGAGCGACAGGTATTGTAAAAATGATGCACGATTTTATAGAGATGAAAATTGATGGGGCCAAAGTTAACGGACAAACTATTACCAAAGTTAGATATAATTCAGGATTTGTTTACAATAAGAAAAGTTCTAAAATAAAAGGTAAAACATTGCTCATTAGTAAGTCTTCTATGACTTATGGTAAGTATTATCCATTTGATACAAAAGGGAGGCCGGTATTTGATAAAGAGAAATTTAAAGAATTATATAAGCACAAGGTGAAGTTTGTTTCTGATGAAGAGTTACAGGAACATATTGATAATGGAACAGAGGACTATTGTTATTTGTTGCCTGTTTTTGCAAGAAAAAAGTACATATTTGTTATAGATTGCGAGACAGAGAGTGTGTTGTACAATGGTTACAGTCCTTCTGGTCTAAGTATTAAGAGCGCTGATATTAAAAAATTGAATAAAGCAGTTTCTAACTAATACTGAACTCTATTTACAATTAAATCAACAAATCTTGCATAGCTTTTTTAGTGCAAAACATTAGGTTTTGCACTTTATTTTAAATATACAGTTCTAATTTTTTTAAATTACCATCTAGTTTAATTATTGATTATTAGCTGCTTGTGGTCTTTTTTTTCGGACTATATTTATAGTTTATAATTTAAAACTATAAATATAGTTGTATAATTATAAAAATAGTTATACATTTACAGCATGACAAAGAAATTGACAAAAGCAGAAGAGCAGATTATGCAGGCTCTTTGGCAAGTGAAAAAAGGATTTGCAAAGGATGTTTTGACTGCACTGAAGGAACCAAAGCCAGCTTATAATACGGTTTTAACTGTGGTAAGGGTGTTAGTTGATAAAGGGTTTGTAAAATTCAATACTTACGGAAAGTCAAATGAGTACTATCCAACGATCACAAAAGAAGACTATTCTAAAACACAATTGTCATCAATTAAGGTTAAGTACTTTAATAATTCGACCAAAGAGTTACTATCGTTTTTTTTAAAAGAGAATTCAACCAGTTTAGATGAATTGAATGATATTATGAAAGAGTTAAACGAAAACGAAAAGAAATGATAACAGCACTGATTGAAGTTAATATATACTGTTGCTTGTTAGCTGTTATTTATTTCGGCTTTAGAAATTTTCTAAAAAGTACAACAAGAAGATTCTTTCTATGTATTATTCCTATAGCCGCAGTTGGTGTGTTTATATTGAAAAATTTACTGCAAAGTAATAATTCACTCATGCCTTTGCCAGTGATTGAATTAGATATCGTAACTATTGGAGCAACGATTCAAAGTGATGCGTTGAATACCAATTTGTTTTTTAGTATAAATGGTTTATACTGGATAGGTGTGGCTTTATTTATTAGTTATACTTTGGTAAAGGTCTTTTCTGTATTGTCGTACTTTAAGAATAGTGAGTTTCTTTTTAGTAAAAAAGTATGGCTCACATCTACTGATCATCAACAATCTTTTACATTTCTTAATAGGATTCATTTATCAAACTTATTAGATCCAGAAGATAAAGCTATTGTTTTAGAACATGAATTACTCCATGTGAAACACAAACATTCACTGGATTTATTATTACTGGAGTTATATCATGCTTTTTATTGGTTTAACCCCGTATTATTCTTAATCAAGAGAGAGTTGATTTGTGTACATGAATATCAAGTGGACCAGTCAATGTATAATAAGCATGATAAAACTTATTTAAAGCACTTACTAGCGTCATCTATGGGGGTGAACTCATCACAAATATTATTAACTAGTCAGTTTTATAATGGATTAAGTCTGACACAACGCAAAAAACAAATGAAAACAAAAAAGAAAAACAACTGGGCTGTGGTAGCCATAATACCATTTTGTGCAATGGCGCTAGCCTTTGTTTCTTTTACAAATCGTAAAAATGTAATTCCAAACATGGCTATTGTGGAACAGGATAGTGTTTATGATAAAGTTGAAAAAATGCCAGAATTCAAAGGCGGACAGTCTGCCATGATTGATTTTATTGTGAAAAACGTTAAGTATCCTGAAAAAGCGAAAAAGAATGGAATAGAAGGTACTGTTTATATGAAGTTCACGGTTAAAACTGATGGACGTTTAGCAGATATTTCAAGTGCGAAAAAAGTGAATGAATTACTAGATGCAGAAGGAGTAAGAGTGATTAAACTAATGCCAAAATGGGTTCCTGGTGAAAAAGATGGGAAAAAAGTGGCTGTTCAATATGTGCTACCAATTAAGTTTAAGTTACCAGAGTAGAAGGTGGTCTTACTTTATAAGGAGATCTTAGCTCAAATTTTAAAGAAATCAATTATAAATTATTTCTCAAAAAAATCCTCTTTAAAATGAGGATTTTTTTGTTTTACTTATAATCAAATAATGTACTGCTTTCAACCAATAATTTATACTTTTGGATTATTGATTGAATAGTATGACTAGAGAAGAAACTTTCCTTAAGCACCAAGCGCAAACAACTCCTTTTCCTTATTTAATTGATGTGGATAGGGCAGAAGGTATCTATATTTGGGATCAATCTGGTAAGCGATATATGGATATGATTGCTGGTGTTGCTGTAAATAATATTGGTCATAGACATCCTTTAGTGATCGAAGCTATTCAAAAACAACTTGACAAACATCTGCATGTAATGGTTTATGGAGAGTATATCCAAGACAGCCAAATAGCGTTGGCAGAGAATTTAAAATCAATTTTGCCAGAGCAATTGAATTGCTCATATATCGTAAATTCAGGAACAGAAGCCATTGAAGCGGCTTTGAAGTTGGCTAAACGAGTGACTGGAAGACAGCAAATAGTATCTACTCGAAATTCTTATCATGGCAGTACGCATGGATCAATGAGTGTGTCAGGAAACGAGACAAAGAAGGCGAATTTTAGACCATTATTACCAGCAGTTAGTTTTATTACCTTTAATGATATTGAATCCTTAGAACTAATCACAGACCAAACAGCTGGGGTGTTAATTGAGCCCATACAAGGGGATGCCGGATTACGAGTGCCAGAATCAGAATTTTTAAAAACTTTGCGTCAAAAATGTTTTGACTCAGGTGCTTTATTGATTTTTGATGAAGTACAAGTGGGCATGGGCCGGACTGGGTCAATGTTTGCTTTTGAACAATATGATGTTGTACCTGATATTTTAGTTCTAGGAAAAGCCCTGGGCGGAGGAATGCCAGTTGGTGCCATGATTTCTTCGTATGACAATATGCAGAAATTTACTCATAATCCAATGCTAGGTCATATCACAACATTTGGTGGACATCCAGTAATTTGTGCAGCTTCTAATTCGTGTATAAACGTTTTAAAGTCAGAAAAATGGATTAATGAAGCAGAAGCTAAAGGTTTGCTGTTAGAGGAATTGATTGCACAATGTGCTGATGTGATTGAGATTCGTAGAAAAGGACTGTTTTTTGCTGTTGAACTGGGTGACTTTGATAAAGTAAAAGCCGTCGTTGATGGTTGTTTAGAAAAAGGATTGATTGGCTTTTGGTTCTTGTCTTGTCCTACAGCTTTTAGATTGTCTCCACCATTGTGTATTACTGAAGATGAGATTAAAGAGGCTGGAAAAATCATTTTAGAGACTCTTTCAGATATCGGATAGTATATTAAGCAGGCTTAACAACCGTTGCAAATTGCACATAAAATATATCCATAGCACTAAAAAATAGAGGTATGTTATACAGATATGGCTTAATTGATTTTGTTTTATTAATGCCATGATGACTCAAAATTTCATAACCATTGTCCTGGTACATTCTTTGAATACTTTTATTTGTAAACCAACGTAAATGCGTTTGGTCCATCACACCATCATTAGTGTATTGAAAGTCTTTCCGTACAATTAAGTCTTTTAATACTTTATGGTAACGCATATTAGGAATTGAACTAATCAATACTCCATTTCTACTTAGTTTTTGCTTAATCTGATTTAAAACAACACCAGGATTCACTAAATGTTCAAGCACATCATTAAAATAAATAACATCAAAATAATTATCAGGAAGCTCATCAATTTGACTTTCGCAGTTTCCAATCAATACTTTGTCGAGCTTATTTTTGGCCTTTTCGCCATGCTCTTCCATCATTTCAATACCCCAAACCTCAATACCCTTAGCATGTTTAATATGGGCAGCAAAATTACCTTCACTGCAGCCCACATCTAATAAAGTGTTGATGTTCGACGGACAAAGTGCCACCATTTCGTGTCTAACATTTTCGTAATATCCAGCTTTTTTATTTTGGTAATTCATTTACTTAATTCAATTTTTTGCCCAAAATAGCTAATTCTAGTCTAAGAGACCTAAACTATCTAATTCATCTATAGAAAAAGATGGAGGGAAAATATTTTTATTCAATTTTTCAATAATGAATTGAGCAGCAACAGCTGCTTTGAATTGGCTACTGAACCCCTTGTTACCTTGAATAGAAGGAATATGAGGTTGATTGATCATCATGTTACCGTTTTCAAGTATTTTATAACCCCAGCCCGTTTCAATGTCTTTGAAAGTTTCAAAGCTATAACCTTCAGAGTTATTTTGCGAAGGTTTAACCACTTCTTCTTTTGAAGGGTTTTCGTTGATACTCGAATCTAATGTAGAACTAGTATCAGAATCACAATTAGTAAATATAATTAATAAAAGAAGCAAGCAAATGATTCGCATTAATATATAATTAATTTGGTTTGAAATTGATGAGAATGGTTATTCACCTTGCAGATGTATGTGCCAGTACTTAGGTTAAGTCCATCAAGCTGGACTGTCTTTGAAGGTGAGTTGAAATTAGTTTCATAGCAGGTTTTACCATTCAAATCAAAAATAGATAAGTGATACTTACCAGCTTGGGGCAAGCCATTGATTTGAATAAAATCAGATGTAGGATTTGGGTATATAAAAAACGCAGAAAGATTGTCCTTAAGGTTGTCAGATAGAATAGGGGTGTAGGCGTAAAAGTCATCCAAAAATCCACCATCATATCCAAGACCAATATAACCAATTCCGTCAATGTTTACTGCTATAGCATTAGTTCTAGCTGACCCCATGAAATCAGATCGTTGGACCCATTGATCACCAAAATAATTGTATTCCCAAACATCTTTTTTGTAGCTCAAAGTATTATCATATCCACAAGCGATAAAAATTTGAGGAAATACTCCCCAACCAACTGCACCTGTTCTTGGTGTTCCAGGAAAATTTGACTTCTGTTCCCAAGTATCCGTTTCTATTCGGTATATCCAAAAATCATTGGTATAAGTGCCATCATCTCCAGTTGTGAGGTACCCTTGGCCTCCATTAGAGAAGCCAACAGCGCCTTTCCTTGCAGTGCCAGCAAAATCAGCCAATTGTGTCCAAGTATTTGAAGTGGCTTCGTACTTATAAAAGTCTTTAGTTACTCCGCTGGCATCTTGACCTGTTCCAACATAACCAAAACTGTCAATGGCAAAGCCTACAGCTTGCCTTCTAGCTGAGCCAATAAAATTTGCCTTTTGGGTCCAAGCTTTAGTTTGCGGATTATATTCCCAAAAGTCTGAAAAGTATGCTACAGTATTTCCCTGCCCCAATCCAATATATCCTTTTCCAAGAATTTTAAAACCAATTGCTCCACCTCTCTCTAAACCATCACCATTTTCTCCTCCTAACGATTCTTCCGAGTCCCAATCATCTTGATCGACATCATAAGAGTACATTTTTCTTTTAAATGATGTTACTCCTAAACCACCCACTACAAACGCTTCTCCTTTTAGAACAAATGCAGCACATGAAGAACGGGGCGGGCCGTTTACGGAATCTTTTCTGACCCAAACATCTTGGGCAGAAGTTGAAACAGCGTATAGACAAATTAAAATTGTAAAAAGTTGTTTTATCATAGCTTAACGAATTACAAATTTTTCAGTTTTTGAAATTGAAAAATCTTCATTTCTGTAGTGAATCAAATAAATCCCATGGCTAAATTCATCTAAATTCAACTGAACGTTTTTCTGGTTGATAGTCTCCTCAAAATAGATTTCTTGACCATTCATGTTTCGTATTGAAATTGAACCGTTTTCGGGAGTAGACACATTTATGACCCCATTATGACTAGGGTTTGGGAATATTTTCAGGTCAATTAAGTTTTGATCATTCGCTTCTAAAACGTCAAATGGAACATATTGATAAACACTTTGTTTTTTTCCTGAAATTCCTTTTCCGGTTCCAATATAGGCATAGTCACCAATTGTAAACACAAATGCATTTTTTCTAGCCGATCCACCAAATTCACTTCGTATAGACCATGAATCATCAAAAGGATTATATTCCCAAAGGTCTTTTTTAAAGCCGCCATCTCCTCCTAAAGTCACAAACCCTCTTTGTTTTAATGAAAAGGCACAAACACCTCCTCGCACACCTCCTGCAAAATCATTTTTTTGATTCCAAGAGCCATTTGCAGGATTGTATTGCCAAATATCTTTGCGAAACACATTTTGATCAACACCTAGTCCAACGTAAACCATGTTTTCAATTACAAAGCTGGTTAATTGATATCTAACACCTCCAGGGAAATCAGTTTTTTGAATCCATGTGTTGTTTGACGGCTTGTATTCCCATAACTCATCAGAATAGTTATTTGGCCCTCTTTTTCCACCACAGATATAACCTTTGTTGTCCGCTACAAAACTTGTAGCAAAGTAAATGCCATTACTATTACTTCCAGGAAAACTTGATTTTTCAGTCCATTGATTAGAGGATGGGTCATACGCCCAAAAATCTGACAAAGGTTGGCCGGTAGTCGCAACTGAACTGTCCATTCCTGTACCAACGTATCCAAGTTTTCCAATGGCGAAACCGATAGCATTTCGTCTTACTGAGCCAGGGAGGTTGGCTTTCTGGGTCCATGAGCTTGTTGCGGCATCAAATTCCCATAAATCATTTAAAACATGATCAGCTGTGTCGATCCCCATTCCCACATATCCTTTATTTTGAATTGAAAAAGAAATTGTTCTTGCTCTTTTCAGACCAGGGAAATTATTTTTTTTTACCCAATAGTTTTGAGTTTGTCCAAAAATAAGACTAGGTAAAATAAGAATAAACATCAATAGAATCAATTTCATTTAATAGAGGATAAATTGACCGTTTTTAAGTAATACATTCTTTTGTTTAACTGTATAGATAAACTGCCCTGATGATAGTTCGTTACGATAAAGAGTTACTTTATTATCTGCAGAATTAATCTCCTTAATTATTTTTCCATCAATGCTATAAATTAAAATTTCTACCGATTCGATATTAGTAATTTGAGTTAAATCAAATGTGATATAGTCACTTGCTGGGCAGGGATATAAAGAAATGGCATCATAAAATGGATTAGTCTCAGATATATTCAGAATTCTATTGTACTCCCAAAAATCACTAAAATTGATTCCATTGGTTCCAATAGCAACGTAACCTTTATTATTAATAGTAAAGGCTGAAGAAAAACGCCTGCTGGTGCCTGGGAATTCAGGTTGAAGTGTCCAATTATTAGTTGCAGGATCGTATTCCCACATTTCTTTCATTACATTTCCCAATGATCCACTATATCCTAGCAGAAAATAACATTTATTATCCACCGAAAAAGCAACTCCTCCGCTTGATGCTAAACCCGGATAACTGGTCTTAACAATCCAAGAGTCTGAGGTGGGTTTATACTCATAAAAGTTTGAGCCAGTTTTAACGTAAGCACTATTTTGCACGGTACAGGCACTTGACCAAGTATTGATATTAGAAGGCGGGTTTTGTTTTTGAGCCCAGGTATCATCTTCGGTATTATACTCATATAGAGTTGATCCAGTTGTAATGTAACCATATTTTCCTATGCAAAAAGCCATATTGTCCCCTACATTAACTGGCGCATCAGCAATAGCTGTCCAGGTATTAGTAATCGGGTCAAATTTGAAAAATTCATCATCCTGAAAAACACCACCACCAACATATCCTGCAGTTTTTGTTGCAAAAGCAGCGTTGCCATATGTAAGAGCAGGGTAGTCTGATTTTTGAGTCCAAGAACTCGTCGCTGGATCATACTCCCACCAATCGGAATAGACTATATTTACACCTGTACCATTCATATGTCCAAGTCCAACGTATCCTTTATCGCCTATAGCAATTCCTGTTCCTCTATGTCTTCCAACGCCAGGAAAATTTGGTTTTTGGTTCCATACTGATGTTGCAAAACCATTTATAGAAATGATTTCTAGTGCCACTAATAGAATGATTCGTTTTAAATATTTCATTTATTCTATTATTAATGAGTTAGTGTAATTAATGCCATCTATTGAAAAGTGAACCAAATAATAGCCTGGTGTTAATTGATCAATTTTTACAGGATTCTCTGTTACGTAATTTGTCGTTTGTACTAAATTACCAATGACATTAAAAATTTTAATTTGCTGTGATGGCACTCCGTCTAAGTTAAAAAAGTCATTTGCAGGATTTGGAAACAAACTATAATGATTGGCGTCAACATTGTCTATGCTAAGAAATTCACCTAAAATATTAATATCAAATTCACCTTGCTCATTTCCCCAACCTTCAACGACAATTAGAATTGAATCTCGATTATTGACATTAAAAGCAACTTCAGATTGGTTGCCGCAAAGGTCACTATCGTCATTATAAGTAATTGTATTCCCGTCCTTATCAAAAACACTAAGAAAAGTGTCAAAAGTAGATCCACACAAGGAAACTGATACAGAATGAGCAGAATTGGCGACCCTAAGTAAAAAGAATACATCTGGTGATGGGTAGGCAGCACTATTATTAAAGTAGCAATAAGAATTATCTATCGTGTTGGAATAGGGCACAGAAGTTACGTTTATCGGGTCGTCTTCAGTATTTCCAACAAATCCTGAGCAATCTATACCTCCAGTAATTTCAATACTAAAGTCTGATGCAGAACCCCAGGTGAAGCTTGCACAGGGGTCGATTGGTAAAGATCCTCCTTCACGCTGAATAATTCTCATTCTTGTTGTACCATTAATGCTATTAATTGGAGGGGTGAAGTTAAATGCTGATAGGCTAACTGGAGGGGTACCATTCCAAGTTCCAATAGTTTCATTTGGTTCAAAAATATTATTTCGATTAAAATCAATCCAAGCTTGTCCATTTGAGGCATAATTACCTCCGCAAGTACCGAACTGTACATTAAGTGTATAGTTATTACCAGCAGTTAGTGTTGCCATCAAACTTGTATGGTCTTCTAAACCTGAAATTCCAGGACAACCATTTTGAGAAATACTGTTGCCGTCACCAATTAAGTTGACGGATTCAACATTTGAATCTGCAGTGGAAGAAGGTCCTATGTTAAGGCAGTATTGTGCATTTGCAGGTAAAAAAAAGACAAAAAAAACTAAACATATGAGTATAACTTTCATGAAGCTGCTAAATTAATTTTAGGTTAAATTAGTAATAAAATGCTGTTAACCTATTATAAAACGTGAAGAAAATGGATTAGCGGCTTCTTGGGTGGAACGAAATAATCGCCTCTCTCAAATAGTCATTATTTAAATGCGTGTATATTTCAGTAGTACTAATTGATTCGTGCCCTAACATTTCTTGAACTGCTCTTAAATTGGCACCACCTTCTACCAAATGAGTAGCAAAAGAATGTCGAAAGGTGTGTGGACTGATTGTTTTTTTGAGTTCAATGACTTTGGCTAAGTCTTTTATAATTGTAAAAATCATTACCCTTGTCAGCTGAGCGCCACGTCTATTTAAAAAAACAAAATCTTCATGTCCTGGTTTAATTTCCATATGATTCCGAACATGTTTAGTGTACCATTTTATTTCTTTTTCAACCTCATCATTAACTGGTACTAACCGTTCTTTATTTCCTTTGCCAATGACTCTCATAAATCCGTCTTCAAAATAAATATTAGTCAACTGTAAATTCACTAATTCGCTGACTCTTAAGCCGCAACTGTACAAGGTTTCAATGATGGCTTTATTTCTATGGCCTTCTGGTTTTGATAAGTCGACAGCTGCTTTTAGTGTGTCAATTTCTTCAATAGAGAGTACTTCCGGTAATTTTCTACCTAATTTTGGTAATTCCAATAAATCAGTTGGATCGTCTTTTAGAATATCTTCTACAATCATATATGTGTAAAAACTCCGAATACCAGAAATAATTCTGGCCTGCGAACGTGCTGAAATTCCCATTTCTGCAATCCATTTCACCATGTTTTGAAGGTCTTTTAAATCGATATTTTCAGGAGGACAAGTATGAATATCTGAAAAATAGCTAGCTAGTTTGTCAAAATCTTGTTGATAGGCCTCTACACTGTTTGGTGATAAACTTTTTTCTATTTTTAAATAGTTTAAATAATCCTTTCTATATTTAGCCCAATATGGATTCAAAACAAATTCTAATTTTAAATGGTCCGAATTTAAATTTACTCGGAATACGTGAGCCTAATGTATATGGTTCGGAAAGTTTTGAAGACTGTTATGTTCAATTGGAGCAATTATTTCCATCTTTAAAACTAAATTATTTACAAAGTAATTTGGAAGGTGAATTGGTCACTGCTATTCAGAATTTGAATCAAAAATTTAGTGGAATTGTTTTGAATGCTGCCGGATACACACATACATCTGTTGTAATTCGAGATGCTGTTGCGGCCTCTAACATACCTGTGATTGAAGTCCATATCTCAAACATTTCGAATCGGGAGTCCTTCCGACATACATCATTAATTACTCCTGTTTGCGAAGGTTGTATTGCAGGCTTTGGCTTGAAAAGTTATGAGTTAGCCTTGAATTTTTTTAACTCTTAATGCATTTAAAAAACTCACTTATTGATTTAAGCTCAACTAAAATTACCCTATGAAAAAAGTATTCTATCTTCTTGGATTTTTGGTTATTGTAAGTTGTTCTTCAACTAAAGCGTTAGTTCACTATCAAGTGACTTTAGAAACGGGTAATTTAAAGCCTAACCATGTATTAACTAAACCGCTTTACCAAAAAGAGGACAATCAATGTGGGGCTTTGTTTTTGGAAGGGAATGATTTAACAGTGATTAATAATTTTGATACGAGTCAAACTTTTATCAATATAAAATATAAGTACGAAAAAAATTCTGCTGGTCTATATAGTACGTATACTTTTGAGGATGTTTTTTTAAAAACGAAAGGAAGATATATAGTTTCTTCGCCGCTTAGAAATGAAGCACCAGTATTCGAGATTAGGAAAGGTCAGCTTTCGCTTCTAGATAAAAGTATGAGTATTGAAGAAAAAGACGGATCGACCATTTATGTGCACTCAGATATGGACAAAGATGGAAAAGAGTATTATGAAATTTACACAATTCGCAAGACTGTGCTTTCATCAGTTACTTACGATCGTTATAGTTTTCCTTGTGAGTAATCAAAAAAATGTTAAGCGTAAAATTTTAATAAGTTACTTTAAGTTTATCAATACAATAGCAATATAAGCTACGTAGCTACTTAATAATAAAAATCCTTTAAATCGATTCAATTTTTTACCGATTAGCATTAATGGCAGTAAAGCTGCTGCAATGGCTAGCATCCAGAAAAAATCGCTGTCTAATACAGATTGTTCCACTGGAATGGGTTTAATAATAGCCGTTATCCCAATTACTGCCATTATGTTAAACAAGTTAGACCCAATTAAATTACCAATAGAAATATCTGTTTCTTTTTTAAAGGCTGCTACTGCAGATGTTACTAATTCAGGCACCGAAGTGGCAAAAGCAACAATAGTAACTCCTATCACTGATTTACTCATGCCAAGGTCAGTTGCAATGGCAATTGCACTTTTTAGGAGCCATTCCGCTCCAAAAAACAAACCAACTAAGCCAATTAATACATAGCCAATGGAAAGTATTGGGTGTACAGATTTAGCGGTTTCTTCTAAATCTTTTTCCTGTTCAGCTAGTTCCTTTTTTGTTTTTTTACGTGAATTAACAATTAGGTATGTTGTAAATGATACCAGTATGCCAAAGAGCACTATACCTTCCCATTGTTGAATTGTATTATCATAGGCGAATAAAAAGAATAGGAGTGAAGCTAACATCATCATTGGCCAGTCTAAAATTTTAGAATTACGGTCAACAATAATTGGGAAAATTAGCACAGTTATCCCCAGAACCATACCAATATTGGCAATATTAGAACCAATAACATTGCCAATTGCTATTTCGGGATTGTTAGATAAAGCAGCTTTAATACTGACAACTAGCTCTGGGGCAGAAGTACCAAATGAAATGACGGTCATACCAATGACCAATGGAGAAATGTGGGCTTTTTTAGCAATACCAACAGCTCCTTTGACCAAAAATTCACCACCAATAATTAAAACGGCTAGTCCCAGAATTAGAATCAGGTAATTCATTCAATTTCCTTTTTAGATTTCTCTTTGTTTTTCTTTCCTGGACTTGGCTCCATAATTGATTTTTCAATGTCTTTGAATGGTTTTTTAATTTGGTCAAGTGAATCAGTCATGTTTAAATCTCGGCGCATATCAGTAGCAGATTTTGCAATGTCGCGCTTAATCTCATCAGATGCTTGCTTAACTTCTCTCATTCCTCTACCTAATGTTTTTGCAATTGATGGAATGTTCTTTGCTCCAAAAAGCATTAAAACCACTAATAGAACGAAAACCAATTCGCCCGTTCCAATATCATTTAAAAAGAGTAATGTATTCATTTCAGTTAAACAAAAAAGCCCTCCAAAGTTAAGGAAGGCTTTTCATTTAGTATGTTAATTGTTTAATTATTTTTTTCAGATTTTGAATCTAAATCAATTACTGTAGGTGTTGCAATAAATAGTGAAGAGTATGTTCCAACTACTACACCAATCATTAAAGCAAACGTAAACCCTTGAATTGATTCACCACCAAATAAGAAAATAACCAATAGCACAATGAAGGTAGAAACAGAGGTGTTAATTGTTCTACTCATTGTTGAGTTTAAGGCATTATTGATAATTTCTTTATTGTCTTTTTTACGTGAATTCGCTAAGAATTCTCTAATTCTATCAAACACAACAACCGTATCGTTAATAGAGTACCCAACTACAGTTAATATGGCTGCAATAAAGGCTTGGTCAATTTCCATTGAAAAACCTAAAATACCCCAGAAGATAGAGAATAGACCTAACACCACCAATACATCATGAGCCATTGCAATTAATGCACCTAAACCATATTGCCATTTACGGAAACGGAATACAATGTAAAGGAAAATGATGATTAATGAGAATATAATAGCGTAGAAAGAACTTGTTCTTAAATCGCTCGAAATAGTTGGCGCAATCATTTTGCTTTCTTCAATGTCATATTCACCCATACTACCAATTCCAGCTTTAAGCGCTGCCTCAACTTTATCACTAGCCTCTTGACTGTTCTCCGTAATTAAATATTTAGTAGTAATGGCTACTGTATAATCATTGTCAACTTGTTTTACAGTAGGTTCTGAGCCAAATACTTTTCCTAAGCTTTTTTTAATCGCGCCATTGTCGGCAGGATTTTCTACAAATTGTACCTTATAGGTTCTACCACCAGTAAAATCTACACCTAAATCTAAGCCCTTTGTAAATAATGACACTATTCCAATTAGAATAACAATACCAGAAACAATGTAAAATTTCTTTCTGCTTTTCACAAACTGGAAGTTCGTGTTTTGAAACCAGTTTTTCGTAAAACTTGTTGTGAAATCGAATTTGATGTTTTTCGCCATGGCGAAAGTAAACAACAATCTAGAGATAACAACTGCCGCAAAGAATGATGTGAAAATACCCATTATTAAAGTAGTGGCAAACCCTCTAATTGGTCCTGAACCAAATACAGCTAATACAATTGCAGTTAATAGGGTAGTGATGTTAGCATCCAATATGGCAGCCATTGCTTTTTGAAATCCTTCAGAAATAGCAACTTTGAGTCCTTTACCAAATCTCATTTCTTCACGAATCCGCTCAAAAATAAGTACGTTGGCATCAACAGACATACCAATGGTTAATACAATACCAGCAATACCAGGTAAGGTTAAAATGGCTTTGAAGGAAATCAACATTCCTAATAATAAAAATAGGTTAAATACCATGGCAATGTCTGCAATAATACCAGCTTTGCCATAGTAAAAAATCATATAAGCTAATACAATCAAAATGGCCACTAAGAATGAATACATCCCTTTGCTAATGTTTTCAGCACCCAATGTAGGTCCTACAGAGGTTTCGTTAACAATTCTTGCAGGAGCCGGTAATGAACCAGCATTTAATAAACCTGATAAATCTTTAGCCTCTGGCACACTAAATCCACCAGTAATTGATGCTCTACCTTGCGTCATTTTTTCTCTAACTACTGGTGCAGAATAAACCACATTATCCATTGTAATAGCAATTGATTTACCAACATTACTTGATGTTAAATCTTCCCATTTTTGAGTCCCAGCGGGTGTCATATTCATTGTCACCTCAGTTTGACCAAAATTTTGTCCAATACCAGCTCTTTCAATATCCGATCCAGCAACTGGAGCACCGTTTCTAGGGCTCTTAATAGCATACAAATAAACAACCCCTGTACCTTGTTGTTCTTGATTCAATTGTTCTTTTGCCGCCCACATAAACTTTAAATCAGCTGGGAATTCATTTCTGAATGATCTGTGATTTAGCCTAGTATTTAATAAAGCAGTATCATTTATAGATGCCATTCCGATAATAGGACCTTCTTGATACCCAACAGGTGTTCCGTTTTCGTCAAATTGGAATGTTAGGTATAGTTTGGATGAAATAGGAGCTAATTTTTCACGTTCTTCTTGTGATAATGAATCGGTTTCGCTATCAGTCGTTAAATCAGCAGTGCTAGTTGTATCATCAAGATTTAAATCCAGTCCATCTATGGCATCTGTTGCATCATCCACCACGTCATCAAGGCCAAGATCTAAGCTTGTAGTATCTACAGCGGCAGTTGTGTCTTCTGGTGGTAAAATGTCACCATATAATTCTTTACTTAATTTCGATTCTGCAGAAATGATAGTATTGGCAATTCCATCAATATTATTGTCGTATACTTCAAAAAACTCTAGGTTGGCAGAAGCTTGTAAACGTTTTCTAATATACTCACGGTTTGTTGCACCCGGTAATTCGACAAAAATTCTGTTTTTACCAGCCTGTTTTTGAATTGTTGGTTGACTAATTCCAATTTGATTCACACGTTTAATAATGATGTCTTGAACACCATCTAAAGCTGAATTAGCCTTACTTCTTAAAAAATCAATAACTTGATCGTTTGAAGCATTGTTTGATACTTCATCAGTATTATATCTGTGGAATAGTTTAGCTAATTTTCCATCAGGTGTATTCTCTTCGTAAGCTTCTTGAAAGTTAGAGATAAAATCACCATCTCCGCTATTAGTTAATTCAGTAGCTTTATTATAAGCTGTAGTAAATTCTTCTTTTTGAGTACCTCCTGCTAAGTTTTGAATCAATTCAGGAACTGATATTTCAAGCGTTAAGCTCATTCCACCTCTTAAGTCTAAGCCCAAGTTTAATTCCTTTTCTTTACATTCTTTGTAGGTATATCCTGCAAAATGCACTTCTTCATTATTCATAGAACCAATAAATGATTCTTTGAAATAGCTATGCGCTTGGGCTGCCTGTTTTGTATTAGTGATGTCTAATTGTCCACCAGCGCCTTCGTAGATAGTGTTACCACTTGCTAAAATCGAATCTATTTTGTTTTGCGCTTCCGTTACTGCTTGCTTTTCAATTTTATTAGCGGCAGTTGTAAAAGACAATTGATAGATTGTAGCCACTACAAGTGCTATGGTAATTGTCCAAAAGAATCCTTTATTTCTCATTTTTAATAGTTAATTATGCTGAAAGTATTTTTCAAAGCCTGCAAATATAAAATATGAAATGTAAATAAGCAATCAAACTCATATCTATTTCTAATAATAATTGGCTTACAGTATTAAAAATAGAATTTCTAATGAATGAATTGAGATAATAGATTAAATTTGCACGCAATTATCAGTATATCATGATCACATTTATAAAGTACTTCCTATCAATGAAATTTATGACGATATTAGTTTTCGTCTTTTTTCTGGCAATTGCCATTGCAACGGGCGTTGAGACTTATTATGATACTACAACTGCAAAGTACTTTATCTATAATGCCAAGTGGTTTGAATGGGTGATTTTCTTCTTATTTATCAACCTAATTAACAATATATTTAGGTATAAAATGTATAAATCCGAAAAGATTGGATCTTTTATATTCCATATTTCTTTTTTAATTATTGTAATTGGTGCCTTCATTACACGAACTGTGAGTTATGAAGGAGTGATGACCATAAGAGAAGGTGCAGCTTCCAATACACTTTTAACTTCTACAACGTATTTGCAAATTAAAGTAGACAATAAAGTAAACCAATACAATCATGATATTCCGTTACTATTTTCTGATAAACTTAATCAGGCAAAGGCTGATATGCATTCTAAATTTTCAAGTATTGGTTTAGAGAGCTTAGTGAATGATCATGTTTCAATTCATACAGCATTTAATTTTCCTGATGAGGGAAGACCTATAGAGATTTCATATAATGGTTTTTTACCTAAGTATTTTGAAGTAGATACTATTGTAGAAGTAGAGAATGGAACTGATTTTTTTCATTTAGTGACCATAGGGGAAGAAGGAAGACAAAATAATTACCTTGGCCCGAACAATTATCTGGAAGGTGAAGGTATGATGATTACCACTGATACTTCTGTAACCTCCGCCATTAGAATTTTTACAATAGATTCAATAGATTATATCCAATCACCATATGACATCAGTTATATGAATATGATGGAACAGACTAATGGCTTAATTCCAAGGGATTCAATGGTTCCATTCAATCCAGCAATTAGGCTTTATAATGTTAATGGCTTTCAATTTGTATATAAACAAAAGCTAATTAGTTATGCTGTTGAACAAAAAGGTGAAATCAATCACCCTGACGGATTAAATACATTGCAAGTCAAAATAAAGGATGGAGAATTTGAAAAAATAGTCAGTTTATCAGGAGAAACAGGAACCTATCCAGTTTTTACAAATATTGACATGAATGGGTTGACTTATAGACTGTGCTTTGGTTCCAAGCAATTAGAGATGCCTTTCGCTATCCAATTGCGCGACTTTGAACTAGAAAAATATCATGGTACTGAAAATCCCTCTTCTTATGCTAGTGAAGTCACCTTGGTTGATACTTTAAATAATGAACGGTTCGATCATAGAATTTTTATGAATAATGTATTGGATTATGGTGGGTATCGTTTCTTTCAATCAAGTTTCGATTCTGACGAAAAAGGCACTATTTTATCAGTTAATCACGACTGGTGGGGCACAATAGTGACATATATTGGTTATTTATTGATGGGTATTGGGATGTTATTATCTGTATTTATGCCTGGTAGCCGTTTTCGCTTCTTAATGGCTAAAGCCAAATCAACAAGGGAGAAAAGAGAGAAACTAATGTTGCTTATACCATTTCTATTTTTAGTTAACATTGGTTTTTCGCAACATGAAAAAGATAGTTTACCACCTTATATACCTATTGAACAAACTCATGCCGATAAATTTGGTCATTTAATCATGCAGGATTTCGGCGGGCGATATATGCCTGTAAATACCATGGCTGATCAAGTGATTAGAAAAGTTCACCGTGGAACAACATATAATGGTCAAAATGCAAATCAAGTATTTATTGGAATGCATACTAATTTTGCCCATTGGTTCGAAGAAGAGTTTATTTATGTATCAGGTGATTCAACTAAAAAACTATTAGGCACAGAGGGCAAGTATGCAGCTATGAGTGACTTTTACAATTTAGAAGCGGGATATAAATTGACTGATGTTGTTAAAAAAGCACAAGCCAAATCACCAAGTAAAAGAAACGTTTTTGATAAAGACTTCATAAAGACTGACGAACGTTTTAATATTATGCGTGGTGTTGTGATGGGGTATTATTTAAGAATTTTCCCTATGAAAGGTGATAGTTCTAACACATGGTACGCACCTGCTGATAATTCGGCAAATTTACATGGTAATGATAGCTTATTTGTAAATGGAATTATGACCATGTATATCCTAGAAGCTCATCATGCTCAAGAAACAGGTGATTGGGCTCAAACTGACACTGTAGTTGATTTAATTAAAAAGTATCAAGCTGGAGCTGGTGATAAAATGGCTATGCCTTCCGAATCTGCTATTGGTTGGGAAGTGTACTATAATAATGCTGATATTTTTAAAACACTAAATTATTTATACTTAAGTCTTGGTTTGCTATTATTAATTGTACAGTTTATTCATTTGTTTAATCCTAAGTTTAAAGTTAAAACAATTAACAGAGTAGGGATGCTACTGTTTTTAGGATTGGCGGCTTATCATGCATTTGGTTTAGGGTTAAGGTGGTATTTATCTGGTCATGCACCTTGGAGTAATGGTTACGAAGCCATTGTATTTATTTCATTTATCACTGTAGTCGCAGGTTTGTTGTTTTCAAGAAATTCTAAAATTGTTTTAGGGGCAACAGGAATTTTAGCGTGGCTAATGTTGTTTGTGGCCCATTTGAATAATATGGATCCTCAAATTTCGAATTTAGTACCTGTTTTAAAGTCTTATTGGTTAATGATCCATGTAGCCATTATTACTGGAAGTTATGGCTTCTTAGGTTTATCAGCAGTATTGGGTATGATCAATTTATTTATTGATATTTTTAAGACCAAAGCCAGTGCAAAAAGACTCGGTTTAACACAGAAGGAACTGCGTTACGTGAGTGAAATGGTAATGACCACCGGTTTATTTATGCTAACAATTGGTACTTTTCTAGGTGGTGTTTGGGCCAATGAATCATGGGGCCGTTACTGGGGTTGGGACGCTAAAGAAACTTGGGCTTTAGCTTCCGTTTTAGTGTACACTATGATACTGCATTTCCGTTTTATTCCAGGATTAAAATCTGACTACACGTTTAATTTTATGTCGTTTTGGGGATACTCTTCAATTATAATGACATTTTATGGGGTAAACTTCTACTTAAGTGGTTTGCATTCATACGCAACTGGCGATCCTGTGCCGATTCCTGCATGGGTACCGGTGACAGTTTCTGTTTTCGCTTTGCTTTCATTTACCGCTTATATGCGCAGGAGAAAATTTATTAAATAAATTTTCCTTAAGTTTGAGTAAATGTAATTATTTTGAAAGTAAAAAAAGTAGTATTAATTTTAAGTGTTATTTCAATTTCTAGTTTAACATCATGTAGTAAGGATTATACTTGTGAATGTGACGGAAGTAAAGCGGGATTGGCCAATCAAACTTATACCATAACCAGCTCGGATGAGTCAGAAGCAAAAGCAACTTATGATGGCTACGCCGACAATACAGGTGGGCTGGTAGTCTGTACTTTGAATTAAAATTTTTAATAGAACATCTTTTATCAATTTTGTTGAACGTGAAATTTATCAAAATTATTTGATAAGTTATAAAGATGTTACGTGCATAATTTATGCAGGATTAATTTGAAGTATTTTTTACTTTTTCATTTGAAAGAATTAAAAAAAATATATATTTGCACCCTCAATCAAAAAGGCGAGGTAGCTCAGTTGGTTAGAGCGCCGGATTCATAACCCGGAGGTCAGGAGTTCAAATCTCCTTTTCGCCACCAAAACCACTAACATATGTTAGTGGTTTTTTTGTGCCATTTCCGAACGAAGTTTACTTCTGTGAGTATAGTGGTATAAACAAAAACAAGCATGACAGTGCTTGTGGTTTTGATGATTCGGTTCCCTTTATAGATTCACATCAGTAAATATCCTTTTCGGTCAAATACCAAATCATAATTAATATTAACTGTACATTTATACGTATAAAACCACGGATAATTTTGGTTTTGCAATAGGTACTTTGTAATTTGATAGAATTCAGCAATGCACTGATAAACATTAGTTGTTATGAGAAATTCCGAACAAGTGACGAAAAGGCCATTGATAGTAGCCAAGAATCCACTAGATTTACTATATTTAGCTCACAACCAGTAAAACACCATAAGGTGAATAAAGTTACATATGTGATTATACCCGGTTGTTAGCTACAATAAAGGACATTTTGGACAAAGGGTTTTTAACAGTAAAATTGAATCAGAGATATAATAAATGATTTCCTTTAGGAATCATAAAACTGGAAGACATATAATGCCCTTAAATAATATGAACAACATATTAAAAATATTGATTCTGTTCACATGTTTTGTTATACACAACAAAGCAAATGGTCAGTATATGCAGCGAGCAGTAACGCTGATGCAAGCTTATTCTTACCAAAAAATTGATGCATTAAGTAGTTCTAAATTAAGAACGTTAAATATTCAATTAAACAGAGAAACAATAGATTTTTTGAGCATTCATCAAAACTATAGTATATCTGACTTTAAGAATTTAAAGCAGTTAAAGGTGGAGGGGTTACAAGGAAACGCCTTAATAGACGACTACCCTGTTGATTTTATTAATAATTTAAATAAAGAAGACACTAAGATTTTCCAAAATTGGTTAAATGAAATTAGTGAATTGGATTCCCTTACTAAGTTATCCATACCTTCCTTTTTTAAAATTGAAAAAATTAAAAACTTAAACAGTTTGTATATAGCCAACTATAAACATGTAGACTCCTCTATATATAGCAATTTGAAAAATGTCAAACAACTTAACATTCTCAGTTCAACACTTAAAAACAGTTCTATTGATTTTGATTTTAGCAATTTTAAAAAATTAGAAACCTTATCTTTATCATTGTATTCTAAGAGTATTAAAAACTATAATTTACCTGATTTAAGGCAAAACCCCAATTTGAAAGGAGTAGCTATCTACACTTCAAAGACCGATAGTATTATTATAAGAGGCTTGCTTTATGGAAAAAGTTTCCAGATTCATGCTAATGATAAATTAAAATATATTTCACTTTCAGAGGTATTAGCAGTTGATAGTCTAGTCCATTTTCAGATTTCTGGCAGTTCAATTGAGCAATATGATTTTACTGGTTTGAATACCAATTCTAAAAATTTAAAATTTAGATTTCGTATTTATACTACTAAAAGTTTTGATTTTGCTAAACTTCCTCAAAATACGGAATACGAACTAATATACATTGATTGTAGTTCATTAACCGAAGTCTTATTTCCCAGTGCTCAAATTAAGGTAAGTACTTTATCACTTAGATCTGACAATTTGGATACCTTAAAACCTGGTATTTATAATCTTGAAGGTCTTAAGAAAGTAATATTTTATACCCCGAAATTAAGCTCATTAGCGAATGATTTATTCAAACTCAAGGAACTTGAAAGTCTCACTATACATAACAGCAATTTTAATAGGATACCTAAAGGGCTTGAAAATATGCCCACTTGTATTACCTTAGATATGAGTATAGCTAATGTTTATCGGTCTGATTTAAAAAGGTTAGGTAAATTAAAAACAGTAAAAAAAGTCACTATTTATGAGTCAAGATTAAATTTCAAAAATGGTAGAAAAGAAAAGAAGTTTAAAGAGGCAGTTTTGAAACGGTATTTGCCAAATACTACAATCAAAATTTATAAATAATCGAAACTGTACGCCGTAAAGAGGTAACAATTTGATGATGAAAAAAGTAGCTAACAAAATGCAAATTTCATGGCTGTTTCGTACCTTACAGCAACGTAAATTTGCACAACCGTTGTAAGTCATAGAACAAAATGGAAATAGAAGAAGAAAAATACATTTTGGAACTGAGAAAAACCTTTAACCGCTATTCTGGCATATCAGAAGAAACTTGGTTTCGAATTCTATCTATCATAAGTTTCAAATCAGTAAAAAAGGGTGAAATAATCTTAAAAACTGGTCAGGTAGCGAAAAACGTGCATTTTATTTGTAAAGGAGTTGTTCGAACATTCTTTTCTGATGACAAAGGAAATATTTACAGTAAGAATATCTTTCTTGAAAATAGTTTTCCTGCTTCCAAAGTTTCACTTCTTCTAAATACTCCATCAAACTTCTCCATTGAAGCCTTAGAAGATTCCATTTTAATAGGTTTTAATTTTAAAGCATATAAGAAATTGATTAATGAACATGAAGATTTAAAGAATTTCTACATTTCTTATATAGAGCAAAGTTGGATTATAGAAAAGGAGCAAAAGGAAGTGTCTTTAGTAATGGAAAATGCAAGTGAAAGATATTTAAAACTGCTCAAAAAACATCCTACTATAGAGAAACGTATTGCTCAACACCATATAGCATCTCACCTTGGAATAACACCAACACAATTAAGTAGAATTAGAAAAACATTAAAAAAATAGCTAAATCAACATATGTAAATGCAATTGAGTTTTAAATAACTGAATTTTGCACAATGAATCAATTTACATTATCCGTTTTAGCATTTATTGGAGGTGCTTTCTTAGCTATCCAAGGTGGTTTAAATGCCCATTTAGGAGTATTACTAAAAAACCCACTATTAGCGTCAGTAATAGCTTTTTTGAGTAGTAGTGTTTTTGCAGTTGCAATTGTACTTACTAGCGTAAAAGCATTTCCTACAATTAATCAATTAAAAGTGATACCTATTTATTTATGGTTTAC
>JBGCFR010000006.1:0-12703 GCA_045107045.1 Crocinitomicaceae bacterium
AAAAAGCCTTTCAACCAAAAGGTTAAAAGGCTTTCAATTTTCGAATACCATTAGCCAAGTGTATCACTTGCAAAACAGAATAATGGCATTCATTTAATTCGGGATAAACTTACTACCTTCTAGTTATTGTTATTCCGCATATCTAAAGTATGGGTAAAAATGATACCGTTAATTGCTTTTGTGATAACAGGCATTATTTTAGTGATGTATTGATTAAACTATTATGTATTTGGCTAATATGAGTACTTTCTGTTTATTTGACCTCTGATGTAGGTTGTTCATCACAAAAAATATCATCTGGTTATTAATATTTTTAGGTTTGAACCATGAAAGCAATGATAAAAAAGAATAGATGGGTTATTGTAAAGACAATAATTCTAATTAGTATTTTAATCCCGATCAGTATCCTAGTTTACGAAATGATTTTTTTACAGAAAGACTCTGTTGTCTTTTTGGAAAACTACCCTGATAATGTAGGAGTAATTATTATTACTTATTATCTACTACTATTAATGCTGGGACTCATTTGGGTAATTGCTCAGTTAAAATCAATTTGGTCCTTAAAAAACGAAAAAACAAAAAATGAATTATTGCATTTACAAAGCCAAGTGAGCCCCCATTTCTTTTTTAATATGCTTAATAATTTATATGGTATGATTGATCAAGATGCTGAAAAATCAAAAACTTTGGTTTTAAAATTGTCTGACTTGATGCGCTACAGCATTTATGAAGGTGAAAAGGAGTTTGTTTTTATTCAGGAAGAAATTGCCTTCTTAAAAAACTATATTGAACTCCATCAGATGCGTTACCATAAAACCATTGATGTACAGTTTAATGTTATTGTAGCTGAAAGGGTCAAAATAATGCCACTGTTACTAATTATTTTGCTTGAAAACGCATTTAAACATGGTATAGAAGGATTGAGAGAAAATGCCTATGTTTATATGGATTTAAAAGCGACTGAAACTCAAATTGAGTTTAAAATAAGAAATAATTTCGACCCAGATGACTCAAAATCCGATTCAGGCATTGGTCTTAAGAATTTAAAGCGTAGATTAGATTTGGTTTACCCGAAAAAACATGAACTAACGATAAGTACTAGTCATGATGAGTATACTTCCAAATTGCAATTAAAACCATGATTAATTATTTAATTATAGATGACGAGCCTATTGCACATGATATTATAATTGGGTATTGTAATAAGGTACCAAATATGACATTAATGCATCAGTCTTATGATGCGCTAGAAGCTCTTGATTACCTGAGGACAAAGTCTGTCGATCTAATTTTTTTGGATTTAAATATGCCAAAATTACATGGATACGATTTTTTAAAAACATTACCAAATCAGCCAAAAGTTATTGTAACCACTGCTTATCAAGAATTTGCTGTTGAAGGCTATGAATTGGAAATAGCAGATTATTTATTAAAACCGTTTAGTTTTGAACGGTTTTTAAAAGCCATCAACAAGTCTTTTATGGTGAGTGATCGCAGTAGAGCAAAGCAAAGTGATTTAATAAAACCTATTTCAGAAAGTATTTTTTTACACTCGGATAAAAAACATATCCAAGTTAATATTAGTGACATCTTATTTGTGGAGGCGGCTGGTAATTATTCCAAAGTTGTTTTGACAGACGGAAAAGTGATGGTTAGAGAAAAAATATCTGATATGTTAACTGAACTTTTACCTCATTCAATTTTTAGAGTACACAAATCTTTTATTGTGGCCAAAACTCATATAAATAGCGTAGAGGGAAATATGATTCATATCCAGAACTATACTGTTCCAGTTGGTAAAATGTATAAGAGCAACGTAAATGAATTATTTAAGCCTTTAGATTAAGTGTTTTTATAATAATAAACTTGATAGAATATCCAATTGAAAATAGGTTTAGGTACCAATAATGTTTACCTTTATTTTTTGAAATTTTTGACGTAATTACGTTGTAAAAGACAAAAAATTGGTGTATGAATATCCCAAGTGTTGACCTCCCGCGAATTGTCATTATAGGGTGCGGATTTGCTGGACTTAAGTTTTCAAAAAAGATTGACAGCTCTAAATATCAAGTCGTTTTATTAGATAAAAATAATTACCATACTTTTCAGCCTTTAATGTATCAGGTGGCAAGTAGTGGTCTAGAGCCTGATTCTATTGTATATCCAATAAGGAAAATATTTAAAGGAAAACGAAACTTTTATTTTAGAATAGCCATTACTAATTCAATTGATGTTGAAAAAAAAGTTGTTGCTACTTCAATTGGAAAAATTAGCTATGACCATCTGATAATTGCTACTGGAGCGACCTCCAATTATTTTGGAATGACAAATATTGAAAAGTATGCCATGCCAATGAAGAGTTTAATTGAGGCATTAGACTTGAGAAGTATTATTATTCAAAATTTTGAAGAAGCGTTAAATACAAACGATTTAACTGAACGAGAAAAATTGATGAATTTTGTTGTGGTAGGTGCAGGACCAACAGGTATTGAACTAGCGGGTGCATTGTCAGAATTAAAGGATCACATTTTGCCTTCTGATTATCCTGATTTAGACATCCGGAGGATGCAGATTCATATTGTCGAAGCCAATAGCAGAGTTTTGGCGAGTATGAGTGATAAAGCCTCTAAAAAATCAGAACGGTATTTAAAGAAGAAAGGGATTCAGATTTGGCTCAATACATTTGTTAAAGATTATGACGGACAGAAAGTAATAACCAATAACACTGAATTTTTGTCTAAAACTTTAATTTGGGCAGCTGGGATCGAAGGACATTCACCTGAGGCTGTCTCAATAGAAAAAACCAAAGCAAAACGTATTATTGTTGATGGTTTTAACAAAGTAAAACATCATAGTAATGTCTATGCTTTAGGAGATATAGCCTATATACAATCTAGCGATTATCCAGATGGAAATCCAATGTTAGCTGGAGTTGCGGAACAACAAGGGAGTCAATTGGCAAAGAACTTTAATCGACTTTCAAAGAATAAGGCCATGAAACCATTCAAGTATAAAGATAAAGGTTCTATGGCAACTATTGGTAGAAATAAAGCTGTTGTCGATTTACCATTTTTAACGTTTGGAGGGCTGTTTGGTTGGCTGACGTGGATGTTTGTTCACTTAATGTTGTTGGTTGATTTTAGAAGTAGATTGGTAGTATTTATTAATTGGGTTTGGAGCTATCTACGATACGATAAAGGTACTCGAGTCATTATTAGAAAATTTAAAAGACAATCATAATGTATTTAAACATTAAGTAAGAATTTAAAGATATGGCGATATCTTAATCACAACCCTTTTGCCAGTCTTGATGTTGCCACTGGATCCAAAACTCTTGCAGCCCTTCAGGTGTTGTATGTTCTTTATAATCTAACTGTTTTTTATTCATAAAGGAACGCTTTACTGATTTTTCGGAAATCTTATGCCCCCAACCACCACGGTGGTCGAATGCAGTAGTAGCCAGACATGAATCTAATACACGGACAAAGGGAATGTTTAACGTGTAAATTACCTCACCTTTATTATCCATATCTTTAGTTGTCATTTTAATGTTTTCCAAATCAACTTTAATAAATTCACTTTTTTGATACCATGCTTTTAGTGCTTTACCTACTTGGTTTGCCATTTGATTAGAGAATTGATGAGCTACATCCTCATCATTTACAAACTCAGGCCCTGAGTATACTCCAGAACAACCCTTAATTGTGCAATTTATAGTGTTAGCGCGCTTTTGCACTTTGGTTTTTGACTTTCCATTAGATTGACAACCTGATACTGATACCAATAATAAACTGAAGTAAATAGTAAGCCATACATAATTAGTCATCCGTTTTTTATGATAAAATGGAAGTAATGTCAATTCTTAAAGTTAACAAAAATCAACAATTTAGACATAGATATAAATTACATTGGCTTTTTTTCAAAAAACGGACTTAGACCAAAAAAGATCATTGCTGGAAAGAAATGCATTGGGACTGCTAAGCCCGGAAATAATTCCGGAAAATCTAATTCCAATGGTAACGTCATTGTAATAGGACCAATAATACTTGCAAATGTTAGTATAGCGATAAGAATGTTTAGCCAGCCTATTAAAATGGGCTTATTATACCTGTAAATAAAATAATACCCGACCGCCATCAACATGCAAGCAAGAACACAAGCGCCAATAATAGAACTTGCATTTAAAACTAAACTAAAGTCAAGAAATATCTATAAATATTAAATCTTTATTGATTCAATATTTCATCAAAATCAGGCGAATTTTTCTATCTTATTTTTGAGATGGTAAGTATTACAAAGTTCGATCATTTTTTTAGAAAATGCTGTTTTATAATAGTTAGGCATTTCTGAGCTATTTTTAAAATAATTTAAATACCTCTGCTCAAGGTGGGGGTAATGTTCGCGGATGGCATTTAGTACTAAATACTTGCTATCTGCCTTATTTTGACCAAAAAGGGTTATAGAAGCCGGAAGTACGTAGTTGACTTTACACCTTTCAAAAGTGGAGAACATATGATTAAGGTGTTCAGTGGTATCAGAAATGAAAGGGAGTAGAGGCATTAAACTGACACCAGTTAAAAATTTTTGATCTATGGTTTTGGCTAAAGCTGTTAATCTATCAGTGGGCTTTGTAGCTCCTTTTTCGAATATAGAGGCTACGTGATCATCTAAGGTTGAAAAAGAAAATGAAACTATGACTCCTTTATTTAATCTGGGGCTGAGATCTTCTGGTAAAATAGCGACTTTATTGATTTGATGTAAAATATCAAAATCGCGCTCAATTAAATCTGATTTAGTAATAATATGTACTGGGAATTTATGCTTAGCTATAACTTTAAGTGCTTGCCTTGTTAATTGATAACTTTTTTCAAGTTTTTGATAAGGGTCAGTTGCAGATGAGAGTACTATAATACCGTATTGACCTTTTTTAGCTCTATTGAATAACTGTCGATCTAAGATTTCGATTGCATTGATTTTAACTGAGAGACTATCTTCTAAATTAGTGCCATACTTACTTCCTCTGATATAACAATACAAGCAATTAAAGCCGCAACTGCTGTATAAATTTAGGGTGTAATCATCCAGAAACCAGCTATCTCTTTTTTTCGTTTTATTTAAAACGGATTTAACTTCAATTTCTTTTGGCATACCTATTTCTATTCAAGCCTATTGAAATTTTATTTCTAAACCAATTGGCAACTCTATTTGTATTGTCTATGTCTCTTTGAAAAAAGGTAATGATATCAGGATGAAATTTCGCGGTTGTCTTGGCGGCCCAACCAACTCCTTGTCTAATTTCTTTATCCTGCGTATTGGCCATGGTAAGCAGTAATCTAAAAACGATTTTAACGTTGTCTTTATTCAGCCCCTTTTTGATAGCATAATGAACGCCAGCTCCCAGAGAACGAATGACCCAATTAGTATTATGTTTTGATAGCTCTTTTATCAATGGAATCGACTTTTCTGATTCAGTCAAAAGGGCATACCCAAATACACGTTCTCCAATAATATCACAAACATACCAAATGTCTGCATCAGCGATATATTCTGTTGCTTTTTTAAATGATTCATTAAAATGATTAGGCAGTCTATTCTGAAGCATTTTTCCTAAAATGACATTTCCGCCTTCCGTTTTAAACACTGAATAGCATCACAAAATTTGATATGAATATTTTGAGGCAATTTTTCATAAAATTGATCTGCACAGTACTCCAAAATTGGGAATTTAACTTTTCTAGTCAGAATTAAACTGTTTAGCTCAGTTATACAGCTAGTTAAGCCATGATTGACATAGGCTTCAAAACACTTATCAAGTAGTACATTAATATCTGCTTTCCTGGAAATAGCTTTCGACATATCAGCACTTATTTGTATTTAATTTTATCGATTATGAAAATAATCTTTCATGGGTTTAAAGTAACTATCATCCCATCCTTTTTTATAATGACCTCCGCTTTCAGAAAGACCGGTATGAATTAAAGTCAATTCAGTTCCGTTATCCATTTCATTTAATAATATCTCTATCTGTGAATTTTCATCACTATCTTCAAAGTCATGTGTTCTCCAGGATTGAACAATTCTTTTATAAGGTTCAAGGGCAATGTTTTTGCCTTCAATATAACCATCCCATGCTGTAAAATCAGCTTCAATCTCATCTGAAATTTCTGCTTCACCACCAGTCATTTTTGTATGGCCATCACTGCTCATCCAAGCTACATAAATATCTTTTGCAGAGGCTTTAATTGTTGTTTTTAATGTAAATTCCATCCTATTCCTTTAATTATTCGAAAGTAAATACTCGTTTCTGCAAGTTACAAAACTGAAATGTAATTTTGGAAACTATTTAAATACTTTTAAATTTAAAAGGTCAGTGAATAAATGTTAAACTATTATTAATTTTTAATAAGTACTTTGTTCTATGTTACTCATGATCAATGAGTCTATAAATTCAATCTGTGGATCACTGCCGTTAAGGTAGTCTTCTATACTTTGTTTAATTCTATAATGAACTTGGATGCCACGTGTATCATTAGGATGTTTTACATTTAGTGAATATTTAGCGGTACTTGATCTAATATTTATACCAGTATATGGTAAAATAGCAATAATAATCATTCCTCCTTGTCCGCATTGTGCTGCACTGTTCTCTTGTCCAACAAAAATCGCATTTGTATGTGATTGCATAAGTGCAGAAAAAACAGATGAACAAGAGCGGCTGTCTTCATCAATTAACACGTAAACCTGACCTTTGAAACGATTTTTGCCTGATGGATTAACGGTGAGGCTAGGGTAGTTAATCCAATTATAGGTTTTGTTGCTATTCATTTCAAATTCCATGGTGTCATTAATTCCTTGATCAGACAATATCAAAGGCGAAAAAGAAAATGAATCAATTTTACTTAATTCTACATGGCTAATGTAAGACATAGATTCATTAATGAAAAATGAAAACAGCTTTTTACCATTCGCTGTCCAACCTCCAGAATTTCCTCTTATATCAATAATTAAATGCTTAATATTTTGCTTTTCTACTAAGTCAAAAATTGAATCTGTAAAGCTTTGAAAGTTCTGACCGTATGCGGTTATAATTTCATTTCTAAATGATTTAATAGTATAATTAGCAGTGTTTGTTGCTAATTCTATTTTGAATTGCAGTGGCTTCTCAACTTCAACATTAGAATTATATCGTGCATTAAAAATAGAATCAAGATCGTTTTTATTTAATGCCAATAAAGTAAGAGAATTGTGAATGTCGTTTTTATCTTGAATAATAATGTCAAATTGATCAGGGTTAGAAATGAAATTTGAATAAGCGTTTCTAAAGTAATTTGAAATATCTGCCTCTGCATTTGGGCTACTGAACCCATCTTGGTACATGTGTTTTCGCAATAAAACATTGATGTCTTTTGGTGACAAACCATTTATTGATAAAATTTCACTACCTAAAGTAATATTAGCATTTTTAGAACCATTACCAGTAATGTAGTAACGATTATCAATAGATTTAATTTTAAGAGGAAAGAACTTTAGAGCTTCATTTCTAAAAGAAATAAAGTCATTTGAGTGTGCCCAACCACTATGACCACAGGCTATTGTATTAAATGTTTCTGCAATATGTCTTACAAAATCAAAATAATTGATAGAGTCTTTAAGTTGGTCCAGCTTTATATTGAAAAGGCTGTCAATTTCAATTTGAGTGTGATATCGGTAAATATTAGGATTTGATTCTTCAAGAATCTTTCTTAAAACAATATAATCTTTTCGAGCCCACTCAGGATTCAGAGGGGAATTGAAATCAATAGTAACGAGCGGTGCGTCATTTTCTTTATAGGCGGAAATAATTTCATTGAAAAGTTCCTTTGAGCTATTATTCTCAATATTATACTTTGTAACTTCTTGACAACTAATTGTAATCAAGAGAATAGTTAATATGAGTATAGTCTTTTTCATCTTAATACATTGTATTCCCGTTGGCTGATTTTTCCGGAATTTGTTGAATGGCATCCCAATGCTCACATATCTTGCCATCTTCATCAAATCTAAAAAAATCCATAGTGACATATTGATCATTGCCTGGCCATGTTTGATGGGTATGAAGAGACACTAAGTCTCCTTCCGCAATACACCTTACAAACTCAATGGATTTGTCAGGATATTCTTCTTGCATTCGGTTAAAATAATCTATAAAACCTTGGGTACCATTTGCCACATCTGGATTATGCTGAATATACTCCTTTCCAGTATACAAATCAATTGCTTGTTATGGTTTTCCAAGGTAAGCCGTTTTGTAAAATGCAATAGCGTTCTTTTTATTGTCTTCTAAATTCATACTTTTAATATTTAGTTAAGCCCGTTTTTTGAAAAATAATCTTTGATTTTAATACCAATGCCTATTAAGACAATAATAAAGACGAGGCCAGCAACTATCCATTTTGCTATTGAAAAAATAGAAGCCAACGACACTGTGAATTCTGAAATATTAGTGTCTAATAATACTGTGTTAGAAATGCTCTCTAATTGACTGTTTTCCAGCCAATCAAATATAGTTTGGAGGAGCGGAAGTAAGTTAAGCATTTTAAGTTTAGTTGAATACGCTTTAAACAAAAACGAAATCCATATCATATACATTAAACCATATAATAAGCAAAAAATACTATCCCAAATGAGATTAAAATCTCTAAAGCAAGTTAACATTTCTTTTGATCGAATGGAAAAGAAATTTTCTACAACCTCATACGAAAAACCAAAAGATAAGCCAAGAGAATTGATTTCATGACCTTCTATTTCAAAACATTTTCCAGATTCCATCATTATAAAGTACATGTAAAAGAATACAGCTACAGATATTATAATGGAAAGTATTAAAGTCGATTTTTGATAAAAGTAAATAGATAGTCTCTTCATCCTATTTTTTAAAATATTAAATACCATTATCTCAGAGGATAAAATGTCAGTTGAGGTATTTTTGTCTGTAATATATTTCTTTGTATTTCAGATTATTTTTCAGTCAAATAAATATCAAAATTAACACTTAGTTCACCTTTTATGTTTTCAGGAATTAACGGTAAGATTCTTAAATCGGCTTTGGATTGAGAAGCCCATGGGTCCTCAGTAATATGAGGGTCACCTTTGAAATATATTTGTGAAATTAATTCTTTAAACCCAGGTGCAGTTACTCTATAATGAATATGTGCCGGTCTATATAGTTTGCCATTTAAATATTTACCAGGTAGGATAGTTAAAAAATCATATTTACCATCTTCTTTCGTTTTGGAGCTAGCTCTGTGAAGAAATTGATCCGACTCATTGTCATAATTTCCTTCAGAATCGCAATGCCATATTTCTACTAATGCGTTTTTGAGAGGTGTTTTGCAATCAGCTTGGTGAACAATGCCATTAAGCTTAATTCTTGCACCTTTAAGTCCTTTAAAGGTTAAATCATTAATGAATGGTGCTTTTGGTCTATAGAATGGCCCCAATATGTCATTGGTTGTTTCACAATCCCCTTCAAAGTTACCTGAAGTATTTTGAATCGCACAACCAAAAGTTGACAATCCAACAGCTGTTAGTACTGAAGTTGCAAGAAATTTTTTTCTATCCATTTTGCATCTAAATCAAATGAATTTACAATTTAAGCTATTTTTTTGACTTAATGAATGCAGAAATATGCCAGACAATTACTTTTAAGTTAATTTAACTGAAAAAAATTGATCTTGTTTTTCACTAGTATGTCCAACTATTAGTAAATGAATTAAAGAAATCTATTCCAATTTTAAATTGATAGGTTAATTCAGTGGTTGTATTTGCTCTAGTCGCCACATAAGCACCCACTCTAAAGTATTGTTGTTTGATTCTAAATTTTTTCTCAATCCCTGCAAATACTTCTGCATGTGAGTAACTAATATCTTGAATTATTAAAGCACTTCCACCAGCTGATAATTCTAATTTTAAACGATTGATTAATGGAATTTTGTTCATGATAAATCCATTAAAGTGATGAAGAAAAAAGCCTTGAAAATAGGGGTTTCTTGTATTAAACGTAGAATCTAGCATTTGATGAGATAATAAAGGATTTGAAAAGAAAAAACGATCTGAACCCCTAAAGAATTTATGCTCAATAAATCTTAGACTCGCATCATTCACAAATGAACCAGCTAAAGCACTCCATTTTGCATCTCCGTAATTACCTAGCGCAATTTCATCAGACACTTTGAATTCTATGAAATCAAAATTGACCTCACTATCAAATAAATTTGGAATTCCCTTTTTATAGGTGAAAGCAATTTCGGGATACTTTGTACCTATGATTTGTTTTTCATTTTGTTTAATTATGTATTTCTGTTTAAAACGATACAATAGCTGCAATTCAATCATTGCTATTTTATAGCGCTCAAAATCCTGCGGCACATTCAGTGTTCCAAAAAGCTGATCAGACCAATTTGAGAGTTCTAAATTTGTAATATTTTCCCGATCAGAGTAACTTAGAGACGCTTTTCCGTATAGTCCATTGAAAATTTCAATTCTTTGTGTGATTTCGAAAAATCTTTTTCTAACGTAATTACCTCTACTAAATGTTCCTAAAACGGAATTGTAATCTGTAATCAGATCGTATATATCACCAGCATTAATTTCAATTTTCCCGAATTGTTTAGGTAAAAACGTATAATCAATTCCTCCAGAACCTTTGAGGTCAGTGTTTTTAAATCCATAATCAAAATCTCCAGAAAATTTAATTTTATGAGCGTTTTCGAATTTTTTTGAATAGGAGCCTCCAAGACCAAATCTGAATCCACCAACACCAAAGATCTTAGCAGAATTTAATAGAGAATTAATGTAAATATTTTGCTTTTTGAAACGATTTCTGAAACCAATACCGCTAAGGGTTACATCCCAAATTGTGATTTTATTGTATTGAGCGTCCATACTATCTAAATACGCTTCACTTTTCAAATAAGTATCAATACTATCTTGGTCATAAATAAATTTTAATTCATTTGATTTTAGTTGAATTGGTCTTGTTGCTTCCCAAAAAGATGAATCCTTATCAAATGCATCATCCTTGAATGATAGCACTTGGTCATTAAAAGTTTTGGGATCAAATGACTGATTAAACTTATAATTAGATTGATTAACCCTTGTGTTGCCTGAAATGAAATAGCGTCCTTCTTTAATTGTATAAATAAATTCTCGTCGTGTTGGCACCCAGAATGAATCAATTAATTCATAGTCTTGATGAATGGTAAAGTTGTCGAAGAAGGGTGTGGCAGCTTTATTAATACTAAGTTCAAAGGATTTAATTACCCATATTTTATCTAAAATAAACAGTGTTCCTTCAAATAGTGCAGCTTGTTTAAATTTTGGTGTCACTTTTATTTCATATACCTTTTGATTGCCTTCATAAAAAATATCACCAAGGTCGAAATTGTAATTAAGGAATGCATTAAAGGCAATAGGAGAGACTATTGGGTGCTCTGATATTTTAGGTGCATTTATCATATTTTGATAGAGATTAAAATCTCCGTCTTGAATTTTTTCAAAGAAAATATAGGGGTTAGTTTCTATATATTGAACGGGTGCAATGCTCATCCCCATGTCGAATGAAATATTTGCGGATACGTTATTTCTAGCCTTCTCAGCATAGTCGTGGTGAGCAATTACTTCTTCGTAATATGTATTTGGACTTTTGTGTTTTGTAATTGCATAGGATTCGATAAAGTTCATTCTTGCCGGCCCAGCGGAAATAATACTATCTATTGATTTACTTTTTTCCGCAAATTTAGGGTCCATGGATTTTTCCAATCCAGTTTTTAAATAAGTATTCGATTGATAATTATCAAATTGATTAGCCAAGTCATGTCTTCGACTTTGCATTGATTTAATTACTTTTTTTGCAACATCAATCTTTTTTGAACTGACTTCGATAGTCTCAAGTTGTTCGGTATAATTTCGCATTGAAATATTGAGTGATGTTGTTTTTTCTGACACATTTATAGTGATTGATGTATCTTTCATACCTACCATACTTATAGCTACTTTATAATTTCCTTTTGCCTTCAACTCAAGGAAATATTCTCCTTTAAAGTTTGTAATAACCCCATAGGTAGTTTGATCAATGGAAACTCTTGCGCCCGGAATAGCTGATTGATTTTGATCAGTTATACTGCCTTTGAGTATAAATTGACCTGACAATTGGTTAACAATAAATAATAGGCTAATTAATACAACTACTTTCATAACATTTCATTTGACTAGTAAGACCGTATTCTGATCAAAATGTTACACTAATATAAGTATTAAACAAAAAAAAACGCTTTACGGATTCGTAAAGCGTTTTTTTAGTTAATAATGTTGGTATTTATCCGTTCATGGAAATAAGAAATTCATGATTTGACTCTGTAGTTTCCATGCGCTCTTTCATGAATTCCATAGCTTCTATTGCATTCATATCAGCTAAGTATTTTCTTAGAATCCAAATACGTTGAAGATTTTCTTTTGACATCAATAAATCTTCTCTTCTAGTGCCTGAAGTTAAGATGTCAATTGCAGGATAGATTCTTCTATTAGCAATTTTCCTATCCAATTGCAATTCCATATTTCCAGTTCCTTTGAATTCTTCAAAAATGACTTCATCCATTTTTGAGCCAGTTTCAGTTAATGCGGTTGATAAAATAGTTAATGAACCACCATTCTCAATTTTACGAGC
>JBGCFR010000060.1:0-22323 GCA_045107045.1 Crocinitomicaceae bacterium
AAATCGTTTTGGTTTTATTCATGTCGCAGTAAACATGAAAGCATTGATAAGACCATTTTATAAAAGAAAAACTGAATCTAACAACAAGCAAATTTCATAGCTGTTTCGTACCTTACAGCAACGCAAATTTGCACAAACGTTAGCGGTAATAGATATGAAAAAGGAATTTATAATAATATTAGTTTTAACTGTTTTGTTTGGCTGCAGTGAAACTGGAGGAATTAACGACTCTCTAAAAAGAAATGAGAATTGGTGTTGGCTAATTAATAAAGCCACGAGAACTGGAGAATGGCTAAACATTGTTAACAGCGAACCAATGTCCAAGTATAGTGGAGACTACACAATGTTTTTTAGTAATGGTAAGATAAGAAGAACAGGGAAGTTAAAAGATGGAATTGAGGCTGATACAATATTTAATTATGATATCAATGAAAACATTGTTAGTAAAATATTTAAGAATATAGATGGAGAACTAGAAGAAATAATTCCTAATGGTAAGTATAAACGTTATTTCCCAACTTGTGAACTAGAAGTGGAGGGAGAATATTACAATAATGAACAAATAGGGCCTCGGATCGAATACTATAAAAATGGAAACATAAAAGTAGAATATGGAAAAAAGGTAAATGTAGATTGGTTAGTTACCTACTCTGTAAATGGGCCTAAAATTGACAGTAGTAATACTATTAATGGAAAACTAAATGGCATTGCAAAATGTTGGTATCCAAGTGGACAGTTGGAATCCGTCCAGACTTTTAAAAATGATTCACTAACAGGTCATTACAGTTCTTATCATGGAAATGGTCAAATTCGACAGGAAGGAATGAGATGGAGAGAATTAGCTGACGATACATTAATTGATTGGTATGATAACGGTCAAATGAAAGCTAAAAGGTTTTATCAAAAAGGTCTAAAACAAGGTGGATTTAAGCATTGGTTTGAATCAGGAAAAGTGCAGGTGTCGGGTACTATGCTTAATGACAAAAAAGATGGGTTATACCAAGAATATTATGAAAATGAAAAATTGAAGAAAACAGGTAAATATTCGAGCGGAGAAAAAATTGGAATTTGGGAGTATTATGATGAAGATGGAAATTTGATTGAAACTAAAACCTATTAAAAACTACTGCCAACACAAAAGTAAAATTCACTGCTAGCGCAGTTCGCCATAAATGGCTAATTTTACTCAGTCGTTAACAACAAAACCTAAAAACAAATTGAGTTTTTTTAATAGACAAATATCCTTTACATCTTCTTTAAAAAGCAGAATGCTAGTAGCTTTTCTTTTAGGCCTGTTCCTCTCTATGCTTATAATTTTTCTAGAACCATTTAACACAAATGAATACGAATCAGATAATAGGACTGTATCTCTTTTAGGATTTGGAGTATTGCTATCGGCTGTTTTTTTTATCCAAAGTATTATTGAAAACTACTGGTATAAGAGGGTTAACAAAACTTGGTCTATATCTTATGAAATCCTTTCGACAGTTATCTTTTTTACTTTTTCAGGGTCAATAATTTTTTTGTATAACCATTGTGTAATAAATGATCTAGATTATTCTTTAAAATCCCATTGGTGGTATTACTCACATATTGTTCTTGCAATGATTCCAATTGTTGCGCCTATATTAATTTATTTAAGACAGAAGTTTGGAGAACGCATTGTTCCTGTGGCCCCAGATACAATTATTATTCAAGGAGAAAACAAAAATGAAAAACTAGAATTATTGAAAAGTGAATTGTTATGGATCAAATCTGTCGAAAATTACATTGAGATAAATTTTATTAGTCCAGATAAAAAGCTACACTCTAAAACGTTTAGACAAACCCTATCAAATGTTCACAAACAACTATCTTTTTTAGAAAAATGTCATAGGTCTTATCTAGTAAACTTAAGAAATATTGAAGAGATACAAGGGAATTCTCAAAGTGCAAAGATTTCTTTACTTTATGTTAATAAAAAAATCCCGCTATCTAAAACACTATATAAAAGTGTGAAAAGTAAAATGATTTAGTTTTAAAAAGATAATTTATGGCTTATCTATTGGTCAAAAAAATAGTCGTTTCATCACTTTATTTACAGCTGAATCTAAGTAAAGTCTTTATTTGTGAAAAATTAATCAATGTTATGATTACAAATAGAAAAATGAGATTCATATTAATAGTTACTATAGTCATGTTAATCTCAAACTTTGGGTTTAGTCAGTCGAGTGAAATAAAAATCAAATTCATTGGAAATTGTGGACTATATTTAACTGATGGCGAATTAAACGTATATGTGGATTTTCCTTATAAATCTGGGGCATTTAATTATATGGAATTCGATAAATCCGAACTTGATAGTGTTAAGGAAAATTCAATATTTATATTTACCCATAAACATCCAGACCATTATTCAATCAAAGAGATGCGAAAAATTTTAAGAAAAAAAAAAGGAATGAAATATGGTAAATGGAATCTAAAGAAATTAGATCAATTAAATAGTTCTATACCTAACTTTAGTGTCGAAGCAATAGAAACGGAACACAGCCTTTCTTTTAAACACTATTCCTACTTAATTACTTGGCATGGGAAAAGAATTTATTTTTATGGAGATACAGAAAAGGCTGATAAAGCATTGACGATTAAGAATTTGGATTGGGCATTTGTGCCCTATTGGACTGCAGTGGAAATGAACAAAAAGAAAGTAAAGATGGACACAACAATGCTTGGGGTATACCATTTTTACCCAACAATGAAGACAACAAATTCGAATCCAAAAAAAGTCAAATTATTAGTAAATCAAGGCGATATAATTTCAATTCCGTATTAATCATAAAATTAATGTTGCCAACAATATCTAAATTTCATAGCTGTTTGCACCTAAAGCTGTGAAAACTCACACAAGCGATAGACAACGTCACCATCACTAAATTTCAACTCCTTTTGCAAGCACAGGTTGCTTTATTATGCTATCTTTTAACAAACAAACAGCCCAATAAAAACCCAATTACTAAGTTTAATGATGTTAAAATGAAAAGGCTAATGTCTACTTCCCAAAAAAGGATGTCTACAGTTACCGAAGCTAGGTTTTGAATAATGATGATAATGACCAAAACAAGTAAGACTATTCCTGTGATTAATTTTACTTTTTGAAATGTGTTGCGTTCTGTTGACACGGTACTACTATTTATTTGGAATTAAAGTACACAAAAAAAGGAGCCGAAGCTCCTTTTTAAACTTAGAATAATATTCTAATTATTTTTTCCATTCTTCAATATAACCGGCAATATAGTCCGCCCAGCCTTTTTTCTCTGCAGCCTTAGCCATTTCTAATGCTTCGGTAGCTGCTTTAATCGCTTCATCTTTTTTGCCATCTTTTTTCAAAATTTGCGCCTTTAAAAATAGTGAATTATGTGTTTTTTTAACACCAATAGATTCTTCTAAATAGCTCATTGCTTTTTCACTTTCACCTAATGTTTTAAATGCATAAGACGCTGCTTTATAGTAAACCTTGTCTAAATCTTCTCCTTTTTTAATAGCCGCATCAATACTTGACATTACAATTTCTTGCGTATTGACAGTGAATGGGACATTAATTTTAACTTTTTCCCATACAATAGAAATATCAGCTCCAGAATTTGTAATATTTTCTATACCAATTGTAAAGGTTTCAGTCATTGGATGTGCCATAGCTTTTACCTTAACAGTCGCTACGTTTTTAGCTTCGTCATAATTTCCAGCTCCCCATTGTTCAGTATCAGTATTAAAAATTATTGTCCATTCGCTTTTTTCTGAAGGGATGGCAAACATGGCATAAGTTCCAGCTTTTACTGTTGCTCCACCAATTTTCATATCTGTAGAACAAGTTATTTTTGTGCAAGCATTTGCTCCGAGTCTCCAAATTTTATCATAGTCAAGTAGGTCTCCAAATATGGTTCTGCCTTTTACACTCGGTCTTGAATAGGCAATTGTAATATCCGTTAAACCTACTTTTTGTTCTAATTTACCTGAAGGACTTGGCTGAGGTAAGTTTTGCGCTGTTAGTGCAGTGGATATTAGCCCTGCAACAAATAATAGTACTAGTTTTTTCATTGTTTTTGTTTTTAGTGATCAATAATTTCTGATTGTGTATAATTTGTATTTTGATTAAATTGTTGAATAATCAAGCCTGACAAAATTACAATAAAACTGCCGATAATATTGTATAATAAGTAGCTTAATTCTATGTATTCTAAAACAGTTAAAAGGTGCAATACTAATACAAATACTTGTCCTATTATGGCCGCTAAAAGTGCTGCTTGTCCTTTTACTTTTTTAAAGAAAAATGCCAATAGAAAAACCCCGAGGATGGTACCATAAAATAACGATCCCAAAATATTGACCAATTGGATTAAATTTTCAAAAAGGCCAGCGGTTAATGCAATGCATATGGCCAATATTCCCCAAGCTACGGTTAATCCTTTGCTTACCAATAAATCTTTATTTTCATCATCTGACTGGGAAAAGAATTTTTTATAAAAATCAATAGTAGTGGTTGAAGCCAAAGCATTTAGTTCACCCGCAGTTGAGGACATAGCGGCAGAAAAAATAACGGCCAATAATAGGCCAATTAAACCGTGGGGTAGGAAATTCAAAACAAAGGTTAGGAATATATAATCACTATCTTTTGATTCATATTTACTATCCAATCGAATTACTTCTTCTTTATATCGCTTTCTTAAAGAATCTTGATTGGCCTGTAATATTTTTAAACTCTCCAGTTTTTGTTCCGAATCTCCATTCCATTGGTTTAGTAATTCTTTTTTTGCTTCAAAATTTTGATCGTATGTTGATTCTATAGCTAATAAACTGGGCTCATTTTGTAATTCTATGGTTGTGGTAGCACCATTAAAAATAATAGGTGGTTTGTTAAATTGATAAGCTACAAACAACATGACACCAACAAACAGGATAAAGAATTGCATTGGAATTTTTAACAAACCATTAAACATTAACCCCATTCTTGATGCTTTTAATGATTTACCTCCTAAGTAACGCTGTACTTGCGATTGATCAGTTCCAAAATACGAGAGGAATAAAAATAATCCACCAATTAGACCAGACCAAAGTGTATATCTGTTGGTCGGATCAGGGTCTAAATCAATGATTTCCATTTTACCTAATTGTCCTGCTATATCTACACCCTTAAAAAAACTAATGTCGCTTGGTATGGCTTGCAATATGAAATAAAATGCAGCAAACATGCCTCCCATAATAATTGCCATTTGCCATTTTTGAGTCAAAGAAACAGCTCTACTCCCTCCCGAAACGGTGTAAATTATAACTAATACCCCAATCATGACACAGGTGAGTTGTAAATTCCAATCTAGTAAAGTAGATAAAATAATGGCAGGTGCATATATGGTAATACCAGCTGCTAACCCCCTTGATATTAAAAATAGAAAGGCCGTAAATGCTCTTACCCTAGTATCAAAACGTTGTTCTAAATATTGGTAGGCCGTATATACCTTTAAGCGATAGTAAATCGGTAAAAAGAAGATGGAGATTAGTACCATGGCGAGTGGTAATCCAAAATAGAATTGGATAAAACCCATTCCACTTTCGTATGCTTGTCCAGGAGTAGATAAAAACGTAATGGCACTAGCTTGTGTGGCCATAATTGATAGACCAATTGTTGCCCAATTTTCAGAGTTATTCCCTTTTAAATAACTTTCTAAATTTTTGTTTTTACGGGTTTTCCACGATCCGTATAAAACGATAGCTAGTAAAGTAATGGCTAAAACCGACCAATCAAATCCACTCATTAGCTAAAAGATTTAGTGATGAATAAATACAAGGTAATTTGAAATGCTAAAAAAATCATTAGTCCCCAATACCATGCCTTCCAATTGGTGCCATCTTTTTCTTCTTCTATCATGGTTGGTAGCTTAATAGGTTAGCAAATAATTTGAAAGCACCAGACACGCCGTTGGGCAATTCTCTAAAGAATGAAATACCTGTGTATATAAACTGACCTTTACCAAATTTAGCAACAATTAATCCTCCCTTAACAGGGTCAGCACCTTTATCGTGCCATGATAGTAATGGTTTATATTCATCACTCCAATTTGTTGCAAAATACAATCCTCTTTCTTGTACCCAGTCTTCAAAATCGGATTTGGTAATCTTGTTTGGTGAATTTAATAACGGGTGGTCAGCATCCAGAAAAGTGACTTCAGCATTTTCATCTGTCACACGGTCTCGCGATAATTCAAATGGAAAAGGACCGAAAGATTCTGACCTTACCCAGCGCGAAGCAGTATTGTACTGCATTACAACGTTTCCTCCATTTTTGACATATTCAAACAGTTTGTCATCAAAGTTTTTAAGCTCAGGATATACATTGTAAATTCTAATGCCTAAAACAACCGTTCTAAATTCTGAAAGATCGACTTTAGCTAATTCCGACACCTCAAATTCTTTGACGGTGAATCCTAACTGCTCAATTGATTTTGGCATACCGCCTTTAACGCCATTGATGTATGCAATTTTACCAGCCACAATTTTAGCATCTAATGGTACACATTTTAACTGAGTGGGTCTAAAAATAGTTTGTGTTGGGATATGGTCATAAGTAACCTCGGTAACTGATTTTAATTGATTTCCTTTGCTATTGTTTATCAGCAACATTCCTTTTTCAGCTTCGGTGCTTGGTGTTAATGTAAATGAATGCCAAGTTTCAGAATGTTTTAAAGGAATATTTATATCAATTGAAGTAGGGTTAGCGGTCCAGCCCTTAGGCGCTTGAATAGTTATTTTATCCTGCAAACTATCTTTAAAGCTATGTACTTTTACTTTAATAACCTTGGATTCATTTGGCTTTAAAATGGTGATATTTTCTTCAAAATTTGCAGCAAAATCATTGGTTAGAATCACTTCTCTTTGACGTTCACCATAAGAAGGGTCACGCCATTTATAAATAACAGGGACTTGATGTTCAATTTCCGAACCACTAATAGACAATTTAATATTTTTATTAATGCTAGGTTTACTAATTGGCTGCCCCAAGTCTGCAGGATCAATCACGGTAAATAAATTAACAAAAGGTTCTTCAAGCCAGTATGGATTTGAAACTGCTTTGTTAGCAGAAATAGTCATTTTAATACTGATTTTTTCGTTTGTTGGTAAAGCTTCCCATGTTCCATCATTATTGACTTTAATCTCCAAGTCCGAACGGTTGGTTAAATTCAGATCAAGTTCTATCTCTTTTCCCGAAAGAGATGAATAATCAGTAGCTGTTAAATCAATAAATAGTCCAGTACAATCTAAAATCACTTTATTGAGTCGTTCTAATTTTTCTAGTTTGAATATTGACTTCGGGAGCTTTTCTAATTCATTCCTCAAGTTTAATAGTGCTACGACATTGTTAGCTGGATTAACAAAATCAAAATTGGCAAGTAATTTTTCAAAATCAGCATTAAATTTTTCATTAATTAAGCTTGACCAAGATTGTTTGTTGTATTCAAAAAAATCAAACTCAAACTGCTCACCAACTAGGTGTTCAAAATATTCCATTCTGCTTCCGCGTTCTATAATGGCACCAAATCCTTGACATTTATGTTGACTTCGGGCTAATGTACCAATTTCGTTATACGACATGCCTAGCAATGGATTGTACCCGCCAATATCAAGGGATAAATATTTAGGGTTGCTGGCCGCTTCTTTTGCTATTTCTTTATTCCACCAGATAGATGAATTCCAATATACTGCTGCCGTTTGCCATGTCCCAAATTGTTTAACCTGGTTTGGTTTATAGGAAGCATCTGCCGCTTTGCTATAAGCTTCAATAGCTAACATAGCTGAGGCAGTATGATGCCCATGACCTCCACGTTTATCAGGCGGAAAACGAGTAATAATCACATCTGGTTTAAATTGTCGAATAACCAAAACAACATCAGAAAGGATATTCGCTTTGCCCCATTTTTCAAATGTCTCATCCGCTTCCTTAGAATAGCCAAAATCTACTGCTCTTGAAAAAAATTGCTTAGCGCCATCATAATTTCTAGCTGCTAATAATTCTTGAGTACGCAAAACACCCAAGTCGGCACTTAATTCATTACCAATTAAATTTTGTCCTCCATCACCACGGGTTAAAGACATATAAGCTGTTTCCGCTTTTTCTCCTAGTGAAAAGTAGGCTAAAGCTCTTGTGTTTTCATCATCAGGGTGAGCTGCAATGTAAAGTACCCGCTTTAATGAATGGACTTTTTGAAGGTTATGATATATTTTTGAACTAGGTTCGTTTGCTAATGTGCAAAACGAAATTGTAAAAGCAAATAGGAAAAAAAGCTTGCGCATAAAAGTATGTAGTTGGTTGTACTACAAACTTAACTAATTAAAGAGAAAATTAGCTGTTAATAAGTTCCTTAATTATGATAAAATATAGGAATTCTAATACTTTCAATTTAAGTCATGAATCTAAATCCAAAAATAAGATCAAGTCGTTTTCCTTCACTTGGAATATGGCCTCTATTTACAATCCAATTGTAATTAATACCGCCAAATAGACCCCATTTAGTTTGCAGTTCAAAATCAATTTGCCCAAAGTGTGGTAATGGATATTCTACATCTGGCTGATGAGCATAAGTTAAATCTATTGCTTTCCAATATGAAAAAGAGTAAGATGAGGAGACTTCAGTCATTAAAAATCGATTCAGTAAATAGTTGACTTTTAATGTTGGACCAGCGGCAAAAAAATAGCCTTGAGGGTTTAGACTTGCCCATGATTCGTTTGGGATAGTGTCCACTGAATAGGTGCTACCGTAAAAATAATCATGATGATTGGCGCCCAATGACCATTGCCATTTATTGTTTGGGTGATTTATAGCAATAGTCATGTCAATCCAACCTATAATGCCGCAGGTTAAACTAGTTTCTTCTTCTCTTAATAGTACACTGGCATTCGTTTTTGTTAAAGCATTATTGACTAATAGTAATACATCTCCAAGCATTTTATGTTGCCAATTCCAGCTTAAAGTGCCTTTGTCAAAATTCACTTTACGCATACTTAATTCAGCTGAAAAACCTTTTAAGCTATGTCGCTCTGGAAAAGGGGCTGCTTTATTGTTCATGAATGAAAAAGTTGGATTGACACCAATGTATAGTTCGTTATTGCCATAGGTTTCATTCAAATACTTAAAATCGCTAAGTTTTTGACTGAATGAGGTACATGTAAAAATTGCGCAGAATATAGAAATGATCAACTTCATTATTTCGATTGTTTAACTAATGTTATTCCAAATCCTGCTGTTAAAAACCAACCCTGATATGGCTTATATCCAAATTCGCCTATTCCACAAATTCCAAATTTTTTTCCTGTGAACCCTTTCTTTTCTACTTGATAGGTTTTGTACCCTAATCTAAAACCAATCGGAGACGTAGTTTTAAGACCTCTTACTAATTCAGAAACATTCTCACCTTCATTATTCAAATCCTTAAATCGGTTAATTGGCACTATGATGGCGTCTAAATAAATATCTCTACCGCTAGAATTTACTGATCTTCCATAAATATCATCTTTAATCACAATATTGATAATTCGTCTTAAATTGAACCCACCATAAATTCCATAGCTTGCTATTTTTGTCTGGTCAATGCCTTCATTATTCAAGTCTCCAGCATAATCTTTAAAGTTAAATGGGCCAGTTTTGGAATATAAACCACCTCTAATGCCAATTCGTTTTTGATGCAATGCAGGTACAGTAATATAAGTTGTAGTGGTAATTTCTTTACCGTTTCTTGTTGATTTATCGGATGCGAGAACCACTTTAGTGTTTTTCGTTTTTTCTCGATTGGTTAACCAAAAATTAATGCCACCATTTAGTTCTGTATTCCCTGGGTAGTTTTTATATCCTAGTTTTCCTGCGGTAAATATACTTTTGTGCACGTTAAAGTCAACTTCAAGTGGCCCAGCTATTTTTACAAAGCCAAATAAGCCAACATTTAATGAAATATTGTCAATTCTAAGGTTGTCAATATCTGAATTCATATCCAAATTAAATAAATCAAGATTTACTGAAATTCGGGGCTCAACTGGTTGATTTTTCACAACCGTGTAATTTATATTTTGTGCTGCTATTTGAGTCATAACCAACACTGCCATCATACTTACTACTAAATTTTTCATAGTCTAAAATTTTATTCAAATTATTTTGAGACAAAGTTCTAGAATCTATTTCCCTTTTGAAATACGCAGAAAAGCGTATTTTCTGCAAATACGTATATTGTCGTATTGTGCATGAGTGATAATGACAGTACTTTTGGATAAAAAAGATAAAATGATACAAATAGCAATTACTGAAGATATTGGCAAAATAGCAGATGCTTTGAAGGAAAAAATTGAGTTGTCAACTGATTTTTCAGTAAAGTATGTGGCTAAGAATGGAAAGGAGATGGTGAAATATTTGAGAAAAGACCAGCATATTGATGCTATTATAATGGATATTAGTATGCCTGAAATGAATGGCATTGAAGCTACTCAAAAAATAACGGATTTGTACCCTGGTATAAAAATTATTATGAGTACTGTTTTTGATGATGAGCAGAATATATTTGAATCTATAATGGCCGGAGCCAGTGGTTATTTGTTGAAAGACGAGCCCCCTGCTAAAATTCACCGATCAATTTTTGAAGCCATGGAAGGAGGTGCACCAATGAGTCCAATAATTGCTAGAAAGTCATTAACATTAATTAAACGGTATTCGAATAAGCAGTCTTTAATTGAAGCAGATTATGAATTGACTAAACGTGAGCTTGAAATATTAGAACATATTGCCAAGGGACTGACTTATGATCAAGTGTCTGATCGACTTTTCATCAGTTACGGAACGGTAAGGAAACACGTAGAAAATATTTATAGAAAAATGAAAGTTCATAACAAAGTTGAGGCCATTGAAAAGGCGAAAAGAGGTGGGATTTTATAGTAATGTTTATATTAGAACCATGAAAGTATTGTTTTCAACTTTGGCTATTATTTTCATAACATCTCTAAATGGACAAGGTGTTATTGATAGTTTAATGAATCTTTATCCTGGACAAACTGGAAAAGAGAAGGTAGTGACTCTAGGAGAACTTTGCTACCAGTTGGCTTCAGATGATTCTAAGGCAGCACTTCAATTCGGTAAAATGGGTTATGAGGAGGCGTTAGAGACCAATGATAAAGCACTTATTGCACAGTCGTTAAACGATTGGAGTATTGCTTATTTAATCGAAGGTAACTTTGATAGTGTTATTGTGCTTTCTAAAGAGTGCATAACACTTCGAGAAGCAATAGGGGACAGTGTTGGAGTTGCTAAGTCGCTCAATAAGTTGGCCAATGCTCAGCAAGAGATGGGGCAAGAAGAAGTGTCGCTTCAAAACAATTTAAGAGCAATTGAGATATTTAATTCAAATAATTTAAAGCAGTATTCGGGTAGAATTTATACAAATATTGCAGCGCTTTACGAAGGTAGAGGCTTGTACGAACTCGCTTTAGAGTACTATCGAAAAGCGAAAGCTATTGCAAAAGAAGATGGAAATATGGATGCTTACTTTGTTGCACAAGCCAATGAAGGAACATGCTTTACGAAATTGGGAAACTATGTTAAAGCAGAAGAGTTATTAGAAGAAGCACTCACATACTATCTTAAAAATGAAAACTTGAATTTAATAGGGTCGATTTATCAAGGCATAGGTTTTAACGCAACAGTCTCAGGAGATTTATTGAAAGCTTTTAATTATTATAGTCTTGCTTTAGAACAATTTGAGTTAAATGGCAGTCTTGCGGGGATGTCACTTAATAATATTAACCTAGGTCAAAATCTAATGAATCGAAAAGACTTTGTAGTTGCGGAGGTTTATTTGAAGAAAGGGCTTGAATTATCAATCCAAAGTCAATCAATACTCCAGTTACAGCACGCCTATAAAGCACTTACTAGACTTGAAAATTTAAAAGGTAATTACGAAGCTGCAGATGCGTATTTTGATCTTTATGAGGCTTATAAGGATTCTACTTATAATGCAGAAACGAGTTTAGCCATTGCAGATATGCAAGTAAAATACGATACAGAACAAAAAGTAAAAGATTTAGAAAATGAAAAACTAAAATCTAAAAATACACAATTATGGCTATTAATTTCCATTGCTGTGATTGTGTTGCTTGGTTTGTTTATTTTGTTCTTAAACTATAGAAAAAAGCTTCAGTCTGAAAAATTGAAAGTAGATGGATACAAAAATGTAGAAAAAGAACGGACTCGAATTGCTAGGGATTTACATGATAATTTAGGAGCTGAATTATCATTAATTTCTTCAAAAATTGATATAGAAATATTTAAGGCAAATAATGAGGCGTTTAAAACTAACTTAGAAACTATTTCAAATGTATCAAAAAATGCAAATCATCAGTTAAGAGAAACTATTTGGTCCATTCATAAAACGGATATTTCCGTAAATGACTTAAAGGAGAAAATAGAGAGTTTCGCTTTTCGGGTAACCGAGGGTACAAATATTAACAACTATATTTCTTGCTCAAATCCAACTTTTAAATTTACACCAGCATTAGCACTAAATTTGTTTAGAATTGCTCAAGAAGCGATCAATAATTCAATAAAATACGGAGACATAAAGGCTATAAAGGTTCAATTAAGTCCAAATAAGTTACAAATTATTGATGATGGTAGTGGGTTTAATGTTTCAGATGTAAGACGTGGTTATGGTTTGAATAATATAGAGGAGAGGTCGAAAGACATTGGGGGAGATCTAACCTTAGACTCAACCGAAAAAGGGACCACGATTAATATCCAATTTTAATTCTGCTAAACAAAAAAACCACCCGTCAATCAGACGGATGGTTTTCAATAAATACTCTCAAAAAGATAATTATTTAATTCCTAATTTCTTTTTCATTGCTTTTGAAATCCCATCTTTATGCATAAAAATATTAATGGTTTTGTACTTGAAAAATGCTTCAGAGGCATAGAAATAACCATCACAATCGTTAGTTGTTCCCCAAGAATTTTTTATCAATAGGTACTTTGTTCCTTTTTGATCTTTATACAAACCTACGGCGTGCATTCCATGATCATCAGTAGTTGTTTTATTATCGTATCCTTTTTGACGGCTTTCTTGAGTAATCACTTCTTCTTTAGTTGGCTCTTCAAAGCAAGATGCTTTTTTATCCGATCCACCATCAGAAAAGTTTTTATTGTCTTTTCCTGACACATAAATAGATGATTTATCTTTTGGTACTAAAGCTAATCCAGCTCTATAATTAAAGTACTTTTCAGACACATCACTTCCCCAAGCAAAAGTGTATCCTGCTTCCAACGATTCCTCAGCAATTTGCCAAAACTCATCTAAAGGCACATTGTAACTTGCGGCCATAGTCCAGTTGTCTGGCACCATAATTGGATTTTTAGTGTAAAACGGGTGGTGAGAAAATGATGTAACAGATACATAATCATCCATGTTCATCCCTAGTTCGTCTCTGTAAGTAATTGGATTCATTTTTTTTCCATCAACATCAAATTCCATTTTTGTAATATCACTTGGCACTTCACCTAAATAAGCATTCAAAATGCCATCAATGGCCTTAATCCATGCGCTTGTTAAGCCTTGGCTACCTTTAAGGTTATTCATTCTTTCCATTACACCTTCCATTGCACCTTTCAGAACTTCCGACAATTCAGCATGAGTATGTCTTTCTGTTCCATAATTTAAACCGGTATAAGCTTCCATTGGTACTATTCCATATTTTTTGATAACCCATGGAATGTCAACAAATGCCCCGCCTTCATCAAAGTTAGCTTTTCCATTCATTCTAATATAATTCATGGCTTTACCAATGTAGGCAAATCTTGCAATCCACATTTGAGATAAAACATGGTCACCTTTTCCCATTCTTTTTAATTCAGATTCGAAAAAGGATAGGGTAGAAAAACTCCAACATGTCCCTGTATATCCTTGAGACAATACTGGGGTAGCATCTAGATGTGCTATTTTTTCGAATTGGTATTTACTGCCTTCTTTGTTAGTTGAGTATTCTTTTTGAGCACTTAAGTTAAATGTAGCTAGCATCAGCCCAGCTACGATTAATAATTTCTTCATAATTTGGTTTTGATTGAGGTTAAAAATACTAATTCAATATTAATATTAGTACCAAAAAGATGCCAAATTGCATTAAAGCTTGGTGGAAGGTGAAAAATAACGGTAACTGGGAGGATTATTTTTTTAATATCCAGCTTGAATACGACTTGGACTTAAGATCAGCCTTAGCCGCTTTTGCTGTTTTCATATTCTGAAACCCCTTAACTGCAACACGGTATAAGCCTTTGTTTTTATCTAGAACGTAGGCAGAATAACCAATAGAATTTAACTCTGAAACTAGTCCTTTAGCATTACTTTCAATGGAAAAACAGCCGGTTATAAGCTGAATTGGCGCTTCACTACCTGAAGCATTAATCTCCATTACATCCTGAATAGCATCTTTCGATTTTACTTTTGTTTTGTCCAATTTTACCGGCATGTAAATCGATTCATCAAATTGATAATGGTATACTTTAACTTCTGATGATAAATTGTCTATTGCCTGATTGAATGTGGCAAGTGCTGTTTCATTTTCAGGATTAAGCTGAACAGATCTTTTTTCGTATACTGGCATCACCTTTCGTGAATTAAAAGGGTTGAAATCTGCGAGTTGAATATTTCCAGTTTCAAGAAAATTGGTTTCCATTGGAATCCAATAAGTGTAAAATAAGAACGGTATTGCACAGGCTGCTGCAAGATAACCCCACTTTGACCTTGACTTTTTGGGTTCATCAATAGGAATAATTTTTTGCTCTTCCTTACCAGATTGGTCTACTTCAATTTCTTCACTTTTTGATAAAGTAATAATTGAGGGTTCAATCTTATTTTCTTTTGGTACCTCAACTATTTTTTCTGGCTGTGTTGCAATAGGATCAACTGTATCAATTCGTTGAGTTTTCGGATCCTCAGTATTTTTAGCCGGAATAAATTGAATACTAGATAAACCATATGCTTTTAACCATAGGTTTGTTTCTCTATTTTGTTCAAAAACAATGATACCATCTTGCTCATACAAAAAACCGATTTCACCAAAAACTAGTCTCTTATCGTTTGATAAGGCAGTTTTCCATTCTTTGGCTTTATCTTCAATTTTAATTAAAGATTCAGGGTAAGATATAGCTGTTTTATCTGCAATATAATTCGCCAGCAATCCATCATTCTTAATTAAGTTAGCATTAAATAAAACTTGCTTTGAAGGAGGTTTTATAGTATGATTAACTTGATTAATAATAGCTGGTTGATAATTCGCTATAAATCCACCAAAATTTGGGACAACAACGCAATCGTGCTGTTTTAAAAGATCTATAATAAATTGTTCAATGGTCATAAGCTAGACAAAACTACTAAAAATAGTAGTTGGTTTACTTACTTTGTCTCATTTTTGTTTCATTAATTGAGGTCAAATTATTTGAAGTTATATACTGTAATATTGAAAGTGATAAAATGATTGTATAATGTTATATATGGTTACAATTAAAAAGATAATTTTGCTGATTCATGAAGTCTAAAAGTAAACTTAGTGGGTTTTCTGTATTTGGAATCGGTTTTTTAGTGGGCCTTTTTTTATCTAGAAATATTGGTGGTGGCCTAACTTTAGGATTTGTTGCGTTAATGATTTTTGCTAATTTCTACGGGAGCAAAAGAAACAAGATTAACGACAAACTTGATTTCACTCATGAAATATTGGCATTACTCTCTGTTATTTTAACGCATGACAAAAAGATTCTAAAATCTGAATTGAATTACGTTAAGCGTTTTTTAAATCATAATTTTTCGGAGGACGAAGCTAGAGCGTATCTTTTAAAGTTTCGAGAATACACTGAGAAAGATTTAGCTGTTGACAAAATATGCGTTAAGTTAAATCAAGCATTAGGTAATGCAGGAAAAAGACAAATTCTACATTTAATTATTGGAGCTGCAGTAGCCGATCGTGAGTTAACAGAAGGCGAACTGATTGCAGTTTATAAGATCGGAGATGGGTTGCGACTTGGTAAAATTACAGTTGAATCATTGTTATCTATGCATAGCTTTCATTATTCTGGTCCACAACAAAATGGCAGGCAACAATATCAAAGACAATCTAATCAACAGCAATACAGGAGGCGTTCTTCACCTTCATCCAATTTGAGTCAGGCCTATAAAATTCTTGAAATTACACCACAAGCAACAGAAAAAGAAATCAAAAAGGCGTATCGAAAACTAGTAGTCATTTACCATCCTGATAAAGTGGCAAACATGGGTGAGAGTTATCAAAAAAGTGCAAAAGAAAAATTTCAAAAAATCCAATCCGCCTACGAGCAAATTAAAGCAGCAAGGGGAATCAAGTAGAAGGCTTTTACATACTGGCATTTGACAATAGTCTTTTAAAAAATACGATTACCTTTGTGACACTATTTTAATTAAAGAATTATGACGTTTTGGAAAACATTTTTTGCCAGTCTACTAGCGATAGTCGTTTCAGGTATTTTATTAATTGGGTTATTCTTCATTATTATCAGTTCATTGGTATCTGGAATTGAAGGAATGTCCTCAGAAAAACCAAAGTATTTGGGAAATAACTCAATTCTTCATATGGAGTTAAATCAAAAAATAGGTGATGTTTCCTATTCTTACCTTGACCAGAATTCTTTTCAGATTGTTGAACAAATCGGTTTGATGGATATTTTGGAAGCCATTAAAGGTGCCAAGACTGATGATAGAATAGAAGGCATTTATCTAAATGTAGCCAATGTAAATTGTGGAATGGGTATTCTGAAGGATATTAGAGAGGCTTTAGCTGATTTTAAGACAACAGGTAAATTTATAGTGTCGTATCACGAAAATTATGGTAATAAATCATATTATCTGAGTTCAGTAGCAGACGAAGTTTATATATACCCAACAGGCATGTTTGGTGTTACCGGACTAGGTGTCGAAATACCTTTCTTAAAAGGAACTTTAGATATGTTAGGTGTCGATATGCAAATTATTAGAGGTTCTAATAATAAATTCAAAAGTGCAGTGGAACCATTAATGTATACTGAGATGAGTGAAGCCAATCGTTTACAAACTCAAAAATACATGGATGCATTGTGGAGAGAAATTACTAAAGTTGTTGAGGTAAGTAGAGGTGTTTCTGAAGCAGAAATGAATAGGATTGTAGATTCTGTTTTAACACGTACACCGCAAGATGCTGTTGATCTTAAATTAGCTGATGGTGTAAAATATTATGATGAAATTGAAACAATTCTAAAAGCTAAAACTGAGTTAAAAGCAGATGATGATTTGAAATTATATTCATTTAAGAGTTATTTGAAGAAGCATTCTGCACACACGGGTGATGCCAGTATTGCTGTTATTTCGCTCGAAGGTGAAATAGTTGATGGTATGGGTGGTCCAGGGCAAATTGGAGGCACATCTTCGGCGGAATTGGTGCGTAAGGCCAGAAAAGATTCGACTATAAAAGTGGTTGTACTCAGGGTAAATTCTCCAGGAGGAAGTGCTTTAGCAAGTGATTTAATTTGGAGAGAAGTTGAATTGACAAAGACCATTAAACCAGTTGTGGTTTCAATGGGGGATGTTGCCGCATCAGGAGGGTATTACGTGAGTTGTGGAGCGAATAGAATTTTTGCTCAAGAAAATACCATTACTGGATCAATTGGCGTGTTTGGAATTATTCCTTACACTGGTGATTTTATGAAAGAAAAAATAGGGGTTAGTTTTGACCATGTGAAAACAAATGCGCATAGTGTACTGTCCTTAAATAAGCGTTTGACTGAATCAGAATTAAAAATAATTCAGCAAGGGGTTGATGATATTTATAACGACTTTATTTCGAAAGTGGGTGCTGGAAGGGGTAAAACAACCGCTGAAATTGATAGTATAGGTCAAGGTAGAGTTTGGGCAGGAACAGACGCCATATCGATCGGATTGATTGATGAGTTTGGCGGTCTGGATGAGGCCATTGCTCATGCTGCAAAATTGGTTGACTTACCAGCAGACAAAGTTGAAACTAGAATAATGACCACCAATAAAAATGATAAACTGGTTGAATTTATGCAGAATCTAAATCAAGAACAAGCCTTGGTGAAAACTGGCTTTGAAACCAAATTGATGGAAATGTACAAGTTTGTTAAACAATTAGAGAGCAGTAAGGGTGTACAAGCTAGAATTCCTTATTTATACTGGATTGATTAAGTTGGATTTTTCTTAAGGACACAGTCCGTTTGAGTTTAATAAAGTATCTTATCTTTAGGTAGTGAAAAAGATTTTAGTTGTGCGTTTTAGTTCAATTGGCGATATTGTTTTAACAACACCAATTGTCCGTGCCCTTAAAAATCAATTAGATGACGTTACCATTCATTATCTGACCAAAAAATCTTTTCAGGGAATATTATCGAATAATCCGAATATTGATCAAGTCTTCGTTATTGAAAATGATTTAAGGCCGGTTTTAGCGGACTTGAAAAGGGAAAAATATGATTTTATTGTTGACTTGCACCATAACTTGCGAACAAGTAGATTAAAAATGGCATTGTCAGCCCCTAGCGCTAGTTTCCCCAAGTTAAATTTGAGAAAATTTTTACTAACACAATTTAAAATCAACAAAATGCCTAAGATTCACATTGTGGATCGGTACTTTAAAGCAGTGAAAAAATTAGGTGTTGTAAATGACCATAAAGGACTTGATTTTTTTATTCCTGAATTGGATGAGGTACAACTGATAGATTATCATATTCCAAAAACTTACATAGCTTTTGCAATTGGTGCACAATTTGCAACAAAACGGCTTCCAATTGAGTCAATGATCGAATTAATTGGGAATATAGAATTGCCAGTTGCATTGTTAGGTGGAGAAGGAGACAAGGCTGCGGCTAAATCAATTGCAAAAGCATGCCAGAATAGTATTGATTTAACAGGTCAATTAAACTTAAATCAATCGGCTAGTATAGTTCAACAAGCACATAAAGTCATCAGTCACGACACTGGATTAATGCATATTGCAGCTGCTTTTGAAAAGGTCATTATTTCCATTTGGGGCAATACAGTGTCTGATTTAGGAATGTATCCTTACATGCCAAAAAATGAGACCAGTTTTAGTATTCATGAGGTCAATTACCTTAAATGCCGCCCTTGTTCAAAAATTGGCTATCAATCCTGTCCTAAAAAGCATTTTGCATGTATGACAGAGCAGGACTTGGATGTTATTGCACAAGATGTAAATGTTTAGTTTGCTTTTCCTTTTGAATTTGTTCTCTATTTAACCGAAATCGTTACTGTAATATAAATTTCCTTACAAATATTAAGACGATCAGACAAATCTTAGTTTTAATAGATATCACTTGTTTCATTTCGAGCGTTTTGTAAGCATATGACAGCTATGATGCAAAATGTATCGAGAACAGAACGGGTTAAATAACAAACACTATTCGAAAATTTCCTTAGCCACCCTAAAGGTATTCGCATGGGCTTCAATAATATCTTTGATGCGGGTGGAATATCCACCTCCCATGCTTACTATAATTGGAATTTTTCGGCTTTGGCAAGCTTCAAAAACCAATTTATCTCTTTGTTTACATCCATTTAGAGTGAGTCCTAGTCGGCCTAATTTATCAGTAGCCAATACATCTACACCACTTAAATACATAATAATGTCGGGTTGTACTTTGTCAATTAATGGTTCAAGGTGCTTAGATAGCTGGGCTAAATAGTCAGTATCTTCAATTTTATCTTCAACTCCGACATCTAGATCAGATACTTCTTTTTTGAGTGGATAATTATTGGCACCATGCATACTAAATGTAAATACTTCTGGTCTGTTCTCAAATAGTTTGGCAGTACCATTGCCTTGGTGAACATCTAGGTCAATAATGAGTATCTGCTTGACAGTTTTATGGTGCAAAAGTTCATTGGCCGCAATCCCAAAATCGTTAAAAATGCAAAAGCCTTCACCGCGATCAGCATAAGCGTGATGTGTGCCACCAGCAATATTCATAGCAATGCCTTCAATGAGGGCATGATAGGCACATTCCAAAGTCCCTTTTGAAATATACCGACCTCTTGAAATTAAGGACTCATGGTAAGGGAAACCCATGGCTCTAATTTCTTTAGTGGTGAGCGTGCCTGTTTTAAGTTTGGTCCAATACTCTAGTGAGTGCGTTCTTAGAATTTCTTCCTCTGACAAATAATTGGGAGCAAAAAAATCAGATTCAATTAATGTGCCTTCAAGTAATAATTGTTGAGGCAGTAAATCGTATTTGTCCATTGGGAAACGGTGTCCTTCAGGTAATCGATTATAGGAGTAAACAGGACTGAATGCCACTTTCATAAACCTCTACAAATGTTTAAGCTTACTAAACAAATCCCATAAAACTACTCCTGTACAGACTGATATATTGAGTGAATGTTTGGTGCCAATTTGTGGAATTTCTATCACAGTATTACTTTGGTCAATGACCGTTTGTTGCACACCATCTACTTCATTACCCATAATAATAGCGTATTTCTGTCCCTTTTTAGGTTGGAAATCGTCTAACATCACGCTATTTTCTGTCTGTTCAATTGAAATGCAATGCACATTGTCATTTTGTAATTGATCCATTACGGTAACAGTATCTTCTGCATATTCCCAATCTACAGATTCGGTGGCGCCAATGGCTGTTTTATGAATGTCTCGGTGAGGTGGGGTGGCGGTAATGCCACACAAATAAATTTTTTCAATTCTAAAAGCGTCTGCACTTCTAAATACTGAACCAATATTATTTAGGCTTCTAATATTGTCAAGTACTACAATGAGAGGTGTTTTAGTTTCAGCTTTATAATCCGTTATTGATAAACGACCTAATTCCTGAAGTTTTAGTTTTCGGTGGTCGCTCATTCGGCTAGTTTTTTACTTTTGCACTGGTGCTTAGGTTTCGCAATTGAATTACCAATGCTGCAATGGCTATTGGCGGTTGCCCACCATCAAAACTGGCAGATTGATACACGCTATCAGCAGTAATAATTTCCATATAAGCAAATGGTGCCGCATCAGTAGCACGACCCATAGTTGGCGATTTTAATGTGTCCATCCCATTGTATTGAATGTGTTTTCCCATTTTCTGAAGGTCAATCCAATCCGTTTCAGGGCTGGTGAATGCTTCATAAGTTTGCTGACCTCTACTTGTTTTTAGAAAGGTTAAAGAATCTGCAGTAATGGTCATTTTGGTTGAGCCCATCATTCCTCCTTCAGTATAAGTATAACCAATTATTTTTGAGCTACTACAGGCCATTATGCCAATACTCATTCCTAATGCAATTAAAAAATGCTTCATCTTTTTCGAATTAATATTATTCTACAATTATTAAATAATTGTTCTTTTTTCCTTTTCCAAGAAGCACAAATTTATCGTTAATCAAATCGGTACTGGAAAGCGTATAGTCTTCTTTTACTTTGGCCTTGTTTACTGAAATGGCATTGCCTTTTAGTTCACGTCTGGCTTCACCATTCGACTTTAAAAAGCCTGTTTTGGCAGATAGTGCATCAATAATACCTAATCCATTTTCAATGTCCGATTTTGTCACTTTCGCTTGTGGTACACCACTAAATCCATCCAATATATCTTGAACAGATAGTTTTCTTAAATCTTCAACCGACGCTTTTTTATTGAATAAAATGCTTGTGGTTAATTCAGCACTGGCTAACGCTTCACTACCATGCACCATTTTCGTTACCTCTTGCGCTAAGGTGCGTTGCAATACTCTTAAGTGTGGTGCTTCGGCATGCTCAGCTTCAATGGCTAAAATTTCATCTTGCTTTAGAAATGTAAAGGTTCTAATAAATCGAGGGGCATCTTCATCTGTGGCATTTAACCAAAACTGGTAAAATTGATAAGGGCTGGTTTTATCAGCAGTTAACCATACGGCACCACTTTCTGTTTTTCCAAATTTAGTACCATCCGCTTTGGTCATTAATGGGCAGGTAAAGGCAAAACCTTCTCCTTTTCCTATTCGTCGAACCAGCTCTGTACCAGTTGTGATATTACCCCATTGGTCACTACCACCCATTTGCAATTTGCAGCCTTCAGCTTGGTATAAATGTAAAAAGTCATACCCTTGTAATAATTGGTAAGAAAATTCAGTAAATGAAATCCCAGTTTCAATTCTCTTTTTAACAGAATCTTTCGCACTCATGTAATTAACTGTAATGTGCTTACCAACATCACGTATAAATTCAATGAATGAAAAGTTTTTCATCCAATCATAATTATTGACCAATTTGGC
>JBGCFR010000061.1:0-29705 GCA_045107045.1 Crocinitomicaceae bacterium
TTATTATGTAAGAGCTGTATGTGGTGGATTAGATGGTAATTCTCTTTGGGAAGGACCATTTTGTTTCGCAACAGCACTTTCTAATGATTTAGCTTGTGGAGCCATTGAGTTATTAACTGATGGGGTTGTAAATTTACATACAAATGAGGGTGCAACGATAAATGGTGAAAACCAAATCGATCCTCCTTATTCTGATGCTATTAATAACCAATTAAACCAAGTGTTCTGGATGGACAACTGGCAAGGAGAAAACAATGGTGTAGAAGCACCAGTATGGTTTAAGATTAAAGCAACAGCATCAGGTAAAGTTGAAGTATCTACTTTTAATGATATAACTGATAATGCAGGAACAAGAACTGAAATTGCATTGTACGAAGTTGGTAACTGTAATGTTATCAGTAACTTTAATTTGCTAGCTGCAAATACATATGCAAATAGATTTGGATTTAATGGTAATCCATCAACAAGTGCTAACGCACCTAGAGGATCAAGAATATTAGCTTGTGATTTAGATCCAGGAGTATACTACTATGTATTGTTAGACAACTATTCAGGAACACAAGCTGGTATGGAACCTGGTATTTTTGGAATTTCAGTTACTGATATTCCAGAACCAAATTCAGGTATGGCTACACCGTTAAATTTATGTGGTGATGGAAGCCCAGTGGATTTATTTGATGCCATTGATGGTTTTTCAACCATTTCTGGTACTTGGTATAATCCATCTGCAGTAAACCCTGGATTTATCACCCAAGGAACTGCAAGTGTAATTAGTTTACCAGCAGGTGCAGGTACGTATTCATTTGATTACGTAATTGCTAACGCATGTGGTACTGATACTGTATCAACTTCAATTACGACGGTTCAAGGACCAAATGCTGGTATGGATGGATACTTCTCAACATGTAATACTGAGGATGTAGTGTTATTGAATCATTTACAAGGATTTGCTGACTTAGGTGGTTCTTGGTCTGATGTAAATAATCAGTTTAATGTATCAAATGGAATATTTAGTGCTTATGGCGTTCAGTATGGAACTTATCCATTCTATTACATAGTTGCTGGAAATGGCGTTTGCCCTCCTGATACTGCAATGGTTGCGATTAATCTAAACAGTAATTGTTTAGGAGTGGATGAATCATCAGTATCAACTTTAGAAATTTTCCCTAACCCTGTAAATGATGTATTAACTATTGCAAACCTTTCAATTGAAGGTAATGCAACAGTACTAGTATATGATGCTCAAGGTAAGATGGTAATATCTCAAGATATTTCAAACCATTCTGGAAACTATACAATTAATATGAGCCAGTTAGAATCTGGATTATATGTTGTAGAAGTAAATTCAGAGGTGAACAATAATAAAGTGAGGGTAATTAAGTATTAATTACGTATAGTTTATAAAAGGGCTACCTTAGGTAGCCCTTTTTTTTTGACCAATAACTCAATATTATTGGCAGTTGAAGTCTTTGTAGTTATTAAGCCATCCGTTTGACCTTATATTTAGTTAAACGGAATATTATGGCAAACTCTAGTTCTGACACACTGCATGAATTAATAAAAAGTTTAAGTAAATCAGAGAAGCGATTTTTTAAACTATTTGCTGGCAGGCATAAGGTTAGTGAGGAGAATAATTCTATACTATTGTTTGATTTTATTTCAAGAATGGATATTTATGATGAAAATCTCATCAAAAATACCTTTAAGGGGTCAGCTTTTCTAAATAAATTTTCAATTACAAAATATCGACTATATCATCTAATCTTGGATAGTTTGAATTCTTTTTATGCGAAATCTTCAATTCAAAATGATTTGCAACTTAGCTTACAATCATCAAAATTATTATTTGACAAAGGGCTGTATTCGCAATCTAAAAAACTAATAGATAGCATATTAAAAAAGGCCGACAAACATCACTTACCACATATAAAATGGCAAGGATTACAAATGCTTCGAAAGTATCACGAACAGCATTTTTATACTAAATTGACAATTAACAGACTTAAGAAGTTAAATACTGAAGAAAATGAAATCCTCAATAATACTAGAGTAAAAACAGATTTATGGTATATAAAGAGCACTCTGTTTAAGCAAATAAATGAATTTGGCACAATCCGTTCCAAGGAACAAATAGAGGCGCTTAAAAAGACTGTATCGCCAATTAGCACATTAGATCAAGAGAGTGTTAAAACGGAGAATAAATATCTTTATCATCATATTTTAGGAGCCTATTATTTTGCCATTCATGACATTAATGCATGTTATGATCACCTCAAAGAAATCGTTTTAATATACGAATCTGACACAGTATTACTAAAAAAGGGAATTAGTAAATATCTATCAGCACTTACAAACTTAATATTTGCTTGTATAAAACTGAGGCACATAGAAGAAGCAGATTTATATATCGATAAGCTCGAAAAGTTAGATTCGCTGTTTAAGAAAAGCCAAGACTTGGAAATCAAGTATTTTTCGAGTTGGTATAGCCTAAAACTTTTCCTTATGATTGAGAAAGGACAGGAATCAAATTCAGATAATATATCTGCTGAAATTATTGAAGGGCTTTTAAAGTATGAAGGAAAAATTAATCCAATTAGAAAAGCATATCTTTATTTTCAGCTAGGCGTATACTTTATGGCTTTTAATGACTATAAGCAAGCCTTATCAAATATAAACAATGTACTAAATGATAAAAAGAACTTGGTTAAAGAAGATATTTATTCTTTTGCTCAAATTCTTCAATTAATAATTCATCTTGAGTTAAAAAATTTCAGGTATCTACCATATGTATTGGCAAGTACAAAACGTTTTTTAAAAGAGAAAAATAGATTGTATCGTTTCGAGGTCATATTCTTAAAAATTATTACTAAAATTAAATCTGAAATGATTTCAAATATTGAATTAGAAGAAATTTTAATAGAATATGAACCTGAGATTAATAGACTGAGAGAAGATAAATTTGAAAGCTTGGCATTTGAATACTTTGATTTTGGCGCATGGCTAAATAGTAAAATCCTAAGAAAAACTTACTTAGAAGTAAAAAAGGCATCTGCTTAACAGATGCCTTCTAAATATTTAAAGTTGCCAAGTTAAGGACAATCTTTTTTTAATGTAGTTTTAACATTTATGTCAACTTCAGTCCACAGTTTGCTAATGCCATCAGTACCAGTATGAAGATCTTTACAGATAGTATTTAGTGAATCAATCGCAAATTCAGCTTCAAAATCGGTTAGATTAATTGTTGCAGAAAAACCGATTGTTTCTCCTTCAACTGTTACAGCTCCAATATAATCTTTTGACATGCCATTCATTGTTAATTCTATTGTTGCTTCGGTTTCATTAATGCTCTTTACAAGTCCAGATATTAAATCTGTTGAACTCATTGCACCAAAAAAATGAGCATTAATTTTTGCATCCCTATCTTCGTTTTTCGAATCAACCGATTCAACGGGAATTGTAAAACTGGCTCCAGTCAGTGTTTTAAACAAGTCATCAGTAGCTTCAGAAAACAATACATTGACAGTATTGAAAACTCCATTAACACCTGTCTTCTCTGTAAATTTAAAGGCAGTCCATCCAACGGTAGTTGTGGCATCATCATATTTGTAAATGCAAGGTTGTGGCGTTTCAATTTCTGCTTTTTTTTCAACTTCTCCTGAGCATGATAGTAATATTAAACTGCTCAAAGCAAGTGTCGCTAATTTGTTTTTTCGATTCATATTAAAAAGATTTGGTTCTAAAATTAATATACCAAAGTTAAAGATTTAAATTCACTTCCCAAGCTTACTGATACGCTTCTGGAATTGCTTCTTCAAGTTTACTATAATCTTGAAGTTTCTTATTTGTTATTGCACCATGAATACTTGCATTCAATTCAAAACCTATAAGCAATGCATAGGCGTTTAAATAAATCCACATTAGAATAATAATGACCGTGCCAACGGAGCCATAGAGGGCATTATAATTCGCAAAATTTTGGATGTAAAAGGAATAAAGTAAAAAGATAAGGATAATTAAGACCGTTGCCAAAGTTGCGCCTGCCGAAAAGAATTTAAATGTACTATTATTGGCAGGACCAACATAATATAGAACCGCAATACCAAAATAAATAATACCTCCAATAAATAAAAAGGCAAATCCATAGTTCATCCATTCGTAATTATTGTTAATAAATTCAATAGTATTGGCACCAATGAGCAGTAATTTTCTTTGCCACACCATAAACAGAAATATGATGATAATAGAGAAAATGAAGCCGATTACGAGGGCAAATGACACTATTTTACTCGATATCCATGATCGTTTTTCAAATTTTATCTTTGAACTGTTAAAGGCCCGAATCATAACAGAAAATCCGTTAGATATAAAGTAAAGTGCAAATACAAAACCAATAGATAGCATAGAATTGACCGTCGAATTTTCGAATTCATTAAGACCTTCAATAAATTTATCAACCAATAATTCTGGAATGAACCCTGATAAGATAGGAATTATATCTTCCTTCAAATCGAAAAAAGGAACATAAGCACACGAAACAACTAGCACTAGAGCAAATGGAATGAGTGCAAGATAAAAATGAAATGCTAATGATGAAGCGCGTGTTGCAATTAGCCCCTTTCTAATTGACCAAACAAAAAAGAATAGGATTTCCCATAATGAAATCCCCTCAAATCCAGGTAAAACGATCCTTCTTGACAGATGAATTGTTTTTCTAATGAGTACAACCCTGATAATCCTTAATAGTCGAATAATGTACTCAATAATTGTTTTCATATTTGTATGAGCAAGAGGTGGTCAATTATACGACAGCAAATGGAATAAGGTTCTTTAAAAGCAGACTTTTCAGAATTAGACACCCGACATTTCAGAATAACAGGCTCTACAAAGCGGAACGTATTTATCTTTTTCTCCTAGCACCACAAGTTCCGATTCAGTTGAAATTCTATGAGAAAATCGGGCATGACCAGAGCAGAAAGTACAAATAGAATTCAATTTTATAATCTCATCTGCAATTGACAATATTTTTGGCATAGACCCAAAAGGTCGAGCTTTAAAATCTAAATCTAAGCCTGATACAATGCAAGTTTTACCTTCAGATGCAACCAACTCAACAACTCTAACAATCGATTCGTCAAAAAATTGAATTTCATCAATTGCAATAACATCAGCACTCATCATGTAGTCTAAAATTTCTTTTGGAGCTGAAATTTCAACTGCAGAAATGCTATCTTTGTCGTGAGAAACAAGCTTGTTTTCACTATAACGATTATCAATTTTGGGTTTAAATACTAATACAGATCGCTCTGCTTGTTGATAATCATTAATAACTCGAATAAGTGTCTTTGTTTTACCGGAAAACATGGGCCCACAAATTACCCTAATTTGAGCATTTTTTTCGCGTTCAGTAAATTGACTTTCTAAAGAGATGCTAACAGCCTTTTTGTTGGTAATTTTCAATTTCTTTCGGATTATTCTATAAATATAAACTTAATTTTATACCTTTCTAATAATTGTGAATAAGTATTAAAAAATGGGTAAAACAAATTTCCAATCACTAAAAGAGTTGTCAAATTCTCTAACTAAAAAACTTAATAAATTGGCAAAAGGCAATTTAAATTTAGACGAAATAGAAGTGCTTACTGATGAAGCAAGGGAACTATACGAAAGAATTGTTGTGATCCGCTATAAATCATATGAAGAGAGTAATAAACCAGCTATGCATTCTGATACTGACAGTAACGTAGATATTAAAGAGGAAGCTGATATAGTTGAATCAAATGAAAAGGAGGAAGATGAATTAATGATGTTTGATTTTTCTGCAGACGCTAGTGTAAATGAAGAAAGTGCAATTTTACCAGAACTTGAATCTGACGGGAAACATGATATAGATTCAGGAATTAATCCTCCGGAAAAACAAACTCTGGGAACAGAAACAATTGACAGTTCACTAAATGATAACTTTAAAAAGGAAGATGGTTCCGTTGCAGCACAATATAAACAAGCTGCCATTGAAGATTTAAAAGAGCATATTGGCATAAATCGCAAATTTCTTTATGTTAACGAACTATTTAAAGGAGATGGTACAGCATATAATGAAGCAATTACAAGGCTCAATACTTGCGAATCGGTTGAAGATGCACTAACAATTCTTAAAGACTTGGGAAATCAACAATCTTGGAGTAATGACAGCGCTACTGTTTCGGGTTTTGTAGCAATGGTTGAAAGGAGATATATCAGTTGAAGTCAGCTATTTTTATATTTGCTTTTATCTTTTCCTTTCAATGTTGGGGTCAGAAAGTATATGCCCATAATGTTTTAAAAGTATTATGTAGTGATTTTTTTGCGGGAAGAGGCTATGTTAATGATGGTGTTGATAAGTCGGCCAGTTATATAATTAGTGAACTGAAAAAAATAGGTGTTCAAAATTTTCCTGGTCAATCCTATGCTCAGAATTACAGTTTTGATGTGAATACATTTCCACATAAAATAGAACTTATTTTAGGCGAAAATGAAGCATTAATTGCTGGTAAAGATTACCTGGTGAATCCTAATTCGGGAAAAACAGTTGGTGAGTATATTCCAATTGTTATTAAGCCGCAAAATATTCAAAAGCAATTGCAAAACTTAGCCGGATCTGTCAATTTGAAAACAATATTAGTTTTTGATAGTAGATCGATTTCTGATGCAGATAGTATAAGACAGTTTTATAGGTTAGCGCATGAAGGAAACAAGAATTTTCCTACAATTTTAATAAGCAAAGCAAAGCTAATGTATAGTGTTGGTCGAAAACAAAATCGACATGCTTTCATTACGCTACAAGGTGATGCCTATCAACCAAGCAAAACTATTCGTTTATCAATTGAACCACTTTTTATAAAAGAATTTCCAAATAAGAATATTATTGGCTTCATACCTGGCAAGAAAAAGAAAAAATACATTGTATTAACAGGTCATTTTGATCATTTAGGTAAAATGGGACAAGCTATATTTCCAGGTGCAAATGATAATGCAAGTGGTGTGGCAATGTTATTATCGTTAGCAAAAGTCTTTACTCAGCAGCAACCGAAGTATTCGCTCGTATTTATTTTTTTTAGTGGCGAAGAAGCAGGACTTGAAGGCTCAAAATACTTTGTAAAACATCCTTTTTTTGAGCTAAGTAAGGTTCGATTTTTATTGAATATTGATATTTTGGGAAGCGCAAGCCAAGGCATTACAGCTGTAAATGGAAGTCTTCATAAAAAGCATTTTAAAAGACTTCAAAAGTTAAATCAAAAAGGCCATTTTTTACCATTAGTGAAGCCCAGAGGTCCAACGCAAAACTCAGATCATTACTTCTTTAGTCAAACAGGGGTGCCCTCATTCTTTATATATGCACTGGGAGATTGTAAAAACTACCACGATATAAATGATACGGCGGAAAATACTAATCTTAAAAATTTTGATCAAGTCATGAAACTTTTCGTTTCATTTATTAAAAAATTGTAGGTTATTAAATCCGTTTAATCAAGCAATAATACTGCATAATATCTAATGACTTAATTTTATTTTTATCTTAAAATAAACCCTTATTTTTACAAAAAAATTCAATATGAAATATGTTTTAATTTTTTCTTTGACTGTATTTTTAATCGCTTGTGGTACATCCGAAAAAGATGCTAACATCACTTCAGATGATGAGATCACTGTTATTGAAGTTGACAGTGTTAAATGGTTAACGGATAAAATTCAGGAAAATTCGAGTTCAGCAATTAATTGGGCAAATAGGGGCCGGTATTTTTTTAGTGTTGGTAATGTTAAAGGCTCAAAGAAAGATTATGAAGAAGCTATATTGAGAGATTCGTTAAATGCTGATTATAGAGTGCGTTATGCAGATATTTTGGTTGCTTTTTTAGATTTGTCAGGAGCCAAATATAATTATGAATACGCCTTGAAGCAAGATTCGCTAAATGCAAGAGCCTATGTTGGTATGGGACATATTTTTACGCTTATTGATAATCCAGGAATGGCAACCGTATATTTGAATAAGGCATATGGAATAAACCAGAACCTACCTCAAGCTTATTTTTTAGAAGGATTGATTTATCGGGTTGATTTTGATCAAACCGCTCGTGAAGAAAGCTGGAAAAGAGCTAAATCATCTTTTCAAACCGCTACAGAGTTAAAACCAAATTATTATGAGGCATATTTAATGTTGGGGGATATGAATAGTCAAGAAGACAATGATTTAGCACTAGACTATTATAGTTCAGCAATTGAAGTTGCTCCAAAAAGTAGCGAGGCTTGGTACGCCAAAGGAGGCTATTATCAAAATCATAAAAAGTACGATCAAGCGAAATATTGCTATCGAAAAATTATAGAGTTTGACACGCTATATTTTGATGCTTTTTATAATCAAGGATTTATGCAATTAAACTTTGATAAGAACTTCGATAGTTCGGCATATTTTTTCGAAAAATGTGTTGAAATTGATTCATTATCAGCAAGGGCGTACAACAATTTAGGTTTATCACAGGAATACATTGGCGAAATTGAAAAGGCAAAATTAAATTATAAAAAGTCGTTAAAGATAGATCCTGATTATGACCTTGCAAAGAAAAACTTACGTATTGTAAATAATAAATGACAAGTGTTAAGGAATCATTAAAACAACCAGTTTTTCAGCAATATGCTTTAGAGTTGGTATTTCCAATTTTGGGTTACCTATTTTTTGGATGGTCCTTTTTAATTATTGTTCTTTTCTATTTGATTGATCAGTTTGGAAATCAAGTCAATTTTTTTGCACGTTTACGATTTGTACAAACACTTTATCTACCAAAAAAAAAGTGGATATTCCCTCTTGCGATCATTTTGTTTTGCATTGTGTTAACTATTGAACTAAGTTGGATCTATAATTTATTTTCGAATTCAATTTACGACTGTACCACCCTGTTTTTTCATGAAGAGTTATATGATTTTCTTATTTCAGAATTTTGGTTATTTCTACCAATTTTGATAATAGCGAATTATTTTAAGGATAAAATGACTTTTTATAAAACGGATTTACCGTATCAGGAGTCGCCAGAAAAAATGGTAATCACGAATTGGATTGGTTTGGTAAGTACTTTCTTATTAATTACTTTTGTTTATGGGATTTGGCTCATATATAAGCCAGCTCATATTTGGCTCATTGTAGCAATTGCTTTATTAAAGCTACTTTATGATGTCTTAATTATTTCCTTTCTAAAATCGCGCTTTCTAAAGGTTGTATAATATTAATTGAATTAAAAAACATTGATGGAATATGTAGTCTTAGTTAATGAAAAAGATGAAGAAGTTGGCACAATGGAAAAATTAGAGGCCCACGAAAAAGGCGTTTTGCATAGGGCCTTTTCTGTTTTTTTATTTAACTCAAAAGGAGAAATGTTATTGCAACAAAGAGCCAGTAGTAAGTACCACTCACCAAACTTATGGACAAATACATGCTGTAGCCATCCAAGGCCAAATGAGAGCATAAAGAATGCTGCTAATCGAAGATTGAATGAAGAAATGGGAATGAGTTGTGATTTGAAACGTGCCTTTCATTTTACATATAATGTCAAACTCGATCAAGGGTTAACTGAACATGAACTTGATCATGTATTTTTGGGAATTACTGATTCTAAGCCAATTATTAATAGAGAGGAAGTTCGAGCCTATCAATACCTTCCAATTAAGCAGATTCAACAGCAAATGGCAGAAGAGCCTGATCAATTTACTGAATGGTTTAAAATCTGTTTTAAAGAAGTACTTAAACATTACGAGTCATGAACATTTTAATAGCAGGGGGTACAGGATTGATAGGACAGAGATTAACTGACATGTTAGTAAATAATGGTCACACTGTTCACATCCTTAGTCGTCAAAAACGAACTAATAAAAAGTTCGTGAAATATTTTGAATGGACCGTTGGAGAATATATAGATCAGAAAGCTTTTTTTAATCAAGACTCAAAAACAGTTGTTGATGGAATAATTAATTTAACGGGTGCCGGAATAGCCGATAAACGTTGGACATCAGGCCGAAAAAAAGAAATTATTAGTAGTCGTGTTCGTCCAGCACAATTCATACAAAATACATTATTGGATTTAAAAGTTCAAGTTCCAGTTTATATTTCAGCCTCAGGGGTAAATTATTATAATAATTCTAAAGCAAAGCATTATAAAGAAGCTGATAATGTTGGAGATGGTTTTGTTCAACATGTATGTAAACTATGGGAAGAACAGGCATTTAATATGAAAAATGTGGCAAGTCGAATTAGCGTAATACGAACGGGAGTGGTTTTAGCAAAAAAGAAGAGCTTCTTACAAAAATTTACTGCAACAATTAAAATTGGAGTGGCAGGTATTTTTGGTTCAGGACATCAATTTCTATCTTGGATTCACATTGATGATTTATGCCACTTCTATATCCATGCTATTGAAAATAAAAATATAAACGGGTCTTATAATGCAGGTATCTGCAATGAAGATACACACCTGTCTTTTTTAAAAGCGTATAGAAATACAACGAAGAAAAAGTTTATAATTTTGAAGGCACCAAATTTGATTGCGAAATTGGTTTTTGGAGAAATGGCTATATTATTAACCGAGGGAGTGTCTGTTTCACATCAAAAAATGCTTGAGTCTGAATTTAGACCTGAGTTTACAACGGTAGAAAAAGCACTCGAAAACTTATATTAAATCCAAATTTTTGAGCCTTCAGAGCAATTCTTACAAATGTCTATTTCTTCTCTTTGTTTTAATATTTTTTGACGGAAGTCGGTATATAATCCGTTTTTCCAAATTTCTTTAAATTCTGTTTTAGTTATGTCTCCCATTTTGTGCAAAGCATCTTTATCAAAGCAGCAGGGCACAATTCTACCATCCCAAGTAAACACGCAAGTTGTCCACATTCGCCAACAGTAATTACTCATTTTATTTTTTAGTTTAAATTTACCTTCGGAGTCCTGTTTATAGCGAGAGAACTTTTCATTTTTAGGTAATAACTTATTACCATTTTCATAATTATATACTTGAATGGTTTTTAAATTTAAATTGTCGGCACCATACTTTTTAACCCAACTTTGGATTTCAGGAATTTGATGCTCGTTTTGTGCTGTTACTAAAAACTGAATGGTTACAATTGGGAATTGGGAATTGGCTTTTTCTTTTGCTATTTTAATAGCGGTCAGACCACTTAAAACATTGTCTAGATTGCCTTCAATTCTATAATTTTCGTAAGTCTCTTGAGTTGTGCCATCAATCGAAACAATTAATTCACTAAGTCCTGAACCTACAACTTCATCTGCCGTCTTTTCAGATATGAAATGTGCATTGGTGGAGGTGAGCACATAAATGTTTTTTTCTCTAGCAGCCTTTACAAAGCTCAAAAATTTTGGATTAATAAATGGCTCTCCTTGGAAATAATAATTTATGTATTGTAAATGCTTTCCTAACGAATTTAGAATATTCTCGTTGACATCTGTTTTTAAATTACCAGTTGGCCTAGTAAATTGCCTTAATCCGCTTGGGCACTCGGGACATTTTAAATTGCAGGCCGTTGTGGGTTCAATTGAAATGGCAATAGGGTATCCCCAATGAATTGGTCTTTTAAATAAAATAGAAATCTGATATGACAACTTTAACAGGAAGAAGTTACATAGCCGGTATGCCGACAGGGTTTTGAGTAAAGCTATTTTTTTATTTGCCAATGGTTTCTTATTTGACTCCTAAATTACAATTTTTAAATGTAAGTTCTTGAAATGATTATAGGGGTATGGAAAAAATATAACGACTTCTTCATGACTGGCTCCGTTTTTGTGGGTAAGTAACAAATAACTATTAAAATTTAAGATATGAAGAATAATAATATCCTCAATTTGGCGGCAATTTTTATTGTATTAATCGCCCTATTCGCTTTTACCAATGATAATGATACTCCACAGGTTAGAGAATTTGAATTCACCTCTTTTACAATAATTGAATCTATTGTGCCAAATGGCATTGGGAGGTCTAGAATAATTAATTCTTTAGAGCAAAGAGATTATAAAGACTTTACAACAGTTAAAACTTTTGATGATAGATCAAGAAACAAGTCAAAAAGAGGTGATATACGAGTTTTTAATTATGAAGAGACCAAGCTATTGAATTTCTTCAATATTGGTGGAATTAGATTTCAAAATATTGCCGCAAATGATGCAGTAATTAATAACAAAGTAAACACAATGCTTAATAAAGGGTGGGAAATTGTTAATATAGTTTCTGGAGTTGAGTCTGTTGGTGGTGAGGACGATATGAATGGGATTTTTCTAACAAGATTTTATTTTAAACGGATGAAATAATAAGGGCGTTTTAGTTAGCATAACTCTCAATTAATTTCACCAATTCATTTTCTGGTACTACACCTGATTGTCGCCATACTTGTTGACCATTATGATATAATATCATAGTTGGCACACCACGCACATTCATTTTTGTAGCAATACTTTGATTTTTGTCCACATCAATTTTAAGGATTCGTGCTTTTTGTCCAACTCGTTTTGAAACGCTTTCCAGAATCGGGGCCAATTGCTGACAAGGACCACACCAAGTAGCAGAAAAATCCACCAAAACCAAAGGTGTACTTTTAATTAAATCTCCAAATTTACTCATTTATTAAATATTTCTTTTTTACCATATGATGAAAACAAATTCATCCAAATTAATCGACTAAATCTAAACGCTAAAGGCATAAATAGAATGATACCAATAATAATAATAAATATATATACGTAATATGGTGTATCAGGAAATAGCACATAAGTACCCATAAATAATGAGACTGCAACGGCAATGGAAAGACCATAACTCACATACATAGCACCATAAAAGAATCCATTTTCAATTTCAAACTTGTGATTGCAAAAACTGCAATAATTATGAGTTTTATCAAACCGTTTTAAGTCATAAGCTTTTTTAGTCAAATAGTAATCACCTTCTTGACAAACAGGACATTTTTGATTGATGATACTGTAAAGTTTTGAGCCTTTCGTAGATTCAAGCATTAGATAATTTTAGCCGTTTTTTTTCAATATGTTGTTTGTTATATCAAAAGGGTGATAGTTATGCCATCACCCTTTTATAATATTATTTCAACAGAAATTTATTTTAACAAGGCTCTTGAAATGACTATTTTTTGAATTTCAGATGTGCCTTCATAAATCTGTGTGATTTTAGCATCTCTCATCATTCTTTCAACATGATATTCTCTTACATAACCATATCCGCCATGAATTTGAACTGCTTCTGAAGTAACTTCTTGCGCAATTTTTGAAGCATACAATTTAGCCATTGATGCCGCCAGTTCAAAATCTTGACCTTGGTCTTTTAAAGTTGCTGCTTTTAAACACATCACTCTAGCAGCTTCTACTTGCGTAGCCATATCAGCCAATTTAAAAGAGATGGCTTGATGTTTATAAATTTCTTTTCCAAAAGTCTTTCTTTCTTTCGAATATTTAATGGCTAACTCTAGCGCACCGGAAGCTATTCCTAATGCTTGAGAAGCTATCCCAATTCTTCCACCACCTAATGTTTGCATGGCAAATTTGAAACCAAATCCTTCTTCACCAATTCTATTCGCTTTGGGTACTTTTACATCATTAAATAATAAAGTGTGGGTATCGGAACCTCTGATTCCCATTTTATCTTCCTTCTCACCTACAATAAACCCTTCCATGCCTGGCTCAATAATTAAGGCATTTATACCTCTATGCCCTTTTTCACGATCAGTTTGGGCCATTACAATATAAACACCAGCTGTACCACCATTTGTAATCCAGTTTTTAGTTCCATTTAGCAAATAGTGGTCTCCCATGTCAATGGCTGTAGTAGTTTGCGAAGTAGCATCTGATCCAGCTTCTGGTTCAGAAAGGCAAAACGCACCAGTAATTTGGCCACCAGCTAAACGTTTTAAATAGTTTTCTTTTTGATCTTCATTCCCAAATCTTTCAAGACCCCAAGCTACTAAAGAGTTACAAACAGACATGACAACAGAAGTAGAAGCATCTACTTTAGAAATTTCCTCCATAGCCAATACATATGATACAGTATCCATACCACCACCATTGTACTTTGGGTCAACCATCATACCAAGAAAACCAAGTTCCCCTAGTTGCTTAACCTCTTCTTTTGGAAAACGTGCATGTTTATCACGATCAGTAACCTCTGGCAATAATACATTGTTCGCAAAGTCTCTTGCGGCGTCTCTCACTGCTAATTGCTCTTCTGTTAATTTAAAGTCCATTCTGTATGTTATTTTATAACTTACAAAAATAACGGTTTTTATTAATTTATTGATAAATAATTAAACTGATAATTTTCAGTTATTGTAACTCAATATGCAAATGCTTTCTGTTTCAAATATTAATTAACTTTACAAGGTATGAAATCAGCAACTGTTTTAGGTTTAATGTCAGGCACTTCTTTGGATGGACTTGATTTATGCTTAGTAAGATTTGATAGAATAAATAAGCAGTATAAATTTGAAATCCTTAAGTCTCAAGCTTTAGATTACGAGGCAGTCATGCGTTCAAAGTTAGCCGAGTCATATTTGCTTTCAGGTGAATCTTTAATGTTATTAAATATTGAGTTGGGTAAATATTTCGGAGAAAAAGTGAATCAATTCTTAAAAGATTCACTTATTAAACCAGATTACATTGCTAGCCATGGTCACACTGTTTTTCATCAACCAGAAAAAAAAATGACCCTTCAAATTGGTGATGGAATATCCATTTTTGCAGAAACAGGTATTCCCGTTATTCACGACTTTAGATCACTTGATGTTGCCCTCGGAGGACAAGGTGCACCACTGGTTCCAATTGGAGACTTATATTTATTCAACAAATATGCAGCCTGTCTTAATTTTGGAGGAATAGCCAACATTTCTTTTCAAAGTGGCAACAAAAGGGTGGCCTATGATATTTGTCCATTCAATATGGCATTTTCTGACATTACTGCTGAAATTAATTTACCGTATGACGATAAAGGAAAAATAGCGGAGTCCGGCTCCATTCATATTGGGTTGTTGAATTCGCTTAATCAATTAGAATTCTATAATCAAAATGGTCCTAAATCATTGGGAATAGAATGGTATAAAACGAACTTTCGAAAAACGTTAAAGACGTTCAAAATTAGTAGTAAAGATCAATTGAGAACGGTTGCAGAACATGTTTGTACTCAAATTGCAATAACACTTAAAAATGCACCTAAGGGAAATGTTTTAGTTACTGGCGGAGGGGCTTACAATGATTTTTTAATTAAACTGCTAAAATCAAAGGTTCAGCATAAAATAGTCGTTCCAAATAGTGAGCTAATTGAGTTTAAGGAGGCCATTATATTTGCTTTTTTGGGATGGTTGAGAATTAATAATGAAATTAATGTTTTGAAAACAGTGACAGGCGCCAAAAAAGATTCAAGTAGTGGAATTATAGTAAAATAAAAAAAACACCAACATTTTTAAAGATGACAACTAAAAGAAATGTTGGTGCTTATGCAAATCAGTTTAACGATTTACAATTTTTATAGGTAAATGATAATTAACTGCTACTGGTCTCCCAAATTGTTCTCCCGGAATCCAATTTGGCATCTTTTTCACAACATCAATTGCAGATTTGTCGTGCTCGGGATCCAAACTTTTAGCAATCTTTACATTTGCAATTTCGCCTTGCTTTCCTACGACAAAACTAACATAAATTGTTCCAGATGTCGGGTAGTAACCTACTGGTAGTTTGATGTTTTTTCCAATCCATGCAGAAAGGTCACCATTAAATTTTGGCATAACATCAGGTAAAATAACTGGTCCTAAGTCACTTATGATGATTGTGTCATTGCCATCATCTTCACCAAACATTGTTAATAATTTGTCTAAATCGGTTGATATTTTTTTATTTATCGCTGGATTTGGCTTAGGATTAGGAGGCAATTCAACCACTAATTTAACCTCGGTGTCTATTGGTTGTATAGTCCTTTTTTTAGGTTGACTACTCGCATAAAACTCTTTTGGAACCTCAGGTAATGCAACAATTTCGTCTACTTCGAAATTTTGTTTGTCTACTGCTCCTAATACCGGCGTTACAAATTCGAAGGCAATTAGACAGATGGAGCCAGCCAAAATTAGTCCAATTTGAAAGAATGCAAATCGCTTCCGTTCAAGGTCCGCTTTGCGTGTTTTTTTTACAATCATAATAAAATTTTTAGTTAAACATGATTGAAAATGTGCAAAGTATATGCCATGAACCCTTCTTTTTTATTAAAGGTATATACTGTTGAGTTAACTGTTATAGAATTGTTAATTTACTTTTTTGAAAAAAATGAGAATACTATTAGCAAAAATAAGAGTTAGTGATAGTAAAACCCAAATCATCCCAAAATGGTAAAAATCCCTGGTTTCAAGATTAGCCATTACAAAAAATGAAAAGAAGAATAGGATGAGATAGAGAGATAATAGACCAAGAATAATTTTTTTCTTTTGTGTTAATGTGGCTTGAGTATATGAATAGATTTGTAAACAGAATGCAACTAAAACAAATATACTAGTGGTAATAATAGCCTGCGCGGTTAATACAGGAATGTCTTTGGTTCCGAAATAGCTATAATTATCGTGATTATTTAGGTGAGTAATATGCTGGTTATCCATGGCATTAAATATGCTCATTCCAAAATACAAAGAAATAAGAATTGTAATAAAGCAGATAATATTTATGGCAATATGAATTTTGGTTAGTTTCATAAAAATTGAATATTTAAGACCGTTTAAAATTAACAATAATATCCATCAAAGTATTATATTTGCGGCATATGGAAAAATCGGATAGAGTAAATGCAACAAACGCACCTAAACCAGTAGGTTTGTATCCACATGCGCGTAAAGTTGGCAATCTTCTATTTTTATCGGGTGTTGGACCAAGGGTTGCTAATTCTGATTCTAATGATTCGCAAGTACCTGGACTAAAATTAGACCATAATGGTAATTTTTTAGAATTTGACTTTGAAGCACAATGTCGGTCAGTATTTGACAATGTCAATGCTGTTTTAGAAGCATCAGGTTCTTCTTGGGATAAATTGGTTGATGTGACTGTTTTTTTGGTAAACATGAAACGTGATTTTGCTATCTATAATAAAGTGTACGCAGAGTATTTTAAGGATAATCAACCTTGCAGAACAACGGTTGAGATAAACAGTTTGCCAACACCAATTGCCATTGAATTAAAATGTATTGCTACAATAGATTAAAATAAGTTATGATCGGATTAATTATAAAAGTTATATTATCTCTAGCCTCATTTGGCTATACTGTTTTTTTATTTGCAACAGGTTCTTGGGGCTGGGGTCTTATGATGGTGCTGCTCACGGCATTAATTGTATTGACAATATTTAGAAATGAATATATTTTGCTGGCATTTAATCAAATGCGTCAACAAAATCAAGAAAAGGCGCTTCACTATTTAAATAAAATAAAGCAGCCACAATATTTAATTAAAGGACAAAGAGCTTACTATTATTATTTATCAGGATTAGCTGGAGGAAATCAGGCAAAAATGTCTGAATCGGAGGGTAATTTTAGGAAAGCATTAAATATTGGCTTGAAACAAAAACACGATCAAGCCATGGCGAAATTAAATTTAGCAGCTATTTGTATGGGGTCAGGTCGAAGAAAAGAAGCGGAACTAATGTTATCCGAAGCGAAAAAATTAGATGAGAAAGGTATGTTGACTGATTATATCAAGAACATGAGAAAGCAAATGGGTAAAGCCACTTCAAGAAATCAAATGCGCCAGGCACAAATGTCTAATGGCAAAAGAGGGAGAATGAGATAATTTTTGGTGAACAAAGATTTTGAGAAACCGTATAGAATATATACGGTTTTTTTATTTTTAACAGTTTATCAAGGCTTTTACTGTTCGAATTAAGATTAATTAATATAATTTCCCAAATTATATTTTTAAATTCGCAACCATAACTTAATTTCTTATGGATTATAAAAAGCTGAATAATTATATTGGATGGGCTGTTTTTCTAACTGCAACTTTGGTGTATGTTTTGACATTAGAGCAAACCACATCATTGTGGGATTGCGGTGAATATATTACAACCGCTTTCAAATTGGAAGTAGGCCACCCTCCAGGAGCGCCATTATTTATGATGCTAGGCCGATTATTTACAGTCTTTTCTGACCCAGAATCAGCAGCCTATATGGTTAATCTTATGTCGGCTTTAAGTAGTTCATTTACTATTCTATTCTTATTTTGGTCTATAACAATGATTGCTCGTAAAATTGTATTATCGCCAAACGATAATTTGTTTTCAAAAGAGAATTCAGACAAAGCATACAGAACAAGTTTAACAGGCGGTGAAAAATGGGCTGTTTTAGGAAGTGGAATAATTGGTGCTTTAGCCTATACATTTACGGACTCTTTTTGGTTTTCAGCAGTTGAAGGAGAGGTATATGCTATGTCCTCATTTTTTACGGCATTAGTTGTTTGGGGTATTCTGAAGTGGGAGGCAGAATTGACTGACCAAGCATTGTTACCAGATGATGCTGAAATTCAGGCAAAACATGCTGATCGTTGGATGGTTTTTATTTTCTTTATGGTCGGTTTGTCAATTGGGGTTCACCTTTTGAATCTATTATGTATTCCAGCCATTGCATATATAATATATTTCAAAAAATTTAAAGACACTGAAATAGGCGGTTTTATCGTTACTGGTATTATTGGTGTAGCAACACTTGGTATTATCCAGGCAGTTGTAATTCCAGTAACAATTAACTTAGCAGGAACTTTAGAGCGAGTATTTAAAAACTCATTTAATCTGCCATTTAACTCAGGAGCTATCTTCTTTTTTGTTTTACTTACCGGCTTAATAGTGGCAGCTTTATTAATGAGTAGAAAACGGAATTTGCAGGTTCTAAACACTGCAGTTTGGAGCTTTACGGCACTTTTAATTGGTTATACTTGCTTTGCCATGATCGTCATTCGTTCAAACGCGAATCCACCTTTAGATGAAAATGATCCTGAAAACCTAGTGAGTTTAGAGTCTTATTTAAAGCGTGAACAATATGGTGATTGGCCTATTTTATACGGACCATATTTCAATGCTAAAACGGAGGCACCAAGAAACGAATGGGGAGATAGATCTGATGTCTATTTACGCAGATTTGTTGTTCAGGACAGAAGTGGAATGAAGGATTTGGTAGGGTATGAAGATAAGGCGTTAGCTGATGCAGCAGCAGCAAAATCAGGCGGAAAAGTTGTCGAAAAGTATTTTAAGTCTTCTGATGGATCTAATCAAAAACGGGTGTTTACTTCAAAAGAATCAACTATGTTCCCTAGAATGTATAGCCCTGAACCACGACATGTGAGAGGGTACAAGAGTTGGTCTGGTGCTTCAGGCACTAGTATTCCTGAATTTAGTGAGAATCTATCCTACTTTTTCAATTATCAAGTCAATTGGATGTATTGGCGATATTTTATGTGGAACTTTTCAGGGCGTCAAAGTGATGAGCAAGGACATGGAAATGCACGTGATGGTAACTGGATTTCTGGATTAGATTTTATTGATAAACATCATATCGGAGATCAGAGAATGGTGCCATCTATTATAGCCGATAATGCGTCGCACAATAAATTCTATATGTTACCTCTAGCTCTTGGTTTAATAGGCTTTGTCTTTACTTTAGTTAGGGCTTCAAAATCATGGTGGTTCATTACTCTTTTATTTTTGTTAACTGGGTTAGCAGTAATTATTTACTTGAATCAAAAACCTTTTGAACCGCGTGAAAGAGATTACGCATATGCGGCTTCCTTTTATGCCTTTTCATTTTGGATAGGTTTATCTGTGTTGGGTATGTTCAGAGCATATAAAAATATGGAATGGCCTGAACTTGGTAAAATTGCTGGAGCACTTGGGGCGTTTGCAATTGCATTATTTGCAGGCGGAATGGCAACAGGAATGGCAATGCTATATCTAGCAATTGTTGTATCTGCTGCATTTGCCATTATGATAGCCTTGCGGAAATCTGTTAAAAGTGAAACTAGTCTAGCCTTAATTGCTATAGCCATTTGCATACCAGTGCCTATTCTAATGGGACTGCAAGGCTGGGATGATCATGATCGATCAGATCGTTATACAGCCAAAGCATTGGCTCACAATTATATGATTGGTTGTTCAAAAAATTCAGTATTATTTACGAATGGTGATAATGATACTTTCCCTCTTTGGTACCTTCAAGAAGTAGAAGGTCAACAAACAGATTTAAGAGTCTGTAACTTGAGCTTATTTAGCACGGATTGGTATACCGCTCAGATGAAGCGTAAAGCTTATGATTCTGATCCACTACCAATTAGTTTTGAAGAACACGAATACCGTCAAGGAAGATATCTAGATGCTATTTATTTGCAAAATTCTATGAACATGACTCTTGGTTCTGAAACCATGGATAGTAAAGCAAAAGAAATAATGAGAGTTAAAATTAAATCAAATCCAAATGAATTTAAAAATGGATTTGTTCAAGCTTGTAATCAATTGTATGGATTGCTTAAGCAGACTTCTTTAGCAAAAAATCAACCTGCTTTACTTGAAACAGTCAAAAACTATTATCAAACGGATAACTATGATGGCTTTAAAGGCTTTGTATTTAAGTTAAGAAAGAATCAAAAACAATTAGGAATTCAGGATGAGCAAGTCAGATCTGCTTTTGAAATTTTAAGCAAGTTTAATGAAAGCTTTGACTATTTGCCTTTGGATTATTTTATGAACTACTTGCATAATGAAAGTAACCTTTATGATAATAGAGGACAGAAGTTATTTTTGTCACCTACATTAGGCTTTAGCTTGCCAGTTGATAAACAATCGATCATAGATAATAAATTAATAGATGAGCAATACTTTGATAGAATTGCAGATACTATGAGATGGAGAATTCCTCGAGGGAAAACGTATATTTCTAAAGCAGAAATAATGATGTTGGACATCATTAATAATTTTGGATGGAAGAGAGATTTATATTTTGCAGGTTCAGCATCACCAGCTACATATATTGGTCTAGACAAATATTTTATGGCTGAAGGATTGATTTATAAATTAATGCCAATCAATACTGAAAAAGGTAGAAATCCAAATACACTAGGTGAAGTCAATAAAGATTTAAGCTATGATAATTTAATGAACAACTATATATGGGGTGATATGGAAAAAGAAGGCGTTTTGGTGGATTATTATACTAAAAGAGGCGTTTCAAATTACCGTATTCAGTTCTCTATTGCAGCTGATGCTTATGCAACTGATTACGAAACAGCAAAACGTAAAATTGACTTCTTAAAGAATATTGATCAAGATAGCACAGCCTTAGAAGTTACAAAATTAGAATCTGAAGTGTCTGATTTAAAAGCAAAAGCTATTGCTTTATTAGATCGTTCCTTGGAAGTAATGCCACAGCATAAGATACCATTTGGAAGAGTGATGCCATATTATGTTGGTAATTACTACGCCGTTGAGGCATTTGACAAAGGGGATGCGCTTACATTGAGTGCTGTTGCGGCATACAAAGAAGAGTTGGACTATTATTTGGATGTTGATGCAGAGTTTTCTAAAACTATGCTTGAAAGTGCGCTCAATGCATTTAGAAGTATCTATACTATTTATACCATGAGCTCTATTTATAAATTACCAAATGAAGAGATAAAAACTAATTTGGAGGCTGATATTGCTTATTATATAGATGCTTTTGAGGCTAAGAAAAAAGAGTACAAAGCTGCTGACGCGGTAGGAACTTACAATGGTACAATAGGTGGCTTTATAAATAGTTTAAAGCAGCAGCAACAAAGACCTTAATTTAAAAAAATTGAAAGTATACAGTTACCCCAAATGGTTAAAGATTTTATATCCTGGTTCCATTTGGGGTTTTTTTCGTCCAAAACGAAAGGTGCTATACTTAACATTTGATGATGGTCCGTCTGATGAGGCCACAAATTGGATACTTGATCAATTAGCAGATTTTAGTGCTAAGGCTACGTTTTTCTGTTTAGGCAATCAAGTCAAACAGTTTCCTAATTTATATGCAAAAATCATTGAACAAGGTCATAAAGTTGGTAATCATTCTATGTCACATCCACGAGGACTCAGAACGAGTACAGAAACTTTTGTTAATGATGTATTGAAAGCAGAAAAATTAATTGATTCAAAGTTATTTCGTGCACCATATGGCAGTTTGAAATTTTCACAACATAAGGCTTTAAAAAAGGCTGGCTTTACTACTGTTTTTTGGTCTTACGTTACCTATGACTTTGCAATTGATATAGATATTCCAATGATATTGACTAAAATGAAAAGAAAGGTCAAATCAGGGGATATTATCGTGTTTCATGATAGCGCAAAATCATTGCCACAACTAAAACAAATTTTACCTGTAGCATTAGAATACTATGCTAAGAAGGGGTTTACTTTTGAAGTGTTAGATCTGTCAAAATGAAATTTACTAAAACTAGAAAAACCTATCGTTTTTATGACAGATAGGTTTTTCAATTGATAAATATCAAATAATTTAGAACGGTAAATCGTCGTCTCCTTCTGCCACAAAAGTTTCAGCATTGTCAGCACTTGCAGGGGCACCTGCAGAGCTGCCATCATTTGATGATAAATTAACTTTCCAAGCATCCAATGAGTTAAAATATTTTACGTTTCCTTCCGGGTTGGTCCACTCTCTTCCTCTCAAGAAAAATACAACTTCTACCATATCTCCAACTTTTACATTGTTAAGCATATCCACTCTATCTTGAACCGCTTGAAACATTATAGTTTGAGGATATTGACCAGAAGCATCTAAAACGACAAATTCTCTTTTTTTGAAAGAATCGGTAATATTTTGTGTATCTCCTATTACTTTAATTTCACCTTTTAATGTGTACATAATTTTGATTTGTTTAATTGTTAAAAGCAAGGAGGGTTTTCCAAGCTTCTTCTACTTTATTTTCTTTTAATTTGTCTTGTGCTAACTCGTGTAAAGCTAATTCTAATGCTGGTTGATCATTCTCTAGCTCTACAAAGATATCGCTCAAATCTAATAATTTATATTCGTTTACCTCAGTTTCGTCTGGTAAGACTTCAATATTACCTAATTGTCCTAAATCATTTTTTGTTAATATTGGAGAACTAGCAATATCTTGAGGAATGGCGTCAAAACCTATTCCTATGGTTGTAATTGGTTTTGCAATTTCAAACATTGAATTCACGTCAGCCCTGCAGTACCAATTACCACCCATTCTAGCCACTAAATCAATTTTCTTTTGATCTATTTTGCCGTTTTCATCTAATACAGCTTCATCAATATGAATTCTTTTAACTTCACATATTACTAAATTTCCAGCACCGCCGTTTTGACCTAATTCTATCACATCATTTACAACACATTCAAATTGAACAGGAGCTTCAGCTACTCTAAAGGGTTGAATGGTTTCCGAAGCTATCTTTGTAAAGCCTGTTTTTTCAAATTCATCAACATCAGCTGCAAATGGAGAGCTGGCCAATGACATTTGGTGAACCATATTATAGTTCACAATATTTATCACCACCTCCTTAACAGCTTTGACGTTATTAAAAGTATCTTTCGTTGTATTGGTTCGTCCACTACGTGCAGGCGAAAAAATTAAAATAGGAGGATTGGCACTAAATACATTAAAAAAACTGAATGGTGCCAAATTATGATACCCATCTGCAGAAACAGTACTTGCAAAAGCAATTGGACGAGGTCCAATTGCACCTAGTAAATAGCCATGCAGTTGAGGAATTGGTATTGTAGATGGATCAATTGTTAGCATAGAAAACAAAGGTATCAAATTTTAGTTTCTCACTCAAAAAAGTAATTCACAATAGTGCGTTTTTATTAAACAATTAGTCAATAGCAAAGGTCTATTCACAATTGACAGTTGATTAAAACAATTTAGTTTGCCAATTACAAACCTTATGGAGTCTACTTTTACAACAGTTTTATCCCTAAAAATCAGTATTATGAAACCATATACACTAGTATTTAGTTTACTACTCTTTGCAAACATTGGTCTATCCCAAGGTTTTAATGTTACTACTAGCATAGTAAGTCCTAGTTATTGTAGAACATCCAGCTCTCAGAATGGAGGCGGTACTTTAAGCGCAATTGTAAGTGGTGGTAGTGGGAATCATTACATTAACTGGATTAATAGCGCTGGAATTGTATTTAGTAACAGTACAATTGTTGCAGGATTAAACCCAGGCATGTACACTGTAGAAGTGATTGACACAGTGACTCCAGCCAATTTCACTGAGAATATTTTTCTTGATTCTGTAAACCCAATTGCAGATTTTGCATTGAATTCTAATGATTTGATAGATTTAGGAAATGACGAATACCTAGGGCATGTTTCAGTTGATGTGGAATTTGAAAATACATCACAAAATTTTGTCTTAGTTAATTTAGCCAGTTCAGATACAGTGTTTCAATGGAATATTGATACCACAAATACGGGTTGGTTTTTTAAATATGATGTAGGTTCTGTAACTAATACTTACAGTCCGGGTGAATATGTTATTGGTTTAATCGCAAAAAACCATAATGATTGTAGGGATACAGCCTATGCAAGAATGACAGTTGAAGAAACGGTAGATTTAAAATCTAATTTAAAAGAAGACATATCGGTTACTTCAATATACGATCAGCGAATGATTTATGTCGCTAGTAAATTTTCAGATGCCGATTTACATTTAAGCATTTTTAATATTAATGGGCAATTAGTGCAATCAACTTTATTAAATGAGTCAAAATCTGCTATCTATTTTAATCATCCCAGAGGCATTTACCTCTATCAAGTTTCTAATGATTCAGGTGTATTGATTTCAGATAAATTTCAATTCTAATAGAAGTTAATCAGGTTAAAACATTAGTCTTTTACTAATCGCACACTAATGGCGAAGTCTCCAGCAGGATTTGTAAATCTGTAGCATGAAGGATCTGCTATAACCAGTCTTCTTCTAAAAATATTGCCTCCTCCAGCATCAGTATTTACCCATAAATAAGTTCTATTATTAAGTGCAGAATACGTACCACCGCTTCTAAACCCTGCAAGTGGAAAATTTAAGCCGGAACTACCTCCTTGTTTAAGCTGAGTGCCCTGATCAGTACCCCTTGAAGTTCCGTAGGCATTTATATTTAAATGACCTACTGGCATCCCTAATTGTGTTTCTAGAATTTTCCACTCACCGTCAGTAGGTAAATGCCAACCACTTGGAATAGCATTGGACACAGCCGCCCATTCATACAAGCGCCCATAATTGACATCATTTGAAGCAGTATTATCGTAACTGTACGATCCACTTGATATGTATACTAAGTTTGACGTCATCCATATTTGATCACCAATTTTAACTGTACCATATATCTGAGAATCTCGACTATCGGTATACGAGCCAAACTTTGTAGTTGTAAAAGTCCTGGTTTCGCCAGAAGTTGTGTGAGTACCTGCCTTAGAATCCACTCTTAAAAAATAAGTTGTACCTAATTCTAACTCCACAGTTTGGAATGATAAGCCAGATTGATTTTCACTAACCAGATCTGGGTTATTTTCATCAGTTCCTAAGAAAACATCATAAGTAATAATATCACCGTCACTATCGTTAGCGGCAAGCCAACTGATTGTTAACGGAAAATTCACTTCAGTTTCTTGATTCTCTGGCGCATCATCAAAAACAACTTTCGAAGGTGGTGTATTTGGTTCCTCCTTAATTGGAAGGATACAACTGCCATCATCTTTCTTTGCACTTGCCTCATAATTTGTTGCTTCAGGATTAGTACATCCTTCTTTTTTACAAGAAGTAATTAATAGGCTAGCCCCTAAAAAAGCAAATAGCAACTGAGTTTTAAAGTAGTTTTTTTCCATTGGTTTATCATTTTAGTTTTTCAAAAATAGATTGAAATTCATGAAACGAGTTGTAGATTTTATGCTATTCATTGTATATTATTGATTCTAATCTCAAATAGCACAACAATATAAAAAGTTGTTTTTTTGTTATAGAAAAGATAATTATTTGTCATATACTTGTAGAGATTAATCTTTTGTATATGAAACAAATATCTCTTTTCATTTCTCTGCTATTTTCGGTAAGTTTTGTACAGGCTCAATCATTGTCGGCAACCATTACAGTTGTCAGTAAAACCTACTGTCGAGTACATGGCTTCCAAAGCGGAAATGGTATGTTAAGCGCTAGCATAAGTGGTGGAAGCGGAAATCATTACCTCAATTGGACTGGCCCAGCTGGATCTTCAAATTTGCCTAACACACCGAATATAATCGCTAGAATGCCAGGCTTTTATACTTTAGAAGTTATTGATACTATTACGCCTGACTATTTCATTGACTCAGTTTATGTTGACTCCATTAATCCCGTACCTGACTTCACCGTTGTTTCACCAGACTTAATAGGTTTAGGAAATGATGAATATTTGGGTTATAATACTGCCAATGTAAGTTTTGACAATAATTCACAGGGTTTTGTTCAGCCAAGCAATCCCAATTCAGATACCCTTTTTCAATGGAATTTTGATACCAATACCCCGGGTGGGTGGTTTTTTACTTTTGATACGTCTTCAGTAAACAACACTTATGGTGTAGGAGTATATGAGGTTGCATTGATAGCAAGGAATTATAATGATTGTAGTGATACTGCTTTTGCAACCATATCAATTTATGCTACTTCAGCAAGTATATCTGAAGTAGGAGCTGATAAATATATGGTCATACCAAACAATAATTCAAAGTATATTGATGTCATTCAAGGAGTTAATTCAAATGTGACATTGAAAGTATTTAATATTCAAGGACAATTAATAATTGAAAATGAATTAAATAATTTGCAAAACTTAATTCCTTTTGATTATCCAGTAGGCGTATATGTTTATCAGATTTCAAAGCATTCTAAAGTCATTTTTTCAGATAAGTTTCAATTTTGAATCTATTATTAATAGATTTAAAAACTTTAAAAGGTCTCAATATGGCACTCATAAAATCATGTAGAGGTAATTCTCCTCAAATTCCGGAAACTTGCTGGCTAGCTGAAAATTCAACCATTGTTGGAGATGTAAATATGGGCGAAAATTGCTCAATTTGGTTTAATGCTGTCATTAGAGGTGATGTAAATACAATTACTTTTGGCAATAATGTCAATATTCAAGATGGTGCTGTCATTCACTGCACTTATGAAAAGGCAAAAACAATTTTAGGCAATAATGTATCTGTTGGACATAATGCTTTGGTTCATGGATGTACAGTAGCGGATAATGTATTGATTGGTATGGGGTCCATTGTGATGGACAATTGCATCATAGAAGAAAACTGTATTATTGCGGCTGGTGCAGTTTTATTAGAAGGGACTCATGTTGAATCAGGAAGTATCTGGGCTGGAGTGCCGGCTAAAAAAGTAAAAGACTTATCTCCAGAAATGTTTGAAGGAGAAGTGAAACGCATAGCCAATAATTACCGCATGTATGCCTCTTGGTTTGAGTAAGATTAGCTCATTAATTAACCATTACTTTTTTGATATACTTCATTAATTACTGCCTCCACTGCTTTATTTTGAGGTGTAAATCGATTATTGTTTTCACCACCCGAAGCAGAATGATTGGGGTGCCATTTCCATAAAAAGCCGCCCTCGAACCAAGTTTGACCCCAAAACCGGTTAAATAGAGCTTGATAAGCATTGATTTGAGCAGCGGAATTATAAGTGGATTGAGAACTTTCGTCCCATGGTTCAAGGCCTGTATAATCTACATTTCTATAGCCAAATTCAGTAAAAATTACTTTTTTATTAAGTGATTCGCTCAGGTTTTTAATGCTATTAAAATCAGTTTCCCAGCCTGCAAAACAAGATGCTACTGTAGGTGTTTGTTGATCAGAAACAGGAAAGTAAGCATCAATACCAATAAAATCTAGACTACTCCAAAACCCAACATTATTATAGTTGTCCCAATTAGATGCATAGGTAATTGGGCCTTTATAAATGGATCGAACTGTATCAATAAGAGTAAACCAAAATTGAGGTCTATTCACCACTACTTTTTTCATTTCTACACCAATACAGAAGGCTTCCACAGATAATGAATCTGCAATTCTAGCAAAGTCTACAATATAGGTCAAGTATGAATTTTCAAAGGTTTGCCATTCCGATTCTGTGCTATATTCAACATCACCAATCCAAACACCACCCATAGCCCATAAATGGGGTTTTATCATCACTTTCAGGTTTTGGTCATGACATAAATTAACAATATCAATAACCCCCAGAGTGGTTTCACCAACATACTGAAATGCACTATTGTATTGAACAGAATCATCTCCATTTACGATATAACCAAATGGCATAGTGGTTACCCAGGTAGCTGAAACATTCTTTATTGGGGTGACATGATTTGTGTTTATACTAAAGTTAACATTTTCGAAACTTACACCATTCATGTTGGTTTTTGCACTGATACTGTCGGCACCGATACCACAGTTCATTTCAGATTTTATCATTTTCTTATTGCAGCTAAACAAATTAGGAATTACCAACAAAAAGTAAACTAAGAAAATTGAATTTTTCATATTACTGTAAAATTAAGAAATTACATGAGGCTTGGAAAAACAAAAAAGAAACATTCTTGAATTTCAGTGTTAATTTAATATGAAAAAAATCACCCAGACAACAAGTGTCTGGGCGATAACCTATATTAACATGGTTTTTGGGTATTATTTTCAACGATTTTTTACTGAAACATCAAATGTAAACTCGCCACTGTCTAGTCCATTCTCACCAGCTATTCCTATGACTATTTTATAAGGACGGTTTACAGCTCTAAACGAAATACTTCTTGAATTGTTAGTGGCATTCTGACTTTGGTTATTATCAGCCTCACAGCTAACACATGAACTTAAATTGGGAACAAGCACAGTACTATTAACACCAACTTGATAACCGTATAAACTTAATTTAGCATTTCTTTTACTTGGTTTTAAAGTAATAGTCATTTCTGACTTAGCTGGAATTTCAGTTTGAAATAAAATATGTTTACCTGTAAAGCTCTGTTTTTGCGTTTCCGGAAAGCAAGCTACTGAACTATTCCAAGCCCATGACAAATCATGAATAAACACACCATTAGAGATGTTATCTTTAAAACTAATGACTTTGTTCATTTGTCCTGCACCACAGTTTTTAATAACAATGGGCTCTTGTTGATCAAAATTATCAGCATCTGGTAAAGTCAATCTTGCTATTGCCAAAATGAATACGGAAATAAATAATTTCATAATGAATCAGTTCTATAAACAAACCTAATTCATTATTATCTATTCAACTTCACCCTATTGGGTGAAAATCAGCTTTTAATTCTGATTCTCTTGTATTTTCAGCAAGTTTCCTTTGATAGCAGCTTGGGTTCTATTTTTAACATCTAGCTTGTTATATAAACTCAAAATATGTGTTTTGACTGTATTGACAGAAACAAATAATTGCTCTCCAATCTCCTTATTTGACAATCCTAACGCAAGCAAGTCAAGAATTTCTTGTTCTCTTGAACTAAGTTTGTCATGCAATACAATATTTAATCCTGAAGATGACTTTGGAGTAACTGTACTAGAATTAAGCGTTTCAATTTCATCTTTTAAACTTAAGGTT
>JBGCFR010000062.1:0-21607 GCA_045107045.1 Crocinitomicaceae bacterium
ATAACTTGTTAAATTTGAGTTAAAATTATCAAAATAATACTTAAAATTGGCTAATTTTAAGAGTTTAATTAGAAAAACTAAAAATACTTTCTTTAATTTCGAGGCACCATTATTGCATAGTATCAACTAACCATAAACTTACAATATGAAATTCATTTTATCAATAGCGATATGCTTTCAAATATTTAGCATTCATTCACAAACAAATGACCAAATAGAAACAACTTTAAAATTTCAGGAAGTTTTTGGCTATTTAAATAGTAATTACGTTGAAGAATTTGAGGGAAGTAAAATTACTGACGCAGCCATTGTTGCAATGTTAAAAGAACTTGATCCTCACACATACTTAATTCCTAAAAAGCAAGTTGAATCTTCTAACAGCCAAATTAATGGTTCATTTGTTGGAGTTGGCATTCGCTTCCAGATTAAAGATGATACATTAATGGTGGTCAATACAATTGAAGGTGGTCCATGCGAAAAAGTTGGTGTAAGAGCTGGCGATAAAATTGTAAAGGTTGATGAAAAAGAAATTGCAGGTATCGGCATTAAGAATAGCCAAGTAAGGGAATATTTAATGGGTAAACTAGGTTCCAAAGTTGAAATTGGTATTAAAAGACGGAGTGAAAGAGACATTATAAATTTCACAGTTACTAGAGATAAAATACCCTTAAACTCAGTCGCAAGTTCATACATGGCAACTGACAAAACTGGTTACTTAAAAGTGACATCATTTTCGAGAACAACACCGGAAGAAATGATGCAAGCCATTTTTAAATTAAAACAAGAGGGAATGGAAAACCTAATTCTTGACCTACAAGGCAACGGTGGAGGATTATTATCAGTTGCAAAATTTATGTCAGATCAATTTTTAAGTAATGACAAATTAATTGTTTACTCAAAAGGAAGATCATATCCTGAAGAAAAATATATTGCGGATAACAAAAACTATAGAGGTGAATACTATGGAGGTGACAAGAAAGGCATTTTTGAAAAAGGAAAACTGATTGTATTAACTGACGAGAGTTCAGCATCCGCATCAGAAATTGTATCAGGAGCACTTCAGGATTGGGACAGAGCATTAATTGTTGGTAGAAGAACGTTTGGTAAAGGCTTAGTTCAAAGGCCATATAACTTATCGGATGGATCGGTTGTTAGAATTACTGTTGCTAGATATTATACACCATCAGGAAGATTTATTCAGAAACCTTATGATGAAGGAGCTGATGAATATTACGCTGACAGATCGAATCGTTTTAAAAATGGGGAATTCATGCATGCAGATAGTATTAAGTTACCTGATTCTTTGCAAGTCAAAACACTAAACCTTGGCCGAACAGTTTATGGTGGAGGAGGTATTATGCCTGATGTATTTGTTCCTTTAGACACTTCAAGAATTAGCAAAACCTATCAAAGCATTAATAGAAAAGGAGTGATTAATAACTTTGCATTAGATTATATTGAGGGGAAAAGGGATCAACTTAAACAAACTTATGCTGATTTTGATGATTTTAAAAAATCAGAAATAACAGACAAAGCAATGATGTCAGATTTTTATGAAGTTTGCAAGAAAGAAGGAGTCACAATTGATGAAGAAGATATTAAAATTTCTGAAGACCTCATTAAAACGGTATTAAAAGCTAGGATAGCGGCAAATATTTGGGATTTTTCCAAATTCTATGAAATATATAATGCGGAAGAAGATGAAGTATTTATTGAAGCATTAGCATTAATTGAAGGAAAATATTTGAATAAATTAAAACTAGATTTTTAAATTTGCACATTAAATTTTAATAATTATGAGAAAAAACACAATTTACTTATTAAGCGGTTTGTTCTTAATCGCATCATGTAACAATTCTGAAGAAGATAGTACTAGCTTGGTTCAATATTCAGAGGCTGACAAAAGTGAACTTCCTGAAGGGAGTGTGCCTTCTAAAGGACCATTAAGTAAGCCAACTTCAATTCAATATGAAGAAGTAATGCATGATTTTGGTGATGTTTTTTACCCAAGTGATAACAAGTACACTTTTAAATTTACAAATACTGGAACTGAGCCTTTAATAATTAGTGAAGCTAAAGCATCATGTGGATGTACAGTACCTAGAAAACCTGAGGAGCCAGTTTTACCAGGAGAAGTTGGAGAACTAGATGTGGTCTTCAAACCGAAAGAAGGACAAGTGGGACAAGATGTTACTAAAAAAATAACGATAACAGCTAACACTTCACCATCTCAAACCTTTTTAAATATTAAGGCTAAAGTTAAAAGCGGTATGTAATTAAAAAAAACTCACTTTGGTGAGTTTTTTTTTGATTTCTGTTATCTCAATCCATTAAAAGTTACTAATTTTGCGGCGGGCAAGTCCTTTACGACCAGCTCCTGCTGAATCCCCCAGGATGGGAACATAGCAAGGGTAGGTGGTTGAGCGGTGCGATAGAGGTAGCTTGCCCACTTTTTTGTTTCCAATCCTTTTTCTTTTTATTACATTGTGGTTAAATTTCATATAAAATGCAATTAAAAAAATTGGTATCTATTATTATTATTGCACAATTCGCTTTTAGCTGCAGTGTAATTTATAAAAACAGAAAGCCAGAAAGAATTGAAATCGAAATGGATGCAAATCCACCAGTTAACTATTCAACGCCTATACCATATAAAGTAGTTGCTTATTATTCAAACGGAAAATCATGGGATATTTCATCTCAAAACAACTTGAAATTAGAGGTAAATGGGGGCGAATATTCGAAGAAACATATCACCCCAACTACTTACCCAATAGACTTCAATGATAGTATACTAAGTATTAGTTGCTCGTATCAATTGAAAAACATTCTTTTAAATGATAGTTTAAAGTTTCCATATAATTACCATGGTCATATCAAACTTGATTTTTCTGGTAAAGATGGAAAAGAAGGTCAGAAAGGTTCAAAGGGAAGTTTGAATTTTTTAACAAGGGATGGCACAAACGGATCTATTGGTCTAAATGGTGAAGATGGTGAAAACGGGCATGATTTAACAATCTATTTATGGAAAATAAAAAGTGTGTTCTTTATCAGAATTAACGACCACGTTCAGCAGAAAAATTACTTTTATAAAGCCATTGAGGAAGATATTAATTTATTAGAACTAAATATAGCTGGAGGAAATGGAGGAAAAGGTGGAGATGGTGCCAAAGGAAAAGATGGAAAAGATGCTGAGATAAAGAATGATAAATTAAAAAGAGCTGGAAATGGTGGAGATGGTGGAAGTGGTGGAAATGGCGGAAATGGTGGTGATCCGGGAAACGTAACCGTATTTATTCACCCGTCGGCATTAGGATTTGAAAAAAGAATAAAAATATTTGAGCAAGCAGGAATGGGAGGAAAACCTGGTGAAGGCGGACTCGGTGGAGATGGCGGAAACGCCTTAAATAGTGAAGAAGTCATGTCAAACGGGCTAGTTGGTGAAATTGGAGCAGAAGGTATTGGAGGCTCAGCAAGTAATTTTGTTACTATGGACCATAAAGAATTCTCTATTCAGTCAGTTCAACCAAAATAATATGGATTATAAAATAATTTACAATCAACCGCATCACCAGAATTTAAAAATCATTGCAGAATTTAATGTAGCGGATTTTGATCATTTTGAACTTAACTTTCCTACATGGAGACCAGGCAGGTACGAACTGGCGAATTTTTCGAAAAATTTGACCCAATTCAAGATTAATGACGAACATGGTAAATCGGTAGAATTTAGAAAGACCAGCGAACATAGTTGGATTGTCAACTGTCAAAAAAACGTAAAAAAAATTGAAGTTTCCTATCAGTACTATTCAACAGAGTTGAACGCTGGCTCAACTTATATTGACAGTCAACAATTATATGTAAATCCTATCAATTGTCTAGTCTACAATAAAGAAATGCAGAATTCACCATGCAAACTCGAATTAAGTATTCCTAAAGATTTCGAAATAGCATGTGGACTTCCTTTTGTTGACCATACACTTCAAACAAAGAGCTTTCATGAACTTGTAGATACGCCTTTCATTGCTTCTCCTACACTACAACATTTTGATTATAAACTGGGTCCATTAACTGTCCACCTTTGGTTTCAAGGTGATTGTAAAATTGATTGGCCTAGGGTAAAGAATGATTTTATTAGATTTTCTAGAGCGCAAATTCAAGCATTTACAAAAATACCTGTTGATAATTATCATTTTTTATATCAAATTACACCATACAAAACTTATCATGGTGTTGAGCATTCGCACTCTACAGTAATTGCCTTAGGTCCAACCTACCAATTAATGAATGAACTATATGATGATTTTTTGGGAGTGAGTTCTCATGAGCTCTACCACACTTGGAATATTAAAGACATCAGGCCGATTGAAATGGCTCCATACGATTATAGTCAACCAAATTTTTCACGACTCGGCTTTGTTGCTGAAGGGGTTACAACCTACATGGGAGATTTATTCCTGTCGTATTCTAAAGTAAAAGACTGGCCTTGGTATAAAAAAGAACTTGAAAAATTACTGACAAGACATTTCGAAAATTTTGGAAGGTTTAACTATAGCGTTGGTGAATCGAGTTGGGATACATGGCTTGATGGTTATGTAAAAGGAATTCCTAATAGAAAGACATCAATATATAATGAGGGAGCTCTTTTAGCATTTGTTACTGACATGAAAATTCGGGTGGCATCAGAAAATAAACTATCGCTGCATGATGCCATGCAATTGATGTATTTAAAATATGGTGATGGCAAAAGCGGTTATACTGAACAGGAGTACATAGATACAATTAGCCAGTTCACGCTTGAGCCCGCAGATTCTTTTTTCGAGCAATATGCTTTTACGGCCAATTCTTATGAACCCATACTCATTGATGCGCTCGAGGCATGCGGTCTTGAGTTAAACACTAATCTTAACCCAAGTTATGATCAAAGGCTATTAGGTATTAAAACTTTAAAACACCGCTCTGGAATGCAAATTACTGACATCATAAAAGGAAGCTCTGCTGATTTGGCATCTATTAGAATTAATGATGTTATAACAGCAGTAAATGACTTTACTGTTGAAAACAATCTATCGCAATGGCTGAAGTATTTTGAGCATGATCAAATTACATTAACTATTTCAAGACGTGGCGAAACTATTCAATTAATTTGCCCACATACTAACAGAACTTATTATCCTACCTATGAACTTCAAAAGGTAAAAATACCGTCTAGTCTCCAAAAAAGAATTTTTAAAAAATGGTGCGGATATTCATTTCATTAAAATTATTAAACCATGGCATTAGTTAGGATAGACGAAAAAACATTAGTTCAAAAAATTAAATTCTTTATTATTGGTCATCAAAAACCAAATTGGCTCACACGTATTTCAGTTGTTCTTGGTTTTGTAGCCTGGTTGTACTATACAATATACTTCAGTGTTATATTTTTATCTATACTTTTTGTTGATTCTCTTGAAAATCCAGAATTAATTAAATCTACGTTTGGTAAAATTGGTGGAAAATATAATTTCAATATTAATTACGCACAATATAACTGGGAGGCAATAGATGTTATATTCTATCATGCCTTAATAACTATACTGTTATTATTGACTTCTCTGATAGGATTGGTATTTATTTATAGGAGAAAGAAAATGGGTTATATTTTATATCTAGCTGCCAATGTATTCTTAATAACATTCACTTTATTGTTTATGGGAATCGATTATACAAAGGCACAAATAACATTTTTCGATAAATCATTATTGATAGGAATTTCAATATATTTTTTAATCATTCTGTTATTCAACAAGCGTACGGCTCCGCATGAAGCTATGACTGAATAGCAATCATTGAAATTTCAACATTAACATTTTTTGGCAACATAGCAACTTGTACAGTTTCTCGTGCCGGAAATTCATTTTTAAAAAAAGTAGCATAAACCTTATTTACAGAGTCAAAATCTGCCATATTTTTCAGGAAAATAGTAGTTTTCACAACATCATTGAATGAAAAATTCACCTCTTTTAAAACAGCATTTAAGTTATTCATCACTCTTTTTGTCTCAACTTCAATGTTTGCATCATCCATTAAACCTGTCTCAGGAACAATCGCAATTTGACCGCTAGTGAATAAGGTATTATTAAATAGAACGGCTTGACTATACGGTCCAATTGCTGCTGGAGCTTTAATAGTTTGTATGTTTTTTCTCATTTTGTTCGTTTATCAAGAATTAGATTTAATTTTGTCAAAAATAAAGAATAATTGAAAATCCTGCTCATAGATAACTACGATTCTTTTACTTATAATTTAGTTCATTATTTAGAAGGACTTGATGTTGAAGTAACAGTTGTACTCAATGACCAAATAAACCTTGATGAGCTTGATAGATATGATAAAATTGTAATTTCGCCTGGACCCGGACTTCCGAAAGATGCAGGCATTATAATGGAGGTTATTGATATTTACCATAAAACAAAACCAATTCTTGGAGTTTGTCTTGGTTTTCAAGCCCTTTCTACATATTTTGGGGGCGAGTTATATAATCAGGATGAAGTGATGCATGGTATTCAAGCCACTTGTAAAGCAAATTCACAATCAGTATTATTCCAAAATACATCCTCAACAATAAAAGTTGGTCTTTATCATTCTTGGGCATTAAAACCAGAAACTACTCCTGCTTGTTTTCGAATAACAGGGATTTCTGACACTCAAGTAATAATGGCTATTGAACACAAAACACTTCCCTTATATGGTGTGCAATTCCATCCTGAATCTATTTTGACCGAATTTGGAATGCAAATACTAAAAAATTTTTTGGCAGATTGATAAAAAAGAATTAACTTTATTGAACAAGTTAATTCATTAATATGAATTATAACTTTAGCTTTTATTAGCGCCCATGTAGTACAATTTTGGTTCTTAACGTTTTTTATTTTAGAGTCAACTCAACAAACCTGATGACAGGCCAAAATGCGTAAGCATCACCTTAAAAGTGTTAACATTGGAAGTCAGACCTTTTTTGGAAGCTCTATACCTTGTTATTTAGAAGGATCTCCTAATTAAAAACTACATGGGTTTTTTATGCTCGAAAACATCTATAATTTATTATTTATCAAATCTCTAGTGAATATTGCTTTATATCTTATACTTTATATGACCTAATTGTGATGAATTAGTTAAGAAAATGTAAAAAAATAGAAAAAATATTAATTATTTTAGCAACCCATAAACAAACCCTCTCGTTTAGAAAAAAAAACAAACCATGAAACAGTTTAAATTTTTATTATTTAGCTTCTTATTTCTTACAATATTTGCTAGTCAGTCTTTTGCTTCTCACTTTTCTGGAGGGCAAATTTCACTCCAATATACAGGGGTACCAAATACTTATTTGGTAAATATGTCACTTACTTATTATTGTGACGGTGCATCACCAACTCTCACGCCTGCAGTAACTTTCACAAACAATTGTGGTTTTACAAATATTACTGAAACTCTTAATTTGGTGCTCGACCAAGAAGTATCAGCTGTTAATGACTTGTTTTGCCCTGAAGCCACTAACTGTAATGGTGGTTCAATACCAGGTATGAGATTACTTCAATATCAAAAAATTGTAGAGCTTGAACCATGTAACTCATGGACAGTTGCTTTTGCAAGTTGTTGTAGAAATGGAACAACAAATGTCAATGGACAACCTGGTTTCTATCTTGAAACAATATTCAATACGGCTACAAGCCCGACAAACTCTTCGCCATCAATAGAATGGACACCAACTAATGGTTTTGACCCAATTCCTTATGGTTGTGCTACTATTCTAAAAACCTATGCTTTAAATGTTGTTGAAAATGATGGAGATTCATTAGTATTTTCATTTACTTCAGCTTTAGTAGGACCTGGACAACCAGTATTATACAACGCAGGATTTTCCGGTACTCCTTCAGGACTCCCTGCTCCTAATCCTTCCGGTCCTATCCCTAATATTAATATAGACCCCAACACAGGTTTAATGGAGTTTACGGCAACTATACCAGGTGTATATATTATTACAATATTAATTGAAGAATATGATGCGTTTGGTAACTTATTGAGTTCAATGATGCATGATTTTCAGTTTGTAGCAGAAATTTGTGCTAACAATCAACCATCTGGACCATCTAGTGTCTCAAATTTTAACCCTAATAATTCAGGTGCTCAATACAGTCCTCAACAAAATTCAATTTCAATGTGTGTTGGAGATCAATTTTGTTTTGATGTTACCTTTTCTGATATTGATGGAGATTCATTAGAATTAGTAAGTAATGCGGCTGACATTTTACCAGGTGCTACTTTTGATGTAATTTATCAAAGTCCGGCAGGAGATACAATTACTGGTGCATTTTGTTGGGTGTTTCAAGCGGGTTATAGTGGTTCTATTATAAATATTACTGCAAAAGAATTAATATGTATCCCGGGTACTTCTACCTTTTCTGTTAATTTAAATATCCCCCCATTTTTAAATGTTTCAGCAAATGATTCCATTTGTGGTAACCAAGTCGCAGAATTAAGTGCAACTGGACAAGGGCCAATTACATGGTCAGTCATTACAGGTGAACCAATGAACGTTCCGAATAACTTTACTTGTTTGAGTTGTAATACGCCGGTAGCCACTCCATCAATTACCACTACTTATTTAGTTGAGGATGGATCTATCTGTTCGTTAACTGATACTATAGAGGTTTTTGTAGCTCAAAATTATGGTGACATAGATGTAGAAATATTTACAGCAGATGATTCACTTTGTCCTGATAATTGTTTACAAGTAGAAGCTGTAACTGTGGAAGAAGAAAATATTCCTGTAGTTGCTGGTCCATGGAATTACAATGGTCTTGGAACTGATGTTGGCTTTAACTCAATAGTTGATGTTCCAGTACCAACAGCATTGGCACAAATGGCACCTCAAACTACTGTACTTCCTGGTATGATTTGTGAAGTATGTGTTGACATTGATCATGGTGCTACGGGTGATTTATTATTAGAATTAGTTGCCCCAAATGGTCAGACGGCAGTACTTTCAGACCATAATGGAGGTAATGGTGCCAATTATACCAATACTTGTTTTGTAATGAATCATCCACTGGGATTACCATTACCTAAAATAAACTCAACTGCTGTAAACCCATTCCCTAATTACCATGAACCAGAAACCAATTTAAATGCGGCTTGTATTGGTGCACCTATTGCTGGTCAAACATCAGGTAACTGGAGACTAAGAGTACATAATGATGCCGCCAATGATGTAGCAACGGTTAATACATGGAGTATTACATTTTGTAAAGATAGCATCCGTGACTTCCCGTCTTCTTTCTTTGCATGGGATAACCAAGATGGAATGCCTTTAGTTGATACAGTTGATCCATTAGTTTGCCCTCAAAATGGTGGACAGTATATTTTAACGGCCTACAATATTGATTTTTGTTGGATAAACGATACCATTAATATTAATTTATATGATCTACCTGATCCAGGTAATGATACAACGGTACAAGTTTGTTTAGAAACTGGAGTAATCGATCTATTTACAAAATTAGGCGGTACGCCACATAATAATGGTACATGGGAAGATCCTAATGGCAATCCTGTTAACCCACTTATTAACTCTAATGCTATACTTGATTCGCTACCCTATTTATATATTGCAGAATCGGTTAATGGATGCTTAGATTCAGCTTATTTAATAGTGGATATTATTGAGGTCACGATCGAAAATACAGTTCTTGTTCCCGCCCCTTGTCAAGATTCGTGTGGCGGTCAAATTACAATATTTTCAACTGTTGCAAATGCTTGGTCAGTAAATGATCCAAACACACCTACACTTGGTAACTCTAATGTATTTACATTACTGTGTGATGGCATTTATGACGTCACAGCATTTTATGACTTACCTAATAGTAATGACTATTGTACAGCCACTGTCACTGGTCTAGAAATTACAGAGCCACCATTATTAGAAATTACTGACTTTGAGGTAAATTATATACCAGGTGATGTGAATTCGACTACTGCTAATGCGGTTACTATGCAAGGTTGTAACGATAAATCGGTTATTTTATCTGCAAACTCAACTGGTGGTAACCCTGCAGGAACCCATATCTTCGATTGGTATTTGAATAGTAATTTTGTTGGTGTTGGAAAAGACTTAACTTCACCTAATAATCAAGAAGGTGCTGGCTATGTTGTCTTAGATGATGGTATTTGCCCGGTTGATATTGCTTACTTTAATTTTGAGCATTATACAGACATTATTCCTGAATTAGATATTTTAGAACCAGAAGGATGTCCAGGTAAAGAAATTCTTTTTAGCGAAGTAAGTGATGTTACCAATCCTAACATTAATTCATTTTCTTCGGCAACATTATTCTTCTCGAATGGTAACTCTAAAATCATTCAGAACTCACAAACTTTAAACTCAGGAGATGGTGTTATCTTTAATGAAGCAGGTTCATATTCAGTAAGAATGGAAATCAATTCAACCAATGCCAATACAAATGGGTCTGGTGCTAAGAGAGCATTGCATAGCTGTTTTTATGAAATCACAAATTATGATATTGTAATTCGTGAAAACCCGAGAGTTGACTTTGTAGCGACTCCAGATAGAATTACAATTTATGAACCAACGTCTAGTATGCAAAATATATCACCAACTGGTGGTCCAAATGATGCCACTGATTGGGTTTGGGATTTTGGAACTCACGGTAGAGACGTAAATAACGTTGAGAGCAATGGCTCAATTGATTTTAATCCTTCTGTAGTATACCCTGACGGACTACCAGGAAAATACTTGATCGGGCTTAATGGTTCTAAAACGTATACTTCTGCTCATACAGGTGATCAATATACATGTACAAATGGAGTAATTAAAGAGGTACAAATCATTAATGATGTCAATATTTTTGCACCTAATATGTTTACGCCTGATGGTAACTCCTTCAACGAAACATGGCAAGTATACATCAGCGGTATTGATATCTATGACTTTGAATTAACTATCTATAATAGATACGGAGAAATTGTTTTCAAATCGTTTGATTCAGCAGCTGCTTGGGATGGCACCTTTGGAAATAAAGGAACTCTAGTTCAAGACGGAACATACCCTTGGATTGTAACTGCTAAAGATGCAATTGATGATAATAAGTATCAATTCAAAGGCACGATTACGATTGCTAAATAAAACAACTTAAAATAGTTTAAATCGAAACCGTCCCGATTATATTGGGACGGTTTTTTTTGTTTGTTCTTTTTAAATGAATTTGTAAAAGTGTTTATAGAATTCTGAAAAAACAGTTCTACCCTATTCAGGAAAAATAAATAGGATAGTAAATCGAATTTTAAAGCTCTTATTCCTTAAACTTTAAGTTTTCTGAACGTCCCTTTTTATAAATCTTATTGCTGTTAAATGCTCCTTTTCTGAGCGCTTTTTGTTCTTCAAAAGACAATGCAATTACAGATTTGCAATCATCAGAGCAACAATTGCTCATTTTTTCTGAGCAACTCTTGCATTGGATAAACAATAAATGACAGGCCATATTTTCACAGTTAGTATGAGTATCGCATGGCGCTCCACATTGATGACAGTTAGACACGATATCACTGCTAATTTCCTCCGCTAATCTGTGGTCAAAAACAAAATTTTTACCTAAAAATTGATTTTCTAAACCCTCCGCTTTAACTTGACGTGTGTATTCAATAATGCCTCCTTCTAATTGAAAAACATTTTTAAACCCTTTATGTTTATAGTATGCACTGGCTTTTTCACACCGAATTCCGCCAGTACAATACATCACTAAATTTTTTTCTTCTTTATCATTTTTTAAATCTTCTTCAATAATATCTAAAGAATCTCTAAAGGTATCAACATCTGGTCTAACCGCCCCTTTAAAATAGCCAATTTCACTTTCATAGTGGTTCCTCATGTCCACACATATGGTGTTTGAATCCTCTAACATGTTGTTAAATTCTTTTGCACTGAGGTGCTTTCCAATATTAGTTACATCAAACGATTCATCATTCAAACCATCTGCCAAAATTTTATTTCTAACTTTTACTTTCAGTTTTAAAAATGACATATTATCCTGTTCAACAGCTATATTTAAACGGACATCTTTGAGAAACGAAATACTTTCTAAATGGAGTTTGAACTTATTAAAATTTTCAGCTGGTACTGATAGTTGGGCATTTATTCCTTCGTGAGCCACATAAATTCGCCCTAAAACGTCTAATGCCTCCCAATTTAAAAATAAGTGATCTCTAAAAATTTGTGGATTTCCAATTTTTGCGTACTGATAGAAAGAGATAGTCATCCTATCTTTCCCCGCTTCTTCAATTAAAGCTGCTCTTTCTTTAGCACTTAATTTATTATACAGTTGCATGCTATATTAATATTTAAGATTAAAGTTCTGCAAATATAATCCATTTTTTTTATACAATTACTGATAATTGTCAGACAAAACTTAGTTTCAAATATGTATATTTAAAAAATTGACAAACGAAATATGAGAGAAATATTTTATCTTTGCACAACATCAACATTACAAAGTTATGGACCATCACGAAGCAGCATTTAATAAACTAATTGAAGAAGACTTAAAGATAGAACCAAGAGATTGGATGCCTGAAAAATATAGAAAAAATCTAATTCGTCAGGTTTCGCAACATGCCCATTCTGAAATTATTGGAATGCAACCGGAAGGTAATTGGCTGTTACGTGCTCCTTCACTAAGAGCAAAGCAAGTGCTATTGGCTAAAATTCAAGATGAAGCTGGACACGGCTTGTATCTATACAGTGTTACCGAAACTTTGGGGATTTCACGTCAAGAATTAGTTCAACAATTACATGACGGAAAAGCAAAATATTCAAGTATTTTTAATTACCCTACTTTAACATGGGCCGATATGGGAGCTGTTGGATGGCTAGTTGACGGTGCAGCTATTGTGAATCAGGTAAGTTTACAACGAACCTCTTACGGACCATATGCCAGAGGTATGGTAAGAATTTGTAAAGAAGAGAGTTTTCACCAGAGACAAGGTTATGAAATCATGATCCAAATGGCTCAGGGAACGCCTGAACAAAAAGCCATGGCTCAAGATGCACTAAATAGATTCTGGGAACCATCACTAATGATGTTTGGGCCTCATGATGCAGATTCAGCACATTCAAGCCAATCAATGAAATGGAAGATTAAACGTGAATCAAATGATCATTTACGTCAAAAATTTATTGACAGAACTGTTCCTCAAATTGAATTTTTAGGATTAGAAGTACCTGATGCAAATTGTAAATGGAACGAAGAAACTGGACATTATGACCACAGCCCATTTAACTGGGATGAATTTTGGAATGTAGTTGAAGGAAATGGTCCATGCAATGCAGAAAGATTAGAACACCATAAAAGAGCGCATCACGACAATGCATGGGTGCGTGAAGCAGCTTATCAATATGCGCAAAAGTTAGAAACAGAATTAGCATAACTTGGCATTTCAATTGTACTCAATGACAGGTTAAAATTAGTTGTGATGATTATAACTATTACCGAAAATGAAAAGATAAAATATTAGAATGGAAAAAGGAGATAAAGTTTGGGAAGTATTTATTCAGAAAAAAGCTGGATTGGCATTTAAACATGTTGGTAATTGTCATGCTTATGACAAAAAAATGGCAATTCAAAATGCTCGAGATTTATACACACGTCGTGGTGAAGGCCGTGAAATATGGGTGGTTGAAGCGGAAGCTATTGTATCCTCTCCGCTAGAGCAAGCAGATGCTTTTTTCAATCCGTCAGAAGACAAAGTATATAGACACCCCACTTTTTATATTATTCCAGACGAAGTAAAACACATTTAAGAAATGGCAATTACCATCACAAATTCATTGGCTAAATTTTTAATAAGATTAGCTGATTCAGAAATAATTTTAGGCCAGCGGTTAGCAGAAATGTGCAGCAAAGGCCCTACTCTTGAAGAAGATATTGCATTGTCCAATTTAGCACTAGACTGCTTTGGGCGAGGTGAAGAGTTAATGAAAATAGTTGCAGGACTAGAAGGCAAGTCACTAACCCCTGACGATTATGTATTTAGAAGAAATGAAAGGGAATACTTTTGCTGTAAAATAGTAGAACATCCTAATTCTGATTTTGCATGGATAGTTATTCGCCAATTTTTACATGATGTTTATGTAACTGAAATCTTTGCACAACTGATGAATCATTCAAATCAGGAATTAGCTGCTTTATCAAAAAAAGTATTAAAAGAAATTGAGTACAGCCAGTTGCATGCCTATGACTGGATTATAAGACTTGGAAACGGTACTGAGGAAAGTAATTCGCGGACTCAAAACGCCATTAATGTCATGTGGAAACACATTGAAGAACTCTTTAAATTTGATATCATTGACAAAGCCGTTTTACCTCACCATGATCAAATAAAAACAATTTGGGACAAAACAATAAACGATTTATTCGCAAAAGCAAATCTAGTACGCCCTGAAGATAAGGTTCGCCATATTCTTGATTTTAGAGATGGTTTTCACACAGAATATTTAGGATTGATTTTAGCAGATATGCAATACCTGCCAAGAGCTTACCCTGATGCAAAATGGTAACTACAGCTGCAGAGGAAACAATTTGGGAATGGATGACCGAAGTGCCGGATCCAGAAATACCCGTTATTAATTTAGTAGAACTAGGGGTTATTCGCGAACTAAATATTGGAGACACATTGCTTGAAGTAGTAATTACTCCAACCTACACAGGTTGCCCCGCAAAACAATTATTTGAAGATTTAATTTCAGAAAAATTACGAGAAAAAGGGATTTCAGAATTCAAAATAACTACAAAAATTCACCCAGGTTGGACCACAGATTGGTTGTCGGATGAAACGAAAGCCAAACTATTAAAAGATGGTATCTCCCCTCCTACTATAGGAGACAAAGATATTCAATGTCCTCAATGTAAATCACTGCATACAATTTTGGTAAGTCAATTTGGGTCTACTCCTTGTCAATCAATGTACAAATGCGAAGATTGTCTAGAAAATTTTAATTATTTTAAATGCTTTTAGCAAAGATTCAATTCTTAACACTTCACAAAATATTTGAACAAATGTTCTAAGTTATTTGTAAAGTATTGTCAACAACTATTATTTTTAGACCATGATTCAAGAAAAAGTCAACATTCAAGCGTATAATACATTTGGAATTGACTGTAAAGCGAAATACTTTGCAGCATTTAACAGTATCAAAGACTTACAATCAATCTTAGTCGACCCAATCCGAAAAACTAATGAGCTATTAGTACTGGGTGGTGGTAGTAATTTGTTATTCACAAAAGATTTTAAAGGCTTAGTCTTGAAAAATGAATTGACGGGTATTTACAAAGTAAAAGAAGATGCTGAGCATGTATGGATTGAAGCCATGGCTGGTGAAATATGGCATGACTTTGTAATGTATGCCATTGATCATGATTATGGTGGAATAGAAAACTTATCTTTAATACCAGGAAGTGTTGGCGCAGCCCCAATGCAAAATATTGGGGCTTATGGTGTTGAAATTAAAGATGTGTTTCATGAATTAGAAGCCATTCATATTGAAACTGGAGATCAAGTGCGTTTTACACGCAAACGTTGCAAATTTGGCTACAGAGAAAGTATTTTTAAAAATATGCTAAAAAACCAGTATATTATCACCTCAGTTACCCTTAAATTAACTAAAAACCATGAGGTAAATACAACTTATGGAGCGATTGATGAACAACTAAAAGAAAAAAATGTTACCAGGCCAACTATTAAACATATTAGCAACGCTGTTATTGCCATTCGTCAATCAAAATTACCAGACCCTGCGCTAATTGGTAACTCTGGTAGTTTCTTCAAAAATCCAATCATCTCAAAGCATAAATTCGAAATATTAAAAGCAGATTACCCAGATATTTCTCATTATATTGTAGATAATGATCATGTTAAGATAGCGGCAGGTTGGTTAATTGATAAAGCCGGGTGGAAAGGAAAAACATTTGAGAATTATGGTGTTCATAAAAATCAGGCGCTTGTACTTGTTAATTATGGCGGTGCAAAAGGCAAAGACATTCTAAAATTGTCAACTGAAATATTAGCGGACATCAAGAAAAAATACAATATAAACTTGGAACGAGAGGTGAACATATATTAATTATTGGTATAGTTCTCACTAGAAGAACTGCTTAAACTCCACTTACATTTAAAAATAAAATATGCCTTTTCAAAAATTAGGATTACCTGAAGCACTAACTGACGCTTTGGTTGCTTTTGGTTATAAGAAGCCCTACCCTATTCAAAAGCAAGTCATTCCTGAGGTTTTAAGCGGATCTGACATATTGGGTATTGCCAAAACAGGGTCTGGAAAAACAGCTAGTTTTGTTTTACCAATTATTGCCAATTTACAAGATCAATCCAAACCCAAGAACAGACATGTAAATGTACTTGTACTAGTACCTACCAGGGAGTTGGCGGTTCAGGTTCAAGAAGTTTTTTTTCAGTTTGGAAAAGATATGCCAAACCGAATTAAGTCATTAGCTGTATATGGTGGGGTATCTATCAATCCACAAATGCAAGACTTGCAGAACGTTAATGTTTTAGTAGCCACACCTGGTAGACTTTTAGAATTGGTAGAATCAAATGCAGTGCATTTAACAGAAATTAGCACATTGGTAATTGATGAAGCAGATAAAATGCTAAATCTTGGATTTAAAGCTGAAATGACTAAAATACTTGCACTTTTACCTAGAAAAAGACAAAACTTATTATTCTCTGCTACGCTTAGTCCAGATATTGAATCTTTACAGACCATCATACTTGATTCACCCAAAGTAGTGAAAATTGAAGCAGGAGTTGATAATATTGACTTAATAGAACAAATAGGTTATTTTGTTAGCGAAGAAAAGAAAGGGCCATTACTCCGACATTTAATCAAAACCGAGCACTTAAAACAAGTATTAGTTTTTACATCATCAGTTTATAAGGCGGATAATGTAGCTGACAAATTGAGAAAAAATGGTATTAATGCCCAAGCCATACATAGCAAGAAAGGTCAAATGAAAAGGTTAAATAATTTAGCCGATTTTAAGGATCGAAAACTAACCGTATTAGTAGCTACTGATTTATTAGCAAGAGGCATAGACATTGATACTTTACCATGTGTAATCAATTATGAATTGCCTAGGTCGCCAAAAGATTTTGTGCATAGAGTTGGAAGAACTGGAAGAGCGGAAAATCATGGTAAAGCAATCACTTTTGTGACGCCAGATGACCAACACCATTTTAAAGTGATTCAAAAAAAAATGAAAAAGATTGTCACAATGATTCAGAGTGAAAACATTATTCCTTAGTTTTAAAAGACCAATTTACTTCAAGAATGATTTCAAAGTTACTATCTCTTTTCTTTTTTATTTCAGCAGTTGCTTTTTCCATCTGCTCTTGTAAGAAGAATAAAGTTGAACCTGAAACTAAAGAATTAACTACACCAACCGATAAACCTATAACCAGTCATTTATCCTATGGAAACAACTGTAATCAGTATTTAAGAACATTAGAAAACGTTAAATTAAATCATTTAAGCAAAACAAATGATGACGGATATGTTTTTTGTGGTAGAGCTTTTGATTCTGAAGGTAACTATCATATTTACATTTTAAAAACAAATTGTTTTGGAGAAAAAGAATGGGAAAGTAGAGTTAAAAGTCAATTTAATTCTGAAGCCACTCATATCATACCAGCATCTAACGAAAGCTATATTCTGTATACCAAAAATCAAGTCAATAGTATTTCATCATTCTATAACCTTGGAGTAATAAAAATTAATAAGAATGGCGACAAAGTTTGGACAATTGACTATGACAATTCTTCCAATTCCTATTTCAGAAACGTGCATCTAAGTGATGACGGACTTGCTGCAGTTGCACTAATTAGTAATTCCAGTACCGTTAGTGAAACTATAGTAAAAATAGATTTTGATAGTAACGAGTTATTCCAAAAAAAACTCTTAGGAAATGCTAGGTACCATCACTTATCATCTAATTCAGATGGGACCTTTTTTGCAGTTGGGGAAAGAAATAATAAAACAATGTTAATGAAATTAAGCGCTCAAGGTGACAGTCTTTGGACTAAAGAAATGTCAGTTGGAGGAGATAATTCTGGTTTCCATATCCAATCAATTTCGAATAGTGATATTATCGTTACAGGAATCACTGAAAATACGCAATCTAATCTCAATCGCACTATATTTATTTCCCGTATTAACTCGTCAGGAACAACAATATGGGTCAAGATTTATGACGACAATCAATTTATAGACTTTAAGGATGTTGGATTGTCAGCTGATGAAAACTTATTAATTAATGTCGCAGAAAATGAGATGGATAGCATTTCAAGTCAATTATTAAAAGTTGATTTAACTAATGGAAGCAAATTATGGCAAAGAAATATAGGCTTAATTTTAGGAAATACTCTAGTCGGAACTGACGACAACGGTGTATTTTATTTAGGCAATGTAGGAAACTTAACAAAAAGTCTTATGCGAAAAACAGATGCCAATGGTTACTAAAACAGATCAATCGTAAAAGAATAATTACTCTTTTTTATAAATTCTCACTTCAAATTGTATTTTTGGCAACTTCTTATTTTAATTAAAGACAAAGATATTAATAAACATCTATCCATGAAAAAAAAACTATTTACCGTCACATTCAACATATTATTTATTGTTTTTGTTTTGGTTTCTTGTAACACTAGTGGAAATAATACTGATAAAGCAATAGCTGAGCCAATTATCAATCAAGATTCGGCCTTTAAGGAGCTCCTTGCAAATGAACACAATTCAATGGTAAAAGAACTATCAGATTTAGTTTTAAAAGCTAAGCCAAAATCAATACTATCATTGGAATTTAAAAAATGCTAGCTATTTAAGATCTCAAATTGAATTGGTTCCTAAACAAAAACAACTTGCCACTTGGTTCAGTTATGCTGAACAATTATTAAATGGAGGAAATACAAATATGTGTATTGGTGAAATTGAAAATCTTTTCGCTTCAGAAAAGCGTCCATATAATGAAATATTGGATAAATCGAATAGGGATATATTTGAGCTATTGGCACTTGCTTACTTACGAAAAGGTGAACAAGAAAATTGCCAAAATAATCACACACCCGAATCTTGCATTATTCCAATGAAAAAAGGAGCAATTCATGAACTAACTGCAGGATCTGAAATGGCTATCACTCTTTATGCTATGCTTTACGATAAATTCCCAAATGAAAAATACAAATGGTTAATGAATGTCGCATATATGACATTGGGTAAACATCCTAGAAAAGTACCAAGTCAGTATTTAATTAATATGCCTAACTGGAACCAAGAACAAAAACGATTTCCCAAATTCGAGGAAATTGGTATGAGTGTTGGAATAGCTGAAAATGGTCTATCAGGAGGTGCTTCCATTGAAGATTTTAATAATGATGGCTATTTAGATCTATTCATGACTTCATATGGCATGGAAGATAATGTTAGACTTTATATAAGTGATAAAAATGGAGGATATTTAGAATCAACTGATTCAGCTGGTTTAAAAGGAATTGTAAGTGGATTAAATTGTATTCATGCTGATTTTGATAATGATGGGAATGTAGATATTTTAGTGTTAAGAGGTGGATGGTTAGGTAATCCAGGTAGTCACCCAAACTCTTTACTAAAAAATGTTGGAAACGGTCGTTTTCAAGACGTAACTCGAAGTTCTGGGATATATTCTAAACATCCAACTCAAACTGCTGCATGGGCTGATGTTAATCAAGATGGAAATTTAGATCTTTTTATTGGCAACGAAAGTAAACCAGGTGAAAATCACCCTTGTGAATTCTTTATGAATAATGGTGATGGTTCTTTTACAGAAAAGAGCGAAGAAATTGGCCTCAACAAAATTAATGGTTTTGTAAAAGGAGTAGCATTTGGTGACATAAATAATGATAAATGGCCAGATTTATATGTATCAATTTTAGGTGGTAAAAACGAATTACTAAAAAATGTAAACGGAAAATTTGAAAACATTAGTAAATCGGCTCGTGTTTCTAATCCCAAATTTAGTTTTCCCTGCTGGTTTTGGGATGTTAACAATGACGGATTTCAAGATATTTTTGTAAGTGGTTATGACATTCGGTCTCAAAGAGACCTAGGTGGTGAGTACGGAAAAGAACTTCAGGATTTAGAGGTAAAATCCGATAAACCTAGATTGTATATAAATAATGGTAATGAAACGTTTACAGAATCAGCAACACCTTATAACATTTCAAAAACTATGTATAGTATGGGGTCTAATTTCGGTGACATTGATAATGATGGATATCTAGACTTTTACGTAGGAACAGGAGCTCCCGATTTTAGCACTATTGTACCAAATAGAATGTTTAGAAACATTGAAGGGAAGACTTTTGAAGAAGTAACATCCGCTGGTAATTTTGGACATATTCAGAAAGGACATGGAATTGCATTTGCGGATCTGGACCAAGATGGTGATCAAGATATTTATGCAGTTATGGGAGGAGCATTTGAAGGAGATAAATTTACAAACGTTTTATATGAGAACCCAATATCGAAAAATAATTGGATAGTAATTGAATTAGAAGGCATAAAAACCAATAAAAAAGCAATCGGTACACAAATAGAAATAGAATTTGAAAATGGAAATAAAATTTTTAGATCGACAGGAACTGGTGGTTCCTTTGGTGCATCCAGCATCCAACAAGAAATTGGTCTTGGCAAAAATAAATCTATTAAAACACTAATTATTCATTGGCAAAATAGTGAATCAGAAATATTTAATAATGTCACTTCAAAACAAAAAATAAAAATTATTGAAGGTCAGAATCAATTAACTGTAATTCCATATAATAAAATGCCTTTTAATAAAACAAAGGAACATATTCATGTACATTAATACTATGAGAATTTCTTTAAATTCTGCCTTGTACAGTGTATAATTGATGATACCTTCCTTGTTTCTCAATCAATTCCTCATGTTTTCCTTGTTCTGCAATTTTTCCATTTTCAATCACTAATATTTGATCAGCTTTTTGAATGGTGCTTAAACGGTGAGCAATTACAAACGTTGTCCTATTCCGCATCAATTCATGTAAACTCTTTTGAATAAATGACTCGCTTTCAGTATCCAAATTTGAAGTTGCTTCATCTAGAATAATCACTCTTGGATTTGCTAATAACGCTCTGGCAATTGAAATTCTTTGTTTTTGACCTCCGGATAATTTGACACCACGTTCTCCGATAACAGTTTCTAGCCCATCATCAAATCTATCCGTAAACTCATCAACATAAGCTCCTTTTACTGCGCTAGCCAACTCATTTTCGGTCGCTGATGGATTAGCGAATAAAATATTTTCTCTAATAGTACCTTCGTATAAAAAGTCGTCTTGTAATACCACTCCCAAATGTTTTCGATAACTGCTTAAATCAACTTTACTTAAATCCTGTCCATCAAGAATTACATGACCACTATCAGGACTCAAGAAGGTAGCAGCTAAGCTTGCAATTGTACTTTTTCCTGAACCAGATGATCCGACC
>JBGCFR010000063.1:0-9804 GCA_045107045.1 Crocinitomicaceae bacterium
GTTTGATAAGTAGTTAATATTGTTTGCTAAGTAATATCTGCAGGCTAGAAGTACGGAGTATTAACTATGTGAATCTGCTGTATAATTGCTAGTCTTAGAATTATGATCTCTATTTAATGCCATCTCTTTGTGCTGATTTAATCTAACATTTGAGGATGAATAATGGTCAACCACGATTTTTTTTACTAATACCATTATAAGTATGATCTCCATTGCACAAATCACATGCTTATTTGTAATTTCGATTCCATTTTCATCAAAATTGGTAGGTGATATTACAAAACTATCAATCCAAATTAAAAACTTTGACTTCTAACTCATTTGGTATGTGCCAGCCCAAGTTTAATGCTTGTTGCTTATCTTCATTATTAATTCTTGCGGCAAAATACCTTCCGCTTGGCGAACCACAAGCGCAGTTGGTCGGTCTACCTACATTTTTAGCATGTAGCACTAACACGTTATTTCTACTTAAAAAATCCATTGCTGATTCTAGATTAGCGTAATAAATAGTCTCACATTGAATGCGTGAAAGGTGCACAATCCAGGTGGTATTTTCTAACTCATAATCTGAAAGTATGTATTCCTTATTTGTTGAAGGTGTATACCTTTCAGTTGCATTATAATCCGAAACAAAATGAAGACCGCATGATTGAATTAAAACAACAAACAGTAAGAAAATTGTCAGTTTATATGTTACTCTAATCATTGTAATTTTGGCTTATATTTGCTGATATTGCCACAACTATAGTGCCAATTAATATCGAGTTATTTTTCATTAAAGGTAGCCCTTGATATTTTCATTTACAAATTAATTTTCAACTAATCAAATTTTCAAGTACGTCTTCAAATCATCTGAAGTTTTAATGACAGCTGTCATATTCTTCATTTTAAATTCTGGTCTAAGGTTTCCATTTAAGTTTAACTGAGCAAATTGCTTGTCATTAAGCATAAACACGCTTTTATCATCTGTAAATAATAGAATGACGTTTTTGCCTACGCCACTGCATTTAATATTGTTTGGGTGAAAACTAAACGAACCGTTAAAATTTAAATCCATGACACAAACCACATGCTTGCTAGTAATTTCTACTCCATTTTCATCAACATAGGTAGGGGATAGTGCCAAGGGTTGTTCCAATTGGTAAACTTGGTCACAGTTATACACACCAAAATCAGCAGAATTTAGGCCTTTAACTAAGGCGGGGTAAGTATGGCCTTTATCTATTCCTTCAGCTAGTAATGAATTTTCAAACTTACCATTTGCTATTCTAATGCTATCCATTTTTGCCCGTTCTTCAGCCAGTCTTTTTCGTTCTTTTTCTTCCCATTCTGCCTGTTGCTGCTTCTGCAGGGCAATTTTCTCTTCCATTTTCCTCCTCATTTCCGCTTTCTTCTCATCAATCATAATCTCTACTACAACATCCATCAATTCTTTTGGTTCAACAGAAGTTTTTGCGGTTTTTTCCTGTTCATTAAATTGCTGCACAAGTGCATTTAATTTTGGGTAGGTGGCCAAATGTTTAAATACCCAATCCCAACTCGCCTCATCAAAATGAATATCCGTGTAGGTACTGTACACTTTCGAATTAAGTTCGAAATAGTGGCCATCAAAGTCTAGTTCAGATTTTCTGGTATATTTCAATGTTTCTGATGCCTCTCCATAGCTTACGTCTCTTTCCTTTGTCCATTCCCCCGTGGCATCATCCATCTGGTAAAAATCAACATTTGGCTCTGGCTTAGTGCAATTAAAGTCAATTTCAGCAGGTTCACTCAATGACAACTCCTTACCATTTTGGTCAGCCCTCAAGTCATACATCCCAACAGAAGAAAAGTTTAAATCTTCATTTCCGTTATCATAAGTCATAGGAATGCCAGAGAATACAATATCTGCAGGATCTTTAAACTCCTTATACTTTAGCGTAAAATCACCAGTAACTGGTGTGCCATCACTATATGTAACTGTATTACCTACTATGTTTACTGAAGAACCATCTCCACAATCAAATGTGCCACCTTGCTTGCCATTTACTGTAAACGTTTTTGGTGGTGTTTGAAATGGCTTAAAAAACGCTTTTAGGTGCTGATAATCCAAGTCAGGACCAAAATGAACAACAAAACCATGAAAATAGGTTTTGGCTTCTTTTAAAGATTTTGCCCCCGTTTGTTCAATGTACTTCCATGTGGGTTCATCTTTGGCTACCTGAGGTAAAGCTTTTTTTAAATTTTTAATCCGGTGCAAATTTAATTGGTCTTGACTAAAAGAATTCGATCCAGTATAAGCCGAATACACAAGGTCAATATGATGAATTTTAGAGCCATTGAGTTGAGCTAGATCAGCAGGTTCAACGAGCACGTCTTGACCAAATTTGGCTTTAAGTTGAATGGTATGCTCTAGTTTAAAGTCGTATTTAGATATTGTTTCTCTAACAGGACTATCCGAATCCGAATAGGCATAGCAGTGGTTTAAATTAGAGACAACGATAAGTGAAATTAATAAGTAAAATGTTTTCATATGATTTTGTTTTTTGGTTTAACCTTATAATATGAAGTGAATTATTTTGTTACAGAGTAGGTAAGATCGTCACCCTAATTTTTGCTCCAAAAACCTGGATAGTCGGCAAGTTTTTAAGCTAGCAACTTATTAAATTCAAGAATTTTAGACTGCTAGCATTACTTGATCAAAATCGAATTCGGATAAGCAGCTTGCCAACCAAACCAAAATGCATTATAGGTTTGAAAACGGTTAAGTCTTTCTCCTTCGTCATTTATTAAATAGTTTTCATGAATAGTCCAATGATGACCATTTTGATCCTTGACATAATTTTCAGATCGATTGAATTTTTTGAAGCTTTTGTTTCCAACCTCATAAGCTCTATTTGCACCTGTTTTGTCTGTTAGTATTAACAGAGTAGTGCTGTCTATTTTATAGTGGTAAACAGGATTTTTATTCAAAAATTTAACTGATATAGCGACTGGTGTCTCACTGCTATCATCTTGAAATCGAATGGCCAAAATTGATTGTTTATTATCTATTTTTTCACTTTCAATTTTAGGAACGCTAAACATGAGTTTATCATTATTAAAATAGTTATGATAAGCAACACCCTCACCGTAATCTCTACCATGTCCTGTTTTTAAAGATAAAACTAATGTTTTTGGATGCAATTTTCTCCATGCTCCCCAGGTGGTTGTCACTACACTCAAGTAGTCAAGCTGAATGCCTTTAACAACTAACGGGCCTACAACTGGTTCTCCCCAAACTGTACTCCAAAGCGATTGCGTTTTTTGGTCGTACATCAATTTATTTGAACGAAACAAGAAACCACTTGTCCCTAAACTGTAAGTAATATTGTTTTTAGTGCTCTTATATAAAATAACCGTGCCGCATAGCGTACAATAGACACCTGTCACTGGTTCACCACCAACTGAATCTGTAAATAGTTCATGCCAAGCCAATATACGCTTTGGATAAGCTCTAAAATCACCGTTAACTACTATTCCAAAAACAATATCATCATCAGCCAAATAATTAGCTTCATCCACTGTAATCATTTTTGGATTGCGGAGTGGAGGAATACCATCCTGTTTAACACCTCCCCAGCGGATTTCATCAAATCGTACTTTACTTGTTTTTTCTTGACCTACAAAATATCGTTCAAAGTGACTATCTATTTTTCTGTAGAGCTCTCCTTTAAAATAATCATAGTTTGGTATAGTCTTTTCTTCCTTTCCCCATAAATACTTGTACCAATCGTTTAAGGAATACCCTAAATTTTTTCCAGTTTTTTGATTGATAATGTCCATTAGCTTTACACCTAATTCATTATCAAAATTAAAGTAGACTAACTCTAATATCATAATTTCATATTCCTCTTTCCAATTTTCGGCAATATAATGCAGGATTTTATTTTGATTAATTGTATCTTTCGTATAGATTAAATCAATAAAATAACTGAACTCATCACCTTCTTTATCAATTGATTTTGCTTCTTGACTTAAACAGTAAATTGAGATAAACAACACCGTTATAAGCAGGATTATTCTATTTGGATAGTATTTAGTTAGACATAACATATTTCTCATCAAATTAGACGCACTTCTTATAAAGAAATTACACTGTTTGAGGAATTTGATTTTATCTTAGAACCTTGAATTCATTTTGCATAAAGATATTGGCAATCCAACCTTACTAAAACTCCCATCAACTTTTCGTTTAAGCAGGTTATTAATTCTATCAAAATAGCTTGGGGCTATATAAATTACTTAGTTTATTATTAAAAACTATTACTGTTTTCAAGTATTCTAATCACCAAGAAAACAATTGTTTAATTGTGACCAATTTAGAATGAGGTTCACGAACATTAAAATAAAAACTTGTGAGTAAATGCTTTTCTGACTACACCAAGAATAGGGCAGGAGGCGACAAAGGAGAATGGAGAGGCTAGTCAGCTGGAATGAAACTATAAATGGATGAGTGTAAAGAAGTATCTAATTAAAAAATACTTAACTTGTTGCTAACAAAAGCACAGTTTATTCCGTTACTCTAATTATGAAAGTCTATTGCTTACTATTATCGGTTTTGTTATTTTCATTCGAATCAGAAGCGCAATTAGTTCAATCTAATTGCACCGCTAAATCCAATATTATTCAATTTTATCAGAATGATGCGGATAGGCTAGTGCTTAGCCATTATAGGGCAAAGAATTATTCTGAAAAAGATAGTATCCCGATCAGTCCTTTGCATTCTGACACACTAATCTCAAAATGGTTTAAGAAAATTACACCAATGTAGGTAAATAGCTATTCAAAATACTAATATCCAGTTAAACCATATTTCACCCATAAAAAACTACATTTCGTGTAGTAATAAACCTGTTTCATCCTTATCTCTTAAAACCATTTAAATTCGAACGCTTTTATGAGGCTGTTCTTAAAGTCAAAGAACATCAAGAAAAGTCGCTTTCATATTCTACCAGTGAAAACAATAACCTTTTTGTTAAAACGGATGGAAAGAATAATTTTGAACGCATTCCAATTAAAAACATCTATTATATTGAAGCTTCAGGCAATTACATTATTATATATTTAAAAAACAGAAGAATAGTCACAAACAGCACTTTAAAACATATAGCAGAATGTTTATCTAATGAGGAATTCATTAAGGTGCACAAATCGTATATCGTTTCAATAAACCATATTGATCGTACTGAAAGTCAATCAATTTTTATAAATAGTAAAGAATTACCTATTAGTAATACATATCGCGCTTCATTTTTTGAGCGCATCAACCAGCAGAAACTTTAAAACTTTACTCTCTGCAATACAACTGTTAAACCGTTTATCTTTAACATTCAATATCGCAACAATAGACATTGTAAATGTGAAATGGGGCGAATCTCCAGTATCAAAGTAGACGCTTTTTCCGCTTAATTTCAGGATTGCTAACAATTAAATCTTACTCAATAGTTAATATTTTTTTAATATGAATACAGATTTTAATCAATAATTACCCGTTGAACAATTTGAGACTTACGGTCCGAAATCTTAAAAATATAAATGCCTTTCGGTTGATCAGACAGGTCTATTTTATTATTGTTAATATCCAATTCTTCAGATAAGATTTTAACTCCTAGTATTGTTAAAACTTCAACATATAAGGATTTATCCATCATTTTATTGTTTTGGACATAGAATACGCCTGAATGACTAGGGTTTGGAAATATTGTTAAACTTAATAAGCTACCATCAGCTGTTAAGCTATTGGTTCCATTTTGTCTTCCACCGGTATTTTCTCTTTCACCTTCGTCATTCATTTTTACTAACCCTGTAACGCAACCTGATGGTGGAATACTGTTTGACGCATAGCCAATAGTGCCCAGTTGAGTTGAAAAATTATATGGACTTAATGAAAAGCAAGAACCATTTGGGTTGAATCCTAAACTTCCTGATCGTACCCATAGATATGAAGAACCCATTGTGCTTGGAAACCCTTCGACTGAGGTTTTGTAATTAGCATTAATCCCATTAGGGTTAACAGGCCAAAATCCATCCCAATAGTTGTCACTTGGTGCACTAGAGTTTCCTTGTACTCCAATAATTCCATTTTGATGTAAACTTAACCCTCTCCGGTGAGAATTAAATATATTTTTCTCGACTTTTGTATTTGAACAATCTCCATAAAATGAAGCCCCAAAATAAGTCCCCTTCATTTCATTACATTCAACTAATTGAGCCTTGCAATAAAAAGATCGGATAGAAAACACTTCATCAACAACATAATTAAATCCTTCAATCTTGTTTTCTATGGTACTCTGAGATAAATTATTCATGCTCCATATCCCGTCTTGGGGATTATTTCCGGGCTCATCCCAAAGTGAAATCAAGTTATTGGTTATATCTAATCGAGTATAAAACCCTTTTGTACGAATACCATTATAAGCGTTTAGAATACGATTTCCAACGATTGAAGCTGCTGCACCACCTGGAGGAACCCCTTGAATTACAAAACTAGGATTGTTATTTAATTGAATAGCTGTATATAGCCAATCTGTTGCGGAATTGGGGGTCAGAAATTTTAACATCTTATTGTCTTCAATTATTATTCTCCCAGCATAAACACCATTTTGAACGCCGTTTCCAACGTCAAAATTTCCACTTGCAACATCAAATTTAATTGGAAATGCAATATTTCTAAATATGTTCTTACTGATTGTCACATTTCTGTATCGATTTGATGAGGCTATGACTCCATGTCTGCCCAACTGATTAATACCAGGCATACTTTGAGTACTGCTAAATGAATTCCGTGAAATTTCATTATCAAAATAATTCTCAGAATCAACACCACGGCTACAGTTGAAAAAAGTATTTCCCGTACTATTGGTGCCATCCTCCGAAATTACTCTAAGTCTGTTATTATTGGTTCCAGTACTTACCGCTTTTATCCCAATACCAGATCCCAATCCTGTGTTTATTAAATTCTGAAATATACAGTTTGAGATTGTAATATTGGAATTAACAGCAGTTATACCTATTTGGTGATTGTCAAATATATTTTCTTTTGATCCATTCCAAGTAGACAAATATCCTAGTTTGGTTTCTGAATAGGTTGGTGGCCCAGTAGGATTAAGTGTGGTTACCCCATTGTTTTCTATATACAACCCTATGGCCGGCTTTTGACCTGCATAAGGAGAAACTAATGTAGTAGCAGGATACTGAGCTGAATTTATGTATGGTGCATCTGTCACAGAAACAGGTCCAACAGGGGGTTTAATGTCATATATACTTGGCCAGTTTATCACACCTGGGTTTGGTCCGGCTGCAAACGGATAGGTTTGGATATCTCTGCAGGTAAACATGCAACCGTAAATGGGATGAAGTCCTGAAGCTAAAAAGGCTGGAATGGGTACGTTATAACTACCTAGCTTAACACCAATATGATTTTTATTGAAGATAACATCTCCTGCTTGAAAGGGATATGTCGGAAACGTTAAAAAATAAACAGGAAGCGGATTATCCTGCACATCAACTGCAATTTTGGCATCTTCAATCAAAGATGATTGAACTGGGTTAGAAGTCCCATTTATATAATTACCAACAATAACTAACCGTGCTCCTGGTTCAACTACTATGCCGTTCCACATTTCGGAACATGCATATAAATGAGAGCCAGAGATTTGAAGAACTGACCCACTTGAAACTGTAATAGTTACATCAGGAGCAATTTTCACCTTGCTTCCCGAAATATTAATATTACCAACAATTGTAACATCATTTATCAAACAGTATTCTTGATAAGCAACGTACCCGGTTGTCCATGTAAGTGTTCCTGTTTGGTCGTCCAAGTATTGTGGGCAGCTATTACATTGTGCCCAACTTGACGAAATTTTCAGTAGTAGAAGAATGAGAATAGATAAAGCAATTTTGTTATTTTTCATTTCAATTGTTATTTAAAGATGTATACATTCTCTATAAGCAAATCGCGATATGCGACAGATTAAAAAACTGAATTATGCTAAAACAGAGGAATGTTATTTGATTAAATTTATGAAGAACTTAATAACTAAAAAACACTAATTTTATACTTGTTCAAGTTCAAGCAATATGCGACAGAGCAGAATAATTATATGCAAACCATAGCTTTGTTCATTAAGTAAAAAAGATAATGTATTTGATTCTATTTTCCGAAGACCTGACCTCCGACAGGCATCAGAAAGACATTATAATTGACCAAATGGAACGCAGTGGAATTCATGAGGACAATTGAAAATATAGAATAACCGAACTAAATGGAGATTCCTGACTTGACAATTGATTTAAACTATTTTGGCCATTAATTTAACTGGCTTTACGCTTCCTTTTGCCTTTAAGTATTTTTAATTGTGCCAAAGCATTTTTGTCATCTGGGCTTAACTTTAGAACCTTTTGGTATTGTTTAATGGCTTCTTCTTTTTTTCCTAATTTTGCCAAGACTTCTCCATAGCTATCATAAACATTTGGATCGTTAGGAAAATAACGTGTATTCATTCGAAATGTCAATTCAGCTTCTTTCATCCGATTACTTCTTAATAATACATAGCCTAACCCGTTTAGCTCGCCACTTCCATATACCATTCTATAAACAGTGTTTAAATAATACTTGTAGTTTGCATATATGGTGTCAAGAGAAACCGTATCTATCAATTCAAACAAGTAGCTTGCTCCTTTGTAATTAGCAGCAGAAGGGTATCCTAAGGCAATTTGAGCAACATCAGTTAATAACGAAGTATGTGGGTTTTCCACAATCCTCCCAATTTCATTTCCCGCCTCAGTAAATATGAAAGTAGGAACGTGGTGAATTCTTTTTCCTTTTTCTTCGCCATTTGGGCCTTGCTTGTACTTTTCTATACCGTTATAGAGACCAATAAAGTTAAGTTGACTTTTATCTAATCCCAGTTCTTCCCAAAACTTTACAAATCGGGGAACCCAAGTTCTGCTATCTCCACACCAAGTTCCTATGTATATGTCAACTGTCGTATTACTTAAATTTTGTATCCAAACTGCAGTATCTAATTGCACTTGATAATCGTTATAGTTCTTTTCAAACCAGTCACTGTATGTGGTATCAGTGGTTAAGGCTTCCAATTCAAAAGGACCACAAAGCTGTTTCTTTCCTCTTTTATCTAAATAGCTTTTTTCTTGTTGAGAAACTGCATTAAAAATGACTAGAAAAGCAAGTGTGATAGTTGTTATAATTTTTTTCATTTTTGTTGTGTTTGACACAAATGAACAAAAAATAACTACTCCTACGTGTTAATAAATTGTTAATGATGAGCACAATGCATATGTATTTAATTGACTCAATTGCGCTTTTATACTCTAGTTGAAAGAGCCGAATCTCCCATATCAAGGAAAACGCTCCTTTTAGTCTATAATGTAATTGCGTAAAGTTTACCTGAGCTAGTCGAAGTTTGGTTGGTGAGCTTGTCGAAGCTAGGTTGCTGAGCCTGTCGAAGTTAGGTTGCTGAGCCTGTCGAAGCATACTTTGCTTTATTCACTAGCGTTAATTGATTTTTATAGGTGTTCATGAATTCCACTCCGTTCCATTTGGTGAAAAAGCGGTTTACTTAGCTAAGGAGTTTCTTGATAAGTTTTTTTCCTAAATGTTTATTTATTATGGTAACGGAATACGTTTTTGGCTGACCCGAAGAGTAGGGAGGGAGAAGACAAATGGGTATGGAGTGGGAATTAAAGACAAAACATCTCCAGACTCTCCTTTATAGCACTATTTTTTTACCTAATGCTTGTCCACTAAGTCGAACAACA
>JBGCFR010000064.1:0-34616 GCA_045107045.1 Crocinitomicaceae bacterium
AGCATTTGTAACTATAAAGACATTAGAAGTATCAGTGCAGCCTAAACTATCAATTACATATATTTGGTAGTCTCCATTGTTTTGTGGAAGATGTGTTTGGCTATTACTTCCAATAATAGCTGTATCATTAAAAATCCATTGATAAGAAGAGAAATTATTAGTAACTAAACCATTATTTGAGGGGGAAATTGTCGCTAAGGTTTGTTGAGAAAAAAGAAGAAATTGTTTAGTGTCACAGATCAAAGTATCAATATAAGTGGTCAAACTACCATACTGAATGCTATCAGTTTGAATTGTTAGAGTATCACTATTTGCGCCAGTATGCCAAATTGAATGATAGTAAGGAATAGGATTTATTAGCACAACCGTATCTTCATCACAAAAGAATATTGTATCGGAAAAATAATTCTGTAACGATTGATTTGGTTGAATATACAATGTGTCAGTATCAGAACAGGCTTCGTTTAATGGTTTAGTCACTAATGTGTCAGTTGTAAATAAGAACTGAGGATTACCGCAAGGGTTACAGCTAATGTCTGTCCCAATGTCTAACAACATCCCATTTACATCATACCAATAGGTGTCATTCGGCGCAATCGTAATGTTTGGGTTAGCATTACATTGAATCAATGTGTCAACTAGCAAGTCTGAAGTAGAAAGAGGCCTAATTAATACCCAATCAATTACTGAACAGTAGCCGTCGTAATTTACTTCTAATGATACAGAACTTTCAAAAGTGTAATTTACTAGGAGGGAGTCTTGTATGGTAGAAAAATTCCAAATACTAGTTAGTTCTGGTTTTGGGCTGTAAAGCACAACAGAGTCACCCGAACAATAAATGATGGTATCAGGGAGAAAATTCTGTGGGATAGAATTGGATTTTATACTAAGTGTATCACTAATTAAGCACGAACCAACATTATTTGATGCAATAATGTTAGTATCGACTTCAAAGTATAGTTGGGCTGATGCACATGGGTTACAGCTTATATCAGTGCCAACATCCAATAAATTACCATTTAAATCATACCAATAATAATCAGAAGTCGTTACATTATCAATTAAGTTATAAACAGTTGAAGTATCACATAGATAAAGTGGGTTTTCGGAAAATTCAATGGGTTCACTAATATTAATCAAGTATGATTTAGATGAAGTATTCATTTCTGGACAATTATTGTCATTTGACGATATCGAAAAAATGGCTCTTTTATCATTAACTTGGTGAGTCCAGCATACAGAACCTGTTGATGGATTAAAGCCTGTCTGAGTAAAGGTTGAACCAGGAAATAAAGTCCCAATGTCAGAACTTAATATTAAACTATCAGAACTGTTGGCATCAGTTACAATAACATCAAAACAAAATTGGTCACCAACACAAGAATTGATGGTATTTCCTGATAGGTTAGCGCCAGAACCAAAACTATTAAAATTCTGTACATTACTTATAGTCGGCTGACTATTTGGACAAAGCCTAATAACAATATTAAAATCTAATCTTGTTGATCCTTTAAGGATACCGTTGGTAGCAAACTCCTTAATTAATATCGATATTAGGAAATTCCCATTAATATTATGATTGAAATTCAATTGTCCAGTATTGGGTTGAATAGATATTCCAGTAATTGGTTGAATGCCGCTATAACCTGCTGAATAAGGAATTGGAGTAGAAGGCAAGTATGAAGCGTTTTCTAAACTGAATACAAGTGAATCATTGTTAGGATCATTTATAAATATTGATAGATCATTTTGTTGTGTACTGCACGTATATGGAATTGGAAAAGGAGTATTCCGAGTTGGACTTGAATTATGGGGGAAATCGAGATTGTTTAGCACTGATTCAATGTAAAAAGCATTGAAGCCTGCTCCGCCGGTTGTGTTGACTGAGTTATTCCTATCACTTGATAAATAGGATATATTCCACTGACTGCAAAGACTGGGTAAAATGACTATACTTCTATATACAGCTTTTTGAAATCCAGAAAAATTACCAGTATTACCGCATTCAGTATTGCCAGTATCTTGAAGACAATATTGTGAAACATTCGATAAAGAAATTAAGGGAATCCAAATTTCAATTTCCTCAGGGTTACAAATATTAGTAATTCTAATAAGTGAACTGTCACTTGCAAAAACACCAGAACAATCACGGTAGAGATTAAGTGTTATTTCATATTCATTTAAATTAGAAGTTGTTTTGTAACTTATATAGCCACCTGCCAAATGACTTGAATGTCCAATGAAGGAAAAAAGGAATAAGCTAATCGTAAGAAGAGTTTTCATTAACTATTTTTTTTACTACAATTGGTCTTTTTATTATTGACTTGGCCAGTAGTTGTTTATTTTGCACAAATTTAGGTAATTAACCTTGAATACTGATGATTTTCTCATCAATTTCAATACGGTCACCTTTTACTAGTTTTTTTCTAACTCTAGTTTCCAACTGGCCGTTTACAAATACTTCCTCGTTTTGAATTAAGATTTTGGCATGTCCACCAGTTTGGGACACTTTTAGAATTTGAAGAACCTTATTTAGTTCAATATAAGGTTGGTCCGTTTTTAATTTAAATTCTAATTCAGTCATTCGGGTATAATTTTTTATAAAGCAATTCTGCGGCGGTAAAAGAGCTGGTCTTACCTTTTCTTAATTCGACTTCTAAAGTACTTAATAATGCTTTTATTTCAGGATTAGTATATGCTTTTTCTAAAATCAAGTCTTTTAAACTTTCATGCATCCAATATACTTGCTGATTTTGTCGCTTACTATAAAAATATTGGTTGTTTTTCGTTTGACTATCAAATTCATTGATGATATCAATAACTTTTTCAATGCCTTTATTTTCAACAGCACTGATGGTTTCCACTTTTGGAATCCAATTGTTTTTGTTGGCAGGAAATAAGTGTAACGCATTTTTATAATCCAGCCTAGCCAAATTGGCTTGTTTTACATTTTCTCCATCAGTTTTAGTAATCAAAATGGTGTCTGCCATTTCCATAATTCCCCGTTTAATGCCTTGTAACTCATCACCAGCGCCTGCTAGCATTAGCAGTAGGAAAAAATCAGTCATGGAATGTACAGCAGTTTCTGACTGACCAACACCAACCGTTTCAACTAAAATAATGTCGAATCCAGCAGCCTCGCATAAAACAATACTTTCACGCGTTTTTCTTGCCACACCACCAAGGGAGCCGGCTGAAGAACTAGGACGAATATAAGCGTCTTGATGAATCGCTAATTCGTTCATTCTCGTCTTATCACCTAATATACTTCCTCCGGTTTTTTCACTACTTGGATCAATGGCTAATACTGCCACTTTATGCCCTTTTTCTATCAAGGCTAAGCCAAAACTCTCAATAAAAGTACTCTTTCCAACACCAGGGACACCTGTAATGCCAATTCTTATGCTTTTTCCTGAATTTGGTAAACATTGATTGATGACGTGTTGGGCTAAAATTTGATCTGTTCTTTTTTTGCTTTCTAATAAGGTAATGGTTTCACTAAGGACTTTAATATCTCCTTTTAATAACTGTTCAGTCAACCTTTCTTCCGAAAAAGAATCTTGCCTTAGCTTCTTACGTGCAATTAGGGCGTCAATTTGGTTTTTATGTGGGTTCGTTGATTGACTCAAATCGGTTAATTTATCATGACAAAGCTACTTAAATTTTATTGAAGACTTTGATAGGTTTGAACCCAAGCCGGATCTTGCATGTCTTTCAGCAATAAAAATAGATTTTCACCTACAAAATAATGGGTATTGACATTAATGACACCATACTTTTCATGTAAATAAATGGCTTGTGCTCTGCTTGGATTATACGATCCATGACTCCAACCAGCAGGCATTTTTCTACTCATTGGGTGGTTTTGGTACTTAATCCGCCATAAATCAAATAGTGGTCCAAGTGTAAAACCATTTACTTTGTCGTAATCGTCGTAAGTTAATTCAACACCTTTAATGCCGTTTTTTAGAAAGAGGTTCTCCTTTTGTGGATTGGCGCGTGTAGGCCAATACCCAAGTGCGAAAAACATAAATTGTTGTTGTGATATTTGTTGGGTGCCCAAGTAAGTTCCTCCCGATTGAGTGACTATGGCGTAAGAAATTAAACTGTTATTTATACTTGGCATTAATCCAATGGCAAATTGATTGCTTTTTTGAGCATAACCAATTGTTATACTTGTAAAGCAGCAAAATAATAATCCTATTTGAGTCAATCTCCTCATTACAATTATACAAATCAATATAATAGGTTTATAATATACGAGTTTTATACTTGACTTGTTACAAGCCATATGACTTGAAATGCAAATACGGCGCCAGTTTTACAGCTGTTTCAGCATGATGTCAGTCATTTTGTCAGCCAATTCATCATTGGTATAAACTTTGAATATGGAATATTGACCAAAAAATTAATTTATAACATGGCAACAAAAGGAACAATAAACGTACAAACGGAAAATATTTTCCCATTAATTAAACGCTTTTTATATAGTGATCACGAGATATTTTTAAGAGAGTTAGTCTCTAATGCAGTTGATTCAACTAGTAAATTAAAAGTATTAAGTGGTGCAGGAGAAGTAAAGGGCGATCTTGGAGATACTCGTATTGAAATTTCTATTGATAAAGAAGCAAAAACTTTAACTGTAAAGGATAGAGGAATTGGTTTAACAGAAGAAGAAATTGAAAAATACATTAATCAGATTGCTTTTTCTGGTGCTGAAGAATTCGTAAAAAAGTATGAAGGTAAAGAAGGAGCAGAACAAATCATTGGCCATTTTGGTTTAGGGTTTTATTCTGCATTTATGGTAGCTGAAAAGGTGCAAATTAAAACTTTATCGCATAAAGAAGGTGCTGAAGCCGTCATGTGGGAGAGTGATGGTACACCTGAATATACGATCGCATCAATTGATAAAACTGATCGTGGTGCTGAAATTGTATTGCATATTGCTGAAGATTCTCTTGAATTTTTAGAAGAGGCAAGAATTGATACATTATTGAATAAATACTGTAAATTTTTACCTGTAGAAATAGTATTCGGTGAAAAAACTGACATGATTGATGACCCGAAAGGAGAAAAGGATGATGAAGGTAAAGTAAAACAAGTAGAAGAGAAGTCTCCTAAAGTAATTAATAATACTAAACCACTATGGGTCAAAGCACCTGCTGATTTAAAAGAAGAAGAGTATAAGGCTTTTTACAGAGAGTTATATCCTACTACTTTTGATGAGCCTTTGTTTCATATTCACTTAAATGTAGATTATCCTTTTAATTTAACAGGAGTATTATATTTTCCAAAAATTAAGGAGAATGTTGAGATTCAAAAAAACAAAATCCAATTGTACTCTAATCAAGTATTTATTACTGATTCAGTTGAACAAATTGTACCTGAGTTTTTAACACTATTGCATGGTGTGATCGATTCTCCAGATATTCCATTAAATGTCTCACGTTCATATCTACAAAGTGACGGAAATGTGAAAAAAATTGCTTCTCATATTACGAAGAAAGTAGCAGATAAATTACGATCAATGTTCAATGACGATCGCAAAGACTTTGAAGAGAAATGGGATGACTTGAAAGTGTTTGTGGAGTATGGGTCTTTAACGGATGATAAATTTGCTGAAAAAGCGGAGAAGTTTACACTATTAAAAAGTACAGATGGTACTTTCTATACCATTGAAGAATACCAGGAAAAAATAAAAGCTACACAAACTGATAAAGATGATAAATTAGTTGTGCTTTATGCCAATAATAAAGATGCGCAACATCAATTTATTACAAATGCCAATGAAAGAGGGTATGATGTGGTTTTATTTGATAGTCCATTGTCACCTCACTTCATTGCTAAATTAGAAAGTACTCTAGAGAATGTGAGTTTTGCAAGAGTAGATTCTGATACATTAGATAATTTAATTAAAAAAGACATTGAGTTACCGTCTAAATTATCGGATGACGAAAAAGAAAAGTTAAAACCATTATTTGAAGGTTCTGTAAACAAGGAAAAGTTTACGATTCAATTCGAAAGTATGAGTGAAACTGAAGCACCAGTTATAATCACTCAGCCTGAGTTTATGCGAAGAATGCAAGAACAGCAGAAGTTAGGTGGAGGTGGAATGATGATGGGTGCTTTTCCAGAAATGTATAATTTTGTTGTCAATTCTAATCACCCTGCAGTAGGAGCTTTATTGCGTAAAAAAGGAGACAATAAAACTAAGGTGGCCAAACAACTTTCTGACTTAGCACTATTATCTCAAGGTATGCTAAAAGGAGAAGAGCTATCTAAATTTATCAATAGAAGTGTTGAACTGATAGATTAAATAACTTTAAAGTATATAAAAAAAGGGGCTTGATGATTCAAGCCCCTTTTTTATTAAAGTATAATTTTATTAATTATTGAAGTACAATTTTTTGAACTGTAGTTTCATTATCCATAATAACGTGTACAAAATATATTCCTTTTGAATAGGAGTTCATATCGATAGTACCATTTGAAGTTGAATTAACAGTTTCATAAATGAGTTTCCCGTTTGTATCCAGAATTCGAATTTCAGAATTTGTCTCATTATCTAATTTATAAAATAACATGCCATTACTAGGATTAGGGTAAATTGAAAAAGCTGAGGAATTATTAGTTTCAAGACCTAACGAACTACTCACGTTTATATCATCAATAGCCATATCACTTCTGTAGTCATCACCTGTAATTCCTCTAAATCTTATATTAATCACATTTCCTGCAAAGCTGTTTAAATTGACAGTTTTTACTTTCCAAGTGGCTCCTTTATTTCCAACTAAAGGGTTCAAGACATCATTTGTCCACACTCCATTTGATAAAATGTCAACATGTAATTCTCCCATGTCAATGCCATTCAAATTATAGGCAAAACTTAATAAGCCTCCATCAGGTAAATCAATACAGGGTGATATTAAATGAGCTTCTTTTTCAGCACAAACAGGAGTAGATGATGGTTCTAAGTATAAATAGTTTCCTACCGTAGTTCCTGGGTTATAATCTGCAGAAGGGCCGGTACCTATTGACGGAGTAGATCCTTCATGTGTACGCCAATTTATATCATCAACAGTACCATTTTTTGCATTTATAAAATTGTTAGATAGGTTACAGATCTCTACTTCACAATTGCTAGATGTACCACAAAGTGAAAATGTCTCAAAGTCTTCTGACCATGGTAAGGATTCCGCTGCCGAATTTAAGTAGCTGAAATTTGAAATAATTGTATCATTACCTGAGTTTTGATCGCCTGTATATTGTGACCAAATTGTTAAGGTATTTGCCCCAAAAGGAATTGCTACTTGATTACTAAATGTATAATAAACAGAGCCACCTGATGGAATAGTTGGAGCATAGGTCTCATTAACAGTTGCAGAATTATTAAGCTTATAACTAACAGGAATATTGCTGATTGGTTGATTTCCATTATTCTCTATGGTCATTCCAATTTCAAGTACCTCAGTTTCCATACAAGTTAGAATTGTATTTCCATTCAGCCCGTCAGAATCAACTACCATAACATCTGTATCTAGAGTGCAGTTCATTACGCCTGCGGAACTGTACTGTGCAATAGCTCGTCTTCCAATGCAGTTATTTGCTCCCAAAGCTTTTACACTCCACCAAAAATCACTGGATGCAGAATGTGCTAATGTGATAGTATTTGTTGAAGAGGTACCAACCGAGTCCATGTATTTATTTCCAAGCATACTTACCTCATAACCTGTAGCATTTGTTACAGCATTCCATGACAATGTTACAGAATCAGGGCATACCTCTAGCACTTGTAAATTCGTAGGCACTTGAATAATTGAAAAACCAACATGGCTTTGACTTGTACTGTTACCTCTTGTTACTCTAACTAAAGCTTGACTAGTGACAACAGCTGGAACATTCCATGAAAATTGACGAACACTTGCCGAAACATTAGAAGCAATTGGATTCCAAACAGTACCATTGTCTATTGAATACTCAAGTGTAAACGGACTTGAATTGCCATATGCATCCCATCTGATAAATTCATTTTCATCACTATCAATTCCTTCACCACCTATAGGGTATGTTAATACAACGTCATCTGTTATAAATTCATAAACCACATAATATTTTTGAGGTCCTGAAGGAATGGCAAAACCTTCTAGATTAACAGTGTAAACGCCTGTTGCAGGATTGTCTATTGTGATTTGCTCAACATTATTTATATCATCAACTGCTTGAACTGGGAGTGCATTTAGTAATGCAGAATTTGGAGTATTATCAAGAACCCAAGGATTGCTAACTGCACCTGCAGGCGATAATACTTGCATATTAATATCATTAACTAATGGTTGATTAGAACTAGCTGTTCCTTCAAAATCTGACCAATGTACCATAATCTTAACTTGAGCAACTCCGCTAGGAACTGTAATTGAATGACTAAGGTTATCACCTTGCGAAATATTATCTGAGAAATACTGATTATTACTCATTACATCATATGCTCTTCTCGCATTAACACGACCGAAACCAAACTTAAAGTCTGGGCCAGGATTCCCCAAATCATCTGCAGTGTTTAGTAAAGTTGCTTTCATTAAAGCAGACTCCGGATTAATTCCACCGTTTAATGTTTTATAGGCTTCGTACAATTGAGCAAGCACTCCTGCAATTGCTGGACATGCCATTGATGTTCCTGTTTTATTACCATAAGTATTTGGATCAATTGTAGAGTAAACATTTGATCCCACTGCACAAATGTCTGGTTTAATTCTACCGTCTCCGCTTGGGCCTCTACTGCTCGAATTTGAAAGAATATCTATTAGGGTAAGATTTCCTACAGCTAAGACATTTTTTGCAGCTTTGTGTCCTCCAGTAATATTGAACCATTGAGAACCAGCAGCAGTAGAACCAGACCCGTTAGAATTCCCCGCTGAAAAAACATGTATTAATTCTGGGTTTTGTCTGATCTGTTGATCCAATTGACTTGAAAGTGAAGTATAGCCAGCATTTAAACCTCCACTATAACTTTTAGAGGTAATTGTAAGATTGCTATTAGCTACCAGATTGGGCACTGAGTTGAAGTTGTTATCGTTAGGATTGTAAACCAATACTTCTGCACCAAATGCCATTCCTCTTGCCGTTGGATCTAAATTTCCTGCTCCAGCAATAGTACCACCACAATGCTCCCCGTGATCACCGTTGTTGCTCGCATTTACATTGTTTATAAATCGACCAGTATAATCAATATGCTCATCTAAACGACTGTTATCTTGTAGCATAATGGTTACTCCTTCGCCGGAAAAATTTAAACCCGTTGTATAAGATGTTGCTAAGGTGTTACTTCTATGGTTAGTCACACCAACTAAATTTTCAGGTTCACTTGGAGGGTCAATCTGCTCAAAATAGTAAAATCCAGGTAGATCAAATAATAGTGGAAGATTACTAAGATCAATAATAATATTGGCAATATTGGCATCATTAATCAATTGAATATCTGCACTTACACTAGTCAATGCTTGCCTAGCCTGGTCTTTGTTTATAACATTAAAAAAGACTGCATTCAAAGCGATTTTATTGTTGCCAACTTTGGCCCAATCGTTAATTTTGTTGGCTTTTAAATCTTTCGATAATTTGTAGTCTGCTTTAATTTCTAGTATTTGAGAAATACCCACTTCTTGAATAGTGCTCCAACTAGCTCCTGAGCTTACCTTAGCATAAAAGGCATTTTTTGGCAAATAATTCAAAAGTTGAATGCCTTCGGCTTTAAGTTGACTTTTTTTGTCTTCAGTTGGAATGGAATGGAATTGAATAATACAATAGTGATCTCCATTTTTTACTGATTGAAATGTTGTTTTAGATTTTGCTAGATCAATATTTGATTCAACTAATCCTGATTTGAAGTGCAATGGTGTATTCTTTTGAGCAATGCCTGAAAAGTTAAAGACTGCAATTGACAAAAGAATAAAAGCGAATTTTGAGTGTAAATTTGTAAGCATGTAGTATAAGTTTGATTTGGTTTTATTATAAAGATAATTATTTAGATTTAGAATTGAATGTCTAAAATTGAAAAGGTTTGTAATGCTAAAATTCGTTTGTAGATAAATATTGTAAGGAGTTAACTTCAGAAAGTGACCGCCTTCTTGAAATAAATACTGATTTAAAGTCCAGATTTACTGACTACCACTTAACAATAATCTTCCCAATACTTTTTCTGTTTTCTAGCAAACTATGTGCTTTTGCAATATCACTAGCTTGGTAAATAGCGCCAACATGTGGTTTCAATTTGCCATCAGTAATTAGCTTTGTCACTTCGGTTAAACAATGATGGAGTAGAGCAGGTTTATTGTCTCCAATTTTAAGCATATTGACACCAATTATACTCTTTGATCTCATCATTAATCCAATAGCTAATCTAAATCCCATTTTTCTTACAAAATTTAGGCTAGATAATATGCCCCATTTTTTGCCTGATAATTCTGAACCTCCAAAAAGAATAACTCGTCCACCAGATCCAATTAAAGCAAAATCTTTTTTAAAAGTTGAGCCGGCAATTGGATTAAAGGTAGCATCTAATCGATCTCCTCCTAAAAGTTCAGCAATTTCCAATCCATAATCTACTCGTCGATAATTTATAGCATGGTCAGCTCCTTGAGATTCAATATAATTAATTTTTTCTTCAGAACCAGCGGTAGCTATTACTGTACATCCTTTTAATTTGCATAACTGGATTAATGCTGTACCCACACCTCCAGCACCGGCATGAATTAGAACTTTATCTCTTTTAAATAAATTGGTCACGACTGATGACATATAATAGGCAGTGACATATTGGGTGGCTATGCATAAGGCACTTCCAGTGTCCATTTCATTAATTACAACAATACCAAAATCTTTTGACAAGGCATATTCAGCATATCCTCCAAAACGAGTAAAGCCCACAACACGTCTACCTACAAGATGATCATTTTTTGAATCTTTAACCGCTTCAACAGTACCAACTACTTCATAACCCATTATTGCTGGAAAAGGCGGAGCTTCCTTATATTGTCCATGCCGTGCCATAACATCCGCATAATTTAAACCAAATGCTTCAACCTTAATTAATACATCATCAACTTCTGTGACTTCAGGCTTTAAAGTTTCCTTTATTTCAAATGCTTGTTCTGCATTTCCTTTTCTTATTAAAAATATAGCTTTCATTGGGAATTCACTTTTTTTTGCCTTCTACTACAATTACAAACTCACCTTTTGGCGCTTTATTTTCGAAATGAGCTAATAATTTACTTGCTGTTCCTCTGAGTGTTTCTTCAAATTTTTTGGAAATTTCCCTTGAAATAGAAATATGTCTGTTCGATTCAAAAAAAGTATCAAATAGTTTTAAAGTTTTAAGAATTCGGTGTGGTGATTCATACATTACAGTTGTTCTGACCGATTCTTCAATTTGTTTTACAATTGTTTCTCTTCCTTTTTTATGAGGTAAAAAACCTATGTAATTAAATTTTTCGCAAGGAAATCCACTGTTTACAATTGCAGGTACAAAAGCTGTTGCTCCTGGTAAGCAATCTACTTCAATATCCGCTTCAACACATGCCCTAACCAATAAAAAACCAGGGTCAGAAATTGCCGGGGTACCAGCATCTGTGACTATTGCGTAATTTAAGCCAGATTTCAATTCTTCAATAATTCGGGTAATCGTTTTGTGCTCGTTATTTTGATGATGGGCAATGAGCTTATTGGAAATTTCGTAATGATTTAATAGTTTACCTGTTACTCTTGTGTCTTCAGCTAAAATAGCATCCACTTCTTTCAAAACTCGAATGGCTCGAAATGTCATGTCTTCCAAATTACCTATTGGAGTTGGCACAATCAATAGTTTTCCCATTAATCTATTTTTACTTCATACAATACCGACCATAATTTACCAGTTAAATATAGCTTTTGAGTGTTTGGTTCGTAAGCTATACCATTCAATACATTGGCATTACCAATCATACCTTTTCGAACAATTCCTGAACAATCAATATTAGCTAAAACCTTACCAGTTGCAGTATCAACTTGAACCAAATAATCAGTTGTATAAACATTGCACCATAAGTCTCCATTTATTAATTCAAGCTCGTTTAGGTTTTGAACATCTTTTTCATGAGAGAATACATCAATAGTCTTCTCAATTTCAAATGTGTGACGATTTCTCCAAACAATAGAAGAAGATCCATTGGACATAATTAAAGATTTTCCATTATTTGTCAGTCCCCAACCTTCTCCTTCGTAAGTAAACGATTTTATATAATTAAAATCAAGGTCATAAACTAAACATTGTTTATCCTGCCATGTCAATTGATAGATGGTGTCATTAATTATAGTAATTCCTTCTCCAAAATAGTTTTTATTCTCCATTTCTTGATAAGCTATGTGCTGTCCAGTTGATAGATTAACTTTTGCTAAAAATGATTTGGCATAATCGCCAGAGCCTGTGCTTTCAAATAATTCACCTTTGTAAAATTCTAAGCCTTGGGTGTAAGCCTCATTCCTATGAGGGTAGGTTTTTACTACTGAAGCAATTTTTTGATCTGGAATGAGATCAGAAAATAAAATAATGTTCCTTGTTCCAGCTCTAGGTTTGCCAGTTTTATCGTTGTAAGTAATATAAATAGTTGAAAATCCAACAGGTAGGTCTTTGGTCTCAATTATGATAACTTGTGATTTAACCTCAATATTTTCTTTAAATATGACATCATCAAAATAAATAGTTAAGTCTTTAATATTGTCTGCATTTTCTACACTTAAATCTATTTTAATTTGGTCACCAATTGTATATTGCTGTGAATGACTGGGGGCATTAACTTTTAAAGAAACAGATGTTTTCTTTTTGTTTTTTTTATTTTGGTTTTCATTTCTACAGCCTATTAAATTGATGGCAAGAATGCATAATATTAAGCCAGAATGTAAAATTGTTCTTCTCATCTTAAAAATTTGAAATCATTTCCATTAAAACGGCTTTCTTTCTAGTAGAGACAGGAATTTTTGTGCCGTCTTTCAATTGAATTTCACCATTCTGTTTTAGAAAAGCAGTAATTTGATTTTTAGCAATTAGGTGTGATTGATGAACCCGGATGAAGTCATGTTCACTTAACAGTTTATCAAATTCTTTTAAAGTTTTTGTCACTAGTAATTTTGTGCTGTCTTTAAAAAAGAATTGCGTGTAATTAATATTCGATTCTAATCTAATAATTTCATTAATATCTACTATGTGAATCTTATCGACTGTATTTAGTGCAATTTTTTTTGGTGTATCTAAGTTGTTCTTGAGCAATTCTAATCTATCAGTAGCATCAACTTGGTGTTCAATTTTTTTAACTGCTTGAATTAGGTCATCAGGATCAATTGGTTTTAATAAGTAGTCAATGGCCGAAAATTTGAACGCCTTAACTGCAAACTCATCTGATGCTGTTGTGAATATTAATTTAAAATCAGTGTTGTCTAGTATTTCTAATAAGTCAAAGCCGCTGCCGTCAGGCATTTGAATATCTAAAAATACTAAATCGGGTTTTAAGGTTTTTATTAATTTCGCACCACTAACTACACCATTTGCATTACCAATAATTTCAATATGACTACAATACTCGTTTAGATCAGCTGAAAGGACCTCAATTGCTTCTGGAATGTCATCAATAATAACCGCTTTTATCACCATGTTGCTTTACATTCTTTTGATTTTCAATTTAAGTTAATTTAACTCAATCAATTCGTTTTTTTTTAGTTCTTTCTATTAGCCAGCCCGATTTTAATAAGCCGATTTAAATTGAGCTAAAAATCGTAAATCATTTTCAGAATATAACCTTAAATCATTTACTCTGTATTTTAACTGGGCAATCCTTTCAATTCCCATTCCGAAGGCATAGCCCGAAAATACTTTAGGATCAATATCAGCAGATTCCAAAACATTAGGGTCAACCATACCACAGCCTAAAATTTCTAACCAGCCAGTGTATTTACACACATTACAACCTTTTGCATTGCAAATAGTGCACGATACATCAACCTCTGCACTTGGCTCTGTAAAAGGGAAATAAGAAGGTCTTAATCGAATATTTGCTTTTTCACCAAACATTTCTCTTGCAAAATATAGCAAGGTTTGTTTTAAATCAGCAAATGACACATCTTTATCGATATATAAACCTTCAACTTGATGAAAGAAGCAATGCGCCCTTGCTGAAATAGCTTCATTTCGATACACTCTTCCAGGACTAATTGTTCTAATTGGCGGCTTTTGATTCTCCATGACTCTTACTTGTACTGAGGAGGTATGAGTTCTCAATGCCATTTCTTTTTCACCTGTTTCTATAAAAAATGTATCCTGCATATCTCTTGCAGGATGTTCAGGTGGAAAATTTAGGGCTGAAAAGTTATGCCAATCATCTTCTATTTCAGGCCCTTCAGAAACGGTAAAGCCAATTCTTTTGAAAATGTCTATAATTTCATTTTTTACTATGGATAACGGATGTCTTGCACCTAGTGGTGCACTTTCAGCAGGTCGACTAAGGTCAATTTTTCCAGTTTCACTTTTCTTAGAATCAGACCCCACTTTAGACTTGAATTCAGAGAATTTATTTTCGGTCGATATCTTTACCGAGTTTATTAACTGCCCGAATTCTCGTTTTAGGTCTTTGCTTACGGTTTTAAGATCTTGATATAGTGATTTTAAACTCCCTTTAGAACCTAAGTACTTTATTCTGAATTGTTCCAAATCTTCTTTCGATTGAATTTTGAAATCAGATACTTCTTGACTTAATTCGTTAATTTTTTCTTTTAAATCCATTTTCTAATGTAACTAAATGGGGTGCAAAATTGTTATACTTAATATAGGCAATTCAAATCAAAAACATATATTTGTGTCGAATTGTTGAATAGCAAGGCGAAATTACAGATAAAAATTTAAAATTATGAATAGATTTCTTTTAAAAACTGGATTATTTGCAACCTTTTTATTATTCGTTGCAATAGGGTTAAATTCATGTCGTAAGGAAAAGCCAACAACGGCTACTATATCTGTTACTGACACGGCGGGTAATATAGTTGAGGGTGCTAAGGTTAGACTTTGCCCAGTCCCAAGTTTGTCTCCAGATCAACAAGGTGTTATAGATACCGTTTTTGAAAGAGAAGAAATAACAGATTTTGAAGGTAAAGTGACATTTGATTATACAGACAAGTTTAATTTAGGACAAGCAGGCTATGCAGTTCTTAATATTTGTGTTTTTCTTCCAAACTCCTTTGACGGTGAGGATTCGTTAAGCGGAAAAGGTATTATAAAGGTTGAGCCTGAAATGCCTAACCAAGAAGATGTAATTGCCTTTCCAGGTAGTGCAGATTGTGATTGCTAGAAGCAGACATTATTTTCAATTTTTTCCTAAACATTTTTTAACACGACGTTCATGCGTCTTTCTTTGATCAGGTGTTGTATTGGGACTGGAAATAATCGATTTACAGTGATTGTCAATTTCTTCAAATCTTGCCATCAGTAGCTCAAACTCGATATCATCAATGTCACCAGATGAATCAATGGCCTTTTGAATAGAGTCATTTTTACGAATGCAGTCGCAAAAATCCCATTGAACACCATATTTTTTTTCTATTATTTTTTCAGCAGACTCATTACTATTCTCATAATGTTCTTGGGAAGAACTATCTGAATGGATAGTTATTGATGTTGTATCTTTTGTTGAAATGCTAGCTTCTATAATTGAATCCTTACTATTTTGAACAGACGACTGGTTACTAGTTGTTGAAGTGCAACTAATAGTAAATGCTAAACAACTAATTAAATATTTTTTTCGCATAAAAAATCGTATATTTACAATAGTACAAATTCTAAACCTACTTTTTAGGTATGACTTTTGTATTTCTACATGTAGTTAAATAATTTTCCATGAAGAAGTTCGCTTTAATATTATGTCTTTTCTTAAGTTCAAGTCTTTTTGCACAAAATGAGGACACCACTCTAAATGCCATTTATTATAAACCAATTGAAGTAGTAGATGTTGATTTTTTGAAGCAATATAAATACTTAAAACCAAGAGTGATCAAGGTTTACCCATATGCAAGCTATGCTGCAAATGTATTAGATGAAATTGAGAATGACTTGGTAAGTATTGAACGACGAAGAAAAAGAAATAAACACTGTAAATTGTCCTATAAACAATTGAAAAAGGATTTTAAATATGCTATGCTCGATCTTTATGTGTCAGAAGGAAAAGTACTGATGGATCTAGTGGCCAGAGAAACTGGAAGTTCAGTTTATGATATTGTAAAAAAGTATAGGGGCAGTGATGACGCTATGGTTTTTAATTTGATGGGTAAGATGTTTGAGCAGGATATAAAAAAGAAATACAAGAAGAAAGATAATTATGTTTTAGAATATATTTTGAAAGAGATAGAAGATGGTAAAATTCAAATCGATTCCAGACCAAAATTGATTACTAAAGCTGATTTTAAGGCAGAAGAGAAGCGTTTAAAAGCAAATCGTAAAAAGTATAAAGCGTTAAGAAAAGAAAGGGATAAATTGGCTAAAAAAATAAAAAGAAAAAAGCGTAAAGCCAATAAGATTAAAGTTTAAATCCAATCACCTTTTCTATACATTGTTCCTTTAAAAACTGAAACTAATACATTATTTTGCGTATATATTTTAATACTATATACACCAAAACTTTGAGTTAAATTTATCTCCTCAATTTCGGTTGTCAAAACATCTCCAACTTTAACAGGTTTTAAATGAGAAATACTTGTTTCAACGGAAACAGCTTTTCTACCATAAGCATTGGCTGAAAAAGCAATGCATGTATCAGATAATGAATAGGTAATTCCACCATGAGCTATTCCAAATCCATTTGTCATTTCAGGTTTTACAACTAAATTTAAAATGACATTACCTGGTTCAATACGCTTAATTTGTATACCCAACCATTGACTCATGGCATCATTTGCCATCATTTTATCAACTATTTCCTTTGGAGAAAGCATTTACTTTTTTATTGCGGAGTTCATTAATCCAATCATTGAGGACATCACAATAAATAATTGTGTTTTAGTCTCTTCTTCTAAAGATTCTCCGTCCTCATCCTCAGCTTCAATTTCATTAGCCATAAATACGACTAAATTTGGTTGATTAATTAATTCATGAAGGGGTGTATAATCTTCATTTTGATTGATTTCATCTAATGCTAACAAAAAAGGTTCCTGAAAATCATCAACATGATCCTGCGTAATTGTGTTTAAAGAAATTTCTGCATCCTCAAAGGCTGCCATGACAATAGCGAAATAATAGATCGAAAAAGTATTTAGATCTTCATTCTCGTATTCAATACCAGCCTGCATGACGTGTCCAAGTAAATCCTCTTGCTTCAATGCATAAGTTTCAATAATCTTGTCTAATGCATCTTCATTTAAGTTATCAATTTTTTTAATAGCATTCTCAATTTGCTGTACAGTAATGGTGCTCATATTTAGAATTTTAAATATTTGTTTTAGTTAACTTTATTAGCCTTTCTTATCAAATGGAATAGTTTCTACAACATTTAAACCATAGGCGTTTATAACAGTTTCGTTAAGGCTTTGACTATTAGTAATTAGCTTCAGGTTTTTAATACCCAAGCCGCGTAATATTTGAGAACCAATTCCATAATCTTTTGAATCCATTTTTCTTGCAATTGTCCCATTATTGTAGGATTGAATAGTTTCAATAATACTCTCAACTTTCTCTCCTTGCTGCATAAAAAGCAAAATGCCTTTGTCATGTTGATTTATCATTTGAAGTGCCGCACTAATGTTCGATTGTTTATCTGAGCGCACAGCATCCAGTAGATTATGAGAAAACGCTGAAGATTCTACACGAACCAAAACTGATTCATCTTCGGTCCAAGTTCCCTTATATAATACAATATGTTCTTCATCAGTAGTAGTTTGCTTATAGGCCGCTAACTTAAAGTCTCCCCAAAGAGTTGGAAAATCAACCTCAATAGTCTTTTTAATTAAAGACTCATGTTGCATACGATAGGCGATAAGGTCGGCTATCGAAATAATTTTCAAATCAAACTTTTCGGCTACGGTAACTAATTGCGGTAAACGAGCCATTGAGCCATCTTCGTTTAAAATTTCAACTAAAATACCAGCAGGTTTTAAACCAGCTAAAGTCGCTAAATCAATAGCAGCTTCAGTATGTCCAGCTCTTCGTAAAACACCACCTTTTTTAGCTTTTAGCGGAAAAATATGACCTGGACGTCCTAAATCAGATGGTTTAGTGTCTGAAAGTGTCAAAAATTTAATGGTCTGAGATCTATCATAGGCTGAAATACCGGTCGTACAACCATGTCCAATTAAATCAACAGATACAGTAAACTGTGTATTATGCAATACGGTGTTGTCTTCAACCATCATGTTTAGATTTAGTTCATTACAACGGTCTTCAGTTAAAGGTGCACAAATTAAACCTCTACCATGAGTTGCCATAAAATTGATCATTTCGGGATTTACCATCTCGGCCGCAGCAATAAAGTCGCCTTCGTTTTCACGATCTTCATCATCAACTACAATTATAATTTTTCCTGCTTTTATATCCGCAATCGCATCTTCAATCTTGTTCAATTTAAAACTCATGTCTGTTAATTTGGGTACAAAATTAAGGTTTAGATTTAGAATCAGTGCAGAATTAAGTCAATTAAGTATAATTATTGAAAGATTCTTATATTTATCTAATAGTAATCTACAAAATAAAATGCCTTTTAATAGAATTGATCGAGACTTTATTGAGATACGACCAAGGTTCAAATTAAAAACAGTATTGTTCAAAGATGAATTATTTAAAAATTTATTAGATGGTTTAGATGAGGATAACTCTGTGACTGGTAAAAAGGTGATTGATGTATTTTATTTGGATATCTCTTTAAATGATCAAAAGTATTGGTCGCCTGAGTTGAGAGCTTCCATTGAAAAAAATGAAGCTGAAGCAGGTAGTATAATTAGAGTGGTGATTGGGCCTCGCTATAAGGTATGGTTTTTTTTAGTTTTTATTTATTCATTTCTTGGCTTGGCTTGTCTATTTGGAGGCATGTATGGCATGGCGCAATGGAATTTAGGGATTAAGAGTCTTTGGGTTTATTGTTTTCCGGTTATCTTACTTCTTATCGGAGGTGTTTATGTAGCTGCTAAATTAGGACAGAAGGCCACAAGAGATCAAATGCTGCATCTAACAAGCTTCCTTTATCATCATATTAAAGATGATAAATTAGAAAGAATAGAATAAGTGGTCCATTTGGATTAAAATGATGTAAGTGATAGTTGCAATACTAATAAAGCAACGCACTTTGCTTTAATATCCAACCCTCATTTTTGCCAACCTTAATTCGATACCAATCTCCTTGATTTTGGATAAGTTTAAACTTAGCACCTTCGTGAAGTTCAAACGCAGTAGCATCCTCGATTGTTGGTGCTGTTCTCACTTTTATTACTGATTCTATTACAATCCCATGATTCAGTGAAATGACATGGTTTTTATGGGTAATAGCAATGCTAAAAGTAATCAAGAATAGGGTAGCGGTTATGATGCCAATAATTAAATAGATGGCTCTTTGATTTTTTTGCTTTGTTATTTTATACATATAAAATCCAATGCTTGAGAATACCAAAATGACTAAAGCAATTATTGCCCAAAAATTAATACTCTGACCAAAGAAAACTTTTGCTACCCATTTCGAAATTCCCGTATTGCTCTGTTCAATTTTATCCTTCGTTAAGTCAGAAGCAAATTTAAGGTTGTAATTGATGTCATCATTTTTTGGATCTATTTTTTTTGCTTTGTGATATGCCCAAATAGCCTTGCCTATTTCATTGTTTTTAAAGTAGGCATTCCCCAAGTTGAAGTAGAGGCTGGCTGAGTGCTTTTGTTCAGACAGAATTTGAGTATATAAATTAATGGACTCATCATATTGGTGAGCTTGATAAGCAGAATCAGCACTTTTTAGCAATACTTCATTCGGATAAGTAATTGAGCCGCTGATCAAGAGTAATATGGTAATTATAATCGATTTCATTTTTCTTCGGCTATGTGTTCAATTAATGACTCTGTATCAGTAATAAGCTCATCTAACCTTTCAGCTGTAATTGGGGCGTACTGATACATTTCCAAATTATTCCAAACCTGTTTTAGAGCTTCGATTTTATCCGTTGACCAGCCTTTTTCCAAATACAATTGATTTAAATACGGCCAATTCATTTCCAAGTTTGAAATTTTATTTTGATGTTTTAAAAATGTTTTAAGTGCAACGCTAATTTCTTGACAAGCCGCTTTATTTTTTTTCTGATTAGCTAATTCTCTAGCTTGTTTGAGCTGTGATTCCGATTGTTTAATTATGGCTAATGTTTCTTGGTTATTTAAATAAGATTCCGATTGTGTTTTTTTTCGTTTTAAAAGCAGCAACCAGATAGTGATGAAGGGAAGTAAGAGCAAACCATAATACCAGAACTTACTCACTAAAAATGAATCGGTACCAAACAAGGCAGAGTCGTGATTTAAAAGATGATGAATATCTTCATCTTCAATTTCAACTGATTTTTTTGTTTGAACCAGGGTTGTACTGCCTGGTTCACTATTTGCAGTCTTTAATACTTCTACATTGAAATCTCCAGTAGATAATGATTTGTAGGATTCCGTTTCTAAGTCAAAATATGAGAAATTGTATGAAGGAATTGTGTAATTCCCATAAAAAGTTGGGATTAAAACATAGTTATAACCTATACTACCAGAAATACCATCTCTTTTGTACGACAAATTATTTTTAATTTCTGGGTCGAATTGTTCGAAATCGTTCGGGAATGAAAAATCTGGGTCATCAAAAGTATTTAGGTTCCCTGTTCCAGAAATTTTAACTTCTAAATCAATCGCTTCTCCTGGTTTTAAGGTTGATCGACTAATGTTGTGATTTAGTTTAAAAGACCCGACAAGACCATTAAAGTTTTTTGGCGCATTTTTCGGAAGTGATTTTACTTTAACAGAAATACGATTAGAATTACATTCTCGTCGAAATTGCTGAAAAAATCCACGCCGAAATAAAGCAGAAATATGGGCTGGTTCAATTACTATTTTACCACTATTCTGCGCTATACAAAGTTCTGAACGGATAGTTGTTGTATAATATCGAACACCATTAATATTTTCAACTTTAGAATCGAAAGTTGTTTTATTTGGGTTTAAATCTTTTCTCCAAAGCCCTTTCGAATCGCCTATTTCAAGGTTTTCGATATTTTGAGGTTGGCTCTTTGAAAATATTTTTAAGCTTAAAACAAAAGGTTCACCTTCATACACTTCAGATTTACTGCTGTACATTTTCATAAAAAAATCAGCATTCTTTGCAGGAACTGTGCTGTTTTGAGTGGAATTTGAAGCATTACCATTTGCCACTTTTATTGTAATCGGTTTGGTTTTATATGTTTTTCCAGCACAAACCATACTCACTGCTTTAATAGTATAGTTTCCTTTTTTAGGAGCAGACAGACGGTATGTGAACTTTAATTCTTGCTCAACAGATCTTTGTCCATTGATGTTAACAATTTGGGAAGAAGACGATCTAAATGGACCTTGAATAACCCTTAAACCATTAAAGTCAGGTGTATAAATTTGACAATTACTATTTGTTGAAATCGAAAAATTAATGACCTCGTTTACCCCAACATTATTTTTGTCAACAAATGAATTAACTTCCACATCCTGACTTTGCCCAATAGAATGCATAAAAATTAATCCAAGAAAACTTAAAAAGTATTTCATAATTATTTTATTACCAATCTTTTTTGGCTTGAGGTTTACCTTTGCCAATTTTTAAATTCTTATCCTTTTTTTCTTGTATGTCTTTCTCTTTTTTAGCTGCGGCTTCAAGTAGACGTTTAGCCTGCTCCTTGCTTAATTTATTAGGTTTTGGTTCAGTGTTCTGATTATCCTCTTTCTTATTATCTTCAGATTCATTTTCTTTTTGACTGTCTTTATCTTTTGAATCATTCTGATTTTCTTTTTGTTGGTCTGATTGTTGATCTTTATTCTTTTGATCATCAGAGTCTCCATTTTGACCATCTTCTTTTTTATTTTGATCATCTTTATCCTGATCGTCTTTTTTATCCTGATCTTTATTTTGGTCTTGTTGCTGCTCTTGCTTTTCTTTTTCAGCTTGATTCAATAATGCATAAGCTAAATTATAGCGAGTAGATTCATCAACAGGGTTAAGTCGTAAACCGTCTTTATAAGATTCAATTGCCTTTTCGAAATCATTTTTCATCATATAACAATTACCAATATTATGATAAATCATTGCCTTTTCGGCACTCGATTTTGCTTTATCCACAATAGGTTCAAATTTTTCTAGAGCCTTATCGTATTCTTTCATCTTAAAAAATGCACTTCCAAGGTTGTAGTTCGCCTTAAAATCAAAAGGAGCTTCTTCTAAGGCTTTTTCGTATGAATAAATGGCATCTTTATATGCACTGTTTTGGTAAAATACATTGCCTTTGTGGGTGTTTTTTAACACAGTGTTTTGGCTAATCGCGTTAAGACCAGCAAAGGATACAATACCTAATAATATGATATTAATTATCTTCATTAACTAATTGTCTTAAAAGTTTATTTGGCTTTTCAGTAAAAATGAAAAATAGAATTAATAAGATCAGACCAAGTCCAATGAACCATTGAAATTGGTCTTCATAATCGGTGTATAGTTTGGATTCAATTTCTGATTTTTCAATGCCTTTGATATTGGTCAAAAGTGGGTCTAAATTGACATAGTTGCCTTGAGCTTGTGCGTATATGCCTCCTCCTGCTTGTGCAATTTCCTGAAGCATAGCCGTGTTTATTTTTGTTGTCACTGTATTGCCCTCAGCGTCTTTTTTTAGTCCAACTCTTTTGCCATTTACATAATTTGGAATTACAGTTCCTTTTGTTGTTCCCATACCAACAGTATTTACAATAATACCATTCGAGTATGCTTCCTGTGCCATTTGCACTGCAGCTCCTTCATGATCCTCTCCATCAGAAATTACAATAATTGTTTTATTAATACCGTTCTCTAAATCAAATGCTGATAAGGAAGTGCCTATTGCCTCACTTAGGTTAGTCCCTTGATTTGAAAGCATGTTAGGGCTTAGTGCACTTAAAAATGTTTTAGCTGAGCCATAGTCACTAGTTAATGGTACCTGAATAAATGCTTCTCCAGCGAAAATAACAATCCCAATTTTATCACCATGGAGGTCGTTGATGAGTCTATCAATGCTCATTTGAGCAATTTTTAGTCTATCCCTATTTTCATCTAAATCCAATGCTCTCATTGAATTAGATATGTCTAACGCTACAACTATTTCAATTCCCTCAGAAATAGCTTTTTGAGTACCTTTACCAAATTGAGGGTTCAATAATGCAATGATAAAAAATGCCAAAGAGGTTCTGAATAGAATGAATTTTGTAAATACTTTAGTGGACGAAATGGGGGGCATTAAATGAGGTAAAAGCGATTGATTGGCCAAGTTTTTAATAGCCTTATTTTTCCACCATAGTCCTCCAATAAAAAGAACTAGAATAATGGGAATAATTAAAAATAAATACCACCATTCTCTATTTTCAATTCTAAATGCCTCAACCTGATCATTCAATATGTATAGAATAATAAAAAAAACCGCCCAAAATAGTAATTCAAATACCATTGTAGCAATGAGGATGGGTTTTATTTTATAATTGTAACTACTCAACATTTAAAAAATACTTTTTAAAAGGGTTTTATTAATTGTATAATAGAGGGTAATGGCTATGATTCCAAAGAATAAAAATCCGTAAAATTTTTCAGGTGGATTAGTCTTAAACTCTAATACTCTTACTTTTGATTTTTCAAGTTTATCTATTATCGTATAAATTTCGTTTAAATCACCTTCATTTTCAGCTCTAAAATATTTTCCATTTGTCATACTAGCAATCTCTTTTAGAAGGTCTTCATCAATTCTGACTTCCATGTTTTGAATGGAGGTGGTGCCAAACATGTTTTGAACTGGGTAAGGTGCTAAACCGTTCCTTCCAACACCAATGGTGTATACTCTTACGCCATACTCTTTAGCTACCTGAGCAGCAGTTAACGGGTCAATATCTCCGCGATTGTTTTCCCCGTCGGTCAATAAAATAATTACTTTGCTTTTAGCTTCACTTTCATATAGCCTATTTACTGATGTGATTAATCCTGAACCGATTGCAGTGCCTTGGTCTACAATACCTGATTCAACTTCAGAAAGTAAATCTAAAAGTAATTGGTGATCTGTTGTCAAAGGGGCTTGAGTATAGGCTTCACCTTCGTAAGCTACAATGCCGATTCTATCATTTGGCCGCTGTTGAATAAACGACATGGCCGTTTTTTTTGCTGATTCTAAACGATTAGGTTTAAAGTCTTGTGCAAACATACTTGATGATACATCAAGCGCAATAACTACATCAATGCCTTCAATATTTTTTTTCTTATACTCTTCAACATCTTTAGGGTCATGTGGTCTAGTAAATGCAGTAATTATAAGTGCTAAACCAATTAGAAATAGAAAGAAGTTTAAATGTTTTAGCGCTGTCCAAATATTAAAATTAGGCTTAGGAATATTATCAGTAGTGCTAATATTTATGCTAGGTGACTTTTTAAATTGAATAAACAAATACCAAGCGACCAAAAGTGGAATAATTAGTAAGAACCAAAAAAAATCCTTGTATACATATTCGTATTCAAAAATTGATATGTCAAATAATTGATTAGACATTAGAACTTGATGTGTTTTTGGTTAAAATCTCTTCATTTTTAGTTCGTTCAACAAATTCAATTGATTTTTCTAACACAATTTCACCATCATGGTTATCAGGCTTAAATTTTGCAAACTTTACCATGTCAGCTTGTTGAAGTATTTCTTGAAGAAAGAACTTGTCTTTTGATAAAATATCACTGTATTTAAGATCTTTAATAATTTCAACTGTGGTTTCCTCCATAGCTAAAATTTCAAAACGCTCTTCAAGGTATTTCCTTACAGTGTCAGTAACTGATGAATAATACACTTTTTTGTCGTCATTTTCCCAAGCCTTATTTTTCGAAAGCTCCTTAAGAATGCTTAGTGCAGTAATATGTGCAGGCACTTTTGGTACTTCCACAATTACTTCAGGCTTTGGTTTTTTAGCATATTTATATGCTAAAAAACCAATGGCAAGTATTAGAATAAAAATCACAATCCAATGCCAATAATCATTAAAAAAATCATTAATTTGATGAGAGAGTTTGTAATTGACTTCAAAAATGGGCTTAATATCATAAATACCTTTGCTAGTATCGACTTCAACTGAGGTTACATAAATTTGATGAGGTTGAGTGAGATATACTGAATCATTATAATATATTTCAAAAGCAGGAATTGGATTGGTTCCTAATTCAAAGCTTGACAATACAAAACGCTGGTTGTATTGAACAAGTTGTGATAAAGAATCAAGAATATCTATTTTAATAGGAGACTTTTGAAGAATTTCGACTTCATTTGTGATGAAATTGTCAAATTCAGGCCAGTCAACTGTGTCCTCTTTCGTTTTTAAACAAGTAAAGCTAAGATTTAATAATAATTGATCACCAATTCGAATACTATCACCAGAGTAAATCGCATTAGCTTCTGTTTGACTTAAAGCATTTAAGCTAAGCGTTAAAATAATGATGGTATGTAATATGTACTTAATCATTCTAACTGCGTCTTTCAAATAAATTCATGAGTGGTTTAATGTAATCCTCATTAGTTTTTAGCTCTGCATAATCAATATTAAATTGTCTAAATTTTAGTTTAATTTCATTGTCAAATTTTTGTTGCCTTTCTCTGTAGTCCAGTCTAGCTGATTTAGACAATGTATTCACCCAGATTGATTTTCCTGTTTCTAAGTCCTTAAACTTAGCTAACCCTATTTTTGGCAATTGGTACTCTCCATCATCTCCAAACTTTAAAGCAATCAAATCATGCTTTCGTGAAACTATTTTTAGTGCACTTTCATAAGGTTTTGATCTAAAATCACTTAAGAGAAACACAGTGGCTTTCTTTTTTTGAATTTTAGAAAGGAATTGTAAAGCACTTTCAATATCAGTTTCTTTTCCTTCTGCTTTTTGATTTAAAAGTGTTCTTATTATCTGTAGAATATGTGACTTTCCTTTTTTAGGTGGAATGTATTTAACCACTTTATCAGAAAACAGTATTACACCAATTCTGTCTTTATTTGATGAGGCAGAAAATGCAAGGACGGCGCAAAGTTCTGTAATAGTTTCACGTTTCAGTTGGTTCTTGGTACCAAACATACCAGATGGAGAAACATCAACTACAAGCATTACGGTAAGTTCCCTTTCCTCCTCAAATACTTTAACAAAGGGCTCATTAAAACGTGCTGTTACATTCCAGTCAATGGTTCTAATTTCATCTCCAAGTGCATATTCTCTAACTTCACTAAAGGCCATTCCTTTTCCCTTGAAAGCCGAATGGTATTCACCAGAGAAAATTTGAGAAGTCAATCCTTTAGTCTTGATCTCAATTTTCCGAACTTTTTTTATGAGTGCTTTGGTATCCATAGTGTCATTAAAAGGCTTTACTTACTTTGTAAGTCTAAAATCATTCAATTAAGGTACCTGAACTTGTTCTATAATACGCTTAACAATATCACCTTGGGTAATATCTTCTGCTTCTGCTTCGTATGTAAGTCCAATTCTATGTTGCATGACATCTGCACAAATAGCACGGACATCTTCTGGAATAACAAATCCACGTCTATTTAGGAATGCATATGCTTTTGCAGCCAAAGCTAAGTTAATTGAAGCACGGGGTGATGCACCAAATCCAATTAAGTAATCTAAGTCCTTAATATTTTGCTCACTAGGATTCCGAGTAGCGAAAACTAGATCTACAATGTATTGTTCAATTTTTTCATCTAAATAGACTGACTTTACAAGATCTTTTGCTTTTAGTATTTGATCTAATGAAACAGCTTTGTTGGCTTTAGGAAAACCTTGAGCTGAAATATTTTGTCTAATAATGAGTTTCTCTTCGGCTTTGGTTGGATAGTCTAAGTTAACTTTTAACATAAAACGATCAACCTGTGCTTCAGGCAATGGGTAGGTCCCTTCCTGTTCAACTGGATTTTGAGTTGCCATTACTAAAAATGGTTGAGGTAGTTCAAATGTGTTGTCACCAATGGTGATTTGACGTTCCTGCATAGCTTCTAATAAGGCGCTTTGCACTTTCGCAGGGGCTCTATTAATTTCGTCAGCTAAAACAAAGTTTGCAAAAACGGGTCCTTTTCTAACATTAAATTCCTCATTTTTCTGACTATAAATCATTGTACCAATAACATCAGCAGGTAATAAGTCTGGAGTGAATTGTATTCTGTTAAAATGGCCACCAATAGTATCAGAAAGGGTCTTAATGGCTAAGGTTTTTGCAAGCCCAGGCACACCTTCTAATAAAACATGTCCGTTAGCCAATAACCCAATTAATAAACGATCAACCATATAGTTTTGCCCAACAATGACCTTGTCAATTTCAAGTTTCATTAAATCAAGAAAACTACTTTCGTGTTGAATGCGCTCATTTATTTCTTGAATACTCGTGCTTGTAGGGGTAACATCTTCCATAAATCTGTATTGTTTTACTACACAAATTTATTTATTGACCCATTAAATTGATTTAATTTGCTTGTTAAAAACTGTTAACGATTTGTTATTCTTGAATATGGTAACTATGATTTTTGGAAGCCTTCAATAGCGTCTCTCACATTGCCATGTTTTTCCAGTAACTTAGCCGCCAGATCTGCATTTACATGTGTAGCCTCCATAATCATTTTTTGCCCTCTTGCTATCAGTTTGTCATTACTCAATTGCATATCAATCATTTTATTTCCTTTTACTTTTCCGAGTCCAATCATTAGTGTTGTCGAAATCATGTTTAAAACCAATTTTTGTGATGTTCCCGATTTCATCCTAGTGCTACCTGTAATAAACTCAGGGCCAACAATTGGAACAATTGGGAATTGACATATTTTAGAAAGTGGACTGTTGGGGTTGTTAGTAATTCCAGCTGTTACAGCACCAATAGATTTGGCTTTTTCAATAGCGCTAATTACATATGGTGTAGTACCAGATGCTGCTATGCCAATCAATGAGTCTTTTCCTGAAAAATTATACTGATTTAAATCTTCCCAACCTTGAGTTGTACTGTCTTCTGCAAATTCGACTGCATTCCTAATGGCAGAGTCTCCTCCAGCAATAATCCCATTGACTATGTCAGGTGACACCCCAAATGTTGGTGGACATTCACTTGCGTCCACAATTCCTAATCTACCACTTGTGCCTGCACCAATATAAAATAACCGGCCACCATCTTTCATTTTAGGTAATATTGCTGATACTAATAAGTCTAATTGAGGGATGCATTTTTCCACGGCGAGTGCTACTTTTTTGTCTTCATGATTAATAGCTTCTAGTATGTTAAGTGGAGACATTTTTTCTAGATCATTGTAAAGTGAATTTTGCTCAGTTATTCTAGTAGTCATATTTTGTTTAAGTTTGGGAACTAAGTTACACTTTTAAATAAATGTAACGAAACTAACATTGCAGCTTATTTGATGGGGTGGTAGACTCATAAATTGAAGAGATAACTAGCGTGTAAATACATTTATTTTTGAGCTATTTTTACATTTTTTTTTAAGATATTTGTAGATTGAATAGTCCTCTGTGATGTGACCAGTTTTTGTGTTTTATTCACATTGGCAGGATTATTGAACTTTTTGGCAGGATTGTCGTATTAAATTAACACATGAAGTTTTTATTACTTTTCGTAATGTTTTATATTTCTTTTGCTGGCTATGGTCAGGAGAAGGATGTTGAAATTGTTGTAAGTGTTGAAAATGATAATAATGGCAAAAAATTGTCAGGAGCAACAGTGTCAGTCTACGCAGATGGTCAATTAATTACTTCTAGTACTTCGGGAGGTAACGGGAAAGTGCCAACAATTTATATTCCAACAGGTAAATATTACCAAATTTTTATTAGAAAAAATGGTTTTGTCACTAAAATGGCAGAACTTGATGCGCGGATTGATATTCTTGAAGATGCACCAGATCCCCTTTATCTTAAGTTTGAGACAGCTCTTTTCGAAAGTATTGAAAGTGTCGATTTTTCTTTTCTTGAATCAACTCCAATGACCAAGTTTGATTTTGATTCAGAATACTATTATCGTTTTGATAAGGAGTATACTGACAAAATGTTAAAAAAACTTGAAGAATTAAAAAGAAAAATTGAAGAAAAAAAGAAAGAGGAGGCAAAGAAGGATAAAGAAGCGCTGAAAACAGAAGCTGATTTTAATGCATATGTTGAGGCTGGTAATAAAGCCTTAAAAGATAGCAAATATGAAACCGCTGTTGAACAATATGGTTTGGCATTATCACTCAAAAAAGATGATACAGATGTTCAAGGTAAATTGAAAGAGGCGCAAAGATTGTTGGATGAGCAAAAGAACAATGCTGAGCTTGACAAAAAATATATGGAGAAAATGGTTGCAGCCTCTAAATCATATGCTGACGATCAACTACAAGAGGCCATTAATTTATATACGGAAGCATCAGCTTTTAAGCCAAATGAAAAGGAACCCAAAGCAAAGATTGATGAAATAAGATTAAAAATTGCCGAACAAAAAGCGAATGAAAAAAAGATTGCTAGTTTAGTTAAAGCTGGTGATTTAGCTGTTGCCGCTGAGGGGTATGATGAGGCCATCACAAAGTTTACAGAAGCATTTGGTTTAAAATCTGATCCGCAAATAAAAGAGAAATTAGATAATGCGATTAAGTTAAAGGAAGATCTTGCTAAATCTAAAGAAGCAGAAAAGTTAAAAAATGAACAATATAATGCTTTAATTACTAATGCAGAATCTCTGTTTAAGGATGACAAACTTGAAGATGCAATTAGTAAATTTAAAGAAGCTTCAGAATTAAAACCTGAAGAAGTTGTGCCTCAGAAAAGAATAGAGGAGATTAATGCTTTATTGAAGAAGAAAAAAGAGGAAGAGGAATTAAATGAAGCTTATCAACTTAAAATGACTGAGGCAAAAGAATCATTTGATGAAAAGGAATGGGAATCGGCACTTTCGCTTTATACTGCAGCTAGTAATTTAAAGCCAATTGAACCTGAACCAAAAGAAAGAATTAAAGAGATCAATGATATTATTGAAAAATCTAAAAATGAGCTTGCGGAGTATAATAAATATCTCGAAGAAGGAGACCAATTTGCATCAACTGAAGCATATGAGGAAGCGGTTAGTAAATATGAAAAAGCACGGTCTATTAATGAAACTGATGAAGTTACCAAAAAAATTAAAGATGCCTTGGATGCCATGCAAGCCCTTAGTGAAGCCAGAAATAAGGCTCTAAAATTAGAAGCTGAATATGCTAACCTTATAAAACAAGCAGATAAGGAAAGAGATGAGGATAAATTAGAAGCCGCAATTTCTTCTTACAAAGAAGCATCTGAGAAAAAACCTGAAGAAGCCTATCCAATTGATGAAATTGCTAAACTAAATGTTATTCTTGAAAAGAGAAGAGTAGAGGCAGAAGAAAAAGCGAAAGCTGAAGCTGCCTATTTAGCTTTGATAAAGGAGGCTGATGACAAATTTGAGAATTCTGAATGGCTTGAGGCAAAGGGAAAATATGATGAAGCATTATTGCAAAAAGCTGATGACGAATATCCAAAAAGTAAACTAAAAGAGATTGAATTAAAATTAGCAGAATTGGCTAAAAAAGAGGCGGACAAAAAAGCTTTTGATTTAGCCATGGCTGAAGGACAACAATTGATTGAAGAAAAAGAGTTTGCAAAAGCCATTTCTCAATTTGAAAAAGCGAAAACGATATTCCCAGATGAGACCGAGCCTCAAGTGAAAATTGATGAAGTAAATGGAATTTTAGCTGACTTGAAAAGCGCAGCCGAAAGAGAAGCTGCTTATCAGTTAGCAATAACAACTGGAAATGATTTGAGGGACTCAAAATCGTATGAAAATGCTAAAATTGAATATACCAAAGCTCTTTCTTTTAAAGAAGATGACCCGACTGCAATTGAAGAAATAAAGAAGATTGATCAAATTCTACTGGAATTAGCTAATGCAGCTGAACTTGATGAAAAATTCAATGCTTTGGTTAAAGCTGGAAATGATGCTTTTGAGGACAATGGCTTTAAAGACGCTAAAGAAAAATATAATGAAGCTATTGCTATTAAATCAGATGATGATGTTTTAGAAAAAATTAAATTGTGTGATGATAAAATTAAGGAGCTTGAAGGACTTGCCGAAGCAAAAGCTGCATATGATGCACTTTTAAAAGTGGCAGATGATTTATTTAAAGAAGAAAATTGGAATGATGCAATTGCGAAATACGAAGAAGCAAAAGCTATAGAGAGTTCAGATTATATAGTTTCTCAAATTAAAGCTGCTAATGACAAATTAGAATTACTTAAAAAAGATGAAGAATTAAATGCAAAACTTGCAAGTAAAGTGACTGAAGCAAAGGAGTTTGAAGCGGCGAAGAATTATGAGGCCGCATTAAATACCTATAAAGAAGCTTATGCTTTAAGGCCTACTCCAGAAATTGAGAGTTCTATTAAAACTGTAGAGACAAAAATTAAGGAACTGAACGATTTAGCTAATATCGAAGACGAATATAAAGCAAAAATAAAATTAGCCGATCAGGATTTTAATGCTAAAAAGTATCAGTCGGCCATAGAGCTATATAATGAAGCTAAAGCTATTAAGGCATTAGACCCTTATCCAGACCAGCAAATAAAGTTATGTAATTCGGAGTTATCCCTTTTAAGTAAAAAAGAGAATAAAACTAAGTTTGATAATATTATTAGTCAAGCAGATCGATACTTTTCTGAACAAAAATATGACGAAGCTATTACACAATATGAATTGGCCAAATTGGTTTTGCCAGATAATTCTTATCCTGTCAAGAAGATTGAGGAAATTAGAAGTATCAGAGAAAAAATAGCGAATGAAGCAGCAGATAAGTTAAGGAAAGAAAATGAATACAAGTCAATTGTTAGTGAAGGAGATGAGAAGTTTAATTCTCAGAATTTTGAGCAAGCTATTGTTAAGTATAAAGCTGCTCAGAAAATCAATGCTTTTGACCCCTATGTAATAGAAAAAATAAAGAAAGCGAAGGGAAAACTAGAAGCACTTAATGCTGCTAAAGCAACTGCACAAAAATATCAGTCTTTTATTGATAAGGCGGATGCATTAATGAAGTCTGAAAAATGGAAAGAGGCCATTGCAGATTATAAAAATGCACAGATTTATGATTTGAGCAATACTTATCCCAAAGAACAGATTGAATTGGCTCAAAAAGCGATTAAAAATGATTCTAAGGTGATGTCAGAGAATGCCTATCAAGATTTATTAAAAGATGCACAAAGTAAAATGGATGCTAAAGAATATGAAGCATCTTTAACATTGTATAAATCGGCTTTTAGACAAAGACCATCAGATAATATTCCAGCGGATAAGATTAGAGAGCTCAATGCCTTAATAGCATCTCAGAATGCAGCAGATAATAATAAGAGTAATTATAACTCTCTAATTTCTAAAGCTGATAATTTATTCGAAAAAAAGGAATGGAAGAAAGCGAGAATCTATTATGTTGATGCTTATAATTTAACGAATGATGCCTATCCAGATAAACAAATCAAGAAAATTGATGCCATTAATAATAAGTTTTCGAGTGATCAATATTCTAAAATGATAAAAAAGGCTGATGAATACTTTAATGCTGAAAACTATGAAAAAGCAAAAGGATTATACAATAGAGCGATAAAAACATTTACTTCGCAGAATAGTGATTATCCTAGGTCACAATTAAAGAAGATTAAAGCAATTCTAAATCCTCCTTCAGTACTTGCAGGAATGAACTTTAAACCAGTTGGTGAAAAAGTAAACCTTTCTGAATCTCAAATTCAGAAAATGTTTCAGGAGGCAGAAGAAGCCAGTAAGAATAAAGAAGAAGTTAAAGTTTTAGAAGCAGGACAGTCTGCTGACAATATTAAATCTGAGTGGGCTAGTACCGAACTAAATGCCAGCCATACAGCGCTGGATACAATCATGCTTCAGAAGCAAAAAATTGATATAAAAAAACAAAATGCAGAATTACTCAGGCAGAACAACGAGCTTGTAGTTAATGATATTGAGGAAAATGTCAGTAATGCATCAATTCTGGAGAGAGAGTATGGTGATAATGTTAGCTTCAGACAAATGCAAGTTGTTGATAATATTGATGCCTCAATGGCAAGAGATCAATCTGAAAATGATAACTCACGAGAAAACTTTGAAAAGGTAGTCAATGAGATTCAAGAACAACTGAAAACTGAAACAGTTGAGCAAAAAACAGATCAGCGCAATATTTTATCTACTCAAGTTAATCAAATTGAAACTATAAGAGAAGAACAAAGTAATTCTTTTTCAAATTCTGATGTGTCAAGACTAAATACTGAATTGGATGTTGAAAATGCTGGTGTTAATATTAAAAATCAAAGAAATAAAACTATTTGGAATCAAGAAGATCAAGTATTTGCAACCATGTCATCCAAAGAGAATATGGAAATGGAGCAGGATAAGGCTGCTGAATATAGTGACGTTCCAAGACAGAATATGGAGAAAATAGTGTCGGTTACAGGAGATGACTATCATGCATCTGTTAAATCTAGCTTAAAGCAGCATAATGATATAAGCAATAATACAAATGCTGAAGTAATTTCCTTAAAAGAAAGTATAGTTGAATCAAACAGAAATGCAGATATTGGTAGAGAGAAAATGGAGAAAATTGATGAAGATGTCTCATCAAATATTAAATCAGCTCGGATGGAACAATCTAGTTTAAATCAATTGCAAGTTGAATTAACAGATGAATCAATAACCGATTTAAGGAGTGATTTATCGGATTCTCATAAAAATAAAACAAATAAATTATATGAGGATACTAGGACAATTGAAGATAATTTTAGGGAAGTTACAAATAAAGAGGTTGAAAATGGAATGACTTCAAATAATAATATGCATGCTGCGGTTTCCCTGGTTGATGGGATGAATAAAACAATGGCTAATAATATTAATAAATCTAATCAGAACACAAATGAAACCACTGACGAGATTTTGATAAATCAAGATTTAATAGGAAATGAGCAAAAGAGAGTAAAGGATAGTAATTCCGACAAAATGAATTTAACAGAAGATAAATTGATATCTTTAAAAGACCTTAATGTTAAGGCAATTACACAGGCGGTTAAAAATGAACTTGGCAACCAATACCCAGAAGGCGTTACTGAGGAAGTGTACCAACAAAAAGATGAAGATGGCTATTTATTAAGTTATGTTATTAGAAGAGTCGTTGTTAAAGGAGGAGAAGGTAATGTGTATGAAAAGTCTCAAATGAAACATGGTATATCGTATACTAAAAATGGACAAGTTATAACTCAATGTGCATGGCAAGATCAAACTGAAGATGCAAGTTTAACGTATCATTAGACTTATTTTTTTTTTCT
>JBGCFR010000065.1:0-45338 GCA_045107045.1 Crocinitomicaceae bacterium
TTGCCGCATTTGGTGGAGGCTTCACTTGGGGTGCCACTTATATTAAATGGGCGTATGACGCAAAATAAAATAGACTAAACAATCTAAAATTATGGACATTAAAGAAATTCAAAACCTAATTAAATTCGTGTCTAAATCAGGCGTGAATGAAGTAAGTTTGGAGCAAGGAGATTTCAAAATTACTATTAAAACTGAAGCAATAGGAGCTGATCCTGTTTATATACAACAAGCAGTGGCACCTATTCAGCAGCAAGCGGTAGCGGCACCTCCAGTTAATGATGCACCAGCACAATCTGCACCAGTCGCCTCTGAAACAGTATTAAACGAAAACGGCATTGATGAAAGTAAATTCATTACTGTAAAGTCACCAATGATTGGTACTTTTTATAGAAGACCATCTCCAGATAAAGATCTTTTCGTAAACGTTGGTGATACAATTGCTACAGGTGATGTAGTTTGTATTATTGAGGCTATGAAATTATTCAACGAAATTGAAGCTGAAATAACAGGGAAAATTGTAAAGATTTTAGTTGATGATATGTCCCCAGTGGAATACGATCAACCATTATTTTTAGTAGATCCTTCATAATTTCATTAAATACCCTCAGTTATGTTTAAGAAAATATTAATTGCCAATAGAGGCGAGATTGCTTTGCGTATTTTAAGAACTTGTAAAGAGATGGGCATAAAAACAGTAGCAGTATATTCTACTGCCGACAAAGATTCACTGCATGTAAGATTTGCAGACGAAGCTGTTTGTATTGGCGCTGCACCAAGTTCTGAATCATATTTAGTAATGGACAGAATAATTGCCGCAGCAGAAATTACAAATGCTGATGCTGTGCACCCAGGATATGGTTTTTTATCTGAGAATGCTAAGTTTTCAAAAATTTGTCAGGAGCACGGCATTAAATTTATCGGTGCCTCTCCTGAAATGATTGAAGCCATGGGAGATAAGGCCTCTGCTAAACAAACTATGATTGATGCAGGAGTACCTTGTATTCCAGGTGGAGCAGGTCTATTAAAAAGCTTAGATCACGCAATTGAAGAAGCTAAAACTATCAAATACCCTGTCATGATAAAAGCTACCGCTGGTGGCGGTGGAAAAGGTATGAGAATTGTTTGGGCTGAAGAAGAAATGGAAGAGCATTGGAATTCGGCAAGACAAGAAGCGAAAGCTGCATTTGGAAATGACGGGATGTACATGGAGAAATTCATTGAAGAACCTCGTCATATTGAAATTCAAATTGCAGGTGACCGATATGGAAATGCGTGTCACTTATCCGAAAGAGATTGCTCTATACAACGAAGACATCAAAAATTAGTAGAAGAAACACCATCACCTTTTGTAGATCAAGAGTTGAGAGAAAAAATGGGAGATGCTTCAGTAAAGGCAGTAAAAGCTGTAAAGTATGAAGGAGTTGGAACTATTGAGTACTTAGTTGACAAGCATAAAAACTTCTATTTTATGGAAATGAATACTCGTATTCAGGTCGAGCATACCATTACTGAAGAAGTAATTAATTATGATTTAATTAAAGAGCAAATCAAGTTAGCTGCTGGAGAAAAAATTAAAAATTCAGCATATTTCCCTCAATTACATGCCATTCAATGTCGTATAAATGCAGAGGATCCAAACGCTGGATTTCGACCAAGTCCAGGAAAAATAGTAGACTATCATCAGCCAGGAGGTCATGGAATAAGGGTAGATACACATGTTTATGCAGGTTATTCTATTCCACCATATTATGACTCAATGATTTCGAAGCTAATCACCGTTGCTCAAACTAGAGAAGAAGCAATAACAAAAATGGAACGTGCCTTGGATGAATACATCATTGATGGTGTAAAAACCACCATTCCATTCCACATTCAATTAATGAAAAATGAAAAATTCCGAGAGGGTGATTTTACAACAGCCTTTATGGAATCCTTTGAAATGAAATAAAATTAAAAAGCACCTTTTTAGGTGCTTTTTTTTTATTACTTCATATTAATAATTACCTTTAGTACATAGGAAATTAAATAATTTAGCGAATGAGACCATGTTTATTTATAGGTGTCTTATGTTGTTTTTTTGCAATTCATAGTTGTCAGTCAGAATCTGCAAGTGATGATTTAAGAAACCTTCCATCTACTCTAGTTGAAGCTAATGGTGGGAAATTTTATGGTGATACATTGAAAGTCAATTCAACTGAGGCTATCACAAGCCTTTTCCCAGCTGGTGTGTCAGATATTTATTCACAACATATTTCGAGTCAAATATATGAAGGCTTGTTAAAATTCAATCCTAAGGATTTAAGTCTTGAACCTTGTATTGCTGAGTCATTTGAAATTGATTCTGCCACAAATATTTATACTTTTAAATTAAGGAAAAATATTTACTTCCACAATAATGATTGCTTTAGTGGAGGAAAGGGAAGGCAAGTGAATGCAAATGATGCAAAATTTGTTTTTGAGTTCTTATGCTCCAAACATGAACTAAATACTGCCAATATACTTTGGAGAAATTACATTTTGGGGGCAGATAATTATTATCAGGGAAAAATTGATCATGTTGAAGGGATAAAAGTAATAGACGACTTTACATTAAAAATAGAGTTAAACGAACCATTTTCTGGTTTCCTTAATATGATGGCCCTTATTCAAACTTCTATTTTTCCAAAGGAGGCACTTGACTATTATGGAACCAAGTTAAAAACTGAAGTTGCTGTTGGTACTGGACCATTTAGCTTAAAGAATAGCGGCAATTCAATTTTACTCGAAAAAAACAACAAGTATCATAAAAAAGATGAATTTGGTAATCAGCTCCCATTGTTATCTCACGTTTCTGTTCAATTCAACAACAATAAAGCTAATGAATTAGCAGACTTCAAATCCGGTAAAATTGACTTTATATGGGGCTTACCAGTAGAGGAAATTCAAAATGTAATTGGATCGTTAAAAGAAGCTAAAGAGGGAAAAAATAAAGAATTCAATCTTCAATCAATTAATAATCTACAAGTTGAATATTATGCTTTTTCATTCAGAGATTCATTGTTACAAAATATCCACCTCCGAAAGGCCTTAAATTACGCAATCGATAAAGCGTACATAGCGAGTTATGTTCTTGAAGGTTCTGTACTACCTGCTAAAAATGGTTTAATTCCTGAAGTTAATGGATATGATAAAACAAAGGTTTCGGGGTATGATTTCAATCCAACAAAAGCGAGAGTTGAATTGCAATTATCTGGCTACAAACCCAAAAAAAATGACAGAAAATTAATTTTTCATTATAATAACTCTGGCCAAATTAATCAACCCATTGCTATTGAAATTCAGCGCCAAATAAAAGCCAATTTAGGAATAGATTTAGTACTGAAAGAATCTGACAGAAAAACATTCTTTGAAAAATTAGATACTGGTCAACTACCCTTTTGGAGATATGGTTGGATAGCTGACTATCCTGACCCAGCAGATTTTATGACTGCTTTCCATAGTAAGAATATTAAAGGATCAACCAATAATTCTAATAAGTCTTATTTTTCTAATCCTAAATTTGATCAGTATTTTGACAGAGCCATGGCTGAATCAAGCCTTAAGGAAAGAATGAAACTACTTGCAAAAGCAGAACAAGTCTTGCTGGATGAAGCGGCACTCATACCCCTCTTCCACTTTACTTCTATTCGTTTAGTGAACCCTAAGTTGAAGGACTTTCCCATTAATGAACTGGAATATAGAGACTATTCAATTGCTTACTTTTCAGCCAAGAAAAAGAAAAACATAAGGATATATGAAAATATAGAAGTTGAGTAATCATTATTCTGCTCCAGCCTATGCATTTTTGCACACCTTCGTAAATATCTTTATCACCCAAACTTAAGCTAAGAATTGTGGCATAAGTCTTGCTATTATTTTAATAGCCGATCAATATTTTTTATTAAAACATCATTTATTAAAAATGTAATATTTAATAAACAGATATTCCAAAACATTGGTTTATCTTTGCGGCTGTTAAAAAAAAAGCATGACGCATAATTTGCAAATAGAAGTAACTAACGAAACACCAAGAATTGACTTTAATATCGAAACTGGTATTTTGGAGATAAGTGGAGTTTCGATTTCTCATCAGTCAGATCTATTTTTTCAGCCAATCAATGAGTGGATTGCGAATTATATCGAAATTGCAAAGCCAGTCACTCAATTAATCATTAAACTAGATTTTTTTAATATTTCATCTTCGAAGCACTTGTTAGACATTCTTTATAAATTGAAAAGCCTGCAGAACAAAGGCCTTATAGTGGCTGTAGAATGGCACTATATAAATACTGAAGATGACATGCTTGAACTCGGTCAAGATTATGAAATGATGGTCCGATTACCATTTAAATATGTTGGACATAAATTAATAGAGGGCCCAGTCTGTTAATTATTCACAAAAAAAAGTAAAATCACTTCCTGTTAAAAATGCATTTTTACAATTTGTTTCTATTTTTGCAGGATAATTAGTTTTAAAAACAAATTCCCATCTATCAATGGAAAACAAAAATACGTTAGCAAAAGTAGCATTAGTCATTAATGTAATTTTAATCATTTTAGTAATTATCCTTTTTACGAGGACTGGTCAAGCTGACACTGCAACTTCTTCGAATAATACGAAAATTAGTTCGGACGGTGATTCCAGCACGATTAGTTCAAGAAATATTGAATCAACTGGAAAAATTGCATTCTTCAATATGGATTCTTTAAATTCTAAACTAAAACTGTATTCTGAAATTGAAAAAGAAATTCAGACAGCAGGGAAAGCAGCTGAAAAGAAAATGCGTAATAAACAAAGAGATATAGATAATTGGAAAGCAAAGTGGGAAAAAAGAGGGCAATTGCTATCAAGTGAGCAAGAGGCTTATTATAAAGAAGCTGAAAAAATTCAAAATGAAGCTATGCAATTCGAACAAAATGTTCAAATTAAATTGCAGCAAGAGCAAGAAGGTCTAATGACAACATATGCTCTAAGAATTTCTAATTTTACTGAAGATTTTGCTATTGCAAATGGTTATGATGCCGTATTTTCATTTCAATTTGGTCAATCACCTTGGTATTATAGTAATTCTTTGGATGTTACAAATGAATTAGCTGAAGTAATGAATGCTGACTTTTCTAGTGCAACTGAAGTTTTAGAAGAAGGAGAGTAAAATGTTAATTGCAAGAAAAACTAAAGCTTCAAATATTGCTGAACATGTACTTTACATGTTTCAAATTGAAGACTTAATTCGAGCAAATCAGTTTGACGTTGATACAATTGTCAATAACATTCTAAAACCTCAGATAGAAGATGAAAAAGTGCTTGACGAGTACAAGGTGTGGTACTTAGATTTGATCCAGCAAATGAAGTCTGAGGGAATTAAAAAGCAAGGACACACATCAGATATTAATGAAATATTAATGGAATTATTGCTACTTCATAATACCTTACTCAACGTTATTAAAGAACCAAAGTATTTAAAGGTATTTGAAGAGGCTCTGCCAAGCTTAAAAGAGTTCCAGCAAAAAAGTAATTCTGTTGATATCAACTTAGTAGAAATTGGCTTCAACGCTTTGTACAGTAAAATAATCTTGAGGTTGAAGAAAACACCAATTTCTGAAGCAACAGAATCAGCTTTTACTGCCATCTCTCAAATGTTTGCTTATTTGGCCGCTTATTACATTAAGATGAGAAAAGGAGAATTAAACTTTGCTAATAATTAGCTCTTTTTTCTTAGAAGTACTTCTAAAATAATTAGCTTTGTTTAAGTGCTAAATTGGTTACTATATCATATCGTTTTACTCCCTATTTCCTGGTTGCCTCTAGGATTAATATACATTATTTTTAAACCTATTTATTGGTTTATATACTATGTTTTGGGCTATAGAAAAAAGGTTGTGATGAGTAATTTACAGCATTCTTTCCCTAACAAAACAGAGGCTGAATTAAAACAAGTAACAAAGGGTTTCTATAAACATCTCACTAGTATTTTAGCCGAATCTATAAAAAATCTATCGATATCTGAAAGTAAACTTCGTCAAAGAATGCGTGTTGAAAACCCTGAAGTGCTTAATAGAATTTTTGATAATAATCAATCTGTTATTTTACTGTCTAGCCACTTTCAAAATTGGGAGTTTTTGATTACCGCGCAAAATTTACTCTTTAAGCATCAAGCTATTGGTATAGGCACTCCTTTAACTAATAAATATTTGAATAAAAAAATCAATGCTCAAAGGGCCAGATTTGGCATGAAGATTACTAATAACGAAGAATATAAATCTGAACTAGAGCAAAATTCATCAAAGCCAACTGCCACTCTTGTGCTAGGTGATCAGTCTCCTTCAAAAGCGGTCAATGCCTATTGGACTACTTTTTTAAATCAAGTAACTCCGTTTTTTTATGGTGCAGAAATTATGGCTAATCAATTGAATTCAGCTGTAGTATACTGCAGTTTTACACAAGTAAGAAGAGGTTGTTATAGTATTAAACTGATTGAAATAACTAACCAGCCAAAGCTTACTAATTATGGTGATATTATTGGTCGATACGTCTCATTACTTGAAAGCGATATTATTGATTCCCCTGCCTATTGGTTATGGTCTCACAAACGGTGGAAAATTGCAATACCAGAAGATTTAGAGACCGTGAAATCGGATCACAAAAATAGATTTTTAAAAAAGTTTAGATAATTAGAATTATCTATAAAGGACCTTGTTTTTACTAGTCTCGCTCTAATAATTATTTAACTAGAGCTTCACTATTCTTTTAACTATTATACTACCGTTTAATGTTAGTCTGACAAAATAAATTCCGCTTTCAAGATTTTTAATATCAATTGTTTGTTCGCTTGAAATAGTTATTGATGGCAATACTATTTTACCATGTAAATTCAAAATTTCTAATTGGCCATTACCAAATTCGGGTAAAACAAAAGTCATTATATCAGTAATAGGGTTTGGATATATTACGGCAAAATTGGAGGACTCATCTTCAAGTCCTGCCCAAATAATTGCAGTACATTCTGTAGTATCAACACAATCACCTTTTGTAATTTCAACTGCATAAGCGCCATTTACTGTAGCGATAAATGTTTGTGACGTTTCACCAATAATTTCAGAATAGTTATTATTACAATCCAACCACTGGTATGTTGCCCCAGACTGGTCAGCATTTAAATGAACCCAGTTTGTTCTTGTTACATTCAAATTCGTATAATCAATTGTTAAGTCCAATCTAAGTACAGAGTCACACCCGTTTGCAGCTCCTCCGGTGAAAATATAGGTTGCTGTAGTGTCATTGGATGTATAAGTATTACCATCTAACCAAAGCAAACTTCCGCATTCTGTTCTGGTATCTGTTCCCGTAGCTGAATTTATAATTGTTAAATCTAAAACTAAAGCAGAATCACATCCGTTTGTCGCTCCGTTAATGAATGTTATATAGGCAGTATTGTTATTACTGGTATAAGTATTTCCATCCAGCCAAACTACGCTATCACATTCTGTTCTGGTATCTGTTCCAATTTGATAGCAAACTTCTGCAGCTCCTGCTTCCCTTACTCCCAAAATTGATTTGTTTTGCGCATCTGAATTATCATTTGGATTACCTGCATTTATTGCTATACTCCACAATCCTGGCACCATAGTTTGAGTTGAACCGCCATTATTTGTTAATGGTAATAAGTTTAAATCTGAACTATCAACATTTATCTGATCTTGACTTATTGAATAACCAACTGGTGCATCATTAAAAATATTATAACCTTGAGATATTATAGTGTTTGAATCCGAATTATGAATATTCTCAGTTCCATTTAATGCTATAATATTACTTTTTAACAATATTGAGGAAGAGTCAACCGCAGCGGAAAACAATCCTTCTCCATCATATGCAGCGGTATTTCCACTAATGGTAGTATTTTCTATGTCTAAAAAAGAAGAAGAAGTAACAGCTCCGCTGGAATTGGAATAAACGCCTCCACCAAAAACATCAGAATGATTTCCACAAATGGTAGAATGATTTATATCTATTTTAGAGGTAGAAATAGAGGAAGAATTGAGTGAAGATGTAACAGCTGTACAATTTATTCCTCCCCCATATTCCCCTGCAGAATTACCACTAATAGTAGAATTATTTATATCTACTGAAGCAAAAGTAACACTAGCAATAATACTAGAAGAGGCTAGAGAATGAAGTCCTCCTCCGTTATAACCCGCAACATTTCCACTAATGGTTGAGTTTTCTACTATTACTGAAGACGAAAGGTTAGAATAAGAACATACTCCACCACCATACTCAGTTGCTGTATTGCCATTAATAGTTGAGTTTTCAATATTTAATAAATAATTTGAAAATGCACCACCTCCATGAGCACCAGCGGTATTTGAATTAATGATAGAATTTTCAACCGTTAATGGGTGATTAGAAAATGTTCCTCCTCCACTATAAACAGTCGTATTATTATTAATACTAGAACTCTTTATAACCAATGAAGAGCTATAACTTGAAGGAGGGGAAGAGTATACTCCTCCACCATGAGTACCAGCGTTATTACCACTAATAATAGAATTTTCTATTAAGAATAAAAAAGTAGAATTTGCAAAGATGGCAGCATCAAAGTCAGCTGACACTCCTGCTCCACTATAAAAAGAAGTACTATTTTTAATAATAGAATTAGAGATAATTAACGAATCGCCATTTTCAAAATTGATTGCACCTCCATTTCCCGAAGAATTTCCGTTCATTAGAACTAAACTATCAATTTTTAAATATTGATGTGTCGCTAATAACAAGTTACAACTAAATATTCTTGATGAATTTTCTCCGCTGATATATAAGGTATCTGTAGAACTATACAACCCTTTGATTACCAATCCTTTATTAAAAATAATTTCATTTACTAATTTTATAGTATCACTCCCGGGAGTTATTATATTTGAGTCAAAACGAATTGTATCCCCCTCCAAAGCATCAATAGTCGCTTGCCGCAAAGATCCTAGTCCACTATCGTTAGTATTAGTAACGGTAATAGTGGCCGCCTGTACATTAAATGTACAAATAATTATAGCAATGATTAAATTGAGAAATTTCATTAATTACTTTTTACAAAGATAAGTGTTTATCAAAAACTAGCTTTTAACGAGAAAATAATGTTCCTACCTGCTCCTGTTATTCCAGAGCTATAAGAACGGTAACGTTGATCAGTAATGTTCTCCAGGCCAGCATTAATCGTAAACACATTAGTGACTTCATACATTACTTTAAAATTAAGAATATACCAGGCTGGTGCATATGGATTACCATTTCCGTCAGCTGCATACAAATAAGCCTTATCACGCTCAGCTATTGGTAAATCTTCAAATGACCTTTCAGCCACATATTGTGCTTTAAAATCAAATAATAGCTTTCCTTTTTTGTAAACAAAGCGGGTTGATCCAAATAATGGTGCGGCGTGTCTTGCCGTACTTTTCACACCGTCATCCGTTTCCTCTTCTCCTTTTTGAAAATTTAATTTTGACTGAACAGAAAAACCAGAACCCAGTTTTAAATCAGCACCAAATTGAATGCCATAAATATTAGATGATGCCGCATTCTGCAATGCTTGAACCTTACTTAATTCACCGGCATAAATAATACTATCTTGACCATTTAATGAAAAATCTCTTCGCACTAGCGCATTATTTAACAAAGTATAGTAAGCTGTAAAGTCAATTTTTAAGCGGCTTCCAAAAATTTTTGCAATTGACAGGTCAGTATTATATGCATATTCAGATGCTAAATCTGTATTTGGCACCACTACTAATCCAGGTGCAGAATCAAACACTTTTCCCATATCATCTATGTTTGGGCTTCTAAATCCTGTTGCAATATTACCACTTATAGCCCATTTGTTATTGGGTCTATATACCATACCTAAACTACCTGTTAATGCACCTTGACTATTTTTAGCTTCAGTAAACGGAAATGGATAAAAAGTAGTATCGAAACTCGCATTCAGTGCGTATTGATTAAAACGAATTCCTCCCTGTAATAATAGTTTTTCATTTATTTTATACTGACTATTTATATAAATAGCTGCAGATAGCCAATTGGAAAGCGGATATCTTGGTGCTCCTATGGTTTCGCTGCCATTGGAAATATCAGTATTAAAAGCTACCGAACCAACGTCATTAAAAATAAACTCAACACCATAAAAGAGTTGATGTCTCAAGCCCAGAGATTTGTTCAAATCTAGGTTAAAGGAAAAAGCATCAACAGTTTCAATTTTTGTTTCTCTAGTTGTTTGATTAAAATCTCTGCTTATTCTACTTTCTTCAAATAATTGTTGTGCTAATCGAATGCTTAGATCATCATAGAATTTACTAGCCCCTTTATGTGTAATGCTCAATAAATTCATCATCCATTTTTGAGGTCCATATTTCCACTCTCCGTATCTTGGTAAGTCATTTTTAAACCTAATATGTCTGTCGTATCTAGCATAATCAGATGTTTCTGAATAATGAAATCCATATTCAAAATTCCATTTTTTATTGGGTTGAAATCTAATTTTTTGCATTAGATTCAATTGACTGTATCCTGTCGGCACTTGAATTTCTGGATCTAGATTCGCAATCTCGACGTCCTTCCCTCCTATCCTTTGAACATAGCTTGGTCTTAAATAATCTTCGGGACCAAACGACCCCATCTTTAAATCACCATATTTACTCCAAGAAACACTTGTTGTACTCGCCCACTTTTCCCAACCAATATTAAGATCGAAATGGGCAGTTAATTCATTATTTGCTGATGACAATCTGGTTAAAGCCGAACCAGAAAACGCTATTGTATCAGTCAGTGAAAATTCAGGTTTAAGGGTTTGAAAACTCATTACTCCTCCTATGGCATCACTTCCATAAATAACTGAACCCGGACCAAAAAGAATTTCACTTCGTCCAATTGATAAAGGATCCAGTGAAATGACATTTTGTAAGTTTCCACTTCTAAAAATGGCCGTATTCATTCTCACCCCATCAACACTATACAATAATCGATTAGTTGAAAAGCCACGGATCATTGGACTCCCCCCTCCAAGTTGACTCTTCTGAACAAAAACATCACCAGAACTACTCAATAAATCCGCTGCTGTTTGCGGGTTTGAGAGTTGTGCCTCACAAGCTGAAATGGTGGAAATTTTAAATGGAATATCTTTCACATTTTGATTAAACCTTGTTGAAGACACTACCACCTCATCAGACGAAAATGCTAATGGGTTTAATCGTAATAGGAAATTTAGAGATTTTAAACTATCATAGCTAGTCATCAGTTTTGGATACCCCAACATTACAATTTCAATGCGTTCAGCATCTAAAAAGTCAGAAATATCTGCTTTTCCTTTTTTATTAGTTGTAGCAAATGCATTAGGTTGATACTTCAAAAATGCAACTTCCTGCAAAGGCTTACTGCTTTGTTTATCTATAACTGTTATCACTTGAGCACTTGTAAAATTCTTGGCAAAAAGAAGACAACATATTATTAATATATGTTTCATGTGTATTATAAAATTACTGTAATATCAATAGTATTTTACCGATTCAACAATCGGTAAGGACTTGTAATTTTATACTAACTCTGGAGGTGGGCAACTGATATTTACGTATTGAGAATCATAGATACTTAGATAAAGAGGTGCCAATCTAGGCTCAAAAGATAGAATGATCGATACCATCTCATTGGAAGGATAAGTATTAAAATATACTTTTTGAATAGAAGTTGTTTTTTGACCTTCAGAATTCGAATCCTTATCCGTACTAATAAACTGGCTTAAAAACTTATATAATTGCCTATTTAACTTCGATTCTTTAGTATCATGAAAACAGGAGTAGTAAACTGTACCATCTACTTTTTTAGTTTCTACAATGTCATACATTTCACCATTTAATTCAAACTCGTGACTCTTCTTCCAATTTAATTGCAAGGCTTCAGTTGAGCTAAATTGGAAATGCACTAATTGCTCTGGTGCTATTCCTGATCTAATTTCCTTAAGTACCCTATTGCGAATATCCGATTTCTTTAATGCATAATTTGCCCCTAGCAATACCATGCCTCCTAAAAAAAATAGGATTAAAAAACGGGCATAGCGATTATGATATTTTCTAATGGTTTCCAAATTAACGTACTTACTCCAAATGTACAATTTTTTAAATAGACTGGTGAACCATCACCCTATGAATTCAAAACTCTATTCTTTATATGTTTGATTAAAATTCCGTCAATAATGATTATAATTTAATCATTATTACTATATTTGCCTGGTGTACAGGTTAAAAGTGACCTCTACTAAAACAACAAATTATGCTAGTAAAAACTTATGGATGTGCAGTTTACGGTATAGAAGCCATCCCAATTACTGTTGAAACCAATATTGGTAGAGGTATTAATTTTTATTTGGTTGGACTACCTGACAATGCAGTTAAGGAAAGTCATCAAAGAATTAAAGCAGCTTTTGCTAATAATAATTTCAAATTTCCAGGTAAAGAAATTACAATCAACATGGCGCCAGCTGATATAAAGAAGGAAGGGTCTGCGTACGATTTAACCATTGCTGTTGGAATTCTTGCCGCAAGTGGACAAATATCAAGTCAAGAAGTATCAAGCTACATTATTATGGGAGAGCTTTCTCTTGATGGTAGTTTGCGTGGTGTCAAAGGTGCACTTCCAATAGCAGTTCGTGCTCGAGACAACGGTTATAAGGGGATTATTTTGCCAAAACAAAATGCCCAAGAGGCTGCTATTGTTGACGGAATTGAAGTTTTGGGAATAGAAAATTTGGCGCAATTAGTCAATCATTTGAATGGTGAAAGTATTATTGAAGCCGAATTGCTTAAAATTAATGACAAAACCTTAAACAACCAGTCTAATTATGCAATTGATTTTGAAGATGTAAAAGGGCAAAACAATGTGAAAAGAGCCATGGAAATTGCTGCTGCAGGTGGTCATAATATATTGTTAGTTGGTCCACCCGGCTCAGGTAAAACCATGTTAGCTAAGCGGATTTCAACCATTCTTCCGCCACTATCTTTGGAAGAAGCCATAGAAACCACAAAAATTCATTCAGTGGCAGGATTAGTTAACGCTAATTCAGGAATTATCACCACTCGACCATTTCGTAGCCCTCATCACACCGTATCTGACGTAGCTTTAGTGGGCGGAGGATCTAATCCAAAACCAGGTGAGATATCATTAGCTCACAATGGCATTTTATTCTTAGATGAATTACCTGAATATAAACGACAAGCTTTAGAAGTGATGCGGCAACCACTCGAAGACAGAATCGTTAATATTTCTCGTGCAAAAATGAGTGTGGAATACCCTGCAGGATTTATGTTAGTGGCTTCTATGAACCCTTCTCCCAGCGGAAATTTTTATGACCCTGATGACCCAAATTCGGATCCAGAATATGTGGTTAAACGTTATTTAAATCGTATTTCTGGACCTTTGATGGATCGAATCGATTTACATATTGAAGTACCTGCTGTTAAATTCAATGAATTAGCAACTAAAGAGAAAGGCGAAAATAGTGCCTGTATTCGCCAAAGGGTTGTTAAGGCAAGAAATATACAATCCGAACGATTTTCTAATTATTCTGGTATTCATTATAATGCGCAACTTAACACCAAATTAATTGAAATGCATTGCCAAATTGATGAAAATGGGAATCGTTTGTTAAAATTAGCCATGGATAAAATGGGGCTTTCTGCTCGAAGTTATAGTAGAATTCTTAAAGTAGCTCGGACTATTGCTGATCTAGAAAAGAGTCATCAAATTGAAGCAGGGCATATTGCAGAAGCTATTCAGTATAGGAGTTTAGATAAGGGATTGGTAGCCTAATTGAGTGCCTATCAAGGAATGTGTTGTATTTTGTTACCTATTCAAATTGTTGTGTTATGGTTAGAATTACCTTATTTATTATTTTTTAGGAATTCAATCTTTGATTTTTTTTTCGAATTGAAACAAAGTAATTTTTAAAATACTATATTTATGCAGAATAAAACAAATCCTATGAGTACCAGAAACATTTTAGTCCCGCATGATTTCACTAAAGCAGCAGATGTTGCGTTTACTTATGCTATTGCATTAGCTGAGAAATTAAGTAGTGAGGTAAATGTTATTCATATAGTTAAAGACAATAAAGGAGTTGCCGCTGTAAACCAAAAACTTGAAGATCACATAGCAACGGTTAAAGGCAATACAAGTATTGTAGTAAATTGTATGGTCAGAATTGGAGACATTTTTACGGACATCTCTTCTGCTGGTAAAGAGCTTCATTCTTCAATTATCATTATGGGCACACATGGTGCTAGGGGAATGCAAAAAGTATTTGGTAGTTTTGCAATTAAGATTATTACCTCCACTCATATCCCTTTTATTATAATTCAAGAGGATTACGTTCCAACTCCATTAGAAAAAATAATTGTTCCAATAGATATTTCAAAGGAAAGTCTTCAAGTAGAGCAAGTTGTCTCGGCAATCGCTAAACAAGCTGAAGCCTCTGTTAATGTAATAGCGGAAAACCATACCGACACTTCTTTAAAAATAAAGGTTGCCGTCCATTTTAAAGTAATAGCAGAACAATTCGACAATGTAGGTGTTAAATACACTACTGAGTCAATAAAGAGATTGGCAGCAAAAGAGATTATGAACTATACTACTGCTGTTAATGGTGATTTGGTAGGAATAGCTTACCATACAGATAGTATCTTGCCACAATTTGACAGAATTTTCCAAGATTTATTAATGAATGATCAAAAATTACCTGTTTTAATTATAAATGCAAAAGAGGTCGGAAACTACTTCTTTTAATTATATTCGTCTTTTCAACCCTTATAATTACACCTATGAAAAGGAAAAGCCATTCGTTAAAGACGAATGGCTTTTTTTAAATTCTATTTTTAGTAATTATCCGTTAAAAATATCTTTCATTTTATCGAAAAATCCTTTCTCTTTTGTTGTAGGGCTCGGTTTAAAGTTTTCTGAACTTCTCAAGGACTCAAGCGCCTTTTTTTCATCTTTACTCAACTTTTGAGGGGTCCAAACATTAATATGTACAAACAAATCTCCTTTGCCATAGCTGTTAACACTCGGTAAACCTTTTCCTTTTAATCGCAACATTTTACCACTTTGGGTGCCTGATTCAATTTTTATTTTTGCTTTCCCTTCTACTAGAGGAATAAATAAATCAGTTCCTAGTGCAGCATCAATAAAGTTAACATAAGCTTCGTGATGCAAATTTTCTGAATCTCTTTTTAATTCAGAATTGGACTCCTCTTCAATCACAACTAACAAGTCTCCAGGAACTCCATTAAACGGACCAGCATTTCCTTTTCCACTCACTTTTAATTGCATTCCTTCTTCTACACCTGGTGGTATTTTTATTTCAACGACTTCTTCTTGTCGTTTTAAGCCTTGGGCATCCGCTCCACTTGGCTTCTTATCTAAAAACTTACCAGTACCATTACAAGTTGGACATGTAGCTTGGGTTTGCATAGCTCCAAGCATGGTTTCCATCACTCTTGTTACCCTTCCCTGTCCTCTACAAGTACTGCAATCCGTAAATGTTACCCCTTCAGCATTGACTAATTTATTAACCTTAATTTTTTTGGTAACACCTAAGGCTACCTCTTTTAAGTTAAGCTTAATTTTAACCCTTAAGTCAGAACCTTTTATCACTCTTGATCCACCTCGTTGTCGACCACCGCCTCCACCTCCAAAAGCACCTCCGAATATGTCACCAAACTGACTGAATATATCATCCATATTCATTCCACCGAAGCCACCTCCGCCTCCACCAGCTGCACCACCCACACCTTGGTGACCAAAACGATCATAGCGCGCTCTTTTATCAGCATTACTTAATACTTCATATGCTTCGGCAGCTTCCTTAAAAGATTCCTCTGCCGCCTTATCATCTGGATTCTTATCTGGGTGATACTTCAATGCTAATTTCCTGTAAGCTTTCTTAATTTCTTGTTCGCTTGCAGATTTACTGACACCTAATACTTCGTAATAGTCTTTTTTACTCATTGTAATTCTTTATTATTGGCCAACAACAACCTTTGCAAAACGCAGTGGCTTACCTTTTAAATTATAGCCTTTCTCAATCACATCAACAACTTTACCTTTTAAGTCATCTGAAGGTGCAGGAATATTTGTAATGGCTTCATGCAGTTCAGCATCAAAAACTTCTCCCTTTACTTCAACCGGCTCCAGTCCTTTTGTTTTTAAACTGTTTAGCATTTTATTATAAATCAAACTAATCCCCTCTTTCAGACCTTCAATATCTTCTGAATTTTCGTTATTCGCAATTGCTCTTTCAAAATCATCAATAATAGGTAATAAAGTTTTCATCAGGTCCGAAGATGCCAAGCCAATAATGTCTGCTTTTTCTTTAATTGATCTTTTTCTAAAATTATCAAAATCCGAATATAATCTCAAATACTTGTCGTTAAGCTCTGACATCTTTTCTTCTATTGTAGGCTCTGAATCTTGCTCTTCAACAACTTCAGTTGAATCCGCGTCCTGATCTTCAGAACTAACTACCTTACTTTCGTCTAATTCTTCCTGCATTTTAGCTTTTTCTTTCTTTCTATTTAACATTTCAAAAACATTTATTAATTCCATCAAGTCAAAAACACTGCCAAGTCCTGAATATTGACATTCTGTCATATGAGTGTCAATTTTAGAAAAATACTGGCAGTAATTTAGTCTATCTGACAGTTATAAATTGATTGTTAATCTATTTTTCTCTTCCTAAAACAGATATATTTGCACAAAGTATAATTTATAATGAAATATAATTTAAGCGAAATAACTGACGTTATTAAAAATAGGCGTACGATATATCCTGAGTTTTATTCAGATAGAAAAATTCACCAAGAGCAAATAGAAGTCATTTTAAACAATGCTATTTGGGCACCTACTCACGGAAACACTCAACCATGGCAATTTAAAGTCTTTATTGAAGATGGTAAACAAAAACTATCTGATTTTTTGTGCAATGCCTACAAAGTAAGTGCTGATAATTATTCTGATTTAAAATATGATAAACTTAAAAACAGGCCTTTAAATTCAGGGGCTGTTATCGCCGTTTCTTTGAGAAGAGAAAAAGATTCAAGAATTAAAGAAGTAGAAGAAATTGAAGCGGTAGCTTGTGCCATACAGAATATGCATTTAACATGCACAGCATGGGGACTTGGCGCCTTTTGGTCAACTCCAAATTTAATTTACTCCAATGAAATGTCTTCGTTTTTAGAATTGAATGAAAATGACAAGTGCTTAGGATTGTTTTACATTGGATATGTAAAAGAAGACTATGAGTGGCCAAAAGGCCAAAGAAAGCCTATTGAATATTTGACAGAATGGGTAAAAAAATAGGCAATTTTAATCTTGTAAATTATAAGGATCATCCTACAAATCCAATTTACAAGGTATTGAATTTTAACAGTCAGGATGAAGCAGATTTATTTGAGAAAAAATTAATCTCAGGCAATCACTTTTACGAAAAAGATATTGAATTGCATCAAGGTGAGCAATTATTTCTATTTGCTGTTAAAAATAGATCATTTGAGCAGGTTCAACAATTAAATTTCGAAGTTCATGCTGCTTTCAGAAAACCAATGATTAAAAATAAAGTAGCGAGGTATATATTGGTCATATTCTTTTTGGCAACTATTTCTTTTGCCTTAATAGGATATTTTAAAACGCAAGCCAATTGAGTAAAGTGGTAGATCAAATGAGCTTATGTCCTCTAACTTTTGCTTAAAACACTTATCTTTGTGAAACCGCAATTCTTTAACTGACATGATAAATCGCTTTTTGACCAGAAACTTATCATACTTAATGATTGTTTTTATAATTTGTTGCTCAACGACAACTATTTACGGTCAGTTAACACAAAGTAAAACACAATTTGGTATTCAGTACAGACCAATTATCCCCAATAGATTTATTGGACAGAATATTGAGGATTTTGAATACCTGCCTGCTCCTTCTTTTTCAGGTACGTTTAAGCAACTGTTAGGCTACTCTGCTGGTATAGCCATCCGGCATAGTTTCAATAGTTACTTTTCTTTTGAAACAGGAATTAATTTTGTAAAGAGAAACTATCTTTTTAATTATGTAGCTATAGATTCTGGGCTCTCCGCAGAAAGTGATGTAAGTTTTATTGGATATGATATTCCAATGAATGGTTTGGTTTATGTGCAGCTCAGTAAACTTTGGTTCATGAATGCATCAGCAGGTTTAAATATAGGCTTCTACCCTTCAAGTGTTGAATCACAAAATATAGATGCCACAACCAGTGAAATATTTAAACAAATTACTAAACCTAGAAGAAAAACTCAAATAGGACTTAATATTAATTACGGGTTTGAAATGAGAACTGAAAAAACTGGGACATTTTATTTTGGATTAAGTTATATGCTTCCGTTTAAATATATTGCCGTTAATCAATTGACATGGGTGCATAATGGTACGGACTACTGGACTAATGAAGAGGTTAATGGTAGTTTTTTGACATTTGATCTTAAATATTTTTTCCCTAATTAATTTCTATTAACAATTTTTTTGATTTCTTTTTAATGAAGTTTTAACTAAATTTATTTACTTTGTAATTCAAAGCACTTTTATGGATGATAAAATAAAACAGTCAGCAGAAGACATTAAGCATATTAGACAAATGATGGAGCAATCCAACAAATTCTTGTCGCTTAGCGGTTTGTCAGGAATTGTGGCAGGAATTGTAGCTTTATCAGGTGCCTATATCGCTTACCGTTTATTGCAAAATTTTAGTGTTCACTTTCTTGAATATACTTTAAAAGGGAATAGTATTGATAAAATAGACCAACTTGAGAATCAGCTGGCACTAATTGCATTATCTGTTTTAGTACTAGCCCTTGGATTAGGTTTTATTTTCACTTATTTGAAAGCAAAAAAAAATGAAATACCATTAAACAGTAAAACCTCTTTCAAAGTAATTATATCCTTATTTCTCCCATTAGTTTTCGGAGGTATATTTACTATTGTTTTAGCTGACAATCAACTATATCAGTTAGCGGGTGCAGCCACATTATTATTTTACGGAATGAGTTTATTAAACGCCTCAAAATATCTTAATATCGAAATAAAGTATTTGGCTATAAGTGAAATGATTCTTGGGGTATTAGCTAGTTTATTCCTCAGCAACGTCATGTTATTTTGGGCACTTGGATTTGGTGTATTACATATTTTATACGGATCAATTATGTATTTTAAATACGATAGGAAACACTAAATGGGAAAAATTGATCAGTTAAATAAAGCATTTGAAAGTCGAGTTAGACTTGGGATCATGTCCATGTTAATGGTTAATGACTGGGTAGACTATAAAAATATAAAAGGTCACCTTGATCTAACTGACGGTAATTTAGCCTCGCATGCAGCTGGGCTTGAAAAATTGAATTATGTTAAAATTAAGAAAGGTTTTATTGGCAAAAAAACCAACACCAGTTATCAGATTACTGAACTTGGTAGGCAGGCTTTTAATGCGCATCTAAATGCACTTGAAAAGCTCCTAGGAGGACTTTAGTTTTTTTTTGTTTAATCGCTTTGAATTTCAAAGCACTTTTAATTATTTATGAAATATACAAGAAGTATTTATTATGTTTTAATTTTTATTCTTACGCTATTAACGTATGAACAGCACCTTGGACTAAATGCATTACTAATTCCAGCAGTCATAAGTTTTAGTTATTTCCAACAAAACAAATTAGCAATCTCCAAACAATGGATTTTAGCGACCAGTTTATGGATATTTAGTGGGTTAGGTGTTTTCCTTTGGCATTTAGATTTAGGTGTTCCACTATTTATTATTAGTGGACTCAATTACTTTGCTGTAAGCTATCATATAAAAATTAGTATTCCAATTTCTCTTATACAATCTTTGATATCACTATTTACTGGAATTGGAAGATTCTTTAGCTTAAGTAAGAACCCAATTCAGGCAGTTTCAATTAATGAGAAAAGTAAGAGGCTAATTAGACAGTTTCTTTTGTTGGCAATACCATTGATAATATTTATCATCTTTTTAAAACTTTACCAGTCTGCAAATGAAAATTTTGCAGAACTAACCGCTTTCATTAATCTTAATTTTATTGAAGCTCCATTCTTTATCTATTTCGGTTTACTATCAATATTTGCTTTCGGACTGTTCTTTTTTAAACCGAATCAAAAACTATTAAATATTGATCTTAATAAGGTAGCACAAATCTCACCTGAAAACATAAAAGATTCAACGATTGATTCAAAAACAACCTTTGAATGGCAAATTGGACTTATTATCGTCTCCTCTCTCTGTTTACTACTCATATCTTTTATAGTCGTTGATTTTCGAACTGTTTTTGGAGACATGAATTCTGAATTAAGTCATTCCAAAAGTGTGCACCAAAGTATTAATATTTTAATAGGTTCAATTGTAATGGTCATTATTATTATCATTTATTTGTTTAGAGGTAGTCTCAATTTTCAGGAATCAAAATATTTAACTACTATCACTTATTTCTGGTTGATTTTAAATGCAATTGTTGTTGCTTTAATTATTGCAAAAAATGGTCAATACATTACAGAATGGGGCCTTACCCATAAAAGAATAGGTGTTTACATTTACTCTTTTTTGTCAATCATTGGTCTTTCATTTACAGCCTATAAAATACATTCAAAAAAAACTACTACTTTTTTAATTGAAATTACAACAACAACATTTTTAACAACTTTAGTTTTTTACGGACTGTTTAATTGGAACGGTTTGATTGCTAATTATAATCTGAATGAAAAGAACCTGTCTACCGAAAAGGTTGATTTTGGTTATTTGGCAAGCTTAGGACCAGAAGTATATCCACAAATTGCAAGATATATTAAATCTAACCCTAATTGCAATAGAACTATCGAAGGTGTATTGGGCTATGAAATCAGATCAATTCAGATGAGTTACAGTGAGGACTGGACTGATTTTCTATCCTACACGTATAGTGGCTATAGCACATTTAAATTCTTTAAAAATTACGATTCAGCAAACTATAGATACTGGTCTTTTTACTTCTAAATTATGAAAATACGTTGGAAAATAGTGACCTGGTTAACCATACAGGCAACAGAAATATCAGATTTCGTTTTGAAAAATAGATCATGGCCGTTTTCATTAAAGGACTATGAGCAAATGGCAAGCTCATCATTGGGATACCAATACCATAATTGTATTTCAAATAAAACAATAGAGTATAAGCCAAATTTAGTAAAGCATGATTTAAAGCACATTATTTTGGGGTATGACATGACCATACAAAACGAACTCAATATTGTTGCTTTTTTAATTGGAAATAAGAGTGCGAATAAGGTATCAATATTGTATCTAATAGTTTGCTTATTTTTTGTACCAGAATACACTTTAAAACTTCGTAAGCACTTTTTAAGAGGAAAAACCACCAAACGAATAAAAGATTTTGATTTAACTCTGTTTGTAAAGCAAGATTTAGATGCCATAAGAAGCCAATTAAATTTAAAATAAATGCCGTTTACTTTTTCTCACCCAGCTATTATTCTTCCTTTAAGCAAAGTACATTATTCTAAATTATCTCTCACAGGGTTAATAACTGGAAGCTTAGCACCTGATTTTGAATATTTTATTCTAATGAGAATGCAAAGAACACATGGACATGAACTTGGTAGTTTTTTCTGGTTTAATTTACCAATATGTATTATTTTGGCAATCATTTATCATGGCATTGTTAAAGTACCGCTCATCAATAGCTTACCACACTTTTTGTATGAACGTTTAGTTAAGCATAAAAATATAAATTGGTTTACTTACCTCAAAAGATATTGGCATGTTTTCATTTATTCATCAGCCATTGGAGTTACTTCGCATATAATTTGGGATAGTTTTACCCATGATAATGGTTTATTAGGAGCTTCTCCTGGCTTTTTGCATCTTACAGTCCCTTACTTCAACATGAAATTATTCGCAGTGCTTCAGTTGTTGAGCACAATAATTGGTGGACTATATATTCTATTGTTTTTATCTAAACTACCATTCTCCGCAGCCAAAAAGCAACCTGTTTTACAAAAAATGATGTTTTGGATGAATGTCTTTTTAATGATGTCCATTATCTTTATAATAAATCCACCAATCAGCTTACCCAGTTTTATTGCTATAACAATTGGCTCATTTTTATATAGTATTATAGGATCAGCTATTTATTACAAGATATATGAAAGAATTTATTCAAAAAGAAAAGCACAGTTTTAAATTTGCCTTTAATGGCTTGTGGCTATTACTTAAAGAAAAACACTTTGTTATTCATCTAATTTTCGCCTTTCTTGCTATTACAATAGGTTTTATTCAACAAATTAGTCAAACAGAATGGTTCATTATTACTATTTGTATTACAATGGTATTAGTAGCAGAGGCTATCAATACTGCTATTGAAAAAATAGTTGATTATATTAGTTTAGAAAAAACAACTGAAGCTAAAATAATAAAAGACATTGGCGCTGGAATGGTTCTACTCACAGCCATTTCAAGTGGAATAATTGGTGCAATTATCTTCTTTCTTTAAAAATAATAGCACAATCCAATCCCTAGGTTAAACCGTTTGTAAGATAATAATGAGGCATAAGCATTTTCAATTAGACTCGATTCTTTTCTATTTGAAAGGTAAATCCTTTCGTCTGTGGCCCATATATCAAGAAAACTGGAGCTCGATCTCATCTCACCATTCCCAGTAATAATTGACAATAAATTGGCACTCATATTTAAATTTAGCATCAAATTACGGGTAATGATTATATTTTTGCCTAGATGCCCTCTTAAACTAGCTGAAGAATATCTTCTTGAATTGCTATCTAGTGATAATTCACGAACAGAATTATCATCCTGGGAAAAGAATTGGAATGGACCTCCTGAAACTGACGAATTATAAACTAATATATTATCAAAACTAGCATTGATTCTTCCTAATTCAACATCTACTCCCCAAAAAAAACCCAAAGGGTTAATACTATTATTATCATAGGAATCTATTCCTATAGTTAATGCATTATAGGCAAACTTTGGTTCTACAAAGTTCCATGAATAAGACCTAGTAAACTCTCCTGTTCTAAATTCGCCACTAAACTCATCATAAAATGTTATTATTTCTGGAACGTTATCCTGCAAAATATTTGATCCAATTGATCGAATTTTTGCAAATCCATATCCAACAGTTACTGATAGCTTATTGCTAATAATCCGTTTGTATGTGAGATCAAATGATTGGTTAACTATTCTTAATTTAGTGTCAACCGCATTTTGGGTAATTAAAACTTTTTTCCTTTTAATAGATGGCGCTAAAGAATATGAAAATTCGATTCCATTTTTACTTCCAAATAAACCCGTTTGCCCTTCAACATTAAAAGTAGAACAAACGAAAGCAAAAATGAGGAATGTGATATACTTTAACATAGCTTCTATTTTGCTTTAGAATTAATATTTTTAAGAACATGAAATACTAAAAAATCTATATTTCTTTTATTTCCATTTGCTTTTAAACCAATATTGTCACCATACATCAGTTCATCATGCTCAGTATCAATTAAAATCACAGTACAATCTAGGTAGTTTCTTATTCTTAAATCATAGGCTACTAATGGAATGGTTGCCACAAATAAAAGGCCATAAATATGAGCGATATTTATTCCTTTTCTTTCCTTTACCAAGTCAATTTTACTATATAAGAATGAGGTTGTGCCATACAAATCTGACATTTTTTTTACGTTTTCATGATTTGATGAAATCATACCAATATCGTCATGTTCTATAATTTCGCTTAAATAGATGTACAATTCACCTAATTGGTTATATTTTTCCGTTTCTATTTCCGACAAACTTTTCGGACTAATTAACGTTCGGTGTAAATCAAGTTTACGGTAATCTTCCATATATAGATCTGTAAATTGTCTTTGAAATTTTTCAGACTTCTCGTGGTTAGCTTCTCCCGAAACTTTATAACTAGTAAAATATGGATCAATAATAACAATAGAATCTATCCCTAAATTAAGGCTTGAATTTTTTTCGAGTGAGATCATATCAGAATATTCACTACTTGTTTCAGCATTCTCTTTAATCTTTTTTAATTCTTTGATTAGATCCTCATTTTCTATTAAATCTGACAATGCATAGTAATGAAAATTATCTTCAACTAAACTTTCTCCTTTTCCATCTGAATTCAATAGAGCATTTAAAGCTTTCTTTCGCTTAATCTTTTGATATTTTGATAAATCAGAAGATTCTATTTTTTTTATAGAGTCCTCAATATTGAAGTCATTTAAAATTAATTGCATAGAATCCTTTGCTTCTATTGAAGTCATTGATTCAAAGCTTTCAATCTTAATATCTTTATTTAATGCTAAACTCGTTTTTAATTCACTTTTATACTTCATGTATAAATCATTGTCTGGATACTTAGCGCATAAATCAGAAGCATACCTGTAAGCAATGACATTAAATTGACCTTTTGATAAATTATAAAGCATACCATGCAATGGGTAGCTTTCTCCTTCAACCTTCGATAACTTTCTTCTTACTTCTGAAAATCGACCTGCATTTTTATATTTACTTAAACCATAAAATGCTTTCATCAAAGAAGCCTCAAGAAATTCATTATTTTCAAACTCTCTATTCAACAAAAACACATCATAAATTACATCACCATATTTACGTTCTGTCAATTTCAGTCTTAGGGTTTCAAACCTTGCTAAATTTCTAATTTCAACAAATTTTTGCTTAGAAATTTTAAACTGCAATGTGCCTTGGCTCTCTCTATCATCAATAATATCAACTGAATTATCAATTCTAGTTTTAATGTTTGGATGGGAGCTTCGTCTGTCATCATAGTCCTCCTCTTTTGTGATTTGATTAATGGTGTCTGGGTAAAAAGAATTTGGTATTTTTAAATACTCAGTATTCAAAAAAGTTGAACTGAAACTCAGATCCTGAAATGGTAGGTAAGAATAAAGCAATACGCCAAATGATGATACTATTTCATCAACGGCATATTCAGTTTCCAGATAAATATCAACTCCTTTACTATCTGCTTCTAATTCATTGGATTTTTTATAAACGCTCATTTCATTTAAGCGGTCATCATACCCCATTCGATTATACTTATTTTTCCCATGCATCATTTCTTTTCTTTCAACATAAGAATCCTGAACATGTTTTTCGGTGAAATGCGATACTTCATGACAAATAATATAGGCTAATTGCGCCTCATTTTCAAGTTGAGCAAGCAACCCCGTTGTAAAAAAAATTATACCTTGGTCCGTTGAAAAAGCGTTCACGGTAGTAGATTTTAAAACATAAAAACGCAATTCATCAAGTAATTCAGGTTGAGTCTTTAAAGCATATTTTGCCACTTCATTTAAATAATCAGAAACGGGATCATTAAATAGCACTTTACCACTTTGAAGTAATTGATCAATGACAAAGCGAGTAGATAGAAAGAATTCTTTTTTTAAATCATCATTTTCGTTTTCCTCAAAGTCTTGCTTATATTTTTCGGTTGAGGATAATAAGAATTCAGAAGGAATTTTACCTGTGGATTTAAGTCCAGAAAATTGATTCAAGTCTTGACTGTAGGTGAAGTTCAGAAATACGACAACTCCAATAAAACCAAAACATTTTAGCATAATACAATATCAAATGAGCAGAAAAAGTTACACCGTGGGCTTTATTTACACTAAACTAATCTGAATAATTGCTTGCAAATATAAATTTATTATGCTTAAAAACAAGCTGAAAGGTAGTTTCGCAGTCTTAAAGAAAAGAAAGCAATTAGTCGGGAGTATGCAAAAACTCTTAAAAATTATAGTGAAATCCAATATCAATAGTAAATCGTCTGTAATCACTAAGTGAATTCGCAAAAACATAAAAGTTACCATTACTATTACCATCTGAAGTAAAGGAATTATTATAGCTCATAATTGACCATGCAGATTGTTTACTTTTACCATGTTTAGCACTTTGAGCAAATTTAATTGAACTTTCTAACGTCAAAAACAAACGATCTGTTAGAGGTAAACTTCTACCAAATATGATATTGAATAAAAAAAATCGAGCACTATTAAAAGCAATATCAGATGTAATGCTAGAGGTTTCCATCATCTGCCATGTTTTTTTCCTAAACCCTTTATTCACCTCACCAAACTCTCGTCCACCTATAAACTTACTTGGTTTAAAATAACCAAATCCATATTCCATACTAAAGCCAACATACTTACCAACGGGCGCTTTATTACCTAATCTAAAATACTTAACCTGAATATCAGCACCATGGTAATAGCCACGTTTGCTTGTAGAAAAATAGCGTTCTTCGTTTTCTAAAAAATACCCTGTCTGTAAAAGGGAAGAAAAATTATAACCAACAGCCACTGCTAATATTTTACTAATAATTTTTTCGTACTGAATAGCACCTGTAAATCTTAAATTTCGTTTTTTTTGAGTTAGAAAAATGTCATTCCCTTCAACCCAAACTTTATTAACCCTATCAAAAACAGGTGAAGATTTTAGGGAAACGGAAACATTTTTTTTATAGCCGTAGTACCCTGTTTGCGGCAAAGCATGAAAAAAATGAAGTAATCCAAAAAACAGTAAAATCTTTTTCATTTTTCTTCAGGTTTACTATTAATATTCTTCAAAACCGAATAGATATATGGTTTCATTTGCCACTTTTGCTCTGCTAAGTTAATTGACTCGTAATGAATTGCTGAAATTTTATCTACATCTGTATCAACGATTAAAGTAGAGCAATAAACATAGTTGCTTTGTATCAAATCTGCAAGAATAATTGGAACTCCAACAACTGTATATAGTAGCAATGGATAAACCTTTTTCTTGAAAACCTCTACCCTGCTTGAAAAAATATACGTTAGTAGAATCTTATTAATGTTAACAGAATCTGTTAACATTTGTACTTCGTCATGCTGCGAAGCAATCATATTCATATTGTCATGTGAGAGAATCTCATCAAAATAACGTTTGAGTAGCGACATCTGATTATATGTGGAAATATTATTAGAATTTGACAAACTGTGAGTTGACAATGAGTAGCGTCCTAAAGGTAAATTAGGGTAATCTTCTATTAATAATTCATCAACCATAATTTCAACCGACCTACTTTTATAATCTTTAACTGATTCAGTTATATCATACTTTATATAAACAGGGTCAAGAATTATAATACTGTCAATTCCCATATTGTATTTAGTTGTATCAAATCGATATCCAACAGTATCAAGGGCATTGAATAGTGGCATTGCTTTCCATTCGTTAATATAATTTTCGTTGCTAGAAATGCAGTCTGATAACCAACCATAATAGCTTTGATTATGATCAATAATATTCGAAATAGCGAGTTTTTCCGCTTGCAATTTCTTACTTTGTTGAATTTTTGCGAGCTTACTTAAACCTATATTTTGAATAGAGTATATTGCAGAATCAATGGCTTCAATCTGCCTATTAAGGCTGTCTTCAAACTGAGGATTGGTGTTTTTTACCATAAACTGATCGAGGAAAACATTTTGATACATCTCCACGTCTAGTTTAATATTAGTTAAGTACTTTTTTAAAATTCTTTGATTAGGATATTTAACAGAAAGTTTTTCAAAATAAGCGACAGTTAGTATGTATAATTCCTCTTTGCGAATATTTTCAAACAAACTGTGTAGTTTATAACTTTCGCCTTCAATTGTCGACAAATCATAGGTTACTTCATCATACCTGTTATACAATTTATATTTTGATAAGCCATATAGTGCCTTGCCAATTCCCAATTCTAAAAAAAAATTGTCTTTAAAATCCTTAGATAAAATAAAAGCTGAATAAATAACATCTATATAACTGGTGCTTTCAAGATACAAGTTTATGGACTCAAATCGGCTAGCTGTTTTAGCATATTCAAATGCTTCCTTGTCAATTATAAATAATTTTTTGTTGTTTATACCTCCGTGTCTTTGGTCAAAAGAGATACCGTTTTCAATTCTTGATCCAATATTAGGATGACTCATATGAGAGTCGTCATAAAATATGTCTCCATCTATTTCATTGATTGTATCTGACATTATCGCATTCGAAATTTCAACATCACCTATATTCAAAAAGTTTAAATCAAATTGCACATCTTCGAACGGTAAGTATGAATATACAAGAATTTCAAACGCTGTTTTTACAGCGTTAAGGTTATAATCCGTTTGAAGTAAATACTCCATTCCAACTGAATCCGCTTCAAATTCTAAACTCTGGCTGTACAGTACTATTTTTTGCAAATTACGCGACCTATAATTGTAAGGGTCTTCCCGCAGAATTTTGCGGTATTCGAGATAATTATTTCTAACGTGTTTTTTTACATAATGTGTAATTTCATGGGCTAGAATAAAAGCTAATTCAGCCTCGTTATCTAGCTGAGCTAGTAAACCTGTGGTAATAACAATGACCCCTGGGTCGGTAGAGAAAGCATTTACATCATTACTCTTTAAAACATAAAAGCTTAACTTGTTAAGTAAAGTAGAATCATTTCTTAACACATATTGTGCTACACTTTGAACATATTCACTTAAAGCGCCATTAACCAATAATTTTCCACTACGCAGTAAATCATCAACAAATATTTCGCTTGAGGCAAAAAAATCTTTTGATAATCCAATATTATCACGCTTTGATTTAGCCGTTTTAACCTTTGTTGTTACTGCCTCAAAATATGTCTTGGGTAATTCACCACTCGATTTTAAACTCCGAAAATTGTCAAACTCTTGACCATATCCATTATTTCCAACAATAAATACTAAAAAAAAGTAAAAAAGCGCAGTTTGCTTTAGCATGTTCCAAAATTAAAATATTATTTAAGACGTACTAATATTTTACCACTTTGAGTACTTCAATCTGTTCTTTAGATTAATCAAAGTTTTAATAAAATTTCCGCTTAATGCAATATTAGCTGTTTGATCCGTTGGAAATAAAAAAGCCATTCGTCTAATTACGAATGGCTCTCACAAAGAATGACTGGATTTACTTACTTTGTAAATAACATTTCTCTAAACTTTGGTAATGGCCAAATTTCATCATCCACCATTATTTCCAATTTATCGGCATGGTATCTGATCTCGTCAAAAAACACCTTAACTTTATCACAATAAGCGTATGCTTTTTCTTCCGAATCATCAATTTTATTCGCTTTTTTACGAGCATCTACCATATTATCAATTAATCCACTCAAAGCATTCATATGTTTTGCAATTGATTTGATCGTTTCTATTTGGGATTTACCAGCAGTTTTACCTTCTTTAGCACCTAAAACTTCGATTAGTCCAGCTACATTTTCTAGTAGAGTAGATTGGTAAGCCACTGCTGCTGGTAAAATATGGTTTTTGGCTAAGTCTCCCATCACTCTAGCCTCAATTTGAATTTTAAGAATATAATTTTCTAATTCAATTTCTCTTTTAGCTTCTAATTCTACTGGAGATAATATTCCCATGTCAGAAAATATTGCAATGGCATCTTTCTTTTTCCAAACTTCTAATGCTCTAGGCGTATCTTTAAAATTAGACAAGCCACGTTTAGCAGCTTCATCAACCCATTCTTGACCATATCCATTACCTTCGAATCGAATTTTTTTAGATGATTTAATTAACTTTTGTAGCTCTTTTAAAATAGCCTCATCTTTTTTATCTCCCTTTGAAATACCTGTGTCTACAGCTTTCTTAAAAGCAATTAGTTGTTTTGCAACAATAGTATTTAACACCATCATGGCATGGGCGCAATTGGCTGTGGATCCTACCGCTCTAAATTCAAATTTATTACCAGTAAAAGCAAATGGTGAAGTTCTATTTCTATCCGTATTATCCAGCAATATTTCAGGAATTTTACCAATATTTAGTTTCAATTCCGTTTTGGCTTCAGGCGTCATTTTACCGGCCTTGATGCTTTCCTCTAGGTCATCTAACATTTTCGTTAATTGCGACCCAATAAATACGGACACAATTGCTGGAGGTGCTTCATTCGCTCCTAAACGGTGATCGTTACTGGCTGATGCTATGGCAGCTCTTAATAAGTCAGCATTATCGTGTATCGCTTTAATCGTATTGATGAAAAAAGTTAAGAATTGTAAATTCGATTTAGGGTTCTTCCCAGGCTGCAATAAATTCACACCTGTATTAGTGCCTAAAGACCAATTATTATGTTTTCCTGATCCATTTAAGCCCGCAAAAGGCTTTTCGTGAAGCAAGACTCTAAAATTATGCTTTCTAGCCACCTTTTCCATCACATCCATTAATAATTGGTTATGATCGTTTGCTAAATTAGCTTCTTCAAACATTGGTGCACATTCAAACTGATTTGGCGCCACCTCATTATGTCTTGTAGTAACAGGTATCCCTAATAAATGAGACTCATATTCAAACTCACGCATAAACGCGGTTGCTCTTTCTGGAATTGATCCAAAATAATGATCGTCTAACTGTTGACCCTTTGCAGGAGCGTGACCAAATAAAGCTCTGCCAGTTAACACTAAATCTGGACGGGCGTTAAATAAAGCAGAGTCCACTAAAAAATACTCTTGCTCCCAACCTAAAGTAGCCCCTACCTTAGTAATGTTTTTATCAAAAAATTGACAAACATCAACGGCTGCTTTCTCAATTGTAGTCAATGCTTTTAATAAAGGCATTTTAAAATCTAAAGACTCGCCTGTATAAGCTAAGAAAACAGTGGGTACACACAATGTTTTCCCTATCACAAATGCTGGTGATGATGGATCCCAAGCAGTATATCCTCTGGCTTCAAAAGTATTTCTAATTCCACCATTCGGAAAAGAAGAAGCATCCGGTTCTTGTTGAACTAATAACTCTCCTTCAAATCTTTCAATAGCTTCACCAGGACCTATAGGTTTAAAAAAACCATCATGCTTTTCGGCTGTTGCTCCAGTTAATGGCTGAAACCAATGAGTATAATGAGTAGCGCCTTTAGTAATGGCCCAGTCTTTCATTGCTGATGCAATTTGATCGGCTGTAGATCTGCTCACTTTTGTTCCGTTTTCGATAGCAGATTTCACCATTTTATATGCCACTTCCGGTAAATACTCTCTCATTACACCTAAATGGAAGGTATTTTCTCCAAAATACTCTGAAACTCTTCTTTTAGGGTCATCCATATGTTTTGGTGTTCTATGCAAAACATCATCTAAGGCATTAAATCTTTGTGAGGCCATAATCTAAATTTTAGGCAAAAATAATGTAATCTTCATATCATATCCTAAAAAAACTAATCTTTTTTATCAACACCCCCCTATTTTTTTACACAGAAGAATCAAAAAAACATACTTTTAAAATGTTTACCCCTTAAAACAATAAGTAGAATGACTAATTTTAGTGTTTTATATGTTTAGTTTATAATTTAGTATTTTTGTAAGATGAGACTACCTCTGTTACTATTCTTTGCTTCTATCTTGATTACTGTGTCAAGCTGTAAAAAGGACCCATTGTCATATAAGATAGAAGGGGTAATTTCTGATTTAATTTCAAACGAACATATAACCAATGTAAAAGTTAAACTTTACAAAAAAGTGTACACGAATAATATATTGAGTAATAATTATAATTTTATAAGTGAGGTTAATACAGACAATAATGGTCATTATGCTTTTGAAATCCCTAGGGAAAGATTATACGAAGTGAAAATAGAGATTCAAGATGACAACTATTACTCTAAAACTCTTATTTACAATTCAGAAAGTCTAAATAGTGCTGGCATTATTTACTTTAATGAAACACTAGAGGCTAAGTCATGGTTAACAATTATTTTAGAAAATCCATTTGTAGGACCTGATGAAACACTCAATATTAATAAACAAAATTTTAAAGAAGGCTGCGAAGATTGTTGTTTAAATGGTAACTCATCATTTTTTGAAACTGGTGATACAACCTTTACTTGTGCTGTTGTAGGAGGTGCTGAAATTGAACTCAACTACGGAGTAGCGGGCAGCAGTTCAGGATTTAACAAACTTATTACATGCACTCCTTTTGATACCACTTATTTCACTATTAAATATTAATTAAAATCAGGAATATTACTGGGTCTTGCAAAAGGGAATTCCACTGTTTTATTGAGTTCATAGTAGTTATTTAATCCACCTACTCCAATAGAATTAGACAAACTCAAATCTACATACCCCTCTTCTGATATGCTTTCATTTGGAAGTATTAAATGTTGAATTTCACCAATGACCATTTTTGTGCCATTAACCGGTATAGGAATCGTATCAATATAATTCATTCCCATTTTAATAACACTCTCTTCAACAAAAGGTGCCTCAAAACTATGCAAATATGATTCTGTTAATCCACACATTTTAAATTCAGATATGCTTTCATCAAACTTAGCGGATGTATAATGCGCTTTCTCAATCATACTTATATGAATATGATTAATAGTATATTTTCCCGTCTCTAATATATTACTATATGTATTTCTTAAAACATTTCCTGTCGGTCGCAAAATAAAGCCAAGTAAAGCGGGGCTACTTCCTAAATGAACAACAGAGCTGAATACAGCTAAATTACTGCCATTTTTCTTGGATTTAGTTCCAATTAAATTACCTGGTTTAATACCAGATATTGCATTAATAATATTCAATCGTTTAATTCGATTTTCCTTTTCAATATCTGCTTTTGAGAAGTATTTCATATTCAATTATTCAAATGGAATCTCTTTTTTGCACTTTTTCCAAAATGAAAAAAAAGATGAGTAATAACCTTTTACCGAAAACATCCAGTCTCTTTCATCCTGAATACCGACATAATGCCTAGCAGTTGGATGTTCTTTAAAAAAAATAATAGAAGATGTCTTAGCCTTCAACTCATCAAATTCTCCAACAAAAATTTGAATATTGGGTATATTTTTAGATAATTCATCAATAAAAGATAACACCTTTTTTGAGACTGGATATTTTAAAAAATGAGACGGTTCAAGCAAAAGGATTCGATTGGCAGATTCATCCGCTCGCCAAATTGGATCTAAATTATACGAATTGTATATTATTACAGGCAAAGCGGGATTGATATGTACTGGCTTTTTGCTTGGTAAGTTTGTCTGCCAATCGAATATTGTTGTTGCTTTTAATTGTAAGGGTATCTCTTTTAGAGGAAGCTCATCATACTCAACATCTAAAAACGAATTAAACTGCTCTGTTTTGGTATATTGATTAATATTTTTTTGGTTAGCGACATACTGTTTATTACTATTTGAGCCAGCTACCCATTGCCAACTCAAAGCATTGCTTGCCCAATCACCATCTAACAAATGATAATACATCCATTTTGATGGATTATACCAATGGCTCTTGGCTTGATTACAAGCAATACTAGCTAAGTACATTCGTAAGTGATTGTGCATATAGCCAGTAGAATACAATTCTTTGATAGCAATATCGACTGCATTGATACCAGTATTTCCCTCAATAATTGATTCTGGAATTTCATTATTTTCAACTTGGGGTTGGGCATGTTTTAAATCCGAATTAATATCTTCTAATTTTTCGACCCAAATATGCTGCCAATAGTCTCGCCAGGCCAATTCTTGAATAAATTTTTCAATTTTTCGTAAATTATATCCTTCCTTTTTAAGATACTCATAAACTATTTTAGTTGAAATCACCCCTCTTGAAATATATGGTGAAAGATAGGTTACATCCCCATCAATATAATTTCTAGAAGCCGCATAGCGTTTCGGATCAATGTAAGCAAGTTGTTCTAATATGTCTGCATACCCCGCTTTGAACATGTTTATCGCTTTGAAATTTTATTCATTGAAATGCCTCGTTGACGGCTGCATTTGAATCTATTTATCTCATCAGATCTTTTTCTTAAGTGTTTTTTACTAACTCTACTGTTAACCCTTTTTCTCCATAAATTAAAGCTACTCTGCTTAAGCATCTTTCTCATCAATCTTATAACCTGTTTTTCTGGCAAGTCGAATTGAATTTTAATCGCTTCGAATGGCGTTCTGTCTTCCCAGGCCATTTCAATAATGCGGTCGATATCTCTTTCCGAAAAATTACTCCTCATACATTCCAAATCTTTTTTCTACTGCTTTTGTCCTAAAAGCAAATATTTCATTCAATTTTTTTTTGATTAAAATAGAGTTGGCAATGGCTCCAAGAAAACCGAAAGGTGGCTGATAAGTTACTATATCAGTCATTAAAACGCCTCCATTTTCCAATGGCTCAATAAAATGTTGGTGGTGCCATATTGTATATGGTCCAATCCTTTGTTCATCAACAAAATATTTTTTATCCACCACCTGAGTAATTTCGGTTACCCAAGTAGTTTTAATTCCAGCAACTGGACTGACCTTGTACCCTATTATCATACCAGGATACATTTTATCTGGAAGGTCTTTTGTTACAATATCAAATCCCATATAGCTTGGCGTAATCTCTTTCAAATTAGCTGGTGAAGAAATAAAATCCCAAACCTCGTCAATCGTGGCATTAACTTTTTGGGTTTGACGTTTTTGATAATAAGACATATAATTATAATTTTGATGCTTTTAGATTATCAATAATAACCGCTACTTCTTCTGCTTCCGCGATTTTCGAATCACTATCTACTCTATTTGATGTAGATAGTTCGTGGGCCTCTTTCAAGAGTTTAGCATATTTTTCTTGAAGTACTTCTATTTGTGATTTCTTTTTAAAAAAGTCGAACATAGTTTATAGTTTAATTGTTGACATTCCGCCATCAACATGTATTATTTGACCTGTAATCCATTGGGCTTTTTCAGAAAGAAGGAAAGCAGCCATTTCTGAGATATCTTCTGGCTGACCAATTTTCTTTAAAGGATGCCTATTGGCATTTGCCTCTACCTTATTGTCACTATTTATTAACTTACTTGCTAGTGGTGTATTTGTTAAAGATGGTGCAATTGCATTCACGCGTACTTTAGGTGCAAATTCAGCAGCTAATGATCTTGTTAGCCCTTCAATAGCTCCTTTTGAAACAGAAACTTGACTATGAAAATTAAAGCCATTTTTAACGGCCACCGTAGAAAACAAAACGATTGATCCCTGATCAGATTTTATAAGTTGTGGGTATAATGATTGCACTACCTTAATGGCTCCCAACACCTGTAGATCAAAATCATCCCTAAAGTTTTCAGGTTTAATTCTTCCAAATGGCATTAAATTAATACTCCCTGGGCAATACACTACCCCGTCAATCACATCTGGTAAGACAGACAAATCTAATTCATCATTCACTGCGTTAAACCTGACTGCTATAATATTTTCATTGCTATCAATAGGGTTTGAGTTGTATGTAGCATAAACTTGGTGCCCAGAGCTTGCTAATGAATTTGTCAATGCTTTGCCAATTCCAGAAGAACCACCTATTATTATGTAATTTTTTGAAATCATAATTGAATTGTATTATGCATTAAAGATCAAAATTAGATAATAAATGACTGAAAAAAGTATTTTTGTTTAACTTTTTTCAATAAAACTTAAACAAATGGTTTTAAATTAATGATTATCAATATACTAAATTGTAAATAAAATATAATTTCCGAATGCTTATGAAGCGAAGGCAACCTTTTTAATCTTTGGTGTGTACTTAAAGAAAATAATAATTTATTTTTGTAAAAAAATAATTGTAAATTAGTACCAAATTTTATTAAAATGAAAAAAATCTCTTTAATTATTTCAATTGCACTTCTTGCCATATCTTTTGTTAGTTGTAAAAAAAATGGATGTACTGACCCAGATGCACTTAATTTTGAAGATAAAGTAAAAAGCAATAACTTACTGTGTTTATACGAAGGAAGTGTTACTTTTTGGTATGATGCAATTAAGGAAGATTCGTTAAGAAAACTTTATGGTATAAAGTCATTGGAGTATTATGTAAATAAAATAAGAATTGATTCACTTCCATTTTCAAATGCAAATGCGCAAGAAAAAGCACCAAGATGTGGTAAATCTGAGATCGCCTCATTCACTGATAGTTTAGGGGCAGGATACAAGAAATGGATCCAATATGATATCAGAACTGAAACTGGTTTAGTCCTTTATGACTCTTTCGTTGAACTTACTGCAAACCAATGTTTAAAAATTAGATTAGACTAAGGTTTAAAAAATCTATAAAAAAAAGGGATGCTTTTTAAAGCTTCCCTTTTTTTATATCATATATTTGCCGACAAAATGCTCTGGTGGTGAAATTGGTAGACATGCCACCTTGAGGGGGTGGTGACCTACGGTCGTGCAGGTTCGAGTCCTGTCCAGAGCACTACAACCCTTTTTAATCGCCTGATTATTAAGGGTTGTTTTTTTTATTCTAAAATCTGTCAATACCATTGTTAATATATCTATAAGAATGCTTCTTAAGTTATCAAAAACTATTAGTATTTTGTTTCTACCTTAACTTGAAATTATAATTTACTCTTTGATAACTTTGATCATTGAATTCATTCCAGAACTTTGGCTTAATTTAAGGAGGTACATACCTTTTGGCGAATCAATCTCAAAATTAATTTGCTTTGAGCCTGAGTAGTCTTGTGATGAGATTAACTGACCCATGCTGTTAAAAAGTTCGACTTTTACATTTGTTGATGATGGATCTAGGTCGATCATAACTTTTCCACTAGTTGGATTTGGGTACGCTAATAATTGTTTTTTAATGTTTTGATCTTTAGGTTCTGAATGAAAACACGGCTCAAATGAAAGAAATTCAAGACGAAAAAGTAACCACATGTAAGTAACTACATATTAGTTCAATTACTTGCTAAGCCTAAGGTGTAGGAGGAAACATCTCTATATAGCATCATCTTTTTTAAGAATTTCACAAAAAAGATGTTGAAATATTTGGCTAATGGCCTAGTATTTAATAACTTTATGTGGAATACTAACGATTAATTACTGGGAACTATAAGTTGAATAGAGCGGAGATATCTCTCTGCATTTGGTTCTCGGTTGTAATGATTTTAATTAAATCAAATTGATGAGTTATGTATTGTAAAATTCTACTTCAGCGCAAAAAGCCCCCTTGAATTTCAATAATTTTTCATAAACACATGTAAGCGTGCTAGAGACACGCTCCCAAATATCGTGTTTACAATATCCTTGCACCTTAACATCTGTAGAGATGCTGAAAATACAGCGTTAAAGGTAAAAACAAATAATAGAGTAGGCACATTAAATAATAATATGAAAAGATTTTTTACCTTAAGTATAGGCATAACCTGTCTGTTTTTTTCGAGTACAGCAGTGGCTCAATTAGAAAATTATGACACGCTGATCAGTCAGTATTTGACAGCTCCTCCCGAAAGTGGTTTTATGCTGTTTCAAACACCAAACTATTTCCCTATAGGTGGCTTATTTCAGCTATATAAGGATTCGACAAATGATGTTGATAATGATATGGAAATGGTAAGTTATCATACTGATAGTTTAATTTATTTCAATCATGTTAAATATAAGCAAACGTATAAAAATTTAGATGTTGAGGGGGCTGGACTTATTGAACATTTCGATAGAGATGGTTCATTGTCTTTTACAAATGCTAAATTAGCTGTGCAATTAGATATGGATGTCAAAGCAGATATTTCTTCAGAAAATATAATGAGTAACCTTATAGATCAGTTAGGTTCTGAAGTTGAATATGCTTGGGATGATTCCATCCACGAAGCTGCTATACAGTCCAGATTTAACAATCCAAATGCTACTTATTACCCAACACCGAAATTGCTATTGGCCATTGATAATTATAAGGATGTTTTGTATGAGATTCCTGCCAATAGATACACGTTAGCGTATAAAATAAAAGTTGTCACTTTGAATCCTTACGAGATAAAAGAATATTATTTAGATGCGAATACAGGAGACATCATTAAAGTAAGATCAAATACGAGAAAAACTTATGGAACGTGCGGAGCATATGGGTATGGTACGAATAATTCGATTGATCATAAATGGTTTGGGGGGCTCTCATGGCATTATAGACTAATTGCACTTGATGATACCCATAATTTCAGAACAAGAAAAGAGGCTACAACATTTTGGGGTGAACTTTGGGAAGAAATGGATATTCCAACTCTTTGGGGAGCTAACAACACAAGTTGGGGGAATGGGGATTTAACCGAAACAAGTGCACATTATTTTACTCAAACAGCTTGGGACTACTATCGTGATGTTTTTAGTAGGAATGGGCTTGATGGTTTGTCTAGTTTTTTGCAAATAAGAACTCAGCTCTTGTCTGAAGACTCTTTTTATGCTTTTGATTCTGATATCTTTCCTCATCCTAGGTTGACTTTTGGTAAAACGGGCATCTATGACCATTGTTGGGAGCCAAGTATTGTTGCCCATGAGTATACACATGGGATTACTCAATTTACTTGTAATCTCGTTTATGAATACGAATCAGGAGCTTTAGACGAGTCGTTTAGCGATATCATGGGAATTACAATACAGGCTAAAGAACTAGACAATAATGTTACTGATTGGAATATAGGAAATCATGTTGCCACACTACCTCAGCGTTCTCTTAGTGCTCCGAATAGTGCAGGACGTAATTGGACTGGCAATTTTGATTCAAGCGGAGAACCTATTTTTGGTAGTGGTCAACCCGATACCTATTTAGGAACATTTTTCTTTGATGATACTGACTTCGTTGACCGAGGCGGCGTCCATATTAATTCGGGGGTTCAGAATCATTGGTACCATATTCTTGCAAATGGACAAACTTCAACAAATGATCTAGGTGATTACTATCATGTAACTGGAATCGGTATGGATGATGCTTCTTCAATCATTTATTTAGCACATACAAGTTTTATAATGTCAGCGTCACAATATACTGATAATAGAGTGGCGACTATTCAAGCAGCCATACAATTGTTTGGATGGTGTTCTCAGCAACATAAAAGCACTGTTGATGCATGGTATGCGGTAGGAGTGGGTGATCACAGCGGCTGTGCTCCCTTAGGAATTGAAGAATCAATTCAGTCAATAAGTATATACCCGAATCCAGCAAGTACAGTATTTTCTATTTCAACTGAAGGACTAAATGTTACTGATGATGTTAGAATTTATTCAATTAGTGGTAACTTAGTGAAAACAATTAATAGTTCATCTACCATGAGTATTGATATTTCTGATTTGTCTTCGGGTATTTACATTGTGAGATTAAATGTAAATGATAGAGTTAAATCTAGAAAATTAATAATTAAAAATTATGAGTAAATCAATTAGATTATTGCTTTTACTTATTGCCTTATCGGCTTCAAGTAGTGTTTCTGCTCAAAAGAAGAATAGTTTCTCCTATCAAATAGGAATTTTAAACCATTTTTATGATGAGAATCCAGTTTTATTTCATGCTGACCATATACAATATGTTACTAAAATAAAGCACGTTGCTACTAAACTTTTGATTAGGTCACGTGGTTTTAGTTATACAAGGGCGCTGAATAATAAATCCAATATTTCTATTATTGGGGCTAAATTTAATGGTGATTACACGATAACGTCAACTCCTTTGAGGGCTAATGTCATAAAAAGAAATTGGAGTTTCGGGACTATTGAATATAACCGTAAGGCGATTGATAAAAACAGGTTTCAATTATTCTATGGTGGTGGACTTACATATAGAAAAGGTTTTGAAGGTTACTTTATTGATATAGATGCTGCATCTGGAGTTGGACTTGTCCACTCCGGATTTGCAGAGTCGGTGACAACAGCGAGCCTCGGCACAACGTTGAATACTAATCTAAAATATACTTTTTGGAAAAATTTCTTTTTGTATTCGAAATTAGACCTGCAATACTATTTCTATAAATCTCAATTGGCAAAACAAGAATTTGCTGATTTGCAAAATAAATTTGGCAAGAGTGAATTTGTTCCTCTTAAAAGAGTCAATAACACTTTTACTATTGGAATTGGAATGGACTTCTAGTTTAAATACAAACAACTAACTTTTAAACATCCTTTGATATGATCAAAGGGTGTTTTTGTTATTAATTTCAAAGGCGTTTTTAATTATGAGAATATTTAATTGCTTGTATGTGATTCTATTTTTCGGTTTCTCTTTATATTGGATTTAACATGACAAATTGGATAGTTAAAAAGAGAAAAAAAAGAACAAGAAAGGAAATAATTAATGTCATTGAAACTATTCTATTGCCACAATTTTCTAATTCAGAAAATGATGATTTTGAAGAATTAATAACAACTCTGAACTTTGCCATTTTTTCATATATTATAGAATTAGATTTATCTTCGATTGAGTCTTTATTGCTTAATAAGTCTGATAAATGGACAAGAACATTAATAATAAGAAATCTTGTATTGATTTTATATGAGTCAAGAAATGATTTTTCTGAATTTTTTGGTAGAAAGCATCCATCAGGAGCTAAACAAAATGAATTAATTCAAAGTTTATCTTCAATAGAAGAATTAGAGAAAATTAGAAAAGAGTTTAGAAAAGCATTTGGTATTTTCGAACAAGATTTTTCTGAAATTCTAAAAAACATAAGACATAAATGCTTAGGTCATAGAGACCATAATTCAAAAACACAATATGAGTGTATTAGTAAAATTGATGAGGATTTAATTTTAAATCAAATATTGCCAGAGTTTAGAGCCTTGTTAAATATAATTAATACTTCTTATCACAAAATATTGGCTGAATCACTCTTAGTTGGATTAGAAAAAGAATTAATTGAAAGAAAAAAGAGATTGAATTTAATGGAAGGTTCTTAATGTCTTAACTACTTGCAAAATTCGGGCATAGTATACCACTCATGCCGGCTTAAAGTGAACCATTGAAAACGGTTTAAACTGAGCATAGCTTGCCGGACTAAACTGAGCCACCTATAACTTGATTCTATTTGTAGAAATAATCTTTTTTTTAGAGAAAAAGATTATGGCAAATAAACAGATAGATATGCGAAAGATTAAAAAAACCTTTAACCTTTATTCTGAAGGTCATAGTAAACGCCAAATAAGTAAAGTTCTAGGAATTTCGAGAAATACAATAACAAAGTACATTGATTTTTTCCAGCAATATAAACTCACTTCTTATGAGGTTAATCAAATGAACATTGAGGAACTAAGTAAGTTATTTAAATCCGAGGATAAGCCTAAGACAGAACAACTCAAAGTTTTAGAAGGTTACTTTCCTTACTTTGATAGGGAAATAAGGAAAACGGGCGTTACTCAACGATTGTTATGGGAAGAATATAAAGAAAAGCATCCTGATGGCTTTATGTTTTCACAGTTTAGGTACTGGTACTTAAATTGGCGAAAAGAAATGTCTCCAGTAATGCACTTTACGCATAAAGTAGGAGATAAACTATTTATTGACTTTACAGGAAAAAAACTCAGCATAGTAGACATTAAAACGGGAGAGTTACAAGATTTAGAAGTTTTTGTATGTGTGTTAGGCAGTAGTCAATACACTTATGTAGAAGCTTGTGTAAGTCAAAAGAAAGAAGATTTTATTAAATGTGTTGAAAATGCATTATGGTTTTACGGCGGTGTTCCAAGAGCATTAGTTGTTGATAATCTTAAAGCTGCTGTGACTAAGAGTTCACGATATGAACCTAAAGTAAACGAGACTTTTGCTGACTTTTCAGATCATTATGAAACAGCAGTATTACCAACCAGAGCTTATAAACCAAGAGATAAAGCTATTGTAGAAAATGCAGTAAGAATTATTTACACCAGAGTTTTTGCTAAGCTCAGAGATCAGACTTTTACAAGTGTAACTTCCATCAACACTCATATTTTAACATTACTAAAGCATCACAATAATATGTCTTTTAGAGGTAGAGACTATACGCGTGCCTCACTATTTGAAGAAGTTGAGAAATCAACATTAAAACCATTACCATTAAAAAGATATGAGCTAAAACAGTACGCTAGCAGTACAGTTCATAAAAATGGCCACACTTACCTGAACAAGGATAAGCATTATTACAGCGTTCCATACAAATATCTTGGAAAGAAGGTTAGGATTATTTATTCAGAAAGTTTAATTGAAATTTATCATAAAGATCATCTAGTAGCTTCTCATAAAAGGAATAGAAAAAGATACGCTTATTCTACAATCAAAGAACATATGTCAACTTATCACAGGTTTGTTAGTGATTGGAATCCAGAAAGGTTTATCAGTTGGGCAACAAACATTGGTGATGAATGCAAAGCATATATCATTAATATTTTAGATCAAAAACAGCATCCTGAACAGTCTTATAAATCTTGCGTGGGAATTTTACATTTAGCAAAGAAGGTTGGAAATACAAGGCTAAACAATGCTTGTAAAAGAGCTTTTTCTTATGAAGCTTATAGCTATAATATTATCGTTAAAATCCTTGAAAAAGGATGGGATACTATAGAAGAGATTCCACAAGAATATGATGAAGTACCTCCACATCAAAATATAAGAGGAGAAGATTATTATAAATAAGTAACACTAAATTTTATTACATATGAATACACAAACATTAGAAAAAATGAAGCAATTGCGCTTCTATGGAATGCAAAGAGCTTTTAATGAAGCCCTAAAAACAACTAGTATTGAATATACAAATGACGAACTGATTGCCTATTTAATGCAATCTGAATGGGATGACAGGCTCAATAGAAAAATAGATCGTTTAACAAAAGCTGCCAAGTTTAGATATAAAGCAGTTTTGGAAAACATAGACTATCAGTCAAGTAGAAATATAGACAAAAATCAAATACAACGTTTTACACCATGTGATTTTATTAAAAAAAACGAAAGTATACTAATTACTGGAAGCACCGGTGTTGGGAAAAGCTACATAGCTTCAGCTTTAGGTTATCAAGCTTGTTCCTTAGGTTACAGAGTGATGTATTTCAATACTCATAAGCTTTTTACAAAATTAAAAACAGCTAAAGCTGATGGTTCTTACTTAAGGGAAGTCAATAAACTCGAGAAACAGGATCTGTTAATATTAGATGACTTTGGATTAAGGACTTTAGACAATATTAATAGACATATTTTAATGGAAATTATTGAGGATCGGCATGGAAAAAGATCAACTATAATCGCTTCTCAATTACCAACAAATGCCTGGCATCAAATTATAGGAGAACAAACAATTGCTGACGCAATTTTAGACCGACTGGTTCATTCTGCACACAGAATTAATTTAAAAGGAGAGTCAATGAGAAAAAAGTTAACAAAAAAATAGTAATTTTAAAAAACAAAAGAGTCAATTTATAGGACTTCATTTAGACGGTTCACTTTAATCCGTTTTTGGTGGCTCACTTTATCCGAATTTTCCAGTATTAGAAAAGGACTTGAATAGAAACTGAACATAAATTTTAGTACTCCTGTCCAGAGCACTAAAACACTAAAGCCAGATATTTATATATCTGGCTTTAGTGTTTATTAATTTGAATGATAATCCTATAAAACAATCATTTTTTCAGTTCTCCATATACCATTATTACCAACTTTCACATAGTAAATCCCTCCGCTTAAGTAAGAAATATTGATTGGATCACCAACTTCATAAGCTGTAAAACTCACGACCTCTTGTCCAATTTGATTGAAAATTTTCACATCCAACAAATCAGCTGTATTTAACTTAAGAGCAAATGTATTTTTCGAAGGATTCGGAAACAAAACTAAATTTTCTAGATCGGAATAGTCATTAATTCCATTTACAGTTCCGTTTCCTTGAGAACATAAATAGTAATTTCCTTGCATTACTTTTGTAGTGCCATTGCCTATTGGATCTAAATAAGGACCAATTAAGTCAACATTGGCATTTCCAGTCCAATTGTATGACATTTTTCCACATAAATCAGGAAGTGTTTGACCGTTTGGATTTACATCTGCACATTCTGATTGACCGCCAGATAACTGTCCAATAATTAATTTCTCCGCATTAAAGATTGGTGAACCTGAAGATCCACCTTCTGAAATACCATGTCCGTTTGGTGTTGCAATCCATTTTACTCTCCAATGCGAACCACTTGGAGAAGTAGGCCAATTAGAAGTTGTTAAATTTTGATTATAAGTTGAAATCTTTTTTTCGTCACCAGCTGGATGATGAATCTGCACTCCACTAGAACTTCCTAATCCTGATGCATCCCATCCATTAAAATATGGCATTTTGCTTTCATCCAACAATTCAGATAATTCTACTAATAAATAATCAGACCCTAAAATTCCACCATTATTGGTACTATTAGCAATTTTAGCACAGCCAACTTTCGAATATGAGCCTGAAATGACTGAAACACCGCAGGAAGACCTTTGAAAATTAAATCTAAAAATCCATTGTGCAAAATCAGCAGCACTAGCATTAATATTATTGTCATCAGTTGCACAATGATGTGCTGACAATACATAAGGTGTACAATCTTCTGCTGTATTATTTACTAGACTTCCAGAGCAAAACCCCGTATCTCCACCAGTCAAAACAGTAATCCGTACCACCCCATCAATTTCTGGACGCCAATTATTTCCTTCCGAACAATTCACATCAACTTGACAGGTTCCCGCTCTATCGTCTCCTCTTGCTAATGGATTACGTAATGGTTCTATCATAGTATAAAAACCGTTTAAGCCGTTTAAGGAAATCCGACCAGCACCTAGCATTTGATATGGCTCAATATATTCTAGTACAATAACATCACCGTGTACATAATCAGTGGCATAAAATCCAGATTCAGGATTATTTTCACTCGTGTACACCTCAAGTACTTCATTATAGTCCGGTGAATAGGCATAGAGTTTTCCTCCCTGAGGGATCATTAGGTCATCAAAGTAAGCACTAACTGCTAAGGCATTTGGCACCTTTAACTTTAAACGCCATAGTTTATCTCCTGAAGGTAAATCATACCAAGTACCAGAATTATTTAAATTTATATTTACTGGCTCTAACTTGCCAGCACGCGGAAAATCTGAGCCTGACATGGCATCCTCAACAAGTAAAGCATTAACATCTAATGGGTTTCCATTATAAACTTCAGTATTTCTTATATTATAAATTGAATGTTTAAAAGAATATGGCATCTCTGTTTCACTTTGTGAATAAGCGAAAACTGATGCAAATACAACTACAATCAAATTTAATATTTTCATAACTTGTTAAATTTGAGTTAAAATTATCAAAATAATACTTAAAATTGGCTAATTTTAAGAGTTTAATTAGAAAAACTAAAAATACTTTCTTTAATTTCGAGGCACCATTATTGCATAGTATCAACTAACCATAAACTTA